>CAZOCC010000036.1:0-17261 GCA_964578255.1 uncultured Dehalococcoidia bacterium | reverse complement strand
GATCCTTCTATATTTTCAGAGACGCTATATTTGTCACGCATGTTATTAAACATTAACTTGTAGACGTAGGCGATATCTCGATATGAGGCCGCAGTATAGAGGATTGAAGACAGCATGTCAACAATTTGTATTATTAGCAATTGTCTAACCCAGACCCTTTTATCACAAACCTGTATTTCAATAATCACGGGAATTTATACCGTAATCCGGTCATAATGAGAGCTTTGAGGAGGCCAATCAACATTGCTGAATATAAGAACGGGAGAATGAACCATGTCTATGGTACCCCAGGCAGGACTCGAACCCGCAACCTACGGCTTAGAAGGCCGTCGCTCTATCCTTTGAGCTACTGGGGCTAAAGAGAAGGCCCGCACATTCTAGCAACTGGGGATCAATTAGCCAAGCCTATAAAACATATTAGTCTTAAAACTCCAATTTTGATAACGATATGTGGTTCCTTTATTGTGTTACATTAAAGACGTATTACCGTGAAAATACGCCAATAATATGTTGCTGGCATACATACCGGTCATGGTTACCAATGTGACAATAATTCCGGCTAAAGCCACTCCTATTGCTATAAGTGGAATGGCCCTACTAGGAGGTATTCCAAATGTCCATGCTGCGAAAGAGCCAGTCCACGCGCCTGTCATTGGCAAAGGTACTGCAACTAACATCACAAGCAGCACAGCACCATAGGATTGAAACCTTCTAGTTTGCAGGCGAATTATGCGTCTCTGTTGCCACATCAACAGTCGACCGATGGGGTTATTGTATCTGAGTAAAATAGAGCATACTTTGTCTATCCCAAAAACCAGCAAAACTACTGGCACCATGTTCCCTAATACAGATATTAATAAGGCGGTCTGCCAGGGTAAGTCGTATGAATAAATCGCCAAAGGTATGGACAATCTCAGCTCACCGATTGGGGTCATTGAGGCTAGTAGTACTAGAATAAGGTCATAATAACTCATTAGAGTTATAGAATACACTAAGTCAACGAAGGCCACCAATGATACCAATCAATCCACCCTATTTTCGTAGACTAGGGTAATCTGGTATTCTGACTTATATCATCCAAGTTACAAATAATCACAAGGTGGTACATAGATGTATGAGATAGACTTGAAAGATAAGACTGGCATAATATTCGGGGTTGCGAACGAGCATAGCATCGCATGGCCGATAGCGGAAATACTCAGCAATGCAGGGGCCAAGCTGGCAATAACTTATCAGAATGAAAGATTCGGCGACAGAGTATCTAAGCTATCTCGTTCTATAGGTGACCATGTGCTTATTGAATGTGACGTCAGTAATGATGAATCAATTGCTAACTCATTTGAGACAGTTAAGAGGAATCTAGGCACCCTAGATTTTGTAATACACAGCGTGGCCTACGCTAATAGAGACGACCTGAAAGGCAGTTTCTCTAAAACTAGCAGAGAAAGCTTCCTAATGTCTCTAGACATAAGCGCATATTCATTGATACCAATGGTTAGATATGCTGCCCCACTCATCAGACCGGGCGGTAGCGTGGTAGCCATGACTTTTCAAGCATCAGAGAAGGTTTTTCCTGGATATAATGTCATGGGGACAGCTAAAGCCGCATTAGAAAATGCCGTGCGACAACTAGCTCAAGAATATGGACCTGACGACATAAGAATAAATGCTATCTCAGCCGGACCACTAGAAACGTTGGCTTCACGTGGCATACATGGATTTCCAGATATGAGAAGAATTCACGCAGAAAGGGCTCCCTTGAAAAGAAATATAACTCACCTAGAAGTAGCAAAAACAGCCCTTTTCTTAGTGTCTAACCTTTCAACAGGTATAACGGGCACCATAGTTCCAGTAGATGCCGGGTACCATATAATGGGCATTTAGCCTGCGCCAAAACTTTGCCATTATCAGAGCCCAGCACCAGGAATATCAGTATCATCCACTATAGATGATATTGCCTTAGCTCCATCAATACCTCTAGCACGACCATCTGAAGATATTATTAGTCGATGAGCTAGTACAGCCACAGCCAATTCTTTGACATCGTCTGGTACCACAAACTCACGGCCTCTCATAAGCGCCAGGGCTTGGGTGCATCGGAATAGGGCGAGCGAACCTCTATGAGATGCTCCCAATATTATATCTTTATGTTGACGAGTGGCCTGTGCCAGAGCCACTATGTACCTGGCAACCAATGGGTCCACATATATACCGGTTACCTCTTGTTGCACCATGATTATTTCTTCAGGATTGGTTACGGAACTCAGGGAATCGATGGGAGATTGCTTTTCCTGGCTACTCAATATAGCCATTTCATGTTCAATATCGGCATATCCAAGGCTAACCCGCACAGCAAATCTATCTAATTCCGCCTCTGGTAATGGGAATATGCCATGATATTCAACTGGATTCAGGGTGGCGACTATGAAAAAGGGCTTGCCGAGGTCATAAGTGATACCATCTACGGTTAACTTACGTTCTTCCATGGACTCCAATAATGCTGCTTGAGTCTTGGAAGGAGCTCTATTAATTTCATCCGCCAAAACAACCTGTGCCATCAATGGACCAGGACGAAACTCAAATTCTCCTGTCTTTTGGTTATACATATTGACCCCAGTTATATCACTGGGCAGAATGTCTGGAACAAATTGTATGCGTTTGAAACTACATCCAGAAGAAATAGCGATAGACTTAGCGAGAGTAGTCTTACCAAGACCAGGAACATCTTCAATTAAAAGGTGTCCGTTAGCAAAAAGACACACTAAACCCAACTCTATCGCTGAATCTTTACCAATGACAACACTCTTAACGTTGTCAGAAAGCCTTTTGGCTATATCTGAAGCTTCTGATAATCGCTCCAATTAGTCATATCCCCCACAATTAAGAATACATCTGCAGACATCCAAGAACAGTCTAACACAATAAAAAGTCAATTTATCAAATAAAGGTATTTCACTATGGCAATCAATCACACTATTACCATAAACCAGCAAATAACCAATTTCTGATGCGCTTCCAAGCTAATTTGATGTCTTCAATCTCACTGCTGGCAGGAATCAAACCACCATATCTAAGCCTGACATAACTCTCAGATATGGTAGATAGATCAGATTGCAATGCTGGTGCCTCTATTGCGAGTTGATGTGAAAATTCATATGCAGTTTGAGAAGCAGTCCTGCGAATACCAACAAAACCAAATAAACCCAACAATTTCTCATAGGCTATACTGTTATTAAGGAGTCTAAAGTACTTCGTGGTCCATGTTGCAATAAATAGAGATGTGATCGAAATTAGTATCACAGCAAACAAAATGCCTCCAAACCCTATAGGGGTTCCAAAATATCTAGATGGAGGCATTCTCATACCCATACCACCGGACAGTGGACCACCTTGTTGGTTGTTAACTGTGCCATCTTCAGATATTGCCATGTCTTCATCAGAATCTCCCAATTCTACATCACCATATGAGCCCAGCATGTCCTGACCCAGGCCAGCATCATATGACTCCAGTTGTATTGCCATAATTTCCTGATAAGTAGATGGCAGTCCTCTGGATCTGGTTTCGTATATTGGGGTGGGTTCAAATGGGACCCAGCCAATGCCAGAAAAATAGACTTCTGGCCATGAATGATTATCAACATCTCTCACTATAAAACCCTGTTTGTCGGGATTTGTCACACCCGGCCCGAAACCCAAGACTAATCGTGTTGGAATTCCCTGGGTTCTCAGCATCATGGCCATAGCAGAGGCGAAATAATCGCTATGGCCTCTTCTAGAATCGTAAAGAAAATGATCCACAGTGTCCGCATCGTGTGGGACTGCCTGATACGATGCATCATAATCGAGATTTCTTAAATAGTCTTCAATCAACAAAGCCTTGCCATAGGGAGTTACAGCATCCTTGACGATTTCTTCCGTCAAACTTGATACTCTCTCCGGTAATGATTCTGGTGTTTGAACATATCTGTCAAAAACATCAGAAGGATAACTCCCTGTAGAGGATCTGAGGTTTTCCTCACTACCAAAATGAATTTCAGATACAGCTGAATACTTACTACCTTCACCTAAAGGCTCAATTGGTTTAATAGCAACAGTAGAATTCTGGAGATTTGTTTTAATCAGCTCCAATGCTGATATCCTATCATTACCATCCAATGCTCTAGCCAATGCCACTTCGTACGGGTAGGCACAACCAGGCTCACAAGATACCAGATCAATAATGGAATCTTGTGAGGATTCCTCATTAGATTCAATCAGCTTGGTGACCATAAAGTTGGTAGGTATATCTATAGTTTCTATGGAACCTGTACCAGGGACCTTAGTAGTGATATCCCTAGTTAGTTTTTGGAGTTCTAAAGGTAACATACTATCAAGTGTTTCATCTTCAAGATTTACCATGAATCTGGTAGAGATGGGTAATGTCTGAATGGCGGCGTGGTTCAATTCCGTGGGCTCGCCGGCCACTAAGACATACGGGGAGTCTACGTGCATATCAACTTGATATCGTAAACCCGAATCAGGGGCTGATTGTTCAGCTGAGTCTTCCTCTATGTTTACGGTTGTAGTTAAAACCGGCCTTGATTCGGTTTCTTGTACTTTCCAAGCCTTAGAAGTATATTCGTCGTAAGCTACAGCCGACCAATAAAGAGGATATTCGGAATCCGATACCATGACTACATCCTCTGACGTAGAAATGGGCCTGACCAACGGTAATAAAGAGCCGAAGAAACGTATAGGGGATTGGTTATAGCCAGGCACCACACCGAATATCCTGTACAGCTCATCTTGCAATTCATACATGGCACGGTCAGCTGGTTTAAACACCCATTGCAACGGATCTGGTGGTTTCTTTCCAATAGGCATAATGCCGGCAGCAATTAGGACAATGCCTACTAGCAACAAACCCATGAACATAGAAATGGCATTACCATATCGAGGCATATTAGTGCCACTAGACTCTACAACAGCAATCCGATACCCATTAGTACTATGAATAAACATCAAGGCCATTAAGCCAAGAAAAACTAATATGTGATACGAGAAGCCCTGTGGCAAATATGTGATATTTATTGTCAGAACTACTCCTAAGGGCAATACGCTGGCCCACACGAGTTTGTATTTAAACAAGTACCAAGAAGTCACATATGAAAGCATCCATGTCACGCCCACTATAAGGACAGATAGTGGCAGAGTGTCAGTTGTGGCGTCCTCTCCCATTACGGCTAGCCACCACGACCAGGCCCTGCTATGAAGTTCCTGGAATCTCAGATACCAATTCTCCGCCTGACACAAGTAAAGGCCGGATATATATGTGATCGACAATCCTGTAATTAAAGAGAACCAGTGATTCACAAAACTGGATCTATTTTGGTTGATTGTAGCCATAGACAAACATGTAGCTAGTATCGCGATGAGCCATAAAGGTGGAGATTCAACCCAACCTGCGGATTCTACAGATGAAGAGACAGTTATTAAAATTGCCAGTTGCAACAAGAAAATTGGACTGACCTTCACAAACGTTCTGTCTATAATCATGTGTAAAATTTCAATAACTTTCTATCTATAAAAATTGTTATTCGACTTTTGCGCTTTCTGCGACTGACAAATCGACAGGCTTAATTGGTGACAGAGATTCAACCATATCATCTCCTTGCCTGATTATATAAGTCGATATGCCTTTTCCATTAAGATCTTCTATTATTGAATCTCCACTGCTCATAACGCCGAATGAAGCTGGGTCAACGAAAACTACTGCCGCCGAAACCCCTCTATGCAGACATGCGAACAAAGAGGTGATCCATCTGTTCTCCAAAGAAGATGTTACAACAACTAACGAAGACGATCTTGACATCGCCTGAAATTGCCAATCATCAATGAGATCCGCCAACGGGATTGACCCTCTAATATTTGCCTTCGCCAAGTTCAAAAGGATATGTGCCAGATAGGACTCTCCGGTATTTGGTTCAAGCAATATTTCATCACCCCCGTGACACATAAGACCTACAGCCCAACCTGTTTCGGAATACACTTTAGCAATGGACGCAGCAGCTGTTATTGAATATTCCACCATAGAGTCTGGGTTATCATGGGAACCTGGCACATCTTCAAGATCCAGTAGGATCCATATCACTTTATCAGCGTCAGTATCAAATTGCCTGAGCATCAGCTGACCCCTCTTCGCAGTGGCTGGCCAATGTATGTATCTGGTATTGTCACCGTGTTGGTATTCCCTTATCGTCGACACGGATGTATTCGCATTTCCCCTGTAGTTGAAGGATTCCCCTTCACCTTCTGTGAGAGAATCTGAGAGAGCCAAATGTGCAATATCGACGGTATAAGGCAGAATCGTGACGCTGTCTATCCCAGGATGTACTTTCCGAAGATTGAATATACCGAATGGATCCACACTGTATATAGACGGTGACTTCACATTATAAATCCCTCGTTTCAACAGCGGAATAACAAGCTTCAATGTAGCCTCACCGTGCGGCAATATATTAAAAACAGACACAATTGTCGGCCCTGGAATCTCCGATAAATCACTTATCTCAAGATTAAACTTCGGCCAGAAACTCTTGTTCTTGAGAATAACTGTGGTCTCAACGAATGCCCCCACCTGAAGTTTCTCATAATTTCTAGCAAAGGTGATGGAAATATTTGACAAGTTAATCCTTGCCCATAAGTGTGCAAATATAGTTAACAACAGCATAAAGAAGAGCAATCTATAATAAACTGCTATGCCAGATCCGAGAGCCATCATTAACACAACCAACAACACTGCCGATATCGCGTATATTCTCTTCACGGTCAGAATGTCGCCTCCTCTATATTCGATCCTGATCTGCTTCACTATAACTATAAACCAGCAACCTTGAAGAGTAGAGCTGCCACATTGCCACAACAGCGATGACAGACAAAAGTATACCAGTCAAAGTACCGGCCAACATTGGTAGAAGAGGATAGTAGTCATATGATATGTATCTGGATTCAGCAAGGAAATGTGGGCCATCATAGGACCAAGTAGAAACCAATTCAATCCCTAAGCCAATGAAGATCAATAGGAAGATGCCAACTGCATGCAGTCCCTTACGCAATAGCACAACGGATAAAAGTGCCATTACGCTCACAATAATTGGTGTAAAGAACAACAAGCTCATCTTCTCAGGTATGAACATTAGGTTCGATTTATTGGCAACATCTGCAATCAAGACTGTATAGAAGAACAAGAAGTTCATTACAGCAAAAAGTCCCAATAGTGACAAGAAATTCGATGTGCGATTCGGACCAATTGTAGGTATGAGAGTATTCATGAACAGGAAACTGACAATAGGCACCGCAATAACATATTGCCAAAATGGTGGAGCTAAAGCCCTCACATTCAAAAGAGCGATAGAATTGTACTCTATTGGCAGCATCTGTAATGAAGGCATAAGGATCAACACAAAAACGCTGGATCCCCAATAACAGAGGGCCTTAGTACTGTGGCCATCAACAAATTTGGAACCACCATGAACCGTAAGTATGCTGATTATAATGGTTGCAATTACGGCAGGTCCCTGAAGAAAAGGTTCCGGGACTGTAAATGCCCCAAATATTAACACCCCAGCAGCAGCCAATAGAGATATGCCAGCCATTATAGATAATAATCTAACTAGGCTGTTTTCATGTATTGCCGAAGTGCTCTTCATCTTCTATTCAACGGCTGTTACATCAATTACTAGACAAAAGTGTTGCAACAACGGTCCTCCATAGTGTTTCCAAACAAATCAGAACAACTTCACAAATTATTCTTAATTAGTTGTGAATCATATTCAGGCTCCCTGCCAGAGGCCATAACCTTACGCAATTCCACGATCTCGTCACGTAGAAGTGCGGCTTTCTCAAATTCCAGAGATTTTGCGGCTAATTTCATCTGCGACTCTAGGTCTTTTATAATCCTCAACATGCCATCCCTCGGTATATCCTTATCATAACTCATGACATTAGTACTTGCCGCTGTTGATTTAATCCTATCAGTTATGTCTCGAATAGCCTTCCTTATTCCCTGAGGAGTGATATTATTTTTAGCATTATATCCCGCTTGTATTTCCCTACGACGATAAGTTTCACTAATAGCACTCTCCATTGATTTAGTAACAACATCCGCATACATAATTACATGTCCATCAACATGCCTTGCTGCTCTACCAATAGTTTGTATGAGCGAGGATGCGGAACGAAGGTAGCCCTCCTTGTCGGCATCCAATATTGCTACCAGGCTAACTTCTGGCAAATCTAGTCCCTCTCTAAGAAGATTGATACCCACCACCACGTCGTAGACACCTAATCTTAAATCACGCAGTATTTCACTCCGTTCTAGAGTATCTATGTCTGAGTGTAGATAATGAGTTTTTACATTCATCTCCAATAAGTAATCTGCCAACTCTTCAGCCATTCGCTTAGTCAGAGTTGTAACTAGGCATCTGTGCCCAGATTCAATTCTGTTACGAATCTGATATAGCAAATCATCAATCTGCCCCTTAGTTTGTTTTACTTCAATAGTTGGATCTAACAACCCTGTGGGGCGAATGACGGCCTCTACCATCCGCTCGCTGTTGCGGTATTCATGTTTGCCTGGAGTAGCAGATACATATATCACTTGATTCAATCGTTCTTGTATTTCATCAAAATTCAATGGCCGATTATCCAGAGCAGAAGGAAGGCGAAATCCATAGTCAACAAGCGTTTGCTTCCTTGCAATGTCCCCGTGATACATGCCATTCAGTTGCGGTACTGTTATGTGACTTTCGTCTATAAATAACAAGTAGTCATCAGGGAAATAATCCAGTAAACACCAAGGGGTACTCCCCTTTGCTCGTCTACCAAGTGGTGCAGAATAGTTTTCAACACCACTGCAATAACCCGCTTCTCTCAACATCTCCAGATCATAGTTTGTCCGTTGCTCAATACGCTGTGCCTCCAACAACTTGTCATTATCTCTGAACCAATTTATTCTCTCTAGTAATTCGGCTCGTATTTCATCTATAGCCAGAGTCAGATTCTCCTTAGAGGTAACAAAATGCTTGGCAGGGTATATGTCAATGGAATTCCTTTCCGAAAGAATTTCTCCCGTCAACGGATCTAATTCTATTATTCTCTCTATTTCGTCACCCCAAAACTGTATTTGAACAGCCAATTCCTCATAAGCCGGCAAAATATCCAGTGAATCCCCACGTACACGAAATCTACCTCTAGACAAATCAGTATCATTCCTCTGATATTGTTGGTCAATCAACCTGCGTATCAGTCTATTTCTGTTGCTGAGTTCACCCTTTGTCAGTGATATAACAAAATTCTGATATTCATCTGGGGATCCAAGTCCATATATACACGATACAGAGGCCACGATTATCACATCATTCCTTGTAAATAAAGCCTTGGTAGCAGAATGTCTCAGTTTATCAATTTCGTCATTGATATCCGAATCTTTCTCTATATAGGTATCTGTCTGAGGAACATATGCCTCTGGCTGAAAATAGTCATAGTATGAAACAAAATATTCGACCGCATTCTCAGGGAAATATTGTTTGAACTCGGTAGCTAATTGAGCAGCCAAAGTTTTGTTGTGCGCAACCACCAATGTAGGTCTTTGAATTTCTTGGATTACGTTGGCCATCGTAAATGTCTTCCCGCTACCAGTAACGCCTTGCAAGGTCTGGTGCATAAGCCCACCATTAATCCCTTGAACAATCTGTTCAATAGCTCGAGGTTGATCACCAGTAGGCAAATAATCCGAATGTAACTTAAAATCAGGCATAATAGGAATCCTCACACTCAGGCGAATATTGCTCACAAATCTGGGTGGGGGTAGTAGATCACGCCAGACGGATCACAATAGACAGTGCAAACGTATATTTATACTATTCATGTACATGTTAGTACTTGGCACAGTTGAATTCAATCAAACATTTTGATTTATAGAAAGCAAAAGACATTCCATATAAACCCTACTTTAATATTGCCAAAATCAACCATTGTACCGTACCACCCATACCATATCGGTGGCATCAATATCGAAATCTTGGTACTCGAAACCGCCATACAAATCCAGTATCTCAAAACCAACAAGCTCTAATAGGTGTTGCATTTCGTAACGATGTATATATTTTATTTGGGATTGTTTATACGATTTCTTCAGCACGATGCCGTCTGCATCCACTTCTTCAAGCATTAGCCGTATATTGATAATCTGATTATGATTGTCGAATGTGCTCTGATCCCATATCACCAACGTATTACCCGTATTGGGATCGGAAACATCCCACAAATGAACCGGCATTAACGAACCTTCAGTAATGGTTTGAAGATCTGGAACAAAAATGTCGAATATGAATTTCCCTCCCGGTTCAAGATGGGTTTTGATATTATTTAAACACTTTATTTGGTCTTCTACGCTAAGGATGGACAGGAATCCTCTATATGGCATCAGGATCAGATGAAACTTCTTCCCCAGTGATATGTTTCTCATGTCTCCGATTAACCATTGAGGGCTTAGCAGATCAGACATGACATCAGTACACTTATCGCGGGCTATATTGAGCATTTTTTCTGAGTTATCAACACCGACCACTTGAATACCAGACTTAATCAACGGGACCGTCACCCGTCCTGTACCACATCCAAACTCCAACACTGGGCCAACAGTCTGTTGTGCTTGCTCTATATAAAATTGCAGATCCTGACCTCTTTGGCCAAAGATCCGATCATATACATCTGCCCAACCGTCAAATTCAGTCACAAAACATTCCTATAATAATTTGGCCCTGGATATATATAAACAATGCGACCTGTCTATGATTTGTATTTCTCCAATACTTCGTCTGCAAAATCTGCGTTTGTATACACTTTTTGTATATCGTCCAATTCTTCGAATTGGTCAAGGAGCTTCAAGGTCTTGTCTGTAACCTTGGCATCCAGCGGAACTGTATTCAACGGAACCATTGATAATTCCGACGAAATGATTGTCATTCCTTGTTTTTCCAAGATATTACGCAGGGCGTCCAAGTTCTCCACATCGGAGTAAATTTCTATATATGTACCATCAATCTTGAAATCCTCTGCCCCGCCATCTATTGCAGTCAGTGCTATGGTGTCAGCATCGTTGGAACTCACCTCTCCAACTATAACTCCCCTACTTTCGAAATTCCAGGAAACACAACCATTCTCACCTAAATTGCCACCGGCTTTCGAAAAGTAGGAGCGTACATCTGAAGCTGTACGGTTTCGATTATCGGTAAGGGCCTGAAGAATTATCGCGACCCCTCCTGGGCCATATCCCTCATAAACAGTTTCCTCCAACGAATCCGCTCCGCCGTCCGGACCTCCAATTCCCTTTTTTATACTGCGCTCAACATTGTCCTGTGGCATATTGTTCTCCCGAGCCTTCTGTATCGCCATCCTCAGTCGAACATTCATATCGGGGTTATCACCACCAGCCCTGGCGGCAACGGTTATCTCGCGGGCCAGTTTAGTAAACAACTGACCTCTACGAGCATCAGTAACACCTTTTTGGTGTTTTATGGTAGACCACTTAGAATGACCTGACATCTTAATAACATCCCTTCTAAGCAAGAATTGCTGACTACTGCAACATGGAAATCTTATCACTGGAAACAAATAAGGTCAAAAGCTCAAAACCAGAACACGCCTTGAATTGACTTACCGGAGGCCTGGTGGTAATGATACGGTCATCAACCCAATCTCTAGATCCACAGATAATATGATGTTACCCAACGCTGGTATCAATAACTCCCCACCTTCTCCTTTTATAACATAGACATCATTGCTGCCAGTTTCTATTATTTCTTCAACATTGCCCAATATTTCACCATCCATAGTTCTCACTTCGATGCCTAATATTTGAAAATAGTAGTAGTTATCGTTTGGCAAAGTAGGAACATCATCCAACGCAACTGTCAATTCCATACCATAAAACCCCTTGGCATGAACATTGGTGTCTATTTCATTAAATTTGAGTATCACCAAATCATTTCGCCAATGGCTTGCCTCAATCTTCATGGATTTCCCATCAGCTATCAAGGATTTACCTGGTGAAAAACGCTCTGGATTATCTGTTTGCGGCTTAACTTTGAGTTTTCCTGTATACCCCGAGACTCCAACTATTGTGCCTACTACAGCCACTGCAGTAACAGCCTTAACACAGGAATTCTCTGAGTTATTTCGATATAGAAACGGATCACCCATACTAACAAAACATTTGGGGTATGCAGTATATGGAATTAAACTATCTCTAGATTGGCCCGAACATCATCCTTAACAGCCCTAACTCTTAGGAGAACTCTCATCGCCTGAGCAACTCTTCCCTGTCTACCAATAATCTTACCCTTGTCCTCGTCTGCCACTTCGAGTTTTAAGACCACCTGTCCATCTTCGTCAGCAATTTCTGTTACCTTGACATGATCAGGGTTACTAGCAAGGGATTTAGCCACGTACTCTATGAGCTCTTTCATCACTTTACCAGCTTGTCGAATATTCCTAACTGCTGCAGCATATGCTGTACCGGTTCGGTCGGTTGTGCACCATTAGCCAACCATCGTATAACTTTATCCTCATCCACATTAATTGCCGGTGGATCAGCCATAGGATCATAGTGACCAACTTGATCAACAAAAGCACCGTCCCTTTGTGCTCTAGAGTCTGCCACAACTATCCGGTATGAGGGCTTCTTTTTAGCGCCAATTCTGCGCAACCTTATTTTCAGCATATTATTTCACTTAAACCTAACCACGGGAGTACCGTCGCATAATAGACTTGAATTCTAGATTGGGCTCGGCTACTTGTCAACACGCTGTCCTTTCATAAAATTGAGATCGGCCTTACCAATTATAAACATCAGCAGTATAATCGAAGGATAGACATCTAATACAAATCTCCGTATAGACAGGTGACATGCAACCACATTCTAGCAATATACTGGATCAGGTCGGAAACACACCATTAGTAGAACTACCAAGGATGACACCGAATCCACGTGTTCGTATCATGGCCAAGCTTGAAGGATTTAACCCCACTGGAAGCATTAAAGACCGAGTTGCAAAATACCTCGTAGACGAGGCCGAGAGCAAAGGTATCTTAAAACCCCCACATACTATAATAGAAGCTAGCACAGGTAACACAGCCCTGGCTCTATCTTTGATTGCTAAACAAAAAGGATATGGATTGAAAGTCGTGATGCTACGCAGGTCAACTCCAGGAATGGCCGAACTACTAAAAACATTTGGTGTTGATATACTCTGGTGTGATCCGACAGCTGGTATGAAGGGAGCGATAGAGATGGCTGACATGCTAAGCAAGAAACACTCTTGGTTTAACACGAGGCAATTCGACAGTCAGGCCAATGTAAAGGCTCACTACGATACCACCGGGCCAGAGATCTTACAGGCAGTATCACAAGTTGACGTGTTGGTTGCAGGAATAGGTACTGGTGGCACGCTCATGGGTACTGGGAAGAGATTGAAGGAACACAACCCTAAAGTTCAATTAATAGGCGTAGAACCCAAGATGGGAGAACAATTGCAAGGACTTAGGAGCCTCGACGAGGGATATGCCCCGCCGCTGCTGAATTTGGATTTGCTTAGCGGAAGATTCATAGTTGATACACAAGAGGCTTTTGAATCGTCCCGAGATTGTTTAGAAAAAGAGGGTATTTTTGCAGGGGTATCATCAGGAGCGGTCCTAAACGCTGCTCAAAGAGTAGCTAATAGGATGGACTCTGGAACAATAGTGGTGATTTTCGCCGATGGGGGATGGAAATATCTAACAGCAGGGCCATGGACAGATGAAATGGCAAACAGAATGATGGATCCTGATAACACAGCTTGGTGGTAAACAACCCCGATTGTACTAAATTAAATAAAAATTGGTATTGCTAACTCTGTTAGCCTCGGTAGTCCCCGGGTTTTGGTTGGCAGAGAAACCTCTTTACTCACGTTGATTAACCAGAAAATACTCCATGCTATCCGATAAGGCCATCCAGCTAGCTTCAATAATGTTGCTTGATGATCCAACAGTCTGCCATTGAGTTACGCCATCTGTAGATTCTATTAGAACCCTGACAGTCGCGTGAGTGTCTTGACCTTGGTCTACGACTCTAACTTTATAATCCAACAGCTTCACCATATGTAACGACGGATAGAATTGCAATAATGCCTGTCTTAAAGCATTGTCAAGTGCGTTGACTGGACCATTACCTTTGGCAACAGCATCTAGTACTCTGGAATCCACCTCTATCTTTATTGCAGCTTCTGAAGACATTTGAGATTCTTGACTCACATCTCCATCGCGATGATTTTCCACTACAAGTTTGAAGTCTACCAATTCAAATGGTGGAATATATCCATCTATGCTTCTCCTAAGCATTACCACAAACGAAGCTTCCGCACTTTCGTATTGAAATCCCTTAGCCTCTTGAATCTTGATGTTGTTCAATAAAATTGCAACCTGATCTTTTGTTATCTTTTCTGTCAAACCTAATTCATTAAGCTTGTGTTGAATGTTACCCCTACCTGATAACTCAGAAATTACAATCTTGTTAGCATTACCGACCGTATCTGGAGAAATATGTTGGTAACTCTCCTCTATTTTGGCCACAGCTGCAGCGTGCAATCCACCCTTATGGCTAAAGGAGCTGGCACCAACATAAGGTTGTTGATTATTCGGTGGTATATTCACAATTTCACTCACATATCGAGACGCATCAGTAATACGCACCAGTTGTTCATCAGAAACGCAGTTAATCCCCATCTTGATTTTCAAGTTCGCAATAATAGACAACAAATTGGCATTGCCACAACGTTCTCCATATCCGTTTAGCGTACCCTGAACATGTTTGGCCCCAGCCGTAACAGCAGCAATAGTATTAGCAACAGCCATGTCTGCATCGTTGTGACAATGTATGCCTATTTGAGTACCCAAATCCGCATATATAGAACTAACAATATTGTATATATCAGATGTGATGAATCCTCCATTAGTATCACAAAGAACCAGACAATCCGCCCCTGCATCCATGGCGCATCTTATTGATTTCGTAGCGTAATCTGGATTGGATCTAAATCCATCAAAGAAGTGTTCAGCATCAAAAAAAACAGTGCGCCCCTCATCTTTCAGAAATGCAATGGAATCCATTATCATGTTAAGGTTTTCTTCCAAAGTAGTCTCAAGAACTCTTCGAACATGCAAGTCTGAACTCTTACCTACCAACGTGACAACTGGTGTTTCAGCTGCCAGTAAGGCCTTAATATTTGCATCATCTCCGGCTTTGATGTCAGCACGCCTGGTACTACCAAATGCAGCTATCTTGGCATTGGAAAGAGACAGAGATTTTACTTTTTGAAAATATTCAACATCCTTCGGATTAGAGCCAGGCCAACCCCCTTCGATGTAGTGTACCCCCAAATCGTCCAATTTAAGGGTTATCCTGATTTTATCCTCTGCGGACAAAGATATCCCTTCCTGTTGCGCTCCATCCCTCAGTGTAGTGTCGTACAATTCTATGTCCATGATCCCCCCAATAAAAAAAGTCCCGCCCCTAAGGGACGAGACGTATACTCCCGCGGTACCACCCTATTTCCCTGAGATACTCAGGGCACTCACATGGCCAAATCAATTAGCCAACGTACAATAACGATGTACGAAATCGGCCCGATTTACTAACAGCAGACAGGTGCTTTCTGCGGGCAGCTCTGGAGTGATCTTCAGAGGGTCCTATCACACCTGCTCTCACCAATCCAGGTTCGCTCAGTGAAGGTGTACCTCTTACTCTTCTCCGTCTAAGCTTTTAAAGCGAAACCCTATCACAATGACATTTACTAGTCAAGGATAATCAATCATTGCAATTTGGCCAGAACGCTACCAGAAACTCAATATACCGACCATTCATTACCCGGGAAGTAGATCAGGATTAGCCTATTCAGAACCCATAGAATCCACTAGTCCGGCTTTATTGATTATCGTCTAGTTTCTGTCCGATTTCCTTCAGAAAGGTTTCTATGCTTGGAGCAAGACTCACGTCTTGAGTAGCCAATTCTTCTGATTGTTGGTCATCATAATGATCTTCCAACTGAGAAATGAGTGCCTTGACCTGTGAATTATGCTCTATCTGAACATCTACGTCGCTATACTGCCTAACACCTCTATCGGCTTGAACCAAATCAGATGGAAAGTCATACAGAGCGCACAGCACTTCCATAAGCTTTGCGGTACCGGCATAATCTTCATCCAAACTAAGGTAGTGTGGCAAGTGAACCATGAAATTAATCATTTCCACATCCAACTTCTCAAGTTCTTGCGTTAACTGGTTCATGATGCTAGTGGGGCCCTGATAGCTCCCAGTTGATTGTCTAGGCGTAATCAATCCAGACATACCCGGCATATTTTCCAGTTCAGGAGAACCAGTAACTCTAAGAGGTCGAGTATGTGGAACAGCGTTGTACATGCCACTTATACGACAATAGCGCTTAACATTAAATGCCTCGAACAACTGAACCAAAGATTTCACATATCTCTCGGCATATGCATGGGGTTCCATCAAATGCATAAACAGGAAATCAGGTCCATCTGTGCCTAATGCATAGTATATATTTGTGTTAGGTACTATGATTACCCTTTCGCCTTCGATTAGGCGAGATGTGGGTCTATATCGAGTGAAATCAAAGAAATTGCCTGGTCTCTGCAATTTCCCGAATTCCTTGGCTCCAAAATGTTCCTCAAGTGATTCCAGCGTTAAGGTACCTACACTGCCGGCATCTACCCATGGATGCAGTAGAGCGATGGCATGTAAATCTTTGAAGTCCGGAACAGGTTCTTGGATTTCAAAAGCACCTATCCTCATGACACTATCTTCCCACAAAAGACCTGATTTAGCAAACAACGGCCTCAATATAATAAAGAGTATACATTCAGCGACAGACGCCCGACATATGAGACAGATATGTCGGCTTCACTAATCATCATATTCCATGGCCAATCAAGAAACAAAGCAAACTAATTAGGCTCACATACCACATACACTGAAGTCACGGTATGGTTATTTACCTCTAAATCAATAAATAGATCGACCGTCAATCCACAGTGCTATTGACTCATAAAGAATAACTTATTCACATGTCATTATACTCGGTCCATTTCCATTTTATTGACTCAGCAGATATTCAATGATAGACTCCTGTGAATTACATTCTACGTGCTTTAACAGTTAGAAT
>CAZOCC010000035.1:0-88654 GCA_964578255.1 uncultured Dehalococcoidia bacterium | reverse complement strand
GGGTTTACAGTCAGACATGTTAATCACGTCAGCAGGGGTGTCAAAAGGAGACTTTGACATTGTCAAAGATGTATTGGCCAGTAGAGGCAAAATAGATTTCTGGTCCGTCAGAATGCGGCCAGCTAAGCCTTTAGCATTTGGTGTATTCCCAGGCCCATCAGGTAATAACGTTCCGATGATTGGACTGCCAGGTAACCCAGTAAGTGCCATAGTCGCTTTTGAGGAATTAGTAAGACCAGCTATCCTCAAAATGCAAGGCCGCGTTGATCTCGTCAAACCAACTATAAAAGCCGTACTAGAGGACGACATAGTCAATGATGATGGCAGGAGAGTCTATGCTAGAGCGGTAGTCAGATACGAGAATGGGCAATACTATGCCCGCCTTACTGGAGACCAGGGGTCTGGAATTCTTACATCTATGACATTGGCTAATGGATTGGCCATTTGTTCTGAAGATGTAGAAAGAATGAAGGCAGGGGAAATTGTCGAAGTTCAAATGCTAGATTGGCATGAAAGTGCAAGCATCAGTGACGGACCTAGTGGTTTATAATATGTCACTCCTAGGCTGAAACTACTGAGATATGCTTGTTTTGGCAAGATAGAAGTATTCATTAGAAGTTAAATTTGGGTGAAAGTCCCTGACCTCCGGCCACGAAAACCAAATAGATACCTTAGTTAATGGCATGAATCGCACCGCTTTTTCAAGCATATGCCTTTGAATATTCGACATGATGGCACCTCGTAATTCTCCATCAAGTGTTTCTGATTGTTTTTCTATAAGAGAGTCCAGTGAAGGGCTGTTATAGCCATGTGTGTTCCAAGCACCTTTGCTATGTAGTACGGAAAACAAGTAATTGTTAGCAGTGCCCATAGGTGGGATAGGGCCCACGAATATTTGGTATTTACCACCATACCAAATATCCCCGGGGTATTTCAAAATAGGTACGGGAACTATGGAAACTTCAAATCCAGCATACTCTAATTGTTTAGCTAAAATGTCACCGTACTGAATGTACATATCCCCATAATCTGCGACACTTACAGTCAATGTCCTTGATATATTTGACGGCAGGCTACTAATATATTCTTTGGCTTCTGATGGTTTGGCCAAATATTCTTGAAGATCCGCCACAGGCATATTCCATGAAGAATCAGTATTTGGTATTCCTTGACTAATATAGCCAGTACTATGCCACACTGAATCGATTGCCTCCCATGGATTTATAGCAGCGAAGACTGCCTTCCTAATATTCAATTGGTCTAGTGGGCTTGACGCTAGATTCAGCGCCAATTCAATACCGGTACCGGATTGTCTAGAGACTACATGATCCGTTTCAGGATGGTGTTTCATGATCGAGGCCATTTGACTCGGAGGAGTTTCCAAAATATCTAGCTTGCCGACCCTAAACGCTGCAACTCTCGTTATTTCATCTGGTATTACTAATATATTCAACCTATCAAGTCTCGGCATGGATTCCTCGTAGTAATTAGGGTTTGCTTCAAACATATAACCATCACCATCCATATCACCACGGAATATCCACGGACCACTTCCTATGACTGGACCTTTTGAGAGGTCTCCGTATGTACTCTCAATCTCCGGGGGTATTATTTTGGTCATTCCATTCGCCAAATTCATCAGTAAATCTGAATCTGTTACTCTGCTATCTATCCTAAGAGTCAATTTGCCCTTAGCTTCCACAGATTCTATAGAACTCATTAGGTAGCTGCTTGGATATATGGGATTGGATTGCCTCCTAAGACTGTATGCAATATCTTCTGATACCAACTGCCTACCATTTAGAGGAGGTATGTCGTGCCATACCACACCATCCCTTAACTTAAAAATAAATTGTTTGGATCCCACTTGTTCCCAACTTTCACAAAGATCACATTCAATCCACGAACTCGGAGTGGTTATGCCTGGACCTGACTGAAATCGCAATAGTCTACTGTACGATATACCAGGACCGGAGGCAGCTAGAATTCCAGAGTAAGATTGGTGTACGTCCAAACTATCAATTGAATCCGGACTAGCAATAGTTAGGGCCCTAGATCCTGGTATATTCATTGGCACAGAAACTATGGTCGGGGTTGGGATCCCAACAGAAGTGGGTGTAGTAGGTATCACTTTAGCTTCTGGGTCGGTAACGCATGTCACTAGCAGTATGTTTGCTGCTAGCACCAATGCAATGATTATTCTCTTAGATTTCATGGGTGTTTAATTCCTCTGTTTTTGCATTGGCCGTTTTATATAGTTTTTAAATTTTTCCACAGAACTGACACCCTCTTTTGGTAGCCATAAAACTGCTATGATGGTCGATGGCAAAAATAACACCAGGTGCATAACTATAGAATAAGTGAATGCTAAATTCTTGTCAGTATCCAGCAGAATACCAATTGTATATACCACAGCTGCTTCAAACGTGCCAATAGCACCAGGAGCCGACGGGATCGAGGTGGACACGAAAATCACTACTAGCACCAACATAATAGACTCTATAAAAGTAATATCGATGCCTATCCCGATTGCCACTATCCAACCTGTAAATCCCAACACAGACCACTGCAAAACCGTTACAGATAGAGAAAAAACGAGCCGTGTCTTCCTGGACCTAATAATTGCCAAAGCTCCGATAAATCTGTCTAATGCCTCAAACCTGCCTATGAAATGTATTGAGAATCTTCGTTGAGCCAACATTGATATAAGAACAACCAGTAACAGAGATATCACAATTCCTGCGATCGCATAATTGTAGAAATGAGTACGTTGTGATATTGTCGCTATTCCAAAGATAATCAATAGTGTAGAGGCCCAAATATCTAACACACGGGTCATTCCAAGGGATGCTAATGCTATGCTTGGGCTTATTTTGTACGCAACTGTAAGTAGGGTGAATTGGACCGCTTCCCCTACTATCCTAATCGGCATGATGTTGTTCACACCCAAACCTATGTTTTCTATTATGAAAAGTCTATAAGTGGATATGGTGCTGTCTGGTATAAGCAAACGCCAACGATAAGCCCTCAGAACATTACTGACCAGGAATACAATTATAGCCAGAACCATATAATAAACATTTATACTTTTGAATACCTCCCAAATCTTATCTAAATTAAGATCTTGGCTCGCGAACCAACCCAATGTGATTGTGAATATTAGACCCAATACCAGACGTTTCATCGCTTATGTGCTCCATTTACCAACCAAATCAGTGGCATCATGAATTCTGGGATATAATTTGATCATTATATAATCTTGAGGGATACTAAACATCATTGTTAGATTGTACGAAGGGACACTAGTCTTGATAGATCCATACAACGGAAACACATGGACCAACTCGGAAATTTATATACGACGCCTACCTATAGATGAGGCCTTGTCTAAGTTAGATCGTCACTTAAACTACGCATTCATGGTTGGTATCCATAGTGTTAGGGTTGTTCACGGCAAGGGCACAGGAATGCTAAGGTCAGCAGTACACGATGCTTTGGAGAGAAATACATTGGTGAAGAATTATAGAAACGGGTATATCGGCGAGGGAGATGCCGGCGTTACTATAATAGAGATGCATAGTCGCTGGCAGACAGGAGACTGAGATTATAGACCTAATATCTACAACTCAATCTCCTGCTACAATTCTGTTCTAGCTTATTTCGAGGCTGCTCCGCACACCGTTTCCACAATCATGCGTGTGGAAACATATGGATCCGCATTAGCGTTTGGCCTACGATCCTCAATATAACCCTTCTGGTCTCTGGCTACCTGCCAAGGTATCCTAACGGATGCCCCGCGGTCAGAAACACCATACGAGAATTCCTTATAGCTGGCCGTTTCGTGTTGGCCAGTCAGCCTATTTTCTATACCAGCTCCATAATTGGCTATGTGCGCAGCGGCATTAGTGCTTAGTGCTTCTGCTGCAGCAACACATGCATTATAGTCAGCTCGCATTTGTCTAGTCGAGAAGTTAGTGTGGGCACCAGCTCCATTCCAATCACCCGGTACAGGCTTAGCGTCTAAAGATACGGTAACATCATAGTCTTCAGCTATTCTAGACAGTAGCCACCTAGCAATCCAAAGCTCATCACCAACTAGCGGGGTGTTCACAGGACCTATTTGGAACTCCCATTGTCCAGGCATAACCTCAGCATTGATACCTGCTATATGTAGACCAGCAGATATACATGCATCCATATGCTCTTCCACAATTTCTCTGCCGAATATGACGTCAGCACCCACTCCGCAATAGTAATCTCCCTGTGGAGCCGGGAAGCCATTATCAGGCCACCCCAAAGGGGAACTCCCTTGAAAAAAAGTGTATTCCTGCTCTATACCAAACCAAGTATCGAAGTCACCATACTTGGCGGACGCAGCCGCGCACGCGGCCCTGGTGTTGCTAGGATGCGGACTCATGTCCGTAAGCAAAGTCTCAGTCATAACTATGACGTTGTTTCCGCCCCTTATGGGATCCGGGACCGCCAACACAGGATTCAGCACCACATCGGAATTGTCTCCAGTAGCCTGTTGGGTGCTAGATCCGTCATATCCCCAAATCGGTGGTGCTTCTCCATCAGCTATTACTTTGGTTTTAGATCTTAGCCGTGCCGTCGGAGTAGACCCGTCTAACCACAAATATTCTGCCTTATAAACCACTGATCACCTCCACTTTCTAATTACTATTATCAGCAATTGATCCCATTTTACAATCTAATTCAAATCGAAATGAATTCCATAATTTTACACTTATCCCCAAATAAGTCTATCCCTTAGCGGTTATAGTTTATTGATAGGTTGTTACAGATATGTTAAATCTTGAGTGACCAAGATTGGTCCATCAAACCCGCGTTTATGATTGGAACTACGGCTTAGATATGTGATACCTATAACCCACGTTCCTTACAGTTTCGATGAACAGATGATTCGCGTCCTCCAGCTTAGCTCTAAGCCTACGTATGTGAACATCTACAGTTCTAGTACCACCAAAATAATCATATTCCCAAATCAGGCTCAACAAGTTCTCCCTAGAATACACCCTCTCGGGATTTGAGGCTAAGAGACAAAGGAGCTGATATTCCTTGAACGTTAATATTACTTTTCTGTTGGCTACAGAAACCTCATATCGTACCTGGTCTATTGTTAGATCACCACTCCTAATGACGCTTTCAGCGTTTGAGTTCCCATTCAGGTTTAGCATTCTGTTCACCCTCAGGACTAATTCGTTTGCGGAAAATGGATTGCATATGAAGTCCGATAGTTGTAATGGGAGGCTGAATGGCAACCCATGGTCGTCGGACATTATACCAAGGATAGGTATTGTGGATTGGCCAAAGAATCTCAGGTAATAATCATTAATATCCGGGTCTCCTTGAGATAAGTCCAATATAATCAAATCGGCTATGTCATTTGCCACGTCAGAAGGGATATCCTCTACTGCATCGTGAATACGCAGAAGATATCCATTTTCTTCCAGGGGAGTGAAAGTATTTTCCTTCTCGCTGGTGGTTAGGAGTAATATCCTTTTATCTGCTGGCACGGGTTCTCGTGAAAACCTTCGAAAAAGAAAGAATGAATCCAATGTTACTGCATGAGCTATATCATGTCGAGCCCCAACTATATAGCATGAAACAAGCCTGGTTCTGAAATTAATTAATGGGCCTAAGGTGTATCGTTTGTATCAGTTTTAACTCAAGGATACATGAATTCGCCTATGGTACAATGACCGTAGAATGTTAACAAAACGGATAATACCGTGCCTAGATGTAAGCGCTGGGCGCGTGATTAAGGGTGTGCAATTCCTAAACCATCGTGATGCTGGTGATCCTGTTGAGCTTGCGTCATTTTACAATGCTGAAGGTGCTGACGAACTGGTGTTCTACGACATCACTGCTTCTTCAGACAATAGAGATATAATGCTGAATGTTGTTTCGAGAACTGCTGAGCAAGTTTTCATACCCCTAACTGTCGGTGGGGGATTGCGTAGTGTTTCAGACATGAGTGCAATGTTAAATGCAGGTGCCGATAAGGTCTCTATAAATACCGCTGCAGTACATAATCCTGATTTGATTCGACAGGGGTCCGAGACATTTGGTAATCAATGCATAGTTTTGGGAATGGATGCCAAACGATACCATGATAAAAGTGGTGCTGTAAGCTGGAGAGTACACACACACACTGGCAGTGGCGGCGGTAGGGATAGCGGATTGGATGCAGTAGAATGGGCATGCAAAGCACAGGAGTTAGGTGTTGGGGAAATTGTAGTCAACAGTATAGATGCTGATGGCACCGAGAATGGGTATGATTTGGATCTTGTAAGTGCTATTTCAAATGCTGTTAATGTTCCTGTTGTGGCTAGCGGTGGCGCAGGACAATTACATCACCTCTACGAGGTTGTGCATCATGGTAATGCGGATGCAGTCTTGGCAGCAAGTATATTCCATTTTGGCATTTACAGCATTCGCCAGGCTAAGGAATATATGTCGAGATACGGTATTCCTGTTCGGATGATTTGAGGTTATACGATGGCCATAAAAGCTGTAATATTCGATGCCTATAACACTCTATTCCGAAACGAAACCTCTTATTGGACCGAAATATTCGGTGCCATATGTCAACAGCAAGATCTCGCCGTAGGGCCTCAGCAATTGTGGGATCGCTGGAAGTCATTTGAAATACAATTCCGTCAGACCAGGACCGATATGGTTAACCCAGACCAATCACCCCCATTCAAAACGTATCAGGTTGCATGGGAGGAGGCATTCGAACAGACATTCAACTCTCTAGGCTTGAGTGGTAATGCCTACAAAGCTTCTGAACAATCTGTTGCAGGAATGGCTGGGCGAAAACCTTACGAGGACACAATTCCCGTATTGAATTTCGTTAACAAGCATTGGAAAAGCTCATTATTAACTAATGCGGACAACAGTTTTATAATGCCTTTGATTGAGCGACATGGCCTAATGTTCTCATCAGTAGTAACCTCAGAAATGGCTCAGGCATATAAGCCTAGCCCGAAAGCTTTCGAAAAAGTATTGTCGGAGACAGGAGTATCTGCTACCGAGTCTGTTTATGTGGGAGATACTTTATTAGATGACATCCACGGGGCCAAATTGAGCGGTATGATAGCTGTATGGATCAATAGAGATAAGAAATCACTTGATGACCAACTCATTGCTCCGGATTTTGAGATTAGTGAGCTGATGGATTTAATAGATATTCTGGTCGATATGTCTAACACAGTGGGTAGATCCAAATTACCCGCATTTTCAGAGAGGATACTTGGTAATGATTAATCTAGATGACAATGGTTTAGTTCCGGCGATTGTTCAAGACTCCGATACAGAACAAGTGTTAATGCTTGGCTACATGAGTCCCGAGTCTATAGACAAAACTTTTTCAGATGGTCAAGTGTGGTTTTATAGCCGTAGCAGAGGTGAATTGTGGCACAAGGGGGAGACTTCAGGCAATTATTTGGATCTGAAAGAAGCAATCTTAGATTGTGACGGTGACACCATTTTATTGAAGGTTAAACCTACGGGGCCAGTTTGTCATACTGGCACAAAGAGTTGTTTTGAATCACCCATGAGTGAGGATAATTCATACAATGCCCATGACAAAGGACCAGCTATCCTGGATTTGCTGTTTGGTTTAATTCAAGATAGAAAGTTGAATAAACCGGAAGGTAGTTATACCACTAGATTATTCGATCGCGGTATTGATTTCATAGCCCAAAAGGTTATCGAAGAGGCAGGAGAATTTGCTTTGGCTAGTGCAACAGGCAATCTAGATAATGTGCCCAAAGAGTTAGCTGATCTTCTATACCATTGCCTAGTGCTTGTGTCTGCGGCTGACCTGGATCCCGAAGATGTTTGGAGAGAACTTAGGCTTAGGAGAGGCTGAGTTACACTAATGACATGACCAATCAACGCATGCAAGAGGCGTACATCAGGTTTGGTTATTGTCGGTCTCTATGGCATTTTCCATAGATGCGATTGCCACCTCTATTTGGTCATCATCAGGTTGACGTGTAGTTAACCTTTGCAATGCCAGACTAGGATATACAATGAACTTGACTAGAGGATTCGTCGCATGTGCTCCACTAAATCTTATGATTTCATAGCTTATAGCTGCTATCACCGGTACCAGAATTATTCTGGATGCTATGCTAACAGGCAGTGATGGCCGACCTATGAAAGTGAACACCACGATAGCCACTACCATTACCACCAGCAGGAAAGCTGTGCCGCAACGATTATGGGCAGTTGAGAATTTACGGACGTGTTCAACCTCTAAGGGTAAATTATGTTCGTGTGCATGAACAGTCATATGCTCAGCTCCATGGTATGCAAACACCCTTCTTATATCTGGTAAGAATCCGATGATTACGATATAAGCCATGAACATTGCCAGTCTCAGTATCCCTTCCACGAGGTTACTGACCTGGTCATAAGCAATGTAAGTATCTAAAGATCGAATTGCCAGTAGAGGAGTTATGAAGAATAGTCCTACCCCAAGACTCAAAGACACTGCCAACATTATACCCAAACCCCACCCAGAGAGTTCGGTTCCTTCCTCTTCAAGAGCTATGTTGGCAGACTTACTTAACCCTTCCATTCCTATTACCATTGTTTCTATGAGTACAATGACGCCTCTGATCAATGGAATATTACGAAGCCTACCGGTGTAGAAGCTATTCAAAGGTGATGATTGGGTTACAATCTCGCCATTAGGACGTCGCACTGACAATGAGTAATGGCGCTTACCGCGTATCATTACTCCTTCTATAACTGCCTGGCCACCGTATATAGTCTGTTTCTGCACTCGAAGATTGCCTTTCTTCAATGGATAGTTTGATCGCTGGGCAAACAAAAGGGGTGGCAATATCCACCCCTAGCAATGAGACCCTGTGTAAGTATGTAGTTGAGAGGTTATTGTAAGTTGAAGCGCCTCTTCATCCTTTCAACTCTACCCTCGGTATCAATTATTCGTTGTTCACCAGTGAAAAATGGATGACAGAGACTGCATATCTCCACACGCAGGGATGGTTTAGTAGATCCTACGGTGAAACTGTTGCCGCACGAACAAGTTACTGTGGCATCAGGGTAATATGTTGGATGTATGTCAGTTTTCACTGTGTCTCCTATACTGGTGGCTGGCTAGGATAAACGCTAGCCTTTTTCCTATATTTGGTAGCGAATTCGAATTTCACCTTGCCGTCTATCAGGGAAAAAAGAGTATGGTCTCTACCGACACCGACATTATTGCCAGAGTGTATCCTGGTTCCGCGTTGCCTGACAATGATGGTACCAGCAGACACGGCCTGTCCATCATATCGCTTTACACCAAGTCTTTGTGATTGACTATCACGACCGTTACGACTACTTCCGCCACCTTTCTTATGAGCCATCCGAATCTGCCTTTCTAGATCTGGTTGAGCGTCGCCTCTTTGGTTCAGGCTGGTCTCCATCTATAATCTCAGTGATTCTAAGCATGGTATAAGCTTGCCTATGACCAATCTTACGCATATACCTTACCTTTGGTTTGTACTTGAAAACAGTGACCTTAGGAAGTTTGCCGTGTTCAATTACCTGAGCTTTAACCTTGACATCGTCCAGTAGTGGTTGACCAATCTTCAGCTCACCCTCTTTTGAATGAAGCAAAACACGGTCTATTTCAAATATTTCGTCGGACTCCGATACCAGCTTATCAACCTGGACAGTGTCTCCAGGTTTTACTGTGTATTGTTTCCCGCCTGTCTCTATTACAGCGTATTCCATGACAATCGATTTTAGGATAGATGCTGTTGTATGTCAAATGCCTTAGTGCTTCATTATGCAAGCAGTTTCAAGCTATATGGCTCCACTTAGTTAATTCTAAGTGTTAGACATAAGTTTGTGTCATAACTTCAGTCAGGAGAGAAGATATAAATCTAACTCCGGCTATGGTTCTCGAATATTCCATTCGTGTGGGCCCTAAGGCTCCGACTGATCCCAGTCCTCCACCAGGCAGTCCGTACTGGCAAAGTACCATACTAAGAGGGCGTAGTGACTCAGAGTGGTTCTCTGTACCGATTATTACTTTCATACGTCCCGTAGCAGGAGCTTCAGAAGAGATTACCCTTGGCAGGTCTTTATCCTCAAATATAGCCACTATTTCCCGAGCCTTGTCTCCTTGAGAAAATTCTGGTTGATTAACGAGATGACGAAGTCCTTCAACATAGTGGTTCCGATATGATTCTTGGTCCTCAGTCTCCATGATGTCGAGGACTCTGTCCGTTACGGTACGTTCAAGTTCTGATGCAGTTATAGACCTTTCCATTATCTCCCAGCGATTTAGCCCAACCATAGAATCAGTCAATTTATTCGAGAATTTCTGCATATCATCGCTCGAGAGGGGTCTAGTGAGAGGCAAAAGCTGTTTTCTTAATTTAACTGCCTCTAGTACCACTACCAAAAATGCCAAGGATTCTTGTACATGTACAAGGTTGATTCTCAGGACTTTGGAGACAGGTTGCCTAGGATACGTTACCACTGCCGCATTGTTCACAAACTGAGCCAACACCGTTGCAGCAAGGTGAGTCCATACCTCAATATCTTGTTCCGCTTTTTTTAGTTGGTCCCTGGCAGAATACTGGAAATCCTCAGGCAAGTTCCCATTATCTGCAAGACTTTCTACATAGAAACGATATCCTTTGTCTGATGGAACAGCCCCGGAAGAATGATGAGGTCTTGTTATGTAACCATGGTCTTCTAGATCAGCCATGTAGTTTCTCACGGTTGCAGAACTAACACCCAGTGAGTGTTTTTTTGTGACAGACTCCGAAGCGACTGGACTTGCCGACTCTATATACTCCCCGATTAGGGTTTTTAGTAAAGCTGTTTTTCGTTCGGTAAGCATATTATGGAACATATACAGTTAATGTAATGCCTAAAGTACCTTGTCTGAAATGTATCACCGGGTTTATTGGAGTGTCAATATATATTGACCGCATTAAAAGCCATTGTTATACTTCGCGACGTTGACGTCAGTTCATTAGAAGGGGTTTACCTGTGCAAATACAATCTATTTCTAGAACCACAACCTTAGCAGATGCGGTATTGCTTCGCAGAGGGATATTAGTTGACTCTGCATTGATAGTGGGATTCGCTCTCTTAACCGCCATCTTTGCACAAATAGCTATAAAATTTCCTGGTACTCCTGTACCAATAACTGGGCAGACATTCGCTGTTCTATGTACAGGAGCTGTCTTAGGAAGTAAACGTGGGGCGCTCAGTATGTCAGTGTACATGCTTTTAGGCATGTTCCTTATGCCTGCTTTTGCGCCGGCAGGAAGTTTCCTTAGTGAAAAGACGGTACATTTCATCCTCCCATGGTCTGGAACTGGTGGACTTCTATGGGATCTTTCCAGCGGTGGCTACATAGTCGGATTTATCCTAGGCGCCTACCTGGTAGGCTTATTGTCAGAACGTGGATGGGACAGGAAAACCAAGGTGTCCCTAGCCATGGTCATTGGCAATACCAGTATTTATATTTTCGGGTTGGCATGGCTTGGTTTCGTTATCGCCTTCCAGAGTATCAATGCTGAATTAACGTACTATGATGCAATTGGTGGCAGCAACGTGCTAGACAAGACCCTAAGGGCCGGCTTATACCCATTCATAGCAGGTGATGCTCTAAAACTATTGCTGGCTGGTATGGCAATTCCTGGGGCTTGGGAACTGGTTCGTAGATTTCGTGGTGAAGGTGAATCGGAAGGCTAAACGGACCGGTTGTCCTTAACATACCCGAACATTGGATACCTACTAGACGCTCGGCTTTTGTTTAGAACTACTTAAGTTTCCTATTTGGGCGTGAGTATCCACGTGGTGAGATCAGTCTATATTTTTGCAGGCATGCCCCCATCCACGTTTATAAATTCCCCCGTTATAAACCTAGATTCGTCTGTCACTAAGAACAGTACAGCATTTGCCACGTCCTCTGAGTATCCAGGGCCATCCAGTATCTGCATCATATCGAATGTTTTCTTCAAACTATGATGTTCACCCCCGCCGGTAGACAATGGGGTAATTATTTGACCAGGCCTTACTGCATTTACTCTAATGTTGTGTTGCCCCCCCATACCAGCTAAGTACCGTGTGAATGCATCTACACCGGCCTTAGAAGCATAATAAGATGCAGAAGGAGCCCTCCCGGACAGATCATACATATTCTTACTAAATCCCCTTTGTGCCGCTAAAGAAGAATTATTCACGATTTTCCCACCACCACTTGCAATCAAATGAGGCCAGACAGCTTTCGACATATAGAAGACACCGGATAAGTTCACTGATAATACTCGTTCCCAACCCTCATTCGTTTCATTTGGGAAATTACCCCCATCCCCGGTTCCAGCATTGTTAAATAGAATATCAATTCTTCCAAAGCCATCCACCACATTCCTGATAGCTTTCTCACAATCCTCTGGTTTGCTCACATCGCAATTGAAGAATTTGGCCTCGCCACCCTTGGCATTAATGGCATCCTCAACCGATATCCCTTCGTCCATTCTCCTGGCTAGAAGCGCCACTTTCGCACCCTCCCTTGCGAACAGGTGGGCGGTTGCCTCCCCTATCCCACTGTTGCCGCCGGTTACCACTGCTACTTGACCATTTAATCTATTGGCCATGTGGCTCCCCCTTACATCAATATAAGTTGTTACCATAAATTCCTTTCATCACAACACCAGGTTGCTTTTTGGAACTCTATAACATCCAAGGCTATCGTTCTTAGTCCAACCATCACCACATGTTATTGCACCATAGCTTATCCAATTAGTTGTCTAGCTTATTGTACGCGTTAGGTGTTGAACGTTGACAGTACACACAAAAAGAGAAGCCTCCCCGAGTTGGGGAGGCTTCTCTTAATTTGCCTTGTTTAGAGGGCGCTCGTTACGGTGTGAGCGTTCCGTCCTCAGAGACGAACACCAAGTACCCCTTGCCCTCATTTGCAGTGTCGGTTGCACCGGTTGGGTCACCGTTATTATCAACGGTGGCTACCAAGTTTCCGTCAGGTCGCAACACTGTCCAGCCAACACCAGGTGTCGGGTCGAACGAGTACGCTACGGTCCAACTGACGCTGTTTAGGTATGCGTCAAGGTCGGACCAGGTGCTACCCGATATAGACCAGAATCCTATGGCGTTAAATCCTGCCCTTACTCCGATTGTCGGAGGCAGTGACATTTCTGGCTGCTCTATCAGTATTTTTGCGGTCGTACTGGCAGTAGCGGTGATGAAGTATGCAACACCTGGTTCCAGGGTCGTTATATCACCAGTGAATGTGTCCGTAGCTGCATCCTTTGTCGATGTATGCCACGGGTTGTTACCAGCCAGGTCAGCGGCCCTGTCATAGGTTACTACCGAGCTCACCGGCTTGTCACCAAGCAGGGTGTTGATGTTTGCAGCGTCTCCAAGCGCTGTACCAGGCACGGACACTAAGTTCACGCCAGGCTTCAGGCTCAAGGAGAACGGTGTCTGAGCGACGACTGTGAAGTCGACGTCATCAGTAACCTCGTTACCTGCATCGTCAGTAGCTGTTATTTCATAGGTGTAGTCACCAGGAGTCAGATTCACGGCCAGTGTGAATGCCTTGTCGTCACTGGAGAACAAGTCTCCGTGGGCCGTAGTCACCGTAGCGGCATCTTCATCCTCTAAGTCTATCGCTGACACTGTTACGGTCTTGTATGTGTCACCTGTGTACTCATCCTCGTCGAAGGTTGCTACGATCCAGATGGATCCTTCTTGCTGGTCAGTGCTGGCAAGTGCATTACCTGCAGCATCTGTGAAGGCCACCGTCGGAGCAGCATCGTCTACCTGGAATGTTATCAGATCCGGTGAAGTAGTAGACACCGGGGAGTCATCACCAACTTCTACGGCGATGTTAGCAGTGTCTGTACCAGCGACCACTACGTATATCAGGTCACTATTACCTGTAGCGTTTGTATATTTCCCTGTCCAGGTCGTTGTCGCTGACTGTGTCACTGCTAGATCAGCGGTGTTAGCTACCACATTATTAGCTGGCTTGGTCTCAGTCACTTTTATGGTCGGAGCAAGACCCAGAGCTTCGCTGGACGTCACTGTTACGGTGACTTCATCAGCAGCCAAATCCTTGCTTGATGGCACTGTGAGAACAGGCTCCAGGTCGTCTACTGCTGTCACGCCACTTGTGCCTGTGAATGTTGCCACACTGTTACCAGCCAGGTCTTTAAGTCCTGCTGTCACCAGCTCAACCTTCGGCGTGGCATCTGTTGCCTGATCTGTAGCCATCGTCAAAAGTATTACCGTACCGTCCGTTGTCATGGCAGCACTGCTAGGAGTGGTACCACCGACAGACCAGTCAGCTGCACTAAGTGTGGCTGGGTCCAGTGGAGCCGTACCAGCACCCAAAGCGAATGTCACGGAAACGGCGTCTCTTTCATCCTTATCGAATGCATGCGTTGTTGCAAACGGAGTTGTTGTTGCTGTTGTCAGCTTACCACCGGTCTTGGTGCTAGCTGCGACGTTTGTTGGAGCTGCTGTGTCTATGGCCACAATGAACGGATCAGCTGGCTCAACTGTCGGGTTAGCTGGGTCACCTGCACCAGGGATTGCGGTCACAGGGTTGGTCACAGCAAACTTAGGCGTGTTACCCAACTTGTCCTTAACTGGTATCCACCACTTGTGCGCACCCTCTGCAGTAATAGTACTCGAGTAGCTGACCTGGAACTGGTTAGTCCCTATCAGCAAAGGCGTCAGGTTAGCACTGGCTACACCAGCGATAACAATGTTGTCTATGTCTGTGCTGGTAATACCAGCTGCCTTACCATCGGCCGAAGCCTCGTCCGTGACTACGACAATAAACGTCTGAGCCTGGACGTTGGTATTAGACCCGTCAACCGGGCCAGTCAAGGCGATTGTCGGTGCCTTGATGTCGATTCGGGCTGTAGCTGTTTTATCAGCGTCAGGATCCTCATCTGCATAAGTAGCTGTAATAAGAGCACCGTCGGTTACATAAACCTCGGTAGCGTTGTTTGCTCCGTTAGCAGTGTTGTGCTGTGCCAAATCTTCGACAAAGTCGATATCGGCTGCGTAAGTGCCACTGCTTGCATTGGTCTCTGTTAGTGTCAAAGGAACAGCAACTGCTGTCTGCGAGCTACTTACTACACTTACCAGACCTGTCAGTGTCTCTACCTGGTTATAGGAGTAGCGAGCTGCCACGGTTCCTAGCTCAGAAACTGTAACTGAGAAGTTACCAGCGAAGCCGCTGCCCACATCAATTGTGAGAGTAACTGTACCGGCCTTGAAATACTTAGTGCTATCCAAGTTACCGTCAGCTATCGTTACGCCGCTGTTTCCGAGGCCGGTACTAATGACCTCTGTACCTGCGGATTCCGCCAGCGTCGTGGCGTTAACGACTGTACCACCAACTGTGATACCAGAAGCTGCCTCTAAACCTTGACCAGTTACGTTGCCAGCGTTCGATATTGCAACTCGAACCCTGGATACGTTGGTGTTCTGTGTGGCTATTGAAACTGCACCATCACCGGTTATCTGCACTGCACCGGTCATAGCAGCGTGCACTGCTGTTCCAAGGTTACCACCCAAAGTTATGGCGCCAGTTGCTGCTGAAGAACCAGTGGAAATAAATCCGCTGGTTGTTGCCTGCAACCCCCTGACAAGCAAGTCGTCCGGTAGGTCATCGTTGTTGGCATCCTCAAGGAACGTGTTAGGCATCTGGTATGACGATGCACCAGCTGTACCAACAAGTACACATTTGAAATCAGTCAGAGCGCCTGAGTCACATTCACCTGTAAGTGACGTCAGTGCGTTCTTGTCTGAGTCTACGACCGTTACCGTTGCAGTCTCATTGCCACCAGAAGACGCAGCAGTGCCATACCATCTAACGTCATCGGTCGACACACCACCCGTAAGTGTTATGGTACCGGCGCTAGCACCTATGGCAGGCGCGGCCGTCATTGTGGATACAAGTATCCCCAATAAACCCAAAATTGCTATAAATCTACCTCGTATTTTCATTTACTCCCCCTCGTGAATTCGTTTTTGTTGTCGAATTCTATAGTATCTTGCGACCCTTTCAAATACCGTATTCCCCTCGTAATTCGGGGCATAGCAGTAGGGCCAGCTCTTGATGGATATATGGGTATTTGCATATAATCCGTTCCTTTCGCCGTTGAACCCAAGAAGGAATTTAAACTATAGCCAGGGCTTTGTCAACCCCTATTGGGCATTAATGCCGCAGGATAAGATGATTAATTTTTCTTCGCGGAAATAAGTATGTCATAATGGATCTGGTATTACTCTTACTGCCAGTATGTATCATATATTTGTAAAGCAGTACTATTAAGAGCCAGGAATGTGTCAGAGTAGATGGTACTAAACTACTTAACAATGTGACCTGATTGATATTTTTGTATCAATATCCTATAACTAAATTCTTGAAATATTGATCCCCAACGGAGGGTAGAATGCTTCGCAAAATGTCCGTCACAGGAATAAACAGTATCCCGGAGATTGCTGAGGGAGATGACATCGCCACGATTATACACGAATCGGCGACGGCTCAGGGGACACCTTTGGAATCCGGTGATGTGGTGGTAGTAACCCAAAAAATAGTGTCCAAAGCCGAAGGGGCCATTGTTGACCTGAGGGAAATAGAACCATCACCTATCGCGCAGGAGTTCGCCCTTAAATATAGCAAGGATGCAAGACTAGTGGAATTGGTGCTCAGAGAATCTGTGAGGATTGTCAAAATGGATAGAGGGGTATTGATCGTGGAAACTAAACACGGTCTTGTATGTGCTAATGCCGGCATAGATGCATCAAACATACCAGGAGATCATTTTGTATCACTATTGCCAGCCGACCCTGATAAGTCGGCGTTCAAGTTAAGAACGGAGCTCATGGCTATTTCAGGTTATCCCGTAGCAGTGATTATTTCAGACACATTCGGCAGACCCTGGCGAATGGGTAACATGGACGTTGCTATCGGGGTTTCTGGTATACCAGCGTTAAAAGATTACCGCGGCAGTATAGATGCCCATGGATATCATCTTAATGCCAGTGTGGCAGCAACTGCAGATCAGATTGCTTCCGCAGCAGAATTGATATCCGGCAAATTAGATGCAGTTCCTGTGGTTTTAGTACGAGGTCTAATTTACTCACCCGATGATCAGGCGAATGCCAGAACGCTGCTAAGAGATCCCGCATCGGACTTATTTAGATGAATATACCCATTCATGTCTTAGGCTAGGTATTGACGTTGCTTTAATGCTGTGTTAAGTTCCTTTGGCTTCAGTACGCTTCGGATTCTCACGCAGCGTGTACCACTACAACCACAAGTAATCAATATAGTTGGTATTTTCTGATCAGCAGTTATCGACATCAATTCGAATACTTAGGTCGACTTGATTATAAAGACCAAATTGGTATAATGGCCCTTTGGTCAAAGCTTGGATGCATAGGAGGGAACGTGATTGAAGGCTCTAGGGACCCATTTATTAGTTGAATTGAAGGATTGTAACTGTGATCTATTGGATGATCTGGGTTACATCCGTGCATCTATGTTGGAGGCGGCAGAGAAGACCGGTGCTACTATAATCGGCGAGTCGTTCCATCAGTTTAGCCCCCAGGGAGTTACCGGTGTGGTTGCTATCGCAGAATCCCATTTATGTATACACACTTGGCCTGAATATGGTTACGCCGCAGTTGATATTTTCACTTGTGGCGAGGGATTCAAGCCTAGAGAAGCGGCCGAGATGATCGTTAAGCATCTGGAAAGCAAAGATTATTCCATAACTGAGATTGAGCGCGGGGTCTTGCCGGCTTTGGCTGAATTGCCAATTGGCCAACAGGCCTAGCGAGGGGATTCGATGTCCGACGGCAACATGGCATGGTTTGGTGAATATCTCACACCACATTTAAAGCAGTTGGTTGAAGTTAGGGAAGTTATCTTCTCTGGCTCTACTAAGTTCCAACATGCTGAAGTCCTAGACACAGTGGATTTTGGTAGAGCTTTGATACTTGACGGGAAAACCCAATCATCGGAATCCGATGAGTTTGTCTATCATGAAGCTTTGGTTCAGCCAGCACTAACTTCACACCCTAACCCAGTGTCTGTTTTAATAGCAGGAGGAGGGGAAGGAGCTACTCTACGTGAAGCCTTGACCCATAACTCTGTTCAAAAGGTTGTTATGGTGGACTTGGACGGTGAAGTAGTAGACATATGTAAGAAATTCCTACCTAATCATCATAGAGGGGCTTTTGATGACCCCCGTTTGGAATTGCATATCGCGGATGCCAGGCAATACCTCGAGGATAACCAGGAGAAATACGATGTAATCATCATAGATCTGCCTGATCCACAAGAAGGGGGGCCTGCATCCCTACTGTATACCCAGAACTTCTATCAATTGGTTAGTAACAGGCTGGCTGAAGGTGGCATAATAGCGGTTCAGTCTGAGCCATGCATGACCGGTAATCATGCGGCGTTTACTGCAATATCGAACACGCTTAGAAGCGTCTTTTCAGGGGTATTTCCGTATCATGCGATGATCCCATCCTTCTCTTTTGACTGGGGATTTCACCTGGCCTCTTTTAACATTGACCCATTGGGAATGACGGCACAAGAAATCGATCGCAGGTTATCTGATAGGTCCTGTGATTCCCTTTTGTCATATGATGGAGAGGCCCATCATGGTCTATTTAAGATGAATAAGCACCTGCGTCTTGCCCTACAAAATGAGAGCAATATAATAACTGAAGACAATCCACTTATAGTAGTGTGATTGTTTACTGTACTTTCGTACTAGTTAATGACAAGCGATAGAAAGACTAATCTTCTAGTTAGTTCCGCCAAGTATCCTGTGAATCCATGGCACGAGGTCGTTCATAACCTCCTGTGTTATTTCGTGCCTCATATCGTATTCTTTATATGTCGGAACGTAACCTTCTGACTCTAGAAAATCACGGGAACTCCTAGCGCGCTCAATACCATCTCTCAAACCGTGGCCGATGAATATGGATTGGTTTCGTTTTTCCGGCAATTGTTTTGCAAGTTCGTCGGGGTTTTGTATAGAGCAACTCAGGGCAACTAGCCCGGAAAATATATCGGGCCTCGGCAATCCATATCGGTAGGTCATGCTGCCTCCTTGGGAGAATCCTGCCAATAGGCAATTCCCTTGAAATGCAGAGTGATTTTCCATGATCTCTTCGAAAAACCCCGAAAGCTTCTGCTCAGCATCTATAAATTGTTGAACATCTTGAGTGCGAGGTTCTGTCCAGGCATATCCATCGAAGCCATTACCTAAATCCACTGATATCGGAGCATTAGGGCATATATAAATGTAGTCTGTGGTACTTATGACATATGACAGCCCTGCCAAGTCATACATGCTAGCGCCAAATCCATGTAGCAGGAAAATAATGGGGTATGTTTTACTTGGTTCATACCCATCCGGATAAACTGTGCAGTATGCTAGATGCTTACCTTGATTGTCTGTCGTTTGCATATTCTTGATTAAATGTATTTTATATTACCGTTATTCTGTAAATATCGTGCTTAGCTTCCAGTCCACAGAACATCCCCGCTGAGATCAGCAGGATGCTCTTTCTGAACGAAGATTGCATATTCCTCCTTGGAAATCCCCAGTGAAGAGTGCTCACCATGGCCAGGCATCATAAATAAATCGTCCCCCAAGGTATAGATCTTAGTAGTTATACTGTCAATTATCTGTTCCAGGGATTCATGCGAACCTGTTCTCCCTGGTCCTCCTGGGAATAGGGTATCCCCAGTAAAGAGATGATCACCAACCAAAAAACAGGTTGACCCAGGTGTGTGGCCGGGTGTGTGTATTATTTTTATTTGGATGTTCTTACCGATTTGCATGACTTGGTTGTCTTCAAAGCAATAAGATGGTTGTGCAGGTAAGTTATTGTTGTCGTCCCTGTGTATGGCGAATTGCCCACCTGTAGAGGCCACTATCTCCTCGAGCCCGAAAAGATGGTCTTTATGATTATGTGTAACCAAAATATGTTTTATTGATATCCCCTCGGATTCTAACAGTATTGGCCCTGGATCCATTGGTGCATCAATGATTACACCTTCAAGAGTTTCTGGACAAACTAGGAGATATGCATTATTCCCATACGGACCGCATTCTGTTTTATAAATTCTCACTTCTTTATCATAAAATATGGCCATAATATCTACCTGTCATTTATATAATCTGAATAATTATAATTAATTGATGTTGTTAATATCTGCTCCAATGTTTTAACTCGGCATAGGATGCACATTGGGATCCAACTCTACCTCCAAGCTCCCTACGAATATATCCCATGGTTGGAAAGACTCCACAAATTCCTTAGCATCCTCCATCGTTAAGAATCCCTTTTGTGCTCGACCAGGATCGTATCCCATTGTTTTTGCAAGAGCATCGAATCCTCTGGGAGTTTGTCTCACACCTCCCACTTCCTCTTGCTCACCACTTTGATTTTCTAATATAAGCCTCTGGCCAGTTTTATGCTCTCTCCAGTATACCTTCATATAAATAGCCCTCCTTTGGCAGATTGATTGTTGTCGAAAAGTAAGGAAGTTTAAAGATCAATAAGTTCACTATAATGGCATTATATCTTATAGTAATGTATCTCGGTTGATTATAGCCCTGGAGATAATATAGTAGCAAGATTTCCCCTGACTGATCCACTAACACACCGGTAGAGCCACTATTGTTGGTTTTAGGTTTTCCGTGGTATCCTCTCACCTGACCACAGACTAGGAACAAATATGATATACGATTTTCACACCCATACATATATGAGTGACGGAGTCCTATCCCCTTTAGAATTAATAAGAAGGGCACACGTCAACGATTACACGGCTATTGCAGTTACCGATCATGTAGGATTACATGATCAAGAATATATCATCAAGACGCTGTTAGCTGATTGTAGTAGGGCTACACAGCAATGGGGCATAACCGCGCTTGCTGGCGTAGAAATTACTCACGTTCCAAGTAATCTGATAGATGAGGCTGCTCAGAGAGCCAAGGATCTGGGAGCACAAATAGTTATTGTTCATGGAGAAACAGTGGTTGAGCCTGTACAACCAGGCACAAACCTTGCAGCTGTAAGTTCTTCGTATGTGGATATATTGGCACACCCAGGTCTGATTACAGAGGAGGAGGCTTTGATGGCCGCCAATACGGGTGTGCTACTGGAGCTATCTGCTAGACATGGTCACTCCCTGGCTAATGGACACGTCGCTAATATCGGTGTGATTACCGGTGCTGGCATGGTACTGGATTCAGATGCTCACGAACCAGGTGATTTATTAACTGCGGACCGAGTCAAATCAGTGATTTTCGGATCTGGCCTGCCCCATAACCAGCACGCTGTGGTTCTGGAGGGAAATCCTGAACAATTGCTAGTCAGATCCGTTTAAACCTTGAGTTGACACGAGATTAGGCAACTGAAATCACGCTGCCACGATAGGTTGGTGCATTTCTGGAGGCGCTATTGGTTTGGTGAGTCCGTTATGGAGTTTCCACCGCGTTCCGTGTGTCTTTGGCAATCAGATCTCGATTAAATAACTTCTTTGCCCTCCACATATTATTGCCGCTACCACTAGGTTCGGCTATCGCGATCAAATGTCCGTCGGACGAGTACACCCTGCATAAATCGCTTGTTTCTAATCCGTCGTGCGACGTGTTGAGATATACGGGCTGTTTTTGACGTATAGCTTGCTCGATATCTTGAGTAACCGTCGCGGCGATAAACTTCATAAGGGGATAATCTATGGGATAGAGACAGGACGCCCAACTCCCAGTTGCGCATACTGTTTCCGCTTTTGATATTTCGAGAGCGGTTGAATAATCAAATGGTCCGGTTCTGATTCGGTCCAAATGACTAAGGTGAGCCCCGCATCCCAAGTCTACGCCTATATCGTGTGCCAAAGACCTGACATACATGCCTCTACCACACTGGATCTCTAATGTCACATTAGGGTGGCTCCAGTCCAGCATATCCATTTTGTATATGCTAACCTCTCTAGGCGGTCTATCTACTTCCTTGCCTGCTCTTGCTAGCTTATAAAGTCTTTTCCCATCTTTTTTTAAGGCACTAAACATAGGTGGGACTTGGCTGAAAGTCCCTTTGTATCGATCAAGAGCGGATTCTATATCTTTAACCCCTATTGAGGAACTGTCAGCAACGCTGGTTATTTGTCCAGCAGCATCGTAGCTGTCGGTACTTACACCAAGTTGTATAACCGCCATATATGTCTTTGGACTATCTACTAGATATTCCATTACCCTAGTCGCTTGTCCAAAACAAATTGGCAGGAGGCCCGTGGCCAGGGGGTCCAAGGTACCCGCGTGGCCTACTCGCTTTTGCTTGGTCAATCGCTTCAGCTTTCGAACCACATCCATAGATGTCCAACCTAGAGGCTTGATGACACTCAAGATTCCGCTTTCTTCTTTCATCAGATTGCCGTATCCCTATCCTATTCGCTGGAATCCGCAGAATTGATGTCACTTATCTTGTTCAGTAGATATGTCCCCTGTTCTATTGAATCGTCATTGACGAAAATTAATGAAGGGATTGACCTTAATGTCAAACGGGCATTCAAGGCCCTCCTGAGAAACCCAGAGGCTGAGTTCAAGGTATCAATTGCAGAACGAGATTCTTCTTCATTGCCCATTACACTAGTGTATATTTTGGCAGATTTAAGATCTCTCGACACATTAACGCTGACAATAGATATTATTTTAATAAGCCTCGGGTCTTTAATCTCACGAAATATTATATCGCTCAAAGCTTGTCGCAGGAGCATGTTGACCCGTTCTGTTCTGCGGGAAAGTTGCATAATTTACTGGCAATAAATCAATAGTGTAGTAGTGCCCATAGAGTTTACTTTACTCTATATGAAAAGCTTCTAGAGAGTCACCTATCTGCAAGTCACTAAATCCATCAATAGTTATACCACATTCAAAGCCCACGGTGACTTCCCGCACATCGTCCTTGAAGTGCTTTAAACTATCAACAGGTCCTGAGTGCAAGATCTCTCCGTCTCTCGTTACCCTCACCGAAGATGTTCTTGAAACTCGCCCGTCTGTAACATATGATCCGGCAATCTTGATTCTCCTGCCCAGGTTGAATATTGCCCTTACCTCCAAATGTCCATCTATCACCTCTTTAGCCACCGGTGTTAGTAGACCTTCTAAAGCCTTCTGTATATCCTCTGAGAGTCTGTATATGATTTCGTAGAATCTAACGTCAGTTTTGTCCACTTGGGCCATCCGCTTGGCTCCTGGTTCTATCTTGGTGTTAAACCCAATGATTGTAGAGTTAGATGCACTTGCCAACAGCACGTCACCCTCATTAATAGTTCCAGTGGACATATGCACAATGTTCACCCTTCCCAAATCGGAGGATAATTTATCCAATGTTCCCCTGATAGCATCAAGGCTGCCTTGAATGTCGGTCTTTACTATCAAGTTTAGCTCTGTTATCTGTCCGGTTCCTATGCTTGAGGAAGCATCTTCAAGTGTGGTTAGGGCTATCGGCTGATTTGCGTTCGGGAGGCGTTGTCTGTCTCGGATTAAGTCTTTTGCAATTTTCTGGTTATGAACCTGCCTGAGGGTTTCACCAACCTGTGGAACTTGTGTGAGACCCAGGATTTCTGCTGGGGTAGAAGGATCCGCCTTTGTAATCCTCATGCCAGAATCATCTATGAGAGCCTTAACTCTGCCCCACGAATCCCCAGATACCACTATTTGCCCCACCTCTAGAGTCCCTGTTTGTATCAATACTGTTGCAACCGGACCTTTGCTTTTGTCAATATTGGCTTCTATTATCACCCCTACCGCCGGTCTTCCAGGATCAGCTTTGAGGTCCGATATCTCCGCAACCACTAAGATATTTTCAAGTAGATCTTCTATACCCAAATGGTCACGAGCTGAAATCGGTACTACTATAACTTCTCCGCCCCACTCTTCTATGACCAATCCATGCTCCACTAATTGACTCTTGACCCGATCAATGTCACTGTCCGGGACATCGACCTTGTTGATTGCTACCACTATTGGTACCTCTGCCGACTTTGCATGGTTTATCGCTTCTATTGTCTGTGGCATAACGCCATCATCGGCGGCAACAACCAATACAGCTATGTCAGTTACCTTTGCACCTCGGGACCTCATCGATGTGAATGCCTCGTGTCCTGGGGTATCAAGAAAGGTTAGCTTCTGGCCCTTGTATTCCACCTGATAAGCCCCTATACGTTGAGTGATGCCCCCAACCTCAGCATCAGTTACGTTACTTTGCCTAATAGCATCCAAAAGGGTTGTTTTACCATGATCCACATGTCCCAATATCGTTATTACTGGCGGTCTACTCACTAGTCTATCTGGATCAGTTTCTATATCCACTTCGGTGTATTCTGGTATGTCTTGATCGGCTTCATCCAGTGAGGTAACGGTAAATCCTAATTCGGAAGCGACTGATGATGCATTATCAAAGTCTATCGCCTGATTTATATTAGCCATCACCCCATTACGTATCAGCTCTTTTATCACGTCTATCGGATCAACTCGCAATATATCTGCAAGTTGTTTCACAGTGAGGGTGGTGGGTAATGCCACTGTCTCCGGCAAGGTCGTTTGCTGAGAATCCTGAACAGATCCAACTCCATTAGTTGGATTTACATTCTTCTGCCTAGAGTTTCTAGAGTTTCTAGAGTTTCTATTTCTGCGATTTTGCATGATATCTGTCTATATCAACTCAGAGAGTCAATTACCTATTTCATTCGATATAATCTACTGTGTTAATGCCCTTTTCACAAGATGCAGGTGTTTTATTATTCGGCACCCGTTGTCGATAAACTCATGCCAACCTGCAATAACAATTGTTTGTTTTCTTCAGACAAGAATCCTCGCAAACTATGAACTAGCTTGTTTTTCTCTAAAGCACCTTGCCAGCACGCCCTGCGATTACATAAATATGATCCACGTCCTGGCAACTCGCCGTTCGGATCTAAAACAATCTCTCCAGATGGCTTACGGCATAACCGCAACAGTTTTTGTTTCTCCGCCTTAGTTCTGCAGAACACGCAGGTCCTGAGGGGTATATGTCCTCTGCTCAACGCCCGCTCCTGCCCTTACTAAATCAGATTAGTTGGTCATCCTCCACATCATCGTCTATATCGTATTCAACACGCCGATTTCGTTTGGTGGATTTTGGAGTCAGTTCTTCGGAAGCTCTAGTAGACTTATTCTGTCTGCCCCTGCCTCTACCGGCTGACGGGGCATTTGTCCTGGAACCCAAGATATCCTCTGCAAATCTTATGGTTTGAGGCTGCTGTGCGACCGCCGGGGTAGTCCAAACAGTCTCAGCTATATCAGCTAGCCCTATCTCCTCTATTTGCTCATCAGCATTAGCAGATATCTGATCGACCTCAAGGGTGGCTTCAGCCAATTGTTCTTCTATAGATAAGAGATCGTCTGACTGGAGCACCACAGCCACTTCTTGGTCCTTCATCTCGCTCTCTACGGACTCTACGGACACATCCTCGTCAATTGTAGTAGTCAGCTCTGATGAGTCGGCATCTGTATCCATGGTTCCAGCGGGATGATCGCCTCGCAGGAGTCTTTCTTCTTCAGCCTGAGTCACTCCCTTGATATTGACCATCAGCCCAGAAAGTTTTGCACATAGACGTGCATTTTGACCTTCCCTACCTATAGCCAATGATAGTTGGTGATCTGGGACAATCACAACAGCTGATTCCTCATTTGCGTTTAATTCCACCCGGGTTACCGGGCAAGGACTTAGAGCATTGGCAAGGAAAACCTGTAGGTCGGAATCCCATTGAACCACGTCGATTTTCTCGCCTTGTAATTCGTTGACTATATTCTGAATACGTATTCCCCTCAATCCCACACAGGAACCTACGGGATCTACTCGGTGTTGACTAGAATGCACAGCTACTTTACTCCGAGAGCCAGCTTCACGTGCCACGGCTTTTATTTCCACTATCCCATTCAGTATTTCAGGGACTTCTACTTCAAATAAACGCTGCAGTAAGTCCTTACTAGATCTCGAAACTACTATCTCTGGCCCATTAATACTACGCCTTACTTCCGATATATGAACCTTGACCTTTTGTCCTGGTCTATATCTTTCAGTTATTACCTGCTCAGAAACTGGCAGTATTGCCTCAGTACGACCGAGATCCAAAGTAATACTCCTGGGGTCCATTCTCTGGATGGTCCCAGTAGCTATTTCGCCCTCTTTTTCGATGAACTCCTCGTACACGAGCTCCCTCTCAGCTTCTCGTAGTCGTTGGAGCACAACCTGTTTAGCAATTTGAGCGGCTATGCGACCTGTGCCTTGTATGTCACTCTCAACAGCCACCGTCTCACCTAATGCAGTAGACTTCTGGATTTTTTTGGCCTCAGATATACTGATTTCTCTCTGTGAATCCTCCACACTCTCAACTGCAACTTTGTGTGTGAATAGTTTCAATTCGCCATTTGCCGGGTTCAGTGACACTGAAATCTCCTGACCAGCGAGCATGTTGTCTTTTTTGTATGCCGAAGCAAGGGCAGCTTCTATAGCTGATATTACCGCCTCTCTAGGGAGGTGACGTTCGGCTGCTAATTGGGTTACCGCTATGAGAAAATCACTTTTCAATTTCTCTGCGCTCCTCCATATTCAAGTATATATCGTGTATCCCTACAGGACACAACACAGTCAACCGTGCTACCGCAAAACGCGCAAAGTAGAAAAAAGTGGGCCTCAACCCACTTTCACTCCTACGCTATTTCCGCCAAATTATATCATCACTATCAGTAAATAACAAGATTGATCTGATACCAATCACACCGTCAGCGCTACTATTTACTGGCTTTATATATGCATGCCATGTGTAGTAGAGTAATGGGCACATAGTTGATTATGAGGGCGCAGTAAATGGGTGGTAATTTAATCCTGACAGGATTTTCTGGAACTGGAAAGTCACACGTTGGACGCGTTATAGCAGATCTGACTAATACTGAATTTATCGATATAGACTCAGCCATTGTTGTGACAACCGGGGAATCTGTGGCGGAAATTTTCGCCTCTAAGGGTGAACCACATTTCCGTATGTTGGAGGCACTGGCAATTGAACAGGCATGTTTACATAATGATTCTGTCATATCTACTGGTGGAGGTACGATATTAAGTCGTCAAAACTACGATATAATGGCTTCATCAGGGCTGATCATTTGCCTTGATGCCAGACCACCAACCATAATAGAGAGGTTAAAGCTACTAGACGAAGATATAAATGGGGTTGAAGAGAGACCTTTGCTGACTGGTCCCGACCCTATAGGCACGGTAGCAGAACTCAAGCTGAATAGACAGCAATTTTACGACTTATCGAACTATGTGATAGATACGGACGATTTGACAGTTCATGAGGTCGCAAGGATTGCTATCGAATTATGGGGTGCCTCAGTTGAATAAGACAATCTGTGCTAAGGTCAATTGTCCTTATCGCTTTTTAAGGAGCATGATAGATGAGTCCTGACACAAGTATTCCAATATCAACAAATGGGGATCACGCTATGCCTTCATTTGTTGTAAAAACTCGCTCGCTAACATACCCTGTCTACGTTGACTGGGGCCTCACTAACAAGATTGGCGACTGCATAAAATATATCAATTATGACGGCCCAGTGTACGTAATAGGTGATTCGAATGTCCTAAATATGCATGGTGCATATATCGAGGATTGTTTTAACAAGGCGGGTATCGAAACCAATACAAAAGCCATCCCTGCGGGTGAGATCAATAAGACTCTCAAAGTGGTGCAGGATCTGTATGGATGGTTATCCGAGAAACGGTGTGAACGCGGGCACTTGATTGTGGCTGTTGGAGGTGGCATGATCGGTGATCTCGTAGGGTTCGTTTCGGCCACATTCTTGAGAGGAATCCGATTCGTTCAGATGCCAACTTCCTTGGCAGCTATGGTGGATGCGTCCATAGGTGGCAAAACAGGGGTTAACTTGGAAGTTGGCAAGAATCTGGTTGGGGCCTTTTACCAGCCTCGGATGGTTGTGGCAGATCTGGATTACTTGCAAAGTCTTCCGAAGCGAGAGTTAGCATCTGGATGGGCTGAGGCCATTAAGCACGGACTTATATTGGATGAGTCTTTATTCCATATATTTGAAAATAAGATAAAAGAACTTCTACGTCTAGAACCTAGTATAACCGCTGAAGTGGTACGTAGGAGCATGGAAATCAAAGGTGACATAGTGGCCCAGGATGAAACTGAAACCGAAGGACTACGTATATTACTGAATTATGGGCATACTGTAGGGCATGCACTAGAAGCTGCAACAGGATACTCCTCCTTGCTACATGGCGAGGCCGTATCTATTGGCATGGTTGCCGCTGGTAAAATAGGACTAAGGATGGGCCTACTTGATAGTGAAGCGTTAGACAGATACACGAACGTTTTAGAGCAATTTGGATTACCCACCTCTATAAGTGATGTGGATCACAACAAGGTGCTGGATGCTATGTCATTGGACAAAAAATCCGCATCCGGACAAATAAGTTGGGTGCTACTGAACGCTATCGGTGATGCAATGACTAGCAGAGAAGTTCCCGGTGAGTTAGTTGTTTCAGTAGTCAAAGAAACCTGCAGTTAATTCATAACCTATCTGTTATACCCGTTGCAAATACGCCCCCAGTATTTTCATATGACGTTTGTTTTAAAGAAGTTAAACTTGATACCATTAATAACAGGTTTGTCGTTAATGGTTCCTGGTTGGTGGTTACTATGGAATCTCAATACGTCCTGGAATCATATATTCTTTTTCCTAATGTGGACTGGCGCCTCCATAGTCCTTTGGGCCTTGACTTCAAAGGGTTATCCAGGCATTAGAAAACATGTTGCTCTGCTATTGATCTCAGTTCCGGTATGGTGGTGGTTTGAATTCGTAAATGGATGGGTGGGTAATTGGGAGTATATAGTCAATGAGGAATCATATACTCCTTACCAACACATAGTAATGAGCTCCATAGCTTATTCAACAGTACTACCGGCGTTAGATGCTTCATTCAAATTATTTTTAGGAGATAGACTGACTACATCATCTGGATCTGTAAAAAATACCAGTAGTTCTAATGACATTTTTTGGGTGCAAATTTATATTGGTTTAATATGTCAGGCCTGTGTTTTCTTTTGGCCACATTTATGCTACCCGTTAGTTTGGGTTTCACCTTTTTTGATAGTTGACGGATTAGTTGGAATAAGGGGAGGCCAGACTATCACTCAATGTCTGACATCTCGCAATTTGGCCGTGCCCATATTGGTGGCTCTTGGATCTTTGCTATGTGGGATTCTGTGGGAGTTTTGGAATTATTGGGCCACGCCAAAATGGGTTTACCATATACCCTACTTTGATTTCTTTCACATATTTGAAATGCCGATATTGGGCTATGGGGGTTATGTACCGTTTGGATGGAGCATCTATCAGTTACTTTCTCTAAACAACAATAAATTTATGCCCAAGTATACCAGTCAGGACGAGAATCACAAACTTGTTAACACTTAGGAGGCAAGAAATCACACATTAGTTACGGGAACTGGTACTCATCTTGGTGAGACATAGACCTATGTCTGCCATCAAACCTTACCTAAGGTACTTTGGTGACTTTACCAATCTCATCATGCCATCTGTTCCCAACTACCGCATAATTGGCCAAGTACCAAAGGTTTTATTTCATTAATGCTTTCCTTATCGAGGCTTTCATCTCCCGCACGCGCTCCATATCAGGGTATTTCCCACCCTCGGCTTTACGGTCAAAGATGGTTTTCCCATCCAGATACACCTCCAGGCGACCATCATCCACTGGCGTTATAGAGATTGCTACCCTAGCCTGGAACTCAGAGAAAAATTCGGCCGCTATCCAAGCGGCCTGCGGTAAATATCCTCAAGCAATACAGTATTTGATTTCTAGCTTAGTGTTTTCTGATACCATAATTTGTGTATGCCTCCTAAGCGAATTGGAATAGGATTAGAGATTTAGTCCCATTATACAAAATATTGTCACTAGAAAGAACTGAGAATTTCTTTTTCTAATGGGATTATTTTATACTCTCTCATCCGGTGCTGGGGCCGTAGATTCTTTTACTCCCAATACCTTACCACGCATTGTTACGTTACATGCACCTATTACTTACTGTTGCTAGTCCCGTGATTGTTTTAAGTGTAGATTCAAAGCTGAACAATGTAACGCTCAAACTGTCCTAGGCCAGAAAAACTTGACTAGCCAACTCCTTAGTGATAGATTGCCTTCTTGAATGATTCCTAAACAATCAGGTGTCTCTACCTAGATCATTGGGGGTATATTAGTGGATTCGATAATAATAGCTTTAACGACCGGTACCTTAGCCTTGCTTTTTTCAGCTCTATTGGCCCGTAAAGTCCTTAGTGAGGATCAGGGCACAGACACTATGAAGGAGATAGGCCAGGCTATACAGGAGGGTGCCTCTGCCTTTTTGACTAGGGAATATCGTACATTGGCTGTTTTTGTGGTATTAGTTAGCGTAGTCATTGGTGTATTTATAGACACTATGCAGTTACAAAGGTCTATACCCGAAACCGCTATTTCTTACTTAGCAGGGGCCATATGTTCAGCTCTAACGGGTTATATAGGCATGAGCATCGCAGTGAGAGCAAACACCCGAACAGCAGCCGCAGCAATGAATGGCCTAAACCCTGGGTTACGTGTTGCATTTAACAGTGGTGCAGTAATGGGCGTTACGGTAGTAGGCATAGGAATCATTGGTATATCAACTTTGTACTTGGTATTTCAAGATATATCTGTAGTAGCTGGGTTTGGATTCGGGGCTTCTACCATAGCCCTATTCGCTAGAGTTGGTGGCGGTATATTCACCAAGGCTGCCGATGTAGGATCAGACATAGTAGGTAAAGTAGAAGCAGGTATACCAGAGGACGATCCTCGGAACCCAGCAACAATCGCTGACAACGTAGGTGATAACGTAGGCGATGTCGCAGGGATGGGTTCAGACTTGTTCGAATCATACGCTTCCTCAATAATAGCGACCATAGCCATAGCAACAGCAGCGTCAGCAACAGCTATGGAATTCGATGCCCCTAAACTAGTACTACCTCTATTGATAGCATCTGTTGGTATCCTGTGTTCCATAGTAGGTACTTTTTTCGTGCGGACTGGTACTGAAGCCTCTATGAGCACATTGCTGTGGGCGCTACGACGTGGCATATACATTTCTTCGGGATTGGTTTTGGTGGCATCCTATGGAGCAATACAATTCCTGAATATAGAAAATGCGACCGGCGTATTCTTGTCGATCGTTACTGGACTAATAGCAGGAAACGTCATAGGATTCGCTACTGAGTACTATACATCCTACGAGTATTCACCTACTAAAAAAATCGCTGAATCTGCCCAAACTGGGGCTGGGACTACCATAATAAGTGGATTCGCAACCGGCATGATAAGCACATTAGTGCCAGTAGTGGCAGTCGTAACATCCATCCTTGTAGCATTTGCAGCTGCAGAATTATACGGAGTTGCAATCGCGGCAGTGGGTATGTTGTCAACACTTGGTATAACCTTGGCAACAGATGCCTATGGACCGGTTGCCGACAATGCAGGGGGCATAGCTGAACAGTCCCACCTTGAGCCAGAAGTCAGGGAACGTACAGATGCTCTGGACTCATTGGGTAACACTACTGCTGCCACTGGGAAAGGGTTTGCTATAGGGTCAGCAGCTCTGACATCTCTGGCTCTTCTGTCAGCCTATGCTTTTGCTATAACTCCTGATGCCACTAAGGCATCAGACCTATCCATAAATATACTCGACCATAAAGTTCTTGTAGGACTATTCATAGGTGGTTTACTGCCATTTGTTTTCTCAGCATTAACAATGCAGGCAGTCGGTACAGCCGCTTACGCTATAGTCAATGAGGTAAGACGTCAATTCAGTGAAATACCAGGAATCATGGAAGGCACAGGGCGACCAGACTATGCACGATGTGTAGATATAAGTACACGCGGATCTCTAAGAGCAATGATACTCCCAGGAGCCATGGCTGTAATAGCGCCTATTGCTATGGGATTAATACTGGGTCCACACGCCTTGGGGGGCATGTTGATAGGTGCCATATCAGCCGGATTCCTTCTAGCAGTCACTATGGCCAACGCTGGTGGGGCCTGGGATAACGCCAAGAAGTATATTGAAGCTGGAAACTTCGACGGCAAAGGATCAGAGACTCATAAAGCTGCTGTCACTGGAGATACTGTCGGAGATCCCTTTAAAGACACTTCTGGGCCAGCCCTGAACATCCTTATAAAGTTAATGTCAATTGTAGCCCTGGTATTTGCGCCGATATTTTAATGGCATAATTTTGTAAATCCAGTCATCTATTATAGGAACTAACTAGATACATCCTAGTGCAATGTTGCTGTTACGGCCTTATACGCCAGTCAGGTATGGGTTAGTAGTTTTCTCCCAAATGATTGTAGATTCTGGGCCATGCCCTGGCAACACTCTGGTGTCTCCTGGTAATGTCAACAGCTTTTGATGAATATTCCGTACTAACAACTCCCCATCCCCTCCAGGTAGATCATACCTCCCTATGCTGCCCCTAAACAGCGTATCCCCAGTAAATACCGCACCATCTGCATAAAAACAAACTCCTCCAGGGGTATGCCCTCCAGTCTCAATAATAGTGATGCTGAAATCTTCCAATGTAATGTCTTTATTGTTATCGCCAAGCCATATGTCTGGTATGGGTGGATCTTCGAATCCAGGCATAATATTGACCGCCCATCTATTGTCGGATTGCAATATTGAAGCTTCTTTGTTATGAATGGCATAGGTAGCCCCACTAACTCTCTTGATACCAGACACACCTCCTATATGATCAGCATGCCCATGGGTATTCAGTATCATACTCACGTTAAATCCCAGAATATCCACCTGCTCCAATATAACGTCTGGATTACCTCCAGGATCTATCACAACACAATCTTTCGAGCCCACAGCACCAAGAATGTAAGCATTTTCCATGATAGAACCAATAACTATCCTGTGAATTATCATCTCATCTCCTTCGCATCAATATAATTGACAGATACTCGCACAGTTCCAGACACCTAAGGGTTTCATATTATATGCCTAGTGTTGTACACTTTCCAGAATGGATCAGTAACTAACATGGAGGAAGGTATTGGCTGGAAACCCGGATGAGAAAAATATGGAAAAGATCGTATCGCTTTGTAAGAGAAGGGGGTTTATCTTCCAATCAAGCGAAATATATGGTGGTCTTGCTAGCACTTGGGACTATGGCCCCATGGGTGTCGAATTAAAACGTAATGTCAAGAACGCGTGGTGGCGGTCTGTCGTGCACACTAGAGATGATGTTGTTGGCCTTGATGCTGCTATACTCATGCATCCACAAGCATGGGTAGCTAGCGGCCATGCTGATGGCTTCACAGATCCGTTAGTAGAATGCAAAAGTTGTCATCATAGATTTCGGCCAGATCATTTAGATAATGAGGTTTGCCCTGACTGTGGTGGCGAATTCACAGTACCTCGTATGTTTAATCTAATGCTAAAAACTTTTCTCGGACCCGCAGAGGATTCCAGTCATCAAGTCTGGATGAGACCAGAGACAGCTCAGGGAATCTTTGTAAATTTCAGAAACGTTGTTACCTCAAGTCGTGCTAGACTCCCTTTTGGTATTGCACAAATAGGCAAGTCGTTCAGAAACGAGATCACTCCGGGTAACTTCGTGTTCAGAACAAGAGAATTCGAACAGATGGAAGTAGAATTTTTTGTAGAACCCCCAGAAATAGCAAATAGGAAGGGGAAAAAGACTGATGAACAATGGCATCTTCACTGGCTAGACCAGAGATTCGATTGGTATCTAAAACTCGGCATCCAGGCAGAAAATCTAAGAAAACGACAACACGGCAAAGACGAACTCGCCCATTACGCAAAAGATTGTTACGATGTTGAATATAAATTTCCATGGGGTTGGTCAGAGCTCGAAGGAATCGCTAATCGCACTGACTTTGACCTACGACAACACCAAGATCATAGCGGTCAAGACATGACATATTTCGACGATGAAATTCAGGAGCGTTACATACCGTACGTTTTGGAACCTTCTGGTGGAGCAGACAGATCGACGCTAGCATTCCTAGTAGATGCATATCATGAAGAACCCGATCCAGGATCTCGCGAAACCCGTACAGTCCTACATCTGCACCCAGATTTAGCACCTGTGAAAGTCGCTGTACTCCCCTTAAGTCGGAATGACAAATTACTCCAAAAATCCAGAGATATATATTACTCTTTGAAAGAACAATTCGTAACACAATTTGACGATTCTCAGTCCATAGGAAGAAGATACAGGCGTCAAGATGAAATAGGTACACCGTTGGCAGTGACTATCGATTTCCAAACCATAGAAGAAGATGACTCCGTTACTATTCGTGATAGAGATACTATGACTCAAATCCGGGTGCCAATCCCCAATCTCATAGAAACCCTTTCTCAAAAACTGCATGGCCAACCTCTAATCGGGTGACGTGGAGTCTATGCGTATACTACACTTCTCAGACGTCCATATAGGGGTAGAGAATTACGGATCAACCGATTCAAATACCGGCCTGAACACCCGCCTTATAGATTTTCTTAATACCTTCGATATGATTGTAGACTTCGCTCTAGACAAAGAAGTAGATCTGATGCTGTTCGCAGGGGACGCCTATAAAAGCAGGGAACCATCTCAGACCCATCAACGGGAGTTTGCAAAGAGGATAGCAAGACTATCACAGGAAGGGATGCCAGCGTTCCTATTGCTTGGTAATCACGACCTTCCAAATATTACTAGTAGAGCAACCGCATTAGACATATTCAAAACCCTAACTGTTCCCAATATAACTATCGGTGACAGTCTAGGAACTTACTCAGTACAGACACGTAACGGAGGACCAATACAATTAATAGCACTCCCCTGGATTAGAAGAAGCGAATTTCTAGATAGAGAAGAAACAAGGAACTTGACAATAGATCAGATTAACCAACGAATCCAAGAAAAAATCACCGACCTCATTAATACCAACATACAACAACTAGATCCATCTATTCCGGCAGCCATAGTGGCTCATGCATCGCTAAATACTGCGATAACCAGCTCAGAACAATCTATGGTGATTGGCAGGGATCCATTAATACTACAGAGCAGTATAGCAAGTCGATCCTTAGATTATGTAGCCTTAGGACACATACATAAACACCAAATACTCTCCCATAATCCTTACATAGTATATTCAGGCAGCATAGAACGAATTGATTTCGGAGAAGAAAATGATGAGAAAGGATTTTGTTTAATAGACATAGATCCGCATCAACCCCAAGGCCAACGGGTAAAGGATTTCGAATTTCATCCCCTAGAGACCAGGAGGTTCAAGACCATCACCGTCACAGCAGAGGAGAATCAAGATCCCACTGAATGTATCTTAAAGGCTATAGCCGACACAGATATAAATAGTATGGTAGTTAGGATTGAAATTAATATGCCACAGACAATTGAACATCTCTTAAGGGAAGATGAAATAAGGTCAGCCCTTGAGGAGGCCTTTTTCATAACCCCGATCGTAAGGAGAGTGATTAGGGACAGACGTACAAGGCTAACACCCACACTAGTAGACCATATATCTCCAGTAGATGCCCTGAAATTGTACTTAGAAACTATCAGTGCTACAGAGGAAAGAACCAAAACCTTGCTGCGCTACGGCGAAAACCTCATCAATGAACAATTAGACAGTGAATCCCGATAATGCTTAACTAATATGACACAGTCATAATTCTTGACACTAATTGCATCCTTTGCTAGCATGGCCGAGCCAAATTTCAAGGTTGGAGAGCCATATTAATATGATTAGGATCTGTGTCATATTTATATAACAGGGATAGGGGGCGGGTTGGACCGAGCTAAACCTAAAATAAGCAGCGACTTACCTTGGATACAACCTGAGGATGGACCTGCCATCTTAGGTAATCATCGTCAGGATGTGGAAGAAGCTTTAGATGGTTTAGTAAATGTCCAATCTCAAGGTCTTCAAACCATGCTCAGATATCATCTCGGAATGTCCGATGAATACGGTAATCCGATTTCTTCCAACCAAGGTAAAAGATTCCGCTCTTCACTGTCCATTTTTGCTTGCAAAGCTGTCGGCGGATCGATCCCAACTATATTACCTGCAGCCGCAGCCATTGAGTTAGTACACAACTTCTCATTGATCCATGACGATATTCAGGACAATGACTTAGAGAGGCGCCATAGAGCCACACTGTGGGCTTTATGGGGTAAACCAAAAGCGCTACAAGCTGGCAACGTAATGAGAACAATGGCAGACCTAGTTATTCAACAACTCAATAAACATTGCGATGACGACGCGATGGTAGCAAATTGCAGTAGATTACTTACAGCTGGATATTTGGAAACAGTTGAAGGTCAATTTCTAGACCTCTCATATGAAGGTCGAACAGATATAGACACGTCTAAATACTTAAATATGATATCGAAAAAAACTGGTGCCTTAATCAGAACATCTATGAACATCGGAGCGTTGATTGGGCATGGGGATAAAGATACCATAAAAGCACTGGCTAATTGTGGAGAATACTTAGGTTATGTCTTCCAAGTACGAGATGACTATCTGGGAACATGGGGGTCAGAATCAGAGACTGGGAAAGCGATCGGTAACGACATAATGAGGAAGAAAAATTCTTTGCCGATTGTCCATGCCATAGAGCATGCTGATTCAGTATCCAGGCAGAGGCTGAAGATACTATATCAGAAAGAGCATTTGGTTGATCAAGACATTCAAGAAATACTCGATATACTGAGCCAAGTTGGTACTGCTGGCTATGTAAAGGAACTTGCCGAAAAGCAAGCCACTTATGCCATCTCAGCATTAGAAGATGTCAAGATTGATATCGCCCTGAGAAACGAATTCCAAGAACTTGTGCATTTCCTTTTAACAAGGAAACAATAACTATCAAACCACCATTCCATTATTGTCTACCACTGCAGAGAAACAACACATTATAGACAGGATATTGAAACTTTGGAATTCTTATGCTACGGTGGGTCGTCGATCGACACAAAAATGGGCATCCGCTCGTATAGGGAGATACCGTGGAAACTCGAACTTATCAGATTGATATAGAGACCAGTAAGGCGCCAGAGTTCATTGATATCACCGACCAAGTGCTGGAATTCCTCCGACAGTCAAAAATATCCGATGGGTTAGCAATAATTTATTCCAAACACACTACTGCTGCTATTAGGATTAACGAAAATGAACCTCTGCTTCTGCAAGACATGGAGGATTTCATCGAAAGAATATCACCTCGGACAGCCTCATACCGCCATAATGACTTCTCCATCCGCACAGTTAACATGACTGCCAACGAATACCCAAATGGCCATGCTCACTGCCAACACCTGCTATTTGGTTCCAGCGAAAACATACCTATTATTGAAGGCAATCTGCAGATTGGACAGTGGCAACGCATTTTCCTTGTTGAATTAGACATGCCCAGACCACGGACAGTTTTAATTCAGATAATAGGCTAGTCAATCAGTAACCTTAATAAATTGCCGAAAAACCCTAATTGTTGCGAGTTCGTCGGAGATTCCATAGCAGATTAGGTAACCCCCTATTCACGCATATCAATTTGCAGCAATAATTAGTGAAATCCCTAATGAAACGAAACTATATGAGTAGGCCTCAAGTAAGATATTTCATAACATAAATCTCATTCCTTCAATATGAGATCTTCATTATCTGGTACAGATGTACATATAATTTCCACACCTCTTTAGACCAAACCACAAAACCTAATGACCGGTCAGGATCCATATGATCAAAAAGTAGAAATTCGGAATAATGAACACCATTTTCTTTATCTAGAGAATTATATAACCTTCTTGACTCCTCAGATGGAACATTGGAATCATTGAAATCATGCATTATGAACATCTGGGATTGCAAGTCGCCTATATGATTAGACGGTGATACTGTGAGTAGATCATCCCGAAATTGCTGAGGTAACCTATCTAGTAAATCTCGGGCCTCAGATAACGACGGTTCATCGAGTAGTTTATAGACTATATTCCCATTCTCAGACAGTTCACTCATGTGCAATGGAACTTGCCGGTCCGTCATCAAGAAATGCTGTTCCAATAACATCCTCTCTTCGAAATCCTGAACATTGTCCAACAAATGGTTGATCAAAACCTGATGAGACATGTCACTATGCATCCAATGCTTTTCCCCTGCACCATAAAATCTGGTGTTACTGGCAACTGAAATCAAGAGGTCCCTGGCATCATAATAACCACCAAAGAAATTCACAAATTTTACCGCTTCTTTGATACGTTCATCTTGGGCAGCTACAACAGAAATAGAGGCGCCAACACAGAACCCTCCCATACCTAGTCGTTCTGGATCCACATAACTTAGACTACTCAAGTATTGAAAAGCGTATACCAGATTATCAATCTCTCCAGGGTCTATTACAAACTCTTTCATACTATCAGACCATGGAATCATCACAACCAGCCCAGTCCTTGCTAACCCTTCAGCCAACCTAACTACCCTAGGATCATTATTGCCAGCCGGATTCACCCCTAAGAACAGTATCACCCCAGCATGTACATCATCGTCATTAGGCCTATATATGTCAGCAATCCCTTTATCTCCACTCTGATAAAAACTCACTTCTTCATAAATTGGTTGTGGCGTTAGCCATTCCAAAGGCCTAATTGGAGACGACGGGATAATCTGAAAGACAAAGCCCATAGCCCTAGCAGATGCATTGATCTGTGGAGAAAAAATGATTCCCAATAATAGAATAGCCAGAAAAAATAGCAGGAGACATGAGTTTTTTCGGGTCATAAATCTTACGTATGTTCAAACGGAAAATGGATTGACGGAAAACTCGTCTTCATACACATCCATAGCCTCATGAGCCTTGACTTTGTTCACCAATATGTACGTTAAAGGGGTAGCAAGAGTTTCATATATCACCTTGAAAATCCATTGAGTGATCACTAAATCGATCAGGTTACTATTTGACATAGTCCCAATAAAAGCTATACATATAAATAAAATGGTGTCCAATCCTTGTCCAACAACAGTAGAACTCACAGTCCTCATCCAAAGCATCCGCCCTCGAGTCCACACTTTCAGCCTCGCAAGTACCATGGAATTGAGTAACTCGCCAGCAAGATAACCGGCAAAGGATGCCATCACTATCCGTGGGGTATTCCCCAAAATGGAATCATAAGAGTCTTGACCCTGCCAAAAAGAAGCCGCCGGCAGTATTCCTCCGATCCAAAATCCTATTAGCGCCACAACATTACATAAGAACCCCAACCAAATAACCCTTCTCGCAAACCTTAACCCGTACACTTCTGTCAGTATATCTCCAATAATATAGGTAGCAGGAAACAAGAAGACGGCTGCAGGCACAATATGACCCCAGACATTGACTATTTTCACAGCAACTATATTCGACGTAATCAACAGAGTAGCGAAAAGTGCTGCGAACAGAATGAAGAGACTCGTTATCTTTGGGCCTGTAGTATTGTATGACATGTGGAATCTGTGTTTCGTTGTAGTACTAAGGTTTAACACTCATGTATCGGATTAACATTACGCTAGCTACCAAGCAAAAATACAGCGCAGCCATTAGTGTACTGTTGTCTACAAGCACGGTCAATATATGTAATTATTTCAAATACCCTGTATAAGAAATAGTGCCTATATCCTCATGCACGATAGAAAGTTATTGATATGACAGTTCCATCAATAAGCTGAAATACGGTTGCGTCAATGGAAGCACCCCCCTGCAACTGGAACATCAATATAACCCTTCGATATCAAATCCATGTTGCATTCAAGTTACGTTCGCTATTGCTGGCGTATTAAGGTGCCAACTGCTAGATTCCTGGTACACATTGGCAACATTCAATAAAGAATGATCGGAAAATGGTTTTCCTACAAATTGCAGTCCAACTGGTAAGCCATCGTCAGTGAAACCGCATGGTACTGAAATAGCAGGAAACCCTACCGTACTAAAGATGCGTGTAATCCTCAATAAGGCTTCTCGTATAGGCACTTGTTGCCCGTCCAATAAGGTCTGGGTCTGTTCTATTTTGGGAGCTGCTATAGCAGTAGTAGGCGTCATAATAAAATCGAAATCCGCCAATTCTTGGAGCAGCATATTTCTCAATATGTTCCGAGATTGTTGGGCCTGCAAGTATTCCTCGGCCGATATGAAGAGACCGCTTTCCATTCTTAACCTTATTACAGGATCAAATTGGTCACCGGATTCAAGAACTCTACTGCGATAAATAGCAGCTGCCTCTGATGTCTGCACCACACTACCAGCCATATTTATTAAACCTAGATCTGGCACAGAAATCTCTTCAACTTTGATGCCCAATGATTCCATATTTGATACAGCCACATCAAATATCCTCTTCACCGCAGGATCCATAATATCCCATATGAATTCCTTAGGTATGCCTATCCTGTAATTATCTATTCTTTTATCCAATGCCAATGAGTATAGTGAGTTCTCAGATCTAACCGAATCAGGATCCCTAACATCATGACCAACAAGAACATCTAGACATAAAGCTACATCCCGCACAGTTCTACCCATAGGACCAACATGGTCCATGCTCCATGACAATGGTGTGGCACCATATCTACTAATTAAACCAAAGGTGGGCTTTATAGCAGTAATACCACACAATGAAGCTGGTACTCTAACAGATCCTCCAGTATCTGTACCGATGGCTATCGGGACCTGATGACTAGCGACAGCAACTCCCGGGCCACTGCTAGAACCTCCGGCCATACGACTAGTGTCCCATGGGTTACGGGCAACACCGTAATGATGATTTAAGCTTGTACCATCAAAAGCGAATTCAGTCATGTGTAGTTTTCCAATGCAATATCCACCGGCATCTTCTATGCGTGAGGCTACAGTGGAATTTTCGGCAGGTATAAAATGAGCATTCAGTAGAGATCCTGAAGTAGTTGGAATACCTTTAGTCCAAAACAAATCCTTCAATCCAACCGGTATTCCATGGAGAGACCCTTTGTAATGGCCAAGCATGATATCATTTTCGGCCGCCCGGGCACAATTCAAAGCATGATCAGCTGAAACTGTAATAAATGCATTTAAGGAAGGATTTAGTTGGTTTATGCGGCTAATATAGGCTTCAGCCAATTCTACAGGTGATAATTCCTTCTTTTTAAGATACCAACTGAGTTCATAAACTGTAAGGTCTGTAACATCCATTCATTCACTTCCATCGTTAAGACAAATCATTGGCCAGTTCCAGCTCTAGGGTGCATTTCCTCGACTTTTATAGCATCTTTCAAATTAGCAATACGTCTAAACATTGCGGCAACTTCTGGGAACAAAGTCCTTATATGGGGATCTGTAATATCAAGTCCATGACGCTCCGCCAATTGCAAGAATAACTCGTAACTCAGCACATCATTATCACTCATATAATAAAACCTCAAGACAACCAACGATGTCAAACATTCTTAGTAAATCCTACACGCATACGATATTATCAATCAACAAGATTCACGGCAATGCAATGTATTCTACCGAAAAACGCTCCTAACATGCTATTCCGAGCCGCATTGAACTGCGAATATTTCTCTGTTAGCATGACTCCTACTGTCTAAAATGACAGAACACAAGTGGAGATTTACAAAATGGCTATATTCCTTACCGACCAACATGTTAATGAACTACTTCCTATGAATGTTGCAATAGAAAAATTAGAACAGGGTTTCCAAGCGTACGGTTCAGGACTGGCTGTAAATATACCTCGGCAAAGACCACAGGTTAATGGGACTAGCATAACCATGATGATAGCAGTCATGGGGAACACCGGTTTTAGCGGATTCAAGACTATGGGAGCAGGAAAACCCTTAGTGAGCTTATACGGCGGGAAACCTAGCACCTTGTTGGCTATTATGGAAGCTAGCATGCTTGGACAAATACGGACTGGTGCCGCCACTGGACTAGCCACAAAATACATGGCAAAAACCGATGCTTCCTCCATAGGCATAGTTGGCACAGGCTTTCAAGCAAAAACCCAACTGGAAGCAGTCTGTTCTGTAAGAAATATTAAGTCAATAAAAGCTTACAGCAGAACGAAAGAAAAGCTAGAGAAGTTCTGCTCAGATATGAGCAATGCCCTAGGATTAAGCATAGAACCAGCCCAGTCAGCGCAAGCTGCAGTTCAAGACACTGATATATGTATAGCGATAACGAATGTCAGAACCCTGGAACCCGTGATCAAAGGGGAATGGCTGAAAGCTGGAACACACGTTAACGCAGCAGGAGCAAATTCACTTGATAGAAGAGAGGTAGACGACCAGTTGATAAGTCTCTGTTCCCTAATCGTGGCAGATGACATAGCACAGGCAAAAATAGAGTGCTCCGACCTAGTTATTCCGGTGGCCAATGGTATTTTGAAATGGGATTCTGTAATAGAACTAGGCCAATTAATTGCGAACACCGGTTCCAATAGATTATATGATCCCGAATCATTTACGTTATTCGAATCACAAGGGATAGCTCTAGAAGACATTGCCGTAGCCGCACATGTATTTGAATCTGCAATATCCAAAGGTATTGGAGAATATCTGCCTTTTTAATAAAACGTCCCGCCAACTTATAATCGCCATTTAGGCATTAGATGGAGACATGTGAACAGCCAATTCGTTTAGACCACCTATTCTAGGGTTAAACTGACCTCTCCTGATGGGAAAGCACTGATGGACCCATCGGCTGATTGTAACACCAGACTCCCATCTTCATTCAAACTAATTGCCAAACCTTCAAACACCTGGTGTCCCCAGGTAAGTCGTACGTTATTCCCAAGAGTGTCCGAGTTGTCAGCCCATTCATGAACCAAATTTTTGCCATTATTCAATTCCTTGTAAAATTGGTTAATGCTTTCAATCAATTTTTCAAGTAAATCCAACCTAGATATTGTATATCCTAAAGAATTTTGCATACTCGTAGCACCATCTGAGATTTCGGGATACCGCTGGGGATCGAAATTCACATTTACACCCATGCCGATTACGGAAAACGTGTCGGACATATCCCCTCCCAAGGAATTCTCAATTAAAATACCACCGACTTTTCTACCAAGTATTCGAACATCATTTGGCCACTTTATACCGATGTCTCCTGGAACCTGAAAGAAATACCGGATTGCTTTAGTCAATGACAAAGAGGCCACCATTGTCAACTGAGGAACAATATTAGGACGAGGACGTAACAATAGAGACAGATAAATATTCGCCCCTGGCGGTGAAATCCAAGACCTGTTGAACCTACCTCTCCCAGAAGTTTGTTCATCAGCAACAACCAATGTGCCTTCCGGAGCATCAGATAAAGCAAACCTGCGTGCCTCGTCCATTGTAGATTGAACATTGGGATAAAAAACAATATTGCGCACAAGGTCAGATGCGGACAGGCGCCTGATAATGGTTTCTTCGTTAAGATCATCAGTCAGTTGTTCGTTGTCACTAGTCATAGTAGGAATATTTTCTATACTGAGCGATATTCGTGTGTCATATTAGAATGGCCACAATCGATGACCAACGCTTAAGTGAAAGCCAGTGATTGGTCATCAAAAACGTGGCCAGCAGGGAGGCCTATAAGCCGAGTTCTGTATCCCACGAAGTGGGATGGTGATCATCTATCTGGGGCTGCGATTACTCACAACCTCTAGCAGCCAACCCGGGGGCGAGCTAGGCACTCTTAGCCCCTCTATTCGGCCTTGCTCCGAGCGGGGTTTGCCATGCCTCCGATGTCACCATCGGAGCGGTGAGCTCTTACCACACCATTTCAACCTTACCTGCATTGCAAGGCGGTATTATTTCTGTGGCACTTTCCGTCGGATTACTCCGCCTGGTAATTAGCCAGCACCCTGCCTAGTGGAGCTCGGACTTTCCTCCACAACGATACGTTGAGGCGATCACCCAGCCCTCCTGCCAACCAGCAGCTAGTGTAACATCCCCGGAAAGGTCGGTCAAAAAGAAATGTTATCTACGCCAATACCTAGTAATGCTGATAGGTTATACATTTAGTAAAACAACTTTACGTCTATAGATCCATCAGAAACATTTATGTGCGAAACCAATGCTCCAAGTATATGTTTCATTGTACTGTTATTGGCTGATTCCCATATAGATAGTAACGTTGTATTATCCCGATTACGCAGTGCTTCAAAGAATCCCCTTGTGGGAGCCATCAAGTCCCTAAGATTGTTACGTTCTGCATCCACATCATCTAGGATAGATCTAAGTCGTGGTAAAGAAATAATGCCTAGTGCAGTATCCTCTAGATTCTTCAGAAATTGATTCTTCAGGCGCTCCTGTGTCTTCCAAATACTCGGCAACGCCAAAATATCATGGTCTTGAATATTGGTATGTAGCGTTTTGCTATTCAATTTATCTGTAATTTGGGCAACAACCATTTCCTCTAAAACAGTGGACCTCCATGTATGATAACTACACCTACTTTGATTGGTTCTGGATTGGCACTGATAATATCTGTAGTCACCCATGAGCCTGGCTCCATCCTTCCTGGTCCAACCTTGACGCCTATTTACACCTACCATGCGATTGCCACACTCACCACAATAAATCAACCCAGACAAAAGGAAAGGTTCCTTAGAATGCCGAACACGTGAAGGCCTACCGGCAGCCATAATATCCTGGGCTAAATTAAATTTGCCAGATTCTATAATGGGCTGATGATTACCAGGCACTCGCATACCAAATCTATTGTATGTACCAAGATAAGCTCTATTCCGCAATACATCTCTTACCGTCACTATACTCCAGCCGCCACCTCTTCTGGTAGGGAATCCACATTCGTTCAAATGACGCACTATAAGTCTCATACCTATTTTATCCTTTGTATACAAGTCATAGATGAGATTCACTACTTTAGCCTCATCATCTACCACTTCCAGTTTACCTGCAGACCCGACCCTATATCCGATGGGTGGTTTACCAAGGCCCTCACCACGAATCGCTTTGGCTTTCATGCCCTCGCGAATACTGTCGCCCCTTGCAGTACCACTGCGAGACCCTCCCCAATACTTGAGTCCTTGCTGTAATGGATCTGGCATTTCTTCGTCATTGCACAGAACTTTAGCTCCCATAGAGTCCAATTCCAAAACACGTCTTACTGCTGATTCCAAAGTGGTGCCAAATACATGTGTAGCTTCAACAATCACTAGGAATTCAGAATCTGATCTACTTAGATATCCAAGCATTTCCATATAATTAGGTCTGTGATCTTCTGCTTGTAAGTCATCACGATAGTCCACAAACGTTGTGACAGGTTGATGACCATTCCTATGGCAGTAATCCGAAAACGCCCACTGCTTCAACAAGAAGTTATCCTTAGGTTCACTGGTACCCTGATCTAAGGATTGAACCCCATCGCCGGAACTGTCTTTATCTACAATGAAGTAGCCAATAGCCTTCATAATACATCAGCCAACATATAATATACGACTGCAACTTGGACAACGTTCGGGTCTTCCTGAGCCTTTGGCCTTTTGAACTACACTGGTGGGTAGCATTATCCTGCAACCTCGACAAACTCCGTTTTCAACCTTGGCAACTACCGCTCCATTGCGAGATTGTCTTACAGAATTGTACATTTCAAGATCTGCAGTATCAAATTTAAATGCTAAGTCCTTACGCTCATTCTCAAGATGTGAGCAATCATCGAGCAAACTACCTTTTTCAGCTTCAAGCCTATTGCACTCCTTATCTCTTTCGGCTTTTATACGATTCAGTGCATCAGATTTGTCACTGAACATTTTTTCAATTTGTTCAATCTCTTCCAGAACTGAGAATAGCTTGTTTTCCTCTTCACTTTGTTGGCGGCGCAATGAATTCAATTCTTGTTGCATGTCCTCCAACTCGCGCGGTATCTTAACAGTCCCCCCATACAATTTACTCTCCAGAAACGCCCCTTTTGCTTGATACGAGCCAACAATCAATTCTATATCATTCTTCAAAAGTTCCCTTTTTCTCAACGCTGCCTTTATCTTATCTACCAACCTTTGGGCATTCACAAGTAAATGATCATCAGCCAGTGCTTCTTCAATGGAGTGTATCGATTTTCTCCGCGTATCAATCTCTGAGTCCAACTCGGATAGGTTATACAATAGACGTAAATCAGTCATCATAAGCCACGCATTCGCTTAATTCTATGAACATGGCATTGCACTTGTCAACAACTGGCATTATATGCACCAAACCTCAATTTTTCTCAACATTCCAGCCAACCTATGACATCCGCTGTATAGCAACAATCAAGATATCTATTTACTGCTACTGACGGGATCAATATTTGTATGATCAGTATTCACCAAAAATCAATTATGTGCCTGGCTTCCATTTTGTGATGCTTGCCAATATCGCCGTAACCAATACAAGGCCGGATGCGAATTGAAAGGCTGCGGCAGTGCCCCATGAATCTGCCAATACGCCTGCTATTCCAGGCGCATATGCAGACACAACTACAGCTGCTCCGAAAACCAAAGACACCGTGGTTGCTTGTGCCTGCACGGATACCAAATCTATTGCTGATGCTAATAGTATAGCCATTAAAGGAAATAGAAAAGCACCCATGGCAAACACCACTAGGGCAAAAAATAATCCTGGAGGAACCATACTAATACCAATAAATGATAACGATAATAGCATCAAACTGGGAGCCAATATCAATTTACGCCCGAATTTATCTGATGCAAAACCCATAATAGGTTGGGAGACTATGCCACTAACCTGAGCTAATGACAAATAAACACCTATAGACACGCTGGAAAATCCGAACTCTTCATCCAAATATATGGGCAGAAAAGTCAAAACTGTAGCCTGTCCGCCGGCAAAGCCAGCAGCAAATAGAAGAACCAATAACAATCTCCTGTCGCGAAGTAGAAGAAGAACAGATCGGAGATAGTCTGGTAAAGTTACAACTGACGAATATCCTCCTGGGACACTGCGCAAAATTGACCATATCATAACTCCGAACACAACACCCGGCACAACACTACCCTGCAACACAAAGCGCCAACTGATGATAGCAAGTAATGATCCTGTCAATATTGGCCCCAAAGTTTCCCCAATGCTTCCCCCAGTTCCATGTAGCGCAATCGCGAATCCTTTTCTTTCACCATATTCCTTGGAGAGAGAAGCTATGGCAGCCGGGTGCCAAAATGTGATTGCTACTGTAAAGAGAGAGGATAGGATAACAGCCATCCAAAAGTTTGTGGCATGACCGAGAGCAAACGCGAAAACTGCGACCATTACTATTGTAATACCCAATATTTCAGCTCGTCGCTTGGCATATCTATCTCCCAGGAATCCGGCTGGTATGTTGGCAAGTCCACCAATAATTCCACGAAAAGTTGAAAGTGTTCCAACTTGAGTATTATTGAGGCCAAGATCAGTTTTGATCGATGGCAATAACACGAAAAATGCCGCATTGAAAGTGTGTTTTAGCGCATGACCAAATACCATTACGATTAGTAATGTAATCCTTTGCGTCGGTGTCACTACTTGGGTCTGCTCAAAACTCTCTGGAGCGTTTTTTGGTCTAAGCATTAGCTTATATCTCCTTGTAGTGAATCAATCACTAGGGCATGGACTGTATAGGTTACACAGGAACACCTTTGGTGCCGGCACAATTACGACTATATCCATGCCAGACAAAGACCGTAACCGAAAAATTAATTGACTAGTTAAATGGCATATGGATTCCATATGAGATAGTATGGTATTTTAATGCCACTCTTAACAAATTGTGAAACCTGGGAAGTCCCTGTATTCTAACGTAAGGAGAATAAAATTGGAACAATTCCTGAAGATCGCGGATACTTCTGAGTTAAATGAAGGCCAGATGATGCCTGTGGAAACTGGTGACGAACGCTTAGTACTAGCCAAGGTAGAAGGCAACTTTTACGCCGTATCGGACCTGTGCACACATGCTCGCTGCTCTTTATCCGATGGAGCCCTTGACGGACCAGTGCTAAGGTGTCCATGCCATGGAGCAGAGTTCGATGTCCGGAGTGGGGAGGTACTGGCTCCCCCTGCCGATGAGCCGTTGGATGCCTACGAAGTCAGGATCGATAACACCGACATACTAGTATCGCAAAAACCGAGACGGATCTAACTCCCGGTATCAGAGCGATAGGAAACTTCTACGGCGGTATGCAGGCCACCTCTAGATTTGTAATTTAATGTCAAATTCATCATGAGAGGTCTACAAGTTGACACCAGGTCCCTCAGCATTCTGTTAGCAGCATGCTCCTGAATTATACCCACCTGCCTATAAGACAATAGGTAGTATTTCAATGACTTTAGCTCCAATAACCTACTATCGGGAATATACCTTATTAGAATATCTCCGAAATCCGGCAGACCTGTCCATGGGCATACAGCAGTGAATTCATCGGTATCTATTGTAATCTCACAACCATCTTCCCGATATTCATATTCAAAGGCTATTAGGCATTCTTGGTCTATGGTTGATTCATCCAAGATTTCCGGATTATATTGTAAAGCAGAATATGATTCCCATACATCGTCCAGTTTAACCATACTGCCAACCTCCAAACAATTAATTTCCCAATTCACCAAATTCATACATGGCTGCCATCGCCATAGCTAGTCCAGCAGTTTCCGCTCTTAGTATTCTTTTACCCAAATTAACTGTTACAAATCCCGCCGATTTAGCTTGTTGAACTTCTTCTATTGCAAACCCACCCTCTGGTCCTACAAACAAGCTGTAATTCTGCGAACCAGACCCGTGGATGCTTTCAACTAGACATTCCCTCAGACCTTTGTCAGTTTCTCCCTCCCAGGCCATAATGCCATTTCCTTTAATGGCTACTATGACTTCCTGAAATGACATAGGAGCTTCCAATGTAGGAATACAGGTTCTACCAGATTGCTCTGATGCTTCCACGATTATATTAGACCATCTTAAATATCTATTATTCACCCAATCCCTGGAAAGGGATGGTACGCTTCTACTACACAAGACAGGAACAAATGAGGATATGCCTATTTCCGTGCCTTTTTGCAACACTGTCTCAAATTTATTGGCTTTCATAATGCCTTGATAGAGGGTTAGATGTATTCTTGGGTCAGATGATCCAATTGCTCTATGAACAATCCTGCCGTTCAGTAGATGTTGAGTGACACTAATCAACTCTACGATGTATTCATATCCTGAGTTATCAAAAAACGTTACTTGGTCACGTGGCTGCAAGCGCAACACCTTAGAACTTTGGTTTGCTACCTGCCCGCCCACTTCTATAAATTCATCGCCAATACACTCTGGAGCAACATAAAATCTATGCATTATCAACACTCTTGTTACTTGCAATGACAAAGGCCGCCCAATCTCCATCACCATGCACTGCTTCCATGATACAACCTAGGTTCTCAAAATACTGTTGTATTTCCAGAGATCTTTTACTCAAAATACCCGATATTATTAGATGGCCTCCACTAGCCACTTGCGTCATTAAATTGTTGCCAATATCAAGTATCACGTTGGAATACAGGTTAGCAACTACCAAATCATAACAATTGCCCGAAATATCAAAATCCGTGCCATGTGAGCCACGCACTTTAACCAAGTGCTGCAAGCCATTATACCGAATATTACTCTTAGCAATTTTTACGGCAGCTGGGTCTATATCTAACCCCAGTACGGCAGCGGCACCCAATTTGGCTGCCGCCATTGCTAGAATACCCGATCCGGTTCCTACATCTAAGACTTTCATACCCGGGCTCACTAAACGTCCCAATTGTTCAAGGCACATCTGTGTTGTTGGGTGATGACCTGTACCAAATGCCATACCAGGATCCAATTTTATCAACAAATCACTTGGCCTAGCCAGATATGACTCCCAAGTAGGACAGATCACAATATTGCCAATACGTAATACGGAAAAGTGACTTTTCCAGGATTCCAGCCATTCGTCTCCACTCATGTAACGTTCTTGTAGGTCAGACAATTGGCATAACTTTCTAATCAGCTCTATAGCAACCTGTATCTGTTTTTTCCTAAACGTTGTAGTTTGATCTACTTTCAAATAGGTGCGTACAGTTGCCAATTCGGTATCTGGCTCGGACTCTCCTTCATCAGGATTGTACCCACCCGCCAATTCCACAGCCAATCGTCCATCGCCATATCTATGAAAAATAGTTGACAGTGGTTCTACGTATTCCTTGGGGGTTTGTAGGCTAAGTTCAAGCCATTTCATATAACCTTACATCCAATCAACTGGATCAATCTGTCTCCACAACAAATATAAGGGTTTTTCCAGATATCGTATTCATATTAGCCGCTTTGATCTAGAATATTCCTTATATCTCCCAATCTTTCATCAATGCCTTCTTGAGTTTCCAGTAATTCCCTGAATAGTTTCGTTTGTTGTTTATCTAATTTCTTGGGGGTTATAACATTCACAATAACAACATAATCCCCTCTTCTGGCATTACGTGTGTGTGACACACCTTTACCCTTTATACGAAATTCCGTGCCTGTTTGAGTTCCATTGGGTATCTTGACTATAGTAGAGCCATCCAAAGTAGGAACTTTGATCTCGTCTCCCAAAGCTGCTTGGGCGAAACTAATCGGCAAGTCCAGAAAAACGTCAAGATCCTTCCGAGTAAAGATTTTGTGAGGATTGACATGAAGTTCCAACAATAAGTTCCCCGGAGGGCCACCATACATACCTGCATCGCCTTCCCTTGAAAGCCTAACACTCATGCCATTTTCTACACCCTTAGGTATATCTACCATTATCTTGCGTTTTCGTTTTTCTCGTCCTGATCCCCTACAATGTGAACATGGATTCAGTATGATGGTGCCTATACCATTACATTTCCTACAAGGACCCACTTGTGAGAACTGCCCAAATATGCTTCTCTGTACCCGCCTGGTTTGACCTAAACCGTTACAGTCACCGCACTTGGCTGGATCACTGCCTGGCTCGGCTCTATTTCCATTACATTTGCTGCATGATTCAGTTCGATTTATGTCTATCTCTTTTTCAACACCAAACACAGCTTCTTCGAAGGACAGAACAATCCTAGTGCGTATATCTCTACCTATTTGGGCAACGTTACCAGATCTGTTTGCGGAACCCCCAAAGAACGCCTCGAAAATATCTCCGAAACCACCCCCAACATCAAAGCCGTCAAATCCATGGCCTGTCCCTCCGCTAGATCCAACTCCCAAATGTCCAAACCTATCGTACTGAGCCCGTTTCTGTGGGTCACTAAGAACCTGATACGCAGAATATATTTCTTTAAATTTATCTTGTGCACTGGGATCTTTATTTCTGTCAGGGTGATACTCTAATGCCAAGCGCCGAAATCTATTCTGTATATCCTCTTTGGACGCACTTCTAGGAACACCCAAAATTTCATAATAGTCTTTTTCTTTATTCATAACACATACCCTGCAATTACTCCGTAGCAGACTATTATATTCTACGCTTAGACCATCACACAACTGCACACATTACTTATGATATAATTGCGCTCCGAACCCTAACAATAAAGCCATTAATAAAGAGGCCTCCCGCAACATATCCTTTCCTTGGACCACAAGATAAATCGTTCTGAGTTTTAAACATTGATACATACATAGGGACTAGAATATGCATGAACCACTGAAAAATATCACGATTCTGGACTTAACCCATGTACTGGCGGGTCCATTTTCTTCCATGATCTTGGCAGACCTGGGAGCATATGTGATAAAGATAGAACAACCTGAAGTCGGTGACAGCTCAAGATATAGTGGCCCATTCCTAGATGGAGAAAGCTCCTATTTCACGAGCATAAACAGAGGCAAACTCGGAATGACCCTAGATTTATCTAAACCATCTGGCAAACGAACATTCCTGCAGATGGTAGAGAAAGCAGATGTAGTTTTGGAAAATCTAAGGCCTGGAGTAATGAAAAAACTGGGCATAAACTATGAAGCCTTGAAATCCGTTAACCCTAGCTTAATTTACACTGCGATCTCCGGGTTTGGGCAGACTGGTCCAAATTTTGATAGGCCAGCGTTGGACGTAATAGTCCAGGGCATGGGTGGTGTGTTGAGTATAACAGGTGAACCCGGAGGCCCTCCTATCAGACCAGGTGTATCTCAAGGTGATATAACTGCTGGATTATTCGCAGTAATAGGCACACTGGCGGCCCTCCAAGAACGTTCAGTTAGTGGCGAAGGCCAAATGGTAGACATATCAATGCTAGACTGCCAAGTAGCTATATTGGAAAATGCTTTTGCCAGATTTTTTGCCACAGGGGATGTGCCAAAACCATTGGGTACCAGGCATCCAGTGACAGCTCCATTCCAAGTATTTCAAACCAAGGATGGCTATATCACCATTGCTTTAGCAGATGGCAGAAAAGAAAAATGGCCCCTTTTGTGTTCCCTAATAGACCGCGTTGACCTCATAGACGATCCACGTTTCAAGGATGGTTGGACTCGTAGTCAAAATTGGGATATTTTGGAGCCATTGTTGTCCCAAGAAATAGTCAAGAAATCCAGTGTGGAATGGTTAAACGATATGCAGGATATGGGTATACCATGTGGGCCAGTTAATACAATAGACAAGGTTGTTGAAGACCCACAAATAAAACATCGTGGTATGGTAACCACTGTTCCACACCCAAGATTGGGCAGTATGAAACTAATAGACACGCCATTAAAATTCTCACGTAGCGATACAGGGGCTAGAAAATCATCTCCGGACCTAGGGCAAGATACTTACCAGATTTTGAATAATTGGTTAGGATTAACTGATCCTGAAATAGATCATCTACGGGAAGAACAAGTTATCTGATATTGCATAGGCATAGCGTGACTAGCCATCTATATTGGTCCCCTGTGCTATCTCAACATCCATAGGATAATTGAGGTCTGTCATGACACTATGATCGTTAGTTTCCACAAGATGAATTGAGTCCCTATGACGCTCAGTTATATCCCTGATACCCTGTAACTCCTCTCGAATAGACAAGAGTTCTTCCAATAAGTCCCCTGAAAATATAAGAGGGTGGCCCATATGTCCACTATAATATGGCCCTGTGATTAAACTATGGTTCTCTATGTGAGCCTGGATCAAACTTCCAACAACTGTCTCAGAGCGTGGTTGATCCACTGACAATATGAGGATATCGCTTGCTGAAGTTGGTATATGTCTCAAACCAGTCTTTATTGACGTGGTTTTGCCATTTTTGTAATTTTCATTCAGAACAACCATCACCTTAGGAATATCAACAACGACCTTGGTAATGTCGGGCGCTCTATGCCCCACAACTACTATCACACTGGATACTCCTGCGGCTAGCAGGGTTTTAACTTGATACTCTACTAAAGTTGAACCATTCCAAGGCAGCAGGGCCTTCAGAGAGCCCATACGAGTGGATTGTCCAGCAGCCAGCAATATAGCCCACATATCCCTCATAACCTACTAGTTATACCGCAACTCCCACCTTGTCGGCTATTCTCTTCAGATATCTGTCTTCCATAGTCATGGATTTACCTGGCTTTCCTTCCCGAAAAGCCACTATCTCAGCAACTATACTGAGTGCAATTTCTTCAGGAGTTTTTGCCCCAATGTCCAATCCAATAGGAGCGTGAACCGCCTTTAGCCTTTCGAGTGATATGCCATTCTTTAATAATTCTTCATATATCAAAACAGTCTTACGCCTACTCCCAACAAGACCTACATAGCCTGCTGGACTACGCACTGCAGCTTCTAGGGCCCTGTCATCCTCGCGATGGCCTCTGGTTGCGATAATAACCGCACTGTTAGGCCTTATGTCCAGATTACTGAGACCCTCTGCGTAATCTTCTACAACCAATTTGTCCGCCTCTGGGAATCTATCTTTGTTGGCAAACTCTGGTCTATCGTCCACAACGCTCAGTCTCATACCCAGCATAGTAACCAATGGAGCAATTGACTTACCTATGTGCCCACCACCTGCTATAACCACAGATGCCGGTGTCGTATAACCCTCCAAGAAAACCTCTGAGCCATCCTTGGTAATTACACTCTTGACTCGACCATAATCTATAAGATCTCTCAGTATAGTAGTTACCTCATGATCGCGTGCTGTATCCCCCAATGTACCTCTAGCGACACCATCATTACCTATATACAATTTGTCCCCAGTATTGCCATTCCCTGAGCCAGATTTAAGTAGAGTAGCCTGACCGGAGCTTGCGCTTCCTCCATAAGCATCCACAATATTCTTGATAGGCTCTAAAGCTGGCTGAGAATCCAATACAGGATCTATAAGGAAGTACATGGTACCACCACAAACCAAACCCTCGCGAGCAGCTATATCTTCATTCAATTCATAGTCAGTTAGAGTAGGTCCACCACCTTCTTTAAGCAACATCTTCGCGGCAAACCATATGTCGCCTTCCACGCATCCACCACCCAAGGTACCAACTCCAGTACCGTCCTCCCTAACCAAGAGTTTGGCACCTGGTTTTTGGGGAGTCGACCCTTTCGTCCCTACTACGGTAGCAATGACAAACTGTTGGCCTTTCTCCAAGAGGTTTAATGCTTCCTTAAAAACTTCTTCCATTATCAGACTCCATTCAATACATTATGTCTGTTCACTCTAATTATATCACAACTCCCAGACCCTACTCAGCTACGGCCTGATATACACACCTGAGTTCGAATTGGTTAGATATTTGAATACATTAACCAAGAAATTCCTTGTAACCATTGGTAGTATCATGAGTTATAATGTAAGCATAATTTATCGGAGGCACAACATGACAGCAGAAGTCGGAGACATGGCCCCAGACTTCACCCTCAAATCCCATACAGGCGAAGACATTACACTTGGAGAGTATCGCGGTAACAAAATAGTTGTATTGCAAACACACGTGTTGTCTTTTACTGGTGGTTGAACACACCAATGTTCTGGTTTTAGGCTAGAAAATAGCCGTTATCAGGATAAGGATGCCCAAGTGTTGGGCATGAGCGTCGACAGCGTACCAACCCAAAGAGCTTTCGCTGCGGGATTGGGAAATATACCGTATCCATTACTATCAGATTTTCACCCCAAGGGACACGTGTCCCAGCTGTTCGGCATATACAACGAGGAACGTGGTACGACCAAGAGAGCAGTTATTATTATAGACAAAGAGGGGATTATCCGATTCAAGAGAATTTACGATCAAGGTCTGCCAGATCCTAAAGAAATATTGAAGGAACTGGATAATCTGTAGAGTATAAGATACCAGTCAGCAGGCACATTATAAGAAGTTGTCAGGGTAACATACGAACTGTCTAGGGTACTAACTCCATATTAGAGCTTGGAGAGCCCTGATTCCTGTCAAACACATTGTATTTGAGAACCTGTGGATTAGGTTATGTGTATGAATTTGATGGCCCATTCCTTCAACATTCTAATTAACAAATATGACCATTTGCTATTGAAGATCAAGGTCATCATACCAAACTGTTATTAACATACATTGTTGGCTCAATTCAAACGAAAATCTGAATCGCATGACAAAACATTGAGAAAAGTATTTACATCATGAGTGCAGTTGAAGAATGCTATAAATTTGCAGAAGGTGACACGGTATTGCTTATAGATAGGAGACGTAGGCACTACCTGATTACATTAGAGTCAAACGCAAAATTCCACACCCATATTGGTATAGCAGATCATAATGCCATCATAGGGGCGGAGTTTGGATCACGCATACCCACTAACACTGGCCACACACTATTGGCTTTTTCGCCGACTCTGAGGGACTTTGTTGAAGATATGCCGCACTTCACACAAGTGATATATGCCAAGGACTTGGGAACTATCTTGATGTATGGAGACATATTCCCTGGAGCCAAAGTTCTAGAAGCTGGTCTAGGTTCTGGGGCCTTAACATCCGCATTAATGAGAGCTGTCGGACCTAACGGGAAAGTAATATCCTTTGAAATCAACCCAGATCTGATACATAAAGCCAGTAGCAATATCAAAACCATCAACCCAGACCTATCCAACCTGGAAATCAAGTTACTAGACGTATACTCCGACTTGAACGAAACTTTTCTGGACAGGATCATTCTTGACGTCCCAGAACCCTGGAGGGTCCTGCAAAATGCCGCTGAAGCACTTGTTCCAGGAGGCATTTTTCTAAGCTATCTTCCAACCATACTCCAAGTCCATCAACTCCAGGAAGGTCTGTCCCAAAACTTAAATTTTGAACTTATGGAAACCATAGAAGTACTGATCAGGCCATGGTCAATTACCCAACAAAGCGTCAGGCCAGAACACCGTATGATAGCGCACACAGGGTTCATAACCACTGCCAGAAAATGTGTAACAAAACACACTGTGAAGCCACTTGAAAATGACGATTAATAGCCTTCCAATCACTAAATAGTGATCGTGCAACTTTATCTACATCAAGCTGTCACAATATTAAGCGACAGCAAATCTTGATGGTTTCGATTGAGTCCTAATACAACGTGTACACGCCGAGACGTGCGCCACTTTACCATCTAGAACGATAGTGGTTCTCTGTACATTAGGCATGAAACGCGTTTTGGTCCTTCTTTTAGAGTGGCTTACGTTGTTACCGGAATGTCCAGACTTACCACACAACTGACACTTAGCCATGTCTTTATTCCCCTTATCGTAGTACCAAGTATTCTGACATCTTACCCCCTAGCAATAAACCAAAAGCCTTTGACGTCACACTTGGATTTAAGTACAATCCGAGCGTGTAGGATATCAGAAGACCTGAATTTTAGCAATGCCGTGACAACCCTAGTCACTGATAAACCAACCACATGATGGTGGGTAATGCAAGAGAGAAACACTATTAACAAATACTATATTACGCCCAGAGAATTGGTATCAATAATACTCTTGGGCAGTAAAGCTATAGAGAAAAACTTAGAACCAATAAATTCCCTGAATGTATTTCCTGTACCAGATGGAGATACCGGAACAAATATGTTCCTCACCATGAAAGCGATCGAAGAATACATCGTGGACCCAAACTCTATGAGTGATTCAGAAATAGTAACTGCCATGGCTAGAGGGGCTTTGCTAGGTGCCAGAGGAAACAGTGGGGTCATACTGGCACAATTTCTTCAAGGATTTACTAGCGAGATAAGGGAAGGGCATCTACTGGATTGCAAGTCCATTGCACTTGCAATGGAGTCAGCCAATAGACTGGCGTATAAAGCCGTTGGCAATCCGGTTGAGGGCACACTCCTTACAGTGATAAGACATACAGCCGAAGCCGCATCAAATAGTGCCTCAGATAACCCAGACATCATCTCAATGTGGGAAGATATGACAAAGGCAGCCAAAGTATCTGTATCTAATACACCTGAACTCTTACCTATACTAAAGAAGGCAGGGGTTGTGGATGCAGGTGGCCAAGGTTTTTCAATTCTATTGGAAGGAGCACTCAAAGTCTTGAAGGGAGAATCTCCTGAAGAAATTGAATTGCCCTATACCAACACGGTTTCCAATCAACAAGATATCGACCACGCATACCAGAAGTACCACCCACATGAAGCATTTGGTTATTGTACCCAATTCCTTTTAAGTTCGAGCAATATGGATATAGACCATATTAGGGAAAAGCTAATGTCTATGGCACATTCCACTGTTGTGATAGGAGATGAAAAGACGCTGAGAATACATGCTCATACCACCAATCCTGGCGCACTACTCACCTACGGAGTCTCTCTAGGTATAATGACAGAGATAAATATCGCTAATATGGATGATCAGCATCAAGAATTCGTCAACTCCACTACAGATACAACTATTATGAAAGAAATAGGTGTGTTAGCAATAGCATCCGGACAAGGCCTTGTGGATGTGTTTCTGCAATCAGGGGTATCAGCAGTATTACAGGGAACAGACACAATGAACCCCAGCACACAAGAAATACTCAATGCCGCTGACGGTATCCAAGCTGAAAACATAATAGTACTACCCAATAACCCCAATATAGTAGCCGCCGCCGAGCAAGCGGCAACAATGTCCCAAAAAAATGTAGCAATAATTCCTACCAAGACGATACCCCAAGGCATTGCGGCCACTTTAGCCTTTAACGTCGATAAAACCATCGACCAAAACATCTACGAAATGAACCAATCGACTACTTCAGTCATGTCTGCAGCGGTCTGTCTCGCCACACGAAATTTACACCTAGATAACTTACAAGTTGAAAAAGATCATGTTATAGGACTGATCGACGGGCAATTAACTGTCGCTGGGCAAGAGTATGCTGAAGTCGTCCCTAAGCTAATTGCCCTAACATACCCCGAACCTGATTCTCTAATAACCATTTATTGGGGACACACCACTTTGGAGCAAGAAGCCCACACTATTGGCACAAATATCCGTGGCATGTTCCCAAAATCGGATATAGAAATTGTATACGGAGGTCAGCCACACTATAATTACATCATATCGGTGGAATAATTACTCCCATGAGACATAAGTCCCTCATCCAAGGACCGAATCGTCAAGATGTTGGAATGCTCATGAATATATGCCATACCTATATTTCCTATGCCTAATTCACTAATCACAACGCTAGATACCCTGAAGAAAATCCTTTCTTTGGAAAAAGATAAAGGTTACAGGAACAACTCTGTAGTGGGTGGCATAGATAAGTTTTTGGAATCCAGCAATCGCATAAGACGACTAGTCCATTTGCCAGCTTCTGGATATGATAGTATGACTCAGAAAGATAGAGCAAGTTGGTTAAAACGCGCATTACACACATTGGATAATCTAGAGAATCCAGTTCCCAAAAATAGAGAACCCTCAAGAAATCGAACGACCTCAAAAACTTTGCCAAATAAAACCAACCCCGCTGGTCTGTCATCTCCTATATCAGCAATACCTAGAATTACCAAAACCCAAATCGCTAAACTAAATCATATTGGTGTAAACACAATCCATGACCTCATTTATCTTTTCCCAAATAGGCACAACGATTTTGGGCAACTTACTAAGGTTTCAACCATGGACACTAACACAGACCGTACACTCTTGGTAGAAGTTTGGGAATCTAGGGCTGTATTAATAGGCGGAAGACACAAGTCAACAGAAGCAATTGTCGGTGACGAAACCGGCAATATACGTGTTGTATGGTTCAACCAACCATATCTTGCCAACACCTTTAAATCAGGGATGAGGTTAGTGTTAAGCGGAAAAGCAAATAGATTCCGAGACAGAATCGTACTTGAATCCCCTGAATATGAGATTCTGAAAAAAGACGAGCAAATAGATGCCTCTAAGGGTATGTTCCCAATATATCCTCTAACCAACGGGATCTCCCTACGAACAGTAAGGAGGCTCATCAAAACCGCATTAACTACATGGTTAAAGAGCATTGAGGATCCATTACCAGAATCCCTAAGGCGCAAATACAAACTTATGAACCTTCAGCAAGCGATACAGAACGCACATTACCCAGAGACTCCTCAATCCAAAGATGTAGCTAGGAAACGCCTAGCCTTCGACGAATTATTCACTATGCAGATGTACGTACTGTCGCGGAGGAAGAGCTGGCGTGAAAGTGGGACCGCTATCGCATTAAACGATGATCACCGGCTGCTAGAAACACTGTATTCGAAAATGCCATACCTATTAACCAACGCTCAGAAAAAAGCCCTAGGAGAGATACTGGAGGATATGAGATCAGACAGACCAATGAGTAGGTTGCTACAAGGCGATGTGGGCAGCGGAAAAACCGCCGTGGCCTTGGCCGCCATGATGCCCGCAATATCTTCCGGTTATCAGGCTGTTTTTATGGCTCCTACGGAAATACTGGCGCAACAGCATTTTAACTACATATCATCCTTGCTATCACGAAACTCTACAGTTAGCGTTCAGGACAATTGGTGCACATTAAAAATGCCACCTTATCACCGAGACATCTCTATTGGAATATTAATGGGCAGTCATAGCAATAAACAAAAAAGGACAATACGACAAATGATATCCGAAAAGGCATTAGATATCATAATAGGAACACATTCCTTGTTACAAAAGGAAGTGGGACTTCCTGACATGGCTTTGGCCATAGTAGACGAACAACACAGATTTGGCGTGATGCAACGAGCGTCCCTCAGAGAAAAAGGTCAGACCCCTCACATGTTAGTTATGTCAGCCACCCCTATACCTAGATCATTAGCACTTACCCTATACGGAGACCTGGATCTATCCGTATTGGATGAACTGCCTCCAGGGAGACAAAAAATATTGACCAAGAGAATACCATCTGAAGATCGTTTTACGGCCTACGAATTTCTAAGGAAAGAGGTGGGGGAGGGACATCAGTGTTTCGTGGTTTGCCCCCTAATAGAGGAATCAGAAACACTCCAAATACGTGCAGCTACCAGTGAATTTCAATATTTATCACAAGATATTTTTCCAGAATTGTCCTTGGGCTTGCTCCACGGTCGCATGAATCTGGAAAATAAAGAAATCGTGATGAGGGAATTTCAGTCTGGCAAAATAGATATACTAGTTTCCACTCCAGTTGTGGAAGTTGGGATAGATAATCCAAATGCCACAGTAATACTTATAAACGGTGCTGACAGGTTCGGGCTGGCACAATTACATCAATTTCGTGGACGCGTAGGACGCGGCACGCACACCAGTCATTGTTTACTCTTATCGGAATCTCAGTCAGCCATAGCTAATGAAAGACTTGAGGCCATGCAACGTGTCAGTGACGGCTTCGCAGTGGCAGAAGAAGACTTAAGATTCAGGGGCCCGGGTGATTTCTTCGGTACTCGTCAAAGTGGCCTGCCTAACCTGCGCATGGCACGCTTATCTGATAGAGACTTGCTCAATATAGCCAGAGAGGGAGCGTCTATTGTGATGCGTGATGATCCTGCACTTGAGAAACAAGAAAACATATTGATCGCAACAGAACTTCACAAATATATGTCGCTAATAAACCCGGACAACTCCTAATGGTGAAGATAATCACGTGACAATAAGAAATACTACCTGCACTGGTAATGTGAGGCCTTTACTATCTCTTGGTATATTGAGGTGCTCGCCGAGCCCTTTTGAGTCCGTACTTCTTGCTTTCCTTTATTCTAGAGTCTCTGGTAAGCAAGCCATGTTTCTTTAAAACCGGACGCAATTCTTGATCTGCAACTGTAAGGGCCCTTGCTATACCATGCCTTAGTGCCCCTGCCTGACTTGTCACTCCCCCTCCATGTAGTTTGACCACCACTCTGAATTTACCTTCACTATCCGTCAGTTTCATAGGCTCCAATATAACAGACTGCCAGGCAGGCAACGGGAATATATCCTCCAAGGCCTTGTCATTAATCAAAAATCCCCCGGCACCAGGATACAACCTGACTTGGGCCACAGCTGTCTTTCTCTTACCAGTTCCGTAATAATATTGTTGCTGAACCATTTTAGTTCTCCGGTTTCTCTCCAACAGATTCCTGGGATAGTTCTTCACCTTGCGCCTCGGCCTCTGCTACATCTGATTCTTCAACCTCGATTTCGTCGACACTTTCTTCACGTATATCAGACACAACCTCTATAGGAGAATCCATCTGAACCTCGGCAATTGACGGCCATTCCGGTTCTGGGACCTTAGGGGCTATAGCCATATCAGCCATGTCTTTAATCTGGGCCCCATGTGGATGGGAGTCTCCAGCATATATCTTCAACCTACGTAACATCTGTCGGCCTAGAGTGTTCTTAGGCAACATACCTCTAACGGCTGCCCTCAGAATACGATCAGGATAACGTTCCTGCATTTCCGACATGGTAATTTCTCTCATAGACCCTATATACCGGCTATGTCGATGGTATATTTTCTGTTGCAGTTTATTCCCAGTGACTTTCAATTTTGACACGTTGACTACTATTACAAAGTCCCCAGTCAATATGTGTCTGGCGTATATAGGTTTGTGCTTCCCTTGCAGAAGTCCACTAACCTCGGTAGCCAACCTACCCAGAACTTTATCTGTGGCGTCAAACACAACCCACCTGGGATCAACATGTGATGGCTTAGTAGTATAAGTTTTCATTGTTTTCATACAAGACTCGCACTGTAAGCAGAATGTTTCTCTATAGATAGGTGTGATTGGTTTATAAACGGATTTGTCAAATAATTAACCCTCATAAGAGACAATCCCTTAGATGGAGCCACTCTATTGGCATATCCATTCACACCACAGTTAGTAATACCAACAAATTCCTCTATCGTCAACCTGCCCAATCCGACGTCAATCAGACTCCCTGCTGTTCTCCTTACCTGTTGTCTTAGAAAGCTATTGGCACATATATCCAAAAGGACGAAATCTCCATTACGTATAACTGAACATGCGAACATATCTCTATGTGTATCCACTAATCGGTCCATATCAATCTTCGCAAACGGGCCGAAATCCATGTGCCCCACCATATACTGACCTGCAGTGTTCATGGCATTCACATCAAGATGCGGACCGACATGCCAAGCGAATCTATTATATATAGGGGACCTGCTCTCTCTGTTCAGAATACTGTAGCGATATTCCCTGCTAATGGCCCATCTACGGGGATCAAAATCCAGTGAGACTTCTACTGCAAGCCTCACGGAAATATCATACGGTAAATAATGATTCAGGCCAGTACTAAAGGAATGTTCATCAATAGAAGACCAGGTATCGAAGGCCGCAACCTGGCCATGTGCATGAACACCAGCGTCAGTCCTGCCTGCTCCGGCAACTCTATGACGCTCACCGGTCAATTTATACAAAGAAATCTCCAAATGCTCTTGTATAGAAGATGCATTAATTTGTGTTTGGAATCCACTATAATCCGTGCCATCATATTCTAATAGAACGGCCATTCGTCTAAGCGCATCAACAGTTGATCGATTGGCATCGGCATACATTGAAGTCAACTCACCAACTCCAGTAAAGCCATAGACGCACCATCACCTTTTCTAGGATCAATCTTGATCACTCTCGTATATCCTCCAGACCTACTGGCGTATCTATTAGCAAGGTCATCAAATACTTTCCTGACCATGGATTCATCAGTCACAAACGCCAATGCCCGTCTCCTATTATGGAGACCTCCCTGTTTCCCCAGAGTTATGACCTTTTCCACTAAACCCTGAACTTCCTTGGCCTTGGGTAGAGTGGTACGTATACGCTCATGCCTAATAACATCCATAACTTGTGTTCTAAACATAAGCATGCGCTGACCAGTAGGACGGCTCAATTTACGGCCGGACACCATATGTCTCATACTTCTTCACCCGCCTCTGACTCTACGGCAACACCTACATCAACAGTATAGGAGGTTTCATCCAATTGTTCCTCTATATCCGAATCCTTTTCTGGTGTGTCAGCAGTAAAGCCATATTCTCGTAACCTGGACCGCAACTCATCTAAAGACTTGGCTCCGAAATTCCTTATCTTCAAGAGATCAGAGTCCTGATATTCCAATACCTGTCCCACTACATTAATATTACTTCTCTTCAAACAATTTAAAGTCCTGAATGACAAATCCAACTTTTCTATCACAACGTTGTACTGTTCAAGAGGGATTGTTGCAGTGAAAGATGGACGCTCCGCAGTTCCCTCTCCAGCCTTGTCAGCATTCGCAAAGAGGAACAATCGTTGTAAAAGAAGTTCTGCGCCAGTTTTTACAGCTTCCACAGGACTTACTGAGCCATCTGTCCATACATCAACTATAAGCCTCTCGTAATTTGTAATTTGCCCTACACGCACGCTCTCAATAAAATAATTTACCTTGCGCACTGGGCTATAAATTGCATCAACAGGCAACACTCCTATTGGCAAACCCTCTAGTCTGTCTGCCGGGTTATAGCCTGTACCTTGCTCAGCATTAAATTCTACCGACAATTGGCCTTCATTAGATTCAATAGTGGCTAGATGTAGGTCAGGATTCACTATTTCAAAATCTGGAGGCACGCTTATATCCCCCGCCTTCACAAACCCCTCATGACTAATCTCCAAGCGCATTTTGCCTGGCCTGTCGGCCAACGATTTCAAACGGATCGCTTTAACATTGACTAGGAATTCACTGATATCCTCTTTCATATGAGGAATGGTAGAGAATTCGTGTAAAATACCCTCTATTTTCACCCATGTTACCGCGGTACCTGGAATAGAAGTCAACAAAACCCTACGCATCGGATTGCCTAAAGTAGTGCCATATCCAGGTTCCAAAGGTTCCACCACGAAGCGACCATAACTATCCCCAGTTTCTACAACCCGGATTTCGGGCCGTGGTGACTCGTCTAATGTAACATCTAATTGCACCATGTATAAACTCCTCCGCTATCTGGAATAGTGTTCTACAATCAAGCGAACATCTATACCAGTATCAATCTCTGTAGGCTCAGGTGAAGACACTACTCTCCCTGACATCTTCTCTGGATCTAAACTAAGCCAACCAGGCACAGGCCTTTTAGGTATGCCATCAGCCATCTGAGCATATATTCCTGTTTCTTTACTAGATTCTTTCCATACAACCAAATCATCAACCTTAACCCGGTATGACGGTATGTCTACCTTGCGATCATTAACTAAAATGTGGCCATGACTAACCAATTGTCTAGCCTGACTTCTAGAGTCAGCGAAGTTAAGCCGGTACGCAACATTGTCCAATCGTTCTTCCAGCAACTGCAGAAGATAGGTGCCAGTCATGCCTGGTTGCCTCTGAGCCTCACTGAAATATTTACGGAACTGTTTTTCTAGGACTCCATATATCTGTCTGGCTTTTTGTTTTTCCCTGAGTTGGGTCCCCCAATCGCTTATCCTACGTCTCCGCATTGGCTGACTACCTGGCGGCTTATGCCTTTTTTCCACACCACATCTCGGGGTGTAGCAACGCTCACCCTTAAGAAACAACTTCACCCCCGCACGACGGCAAAGCCTGCAAACAGCTTCAGTATATCTAGCCATACAAACTCCCTCTAAATTCCGCAGACATCATTCAAATACATCCTAATATTAATACAAATTAACGGACCCACGAGAGGTCACGAGGCGTTAGACTCGTCTCCCCTTAGGAGGCCTACAACCGTTATGGGGAATGGGGGTAACATCCCTGATAGTGGTAATGTCTAATCCAGCGGCCTGCAAAGAGCGGATTGCCACTTCCCTACCGGCACCTGGCCCCTTTATGTAAACTTCCACTTGTCTCAATCCATGTTCCATGGCTTTCCTCGCCGCGGTCTCTGCGGCTCTCTGTGCAGAAAAAGCCGTACCTTTCCTAGCACCCTTAAATCCAGCAGTACCGGAGCTGCCCCAAGACAGTAGATTACCTTGTAGATCCGTTAAACTCACAATCGTATTATTGAAAGTGGATTGGATGTACACTTTACCGTGTGGTACAAATTTCCTCTCACGCCTTCTAGCTCTAGGTCTACGCCTTGTAGTCATACCCTTCTCCTTATACTACCTAGTACCTGCTCGTCTACGACCAGCTACAGTTTTTCGGGACCCACGTTTAGTTCTGGCATTGGTTTTAGTACGTTGGCCGCGCAAAGGTAATCCTCTGCGATGTCTCAAACCCCTATACGACCCTATGTCAATAAGTCTTCTGATATTACCATTGACCTCTCGCCTAAGATCGCCCTCCACAGTATGATCCTTATCCAAGATTCCCCTTATGCGATCCAAATCCTCTTCCGATAAGTCACGAACCCTAGGATTTCCTTCAATTCCTGCCTTAGTTACAACATCCCTGGATATAACTGGCCCAACTCCATATATACGGCGCAAGGAGTAATCCAATCGTTGCCCGTCCGGTATATCTATTCCAGCTACTCTAGCCATATCTATCCCTGCCTTTGACGATGTCTAGGATTTTCACAGAGAATTCTAATAACTCTGTGTCTACGTATAACCTTACATTTTTCACATCTAGTCTTAACCGAGGCTCTAACCCTCATATTTCCTCCACGATTCACTTGAAACGATACGTTATCCTACCCCTAGTAAGGTCGTAAGGCGATAACTCTACCAAAACCCTATCGCCCGGGAGAACCCTTATAAAGTGCACACGTATCTTCCCAGAAGCATGAGCCAATATTCTATGGCCATTTGCCAAATCCACCCAGAACATAGCGTTTGGTAAAGACTGAGCCACGGTACCTTCTATTTCTAGACCTGGTTTCTTAGGCATTGCTTCTACAACGTTCCATATAATTTTTACATCTAACTATAGTCGAGTCAGCACCTCCGCATCACCTTCAGTGACGAGTAAAGTATTTTCAAAATGGGCTGACATGCTACCATCCAAGGTGACAATTGTCCAATTATCTTCCAAAACTCTTGTCCGCCATGATCCTATATTGACCATTGGCTCTATGGCTATCACCATACCTTTTTTCAATAAAGTACCGACACCCGGAGAACCGAAGTTCGGTATTTGTGGCTCTTCATGTAGGGCCCTACCTATACCATGGCCAACGTATTCTCTGACCACAGAATAACCTCTTTGCTCTACGTAAGACTGAATCGCCCAAGAAATGTCACCTATGCGACAACCATCGGTTGCAGCAGCAATACCCAACCGCAACGATTCCTCCGTCACACTCATGAGGTCTTTAAGTTCCTGAGCTATTGTTCCCACCCCCACAGTAACAGCAGAATCACCATGGAATCCATCAACGACAGCCCCTACATCCATTTTCACCAGATCACCATCCATTATAACTTTATCGCCTGGAATACCATGCACTATTTCGTCGTTAACAGACACACAAATCGTACACGGGAATCCCATATATCCCTTAAATGACGGCTTGGCACCCATTTTTTGAATCTCACTTGACGCAATATCATCAAGATCTATCGTTTTAATGCCAGGCTCTATAGCATCCTTGAGTTTTGCTATTGTATGCGCTACAACTTTACCAGCTTCTCTCATAGAATCTATCTCTCTCGGAGATTTCAATGTGATTCCACGATCTTTAGTTGATACCTGAGTAAACAGTGTTTCCTTATCCATATATCCACCTGTATCAGGCTAAGGCATTCAGCAACGCTGACCTTACACCTTCAATTGTATCCTCACCATTTATTTCTACAAGATTCCCTTCTTGTGTGTAATAATCTATTAGTGGTGCGGTTTGGTCACTAAATACTTTTATGCGCTTACTAACCGCGTCCGAGGTATCATCTTCTCGCTGGTACAAATCACCGTCACAATGATCACAAAAGCCTGCTTTAGCAGGTGGTGAATTAATCTCATGGTAAGGGGTTTGGCACTTTCTGCAAATCCACCTACCTCCGAGCCTAGTAACCAATTCGTCCTCACCCACAGTTATACTAACCACTCTATCAATATGCTCTCCACGTTTACCAAGAGCCCCTGCTAAAGCCTCAGCCTGATCAACAGTTCTCGGAAATCCATCCAAAACATATCCCGTTGAAGCATCCTCGGCTTGTATGCGATCTTCTATCATTTCTATTATCAATCCATCTGGGACAAGTAGACCTTGTTGCATATATGACCTGGCTGTAACACCCAAATCAGTGCCCCTTGCTTGATTATCCCTGAGCAGGTCACCAGATGAAATATGTATTATTCCCAAAGCATCCGCTATAGCCTTGGCCTGCGTGCCTTTACCTGCGCCTGGTGGACCTAAAAGAACGACTCTCATATTGATTTACCTATTGTATAAACCCTTCGTAATTTCTCATCATCAATTGAGCCTCCAATTGCCTCATTGTATCCAAACCTACACCAACCATGATCAGTAAACTAATAGCAGGCAATTGCAGCCCCCGTACGTCTGTAATGGTTGTGACTATAAATGGAATAACTGCTACCACTCCAAGGAATAGAGCTCCCCCCCAAGTGACCCTAACAATTATGCTATTAAGATACTCGTCTGTCGCACGGCCAGGCCTCCTGCCTGGAATGAACCCTCCATTACGTTGCAAGCTATCTGCCAGATTTTGCTGTCTAAACATTATCAACGCATAAAAGAAAGTAAATGCCACAACTAGAATGAAGCTGAAAAAATAATAGAAGAATTTTGTAGGATCAAACAACTGTTGAATGAAATTTGCTGCCTGATTGAGTACAGAGTTACTCATTGGATCAACAAAGTAACTTGCGACAACTCCCGGAAATATCATTATGGAAAAGGCGAATATCAGAGGGATCATGCCAGCGGAATTCACCTTTATAGGTATATATGTGGCTCCTCCTTGCCTGTACATACGGCCGCCCCTGAATACTGATCGGCTATATTGTACAGGAATTCTCCGTTCAGCCTCTGTGAACAGAACAATCAAGTATACAGTTAGTGCGCCTATAGCCAATAATAGCAACAAACCAGCCGGATTATCCCTTTCCAAGAATCCTTGCCCTATCATCTGCGGCAACGTGGATACTATTCCAGCAAATATGATGATAGAAATGCCATTGCCTATACCTTTTTCAGTTATGAGTTCACCGATCCAAACCAAAAATACTGTACCAGCAACCAGAGACAACACAATTGATACGGTCGGCAATAAACTATCACCAGATAGCCCTATGCCATCTATCGCTCCACTACGTTCTAAGATAGTTAATTGTCCGAAGCCCTGAAGAGCAGCAATCGGAACCATTAGGTAATGGGTTAATTGGTTCATTCTCTGACGGCCTAATTCGCCTTCCTTGCTAAGTTCTTTGAGTTGTGGCAACACAGGCACCATTACCTGCATGATTATAGAGGCAGTGATATATGGGAATACGCCCAACGCCACAACACTAAGGCTCCTCAGCGCGCCACCACTGAACATGTCTAGGAAACCAAACAGTTCACTTTGTCTGAAAAATTGATCCAACGCTTCGCGTTCAACGCCAGGCACAGGCACCTGTGCTAGAAATCTAAAAATCACTAACATGGCAAAAACAAAAAGTAGCCTACCTCGCAAATCCGGGACTCGCATTGAGTCTATCAAGGCTTGCAATAACTTGGGAGTTCCTGAATCGTTGCCAGTATGGCTTTGCCTCATCATGTTTCTATTTCCATGACCCTTCCGCCAGCAGCTTCGATCTTACGCCTAGCCTCCAATGAGAATTTATGAGCGCTGATTACAATAGAATGATCCATCTCACCGTTACCGAGTATCTTAATTGGAAATCTGAAACCTCTAATCAATCTAGCCTCTCTCAAATCCTCCGGTGTGATCTCTGATCCCTCCGGGAATCTATGGTTCAAAGCCTCAACGTTAACTGTAGAGTAGTACTTCTTAAAAATATTAGTGAAACCGCGGTTTTCTGGCAGTCGTTTAACAATGGGATTTTGTCCACCCTCAAAACCAGGTCTAACTCCGCCTCCGGATCTTGCCTTTTGCCCCTTCATACCTCGACCAGAGTAAGTGCCGGAACTACCATTTCCGCGACCCACTCTCTTTCGTGCACGCCGAGCTCCCAATGGGGCTCTCAACTGGTCCAATCTCATTCCTCTCCCCTTTCAACCTTCACCAAATGCCTGACCTTATGAATCATTCCCAAAACCGATGGCGTTGCCTCTTTCACCACTACCTGATTCAAGCGTCGCAATCCAAGGGCCCTTATCACTCTGCCGTGAACCTTAGGATGCCCTATAGCACTCTTTTCCCACTTTATAGCTATCTTACTCAACAGGATTTCTCCGAAAAATATATCTTATGCCGCTAGCCCACCAAATATCAGGGGAATCAGCCAACACCCTTCCTCTTTGCAATTTCTTCAGAAGGATTTTTCAGGCCTAATAAACCATCTATAGTAGCCCTAACTACATTAATAGCATTGGAACTGCCTATAGATTTGGTCAAAATATCCCTGATACCAGCAGATTCTACTACCGCTCTCACCGCTCCCCCAGCTATAACCCCGGTCCCGGGAGATGCAGGTTTCAAAAGAACAATGGATGCACAATGTCTAGCCACGATTTGATGCGGGATAGTAGTTCCATTCAATGGAATCTTGAATAAGTTCTTCTTTGCAGCAGTAACACCTTTCCTGACAGCGTCTGGTACACCGAATGCTTTACCTAGTCCCACACCTACATGCCCATCACCATCCCCAACCACCACCACTACACTGAATCCTCTACGTCTCCCACCTTTCACAACTTTTGTGACACGTCGTATTTTGACCACTCTTTCAGTGAGTTCTAAGTCGGAATAATCTATATCCAATTGTCGAGTGCTTGAATTCCCTGCAACCATTAAAACTCCAAACCAGCCTCTCTCGCAGCCTCAGCGAAAGCTTTTATGCGGCCATGATATTTATAACCACCCGTATCAAATACGACTCTGTTGATACCCTTTGATTTAGCTCGTTGCGCAATGAGATTGCCTACAATAGCAGAAATCTGGATCTTGGGTAAATTTCCCTTGGATGCCTTGATCTCGGAATCCAAACTGCCGGCTGCCGCCAATGTCTCCCCAGTGGAATCACTTATTAATTGAGCGTAAACATGATTCAGGCTCCTGAAAACTGCCAACCTGGGGCGGACTGAGGTCCCATATAACTTCTTGCGTGCACGTTGGTGCCTCAGCAATCGCATAGTTTTTGTATTTCTGACAGTACCCATTACTAAGCCTTTCTACCTGCCGCCTTACCAGGCTTTAGACGGACTCGTTCACCCGAAAATCGAATGCCTTTACCAGTATACGCATTAGGTTTCCGAACCCTACGTATCGTGGCGGCCATTTCGCCAACTGCCTGCTTATCGATTCCATCCACATGTATTCTATTAGCACCTTCTACAGACAAAACAACCATAGGAAGGGGTTTGATTTCGACATTGTGACTGTAGCCCACTTGCAATATGACTCCATCTCCATCTTCTTGCGCTCTATAACCGGCTCCCACCAATTCAAGGGTACGCCTATATCCTTCACTAACGCCTATAACCATATTAGCAAGTAGTGCGCCTGTAAGACCATGCACAGACCTGTGCTCCCTGCTGTCTGTGGGCCTAGAAACACTAAGTATGCCATCATCTACAGAAATATTCATGGCAGGATTAAATGACTGAGACAACACTCCCTTTTCGCCACTCACCACAACATTACAACCATCTATATCCACCCTAACATTTGGAGGAATTGTGATTGGTTTATTACCTATTCTAGACATATATTCACCATAAATAACATAGGAATTCTCCACCTATACCCCTACGACGAGCTTCTAGGCCAGTCATAACACCTTGGGAAGTTGAAATAATGGTTACTCCCATACCGCCGAATATCAGCGGTATATCCCCTGCGCTTACGTACTTACGCAAACCAGGTTTACTCACCCGTTTCAATCCGGCAATAGATGGTTCATTCCGTCCTCTATATTTCAAATGTAGCCTCAGTGTCCGCTGTATACCATCTCTTAAGATCTCGTAGTCTGCAATAAAGCCTTCGTCTTTCATTATTTGGGCCAAAGCAACTTTGGGATTAGAACCTGGGATGGAGACAACTCCATGTCTCACTGCCACAGCATTCCTTATCCTGGTCAACATATCAGCTATAGGATCAGTTAGATTCATTACAACAATTACCAGCTAGCTTTCCGAATGCCTGTAACTTCGCCCCTCAGGGCAAGAGTGCGGAAACATATCCTGCAAAGACCAAAATGCCTTATGTAGGCTCTCGGACGACCACATACATTGCAACGATTGTGATGTCTTACAGAGTACTTACTTGTTTTCCGCCATTTGGCAATCTGTGATTTCTTAGCCACCTAATTCCTTCCTATTCATGTTCTCAAGCATAAATTTCGATAGTATTATGCTATACAACATTTGACTTTTATTTTTAACGAATGTAAACAACATAGAAATTATCTTGTTCTATTTTCCCTGGCAAAAGGCATGCCCAGTAGATCCAGTAACCGCATAGCTTGATTATCATCATCCGCGGTAGTAACAATAGAAACCTGAAGGCTACGAACTCTATCAATCTGTCCATAATCAATTTCAGGGAATATTACCTGCTCCCGAATACCTAATGTGTAGTTGCCGTTTCCGTCAAAAGCAGTGCCAGATACACCTCGGAAATCTCTAATCCTGGGCAGGGCTGCATTCAGCAACCTATCCATGAACTCATACATCCTGTTGCCTCTAAGAGTAACCGATGTCCCTATAGGTTCACCTTCCCGTAATTTAAACCCAGCTATTGATCTCTTAGCTCTAGTAGTAACAGGTTTCTGGGCAGTGATAAGGGATAAATCCCTAACAGCACTCTCCATTGCTCTAGGGTTGGTCTTTGTTTCTCCTAATCCAATGTTCAAGACTACCTTCTGCAAACGAGGTACTTGCATAACGTTAGCATAGCCAAATTCTTGCCGCAGTGTATCTTTAACCGATGCCCTGTAACGTTCCAATAATCTTGGTGTTCTTGAAATAGGTCCACTACTAACCTCCTGGGGTTCCTGTGTCTTCTTGGTTCTAGCCCTACTAGATGATCTAGAGGATACCGGTTTTGCCTTTGCAGGAGTTACACTTTTCTCATGATCAGCAGCCTGCTTCGCTCGAGACCTTCTCTTAGGTGCTGGTTGACTTGCTACAATCTCTGTAGCAACATCTGCATTCCCAGAAGACGCGTCAGACGTCTGGTCACTAGGGCTCTTCGCCCGAGACCTTCTCTTAGGAACAGCCTTGGAGCCTGTAACTTCTGCTACAGGGTTAGTATTCTGAGAGGAGGCAGACACTTCTTGGTCTGCATTCTCTTCTAGTCTATCACTTCCCGACATGAACCACACACTCTCACTTTCTTACCGTCATCCAGAAATTTGTGAGCAATCCTCACTGCTTTGTCACAATGAACACAAACTAACATCACCTTGGATATGTTCATAGGGGCCTCTTTCTGAACTATACCGGCCTGCCTTATATCAGGCCTAGGCCGCACATGGCGGCTAACAAAATTTAAACCTTCTATAGAAACTCGTCCATCTTTTGGGAACACCGTCTGTATCTTACCTCTCTTGCCTTTATCTTTGCCGGCTATAATCTGTACTGTATCTTCTCTCTTGAATTTCATCACAACACCTCTGGAGCCAAAGACACTATACGCATAAAAGCCTTATCCCTTAACTCTCTAGCAACAGGACCAAATATACGGCTCCCTCGCGGGTTCAGATTTTCCTGAAGAACTACTGCCGCATTCTCATCAAATTTAATGTATGATCCATCCGGTCTCCTTTGGGGATAAGCGGTACGTACAATAACCGCACGCACAACTTCGCCCTTTTTTACAGCAGCAGCCGGTTGAGCTTCTTTAACTGAAGCAACAATCACATCTCCTACCTTCGCATATCTCCTGCGGGTGCCTCCTGGCACGTTGATACACATCAGGACTTTCGCTCCCGAATTATCGGCGACCACTAAACGTGAGTAAACCTGTATCATTGTTAGAGCTCCTCGACCGATTCTTGGTCAGTTACAGTGTTCTCTGATATGACTTCACCAAGGCTTTGATAGACATCGGTAGCCTCATCTTGCACATCAATATCTGTAGTAGATATTGTGTCTATAACCCTCCAACGCTTCATCCTGGATAGTGGTCTAGTTTCAGCTATTCTCACAACGTCACCAATCTTATTTTGACCTAATTCGTCATGGGCATGGAACTTGGTTACCTTTTTCACAGATTTACCATATATACGATGTGGTTGTCGCCATTCGACTGCAACCGTGACTGTCTTTTCCATTTTGTTGCTTACAACCCTACCTACTCTAATTTTCCTTGTCCCTCTCATTCTATTTCTCCACAATTCCGCGCTGTCTCATGACTGTTTTCATCCTTGCAATAGTCTTTCTGACTTTCCGCAATTCATTGGTATTACCAAGCTGGCGTGTGCTAAGGCGAAAACGTACATTCATAAGTTCCCTATAAGTATCATTCAATTCAGATGAGAGTTCCTCATCACTCAAAGCCCTGACTGCTAAAATATCCAAATCACATACCTGCCAAACTAAATTACGTCACTACGTGATAACACAGAAGTACTAATCGGAAGTTTTTGAGAAGCTAATCTCATGGCTTCCTTAGCAACATCAACACTAACACCCGATACTTCAAAAAGAATTCTTCCAGGCTTTACAACTGCAACCCAACCATCCACAGCCCCCTTACCACTGCCCATTCGTGTCTCTGCAGGCTTAGATGTTATAGGTTTATCGGGAAACACCCGAATCCATACCCTACCACCTCTCCTAAAATGACGGGTAATAGCCCTCCTTGCCGACTCTATTTGTCTGGCTGTCACCCAGGCAGTAGAAGTAGCCTTTAGGCCATAGTCGCCAAAGTTTATCTGGTTGCCGGTTTGAGCGCTACCTCGTCTACGGCCCTTATGTATTTTCCGAAATTTGGTTCTCTTCGGTTGCAGCATCCTCTGATTCCTCCGAAAGTCCTTCCTGTCCGCCCAAAGTAAATTCTATCAGACGCATTTCCTCTTCGCCCACTGGGACTTCTATTTCTTTGGGTTCAGGTATAACATCACCTTTGTATATCCAAACCTTTACGCCTATCCTACCCATAGCAATCCTAGCTTCAGATATTCCATAATCTATGTCAGCTCTGAGTGTATGTAGTGGCACACGACCCTCCATAACCTTTTCCTTACGAGCAATCTCTATGCCACCCAACCTTCCAGAACATATAATCTTGATACCCTGAGCTCCTGCTTGCATAGCGCGTGTAAGAGCTTGATTCATCGCACGCCTGAAGGCTATTCGCCTACTCAACTGCTCAGCAATACCCATAGCAACAAGCTGGGCATCTAATTCCGGTTGACGAACCTCCTGAACATTCAATCTGGTTCTTCTATTAGATAAACCCTCTATAATTTTTCGTATGTCTTCAACTCTCTGACCCCCACGCCCTATGACCACTCCAGGCCTAGCGGAATGTATGGTAATCACCAATTCCTGTGAACCTCGTTCCAACTCAACCTTAGATATACCAGCTTCAGGAAGATTCGACATTACGGCTTTTCTTATACGCAGATCTTCCTGCAACAAGCCACGGTACTGGGATGATTTTCCCGCAAACCATTTAGACTGCCAATCCTTTATTATACCTAGCCGGAATCCTATAGGATGAGTCTTTTGACCCATTAGTCACCTTCCTGTTCATCAACCAAAACTGTAACATGGCTGCTACGCTTGAGTATTCTGCTTGATCTTCCTCTAGATCTTGGGCGGAATCTTCGTAAAGTTACCCCAGGATCAGCGTATATGCCTACTATTCTGAGATCACTCTGTGTCATCATATTGTTATTTTCAGCATTGTTGGCAGCTGACTTCACCGCCTTGGCAACGTGACGAGCCGCAGGCGTTGGCAGGAAACCCAGGATATCAAGTGCAACGTCCACTTTTTTGCCACGAACAACTTTTAATATCCGCCGCATTTTCTTGGTCGAAACACCAATATTTTTAGCTACCGCTTTAACTGCCATACATTTGCACCTTATTCATTATCCCCTTCTAACTTGCGTGGTTCGCTCGGACTTTGCAGCATGACCACGAAAAGTTCTTGTTGGGGCAAATTCTCCTAGGCGATGCCCAACCATATTTTCGGTTATAAATACAGGAACGTGCCTACGACCATCATGAACAGCAATGGTAAGTCCTACCATATCAGGCATTATCATTGATGCCCTAGACCATGTTCTTATGACTGTCTTATCGCCGCTTCTCTGCAGAGAGGCGACCTTAATCATAAGTTTAGGATGTACGTAAGGCCCTTTCTTTATGGATCTAGACATCCAATTCTCCTTTGAACATTTGCATCAAATCTATCTCCTGCGACGAGTTCTTCTGGCCTGAATCATACTACTGTCTTTCCTTCGGCTCCTAGTTCTATAACCTAGAGCAGGCTTACCCCAAGGTGTCTTAGGTCCAGGCATACCAATACCAGACCTTCCTTCACCACCACCATGGGGATGGTCATTTGGATTCATAGCAGATCCTCTGACCTGAGGCCTACGTCCAATGTGTCGATTCCGACCGGCTTTACCCAACTTGATATTTTGGTGATCCGCATTGCCTACCGAGCCTATTGTTACCATACATTCAGGATTCACCCGACGGACTTCATTGGAAGGCATTCTCATCAAAATATATGTTCCCTCTTGAGAAAGTACCTGGGCAGATGCACCAGCGCTTCTTGCATACTGAGCGCCTCTACCGGGCTGCATTTCCACATTGTGAACCGTAGTCCCCTGTGGAACTAGTTTCAACGGAAGAGCATTTCCGACGCTGAGATCCGCTAATGGCCCTGATTGTATTACATCTCCTACACTCAATCCATTCGGCGCAAGATTATATCTTTTCTCTCCATCAACATAATGGATCAATGCTATCCTGGCAGAACGATTTGGATCATATTCTATAGATGCAACCTTTCCAGGAACGCCTATTTTATCACGTTTAAAATCAATTATCCGAAACCTGCGTTTCGATCCACCACCCCTATGCCTAACAGTTAGTCTACCCTGGGCATTCCTGCCTCCTTTTTTATGTAAAGGAGCCAACAGGGATTTTTCCGGCTTCTTTTTAGTAATTTCATCAAAAGAAGGCAGGACGACTCCGCGTCTTCCTGGTGATGTAGGCTTAACACTTCTTAAGGCCATTTAAGCCCCCTCAAACAGTTGAATCTTATCGTTACTATCAAGGCTAACAACAGCCTTCTTCCATGAAGGCCTCTGAGATATTCTCTTACCGTATCTCTTAGTCTTACCTTTTTGGGTCATAATATTAACTTCGGTCACTTTGACCCCAAATGATGCTTCAACAGCAGACTTTACTTGTGATTTGTTGGCCCTTGAATCAACTTCAAAGGCGTACTTATTTTGACCATCTTGCATAATGGTGCTTTTCTCTGTAACCAGTGGCCGGCGGAGTACTTCGAATATGTGCATTGTTATTCCACCTGCTCCAACTGCAACGACTCCTCACCACACCATATTCTCTCGGCCCGACGAACCGCATCAGCCGTTATAACTACTCGGTCATGAGACAATAAATCCACGGTATTCAGTTGGTATGACGGTAGGGTTTTCACACGCCTAATATTTCTGGCCGACTTAATGACATGCAATTCTGGTTCTTCAGTTACTAACAGGCAAGGGGAGTCTACACCTAAGTTAGATAACACTTGTACCATGTGCTTAGTGTTAGAATCGTCCAAATTCAATTTGTCCAATATTATCAACTTATCATCTCGAATTTTCTGCGACAATAGGCATTTTAAGGAGCCTAAGTTCATCTTTTTAGGAATCCTTTGGGAATAACTCCTGGGATGTGGACCAAATACTATCCCTCCTCCACGCCATTGAGGTGATCTGGAACTACCTTGACGCGCTCTGCCAGTGTGTTTCTGTCTCCAAGGCTTGGCTCCACCACCTGACACCATGCCTCTGGTTTTTGTAGAAGAGGTACCCTGGCGAGCATTAGCCATGTGAGCAACTGCAACTTGATGAACCAAGGCTTGGTTCATAGGAACATCAAACAAAGCCGGATTCAAGGTCAATGTACCCGCAGTCTCTCCAGCTATATTTCTAAGAGGAAACTCCATGGTCTATCCACCTCTCCTAGATTGCTTTATTACCAAGATTCCATTATTAGCACCAGGGACGGATCCTCTCACTAATAACAAGTTGCGATCACTGTCTATATGTACCACCTTTAAATGAGTAGCAGTGATCTTTTTATCACCCATGTGTCCAGCCATTGGAGTCCCCTTGAAAACTCTACCTGGAGTAGTTCCAGCTCCTACAGAACCAGGTGCTCTTCCTCTATCAGATTGCCCATGAGTTTTCGGGCCACCACTAAAATTATGGCGCTTCATAGCGCCAGCAAAACCTCTACCTTTTGAAACACCAACAACGTCAATAACGTCTCCAGGTTGGAATATATCTGCATCAATCCTCTGACCTATCTGAAAATCTCCTAGGGAATCCACCCTGAATTCCTTAATATGTTTAAATGGTGAGGTTCTTTTAAGATGTCCTTTTTCAGGTTGATTTATTTTCCTGGATTCCTCGTAACCAACTTGCACGGCTTGATAGCCATGTCTTTGTAAAGTTTTCACTTGAGTTACTACGCATGGCCCAACACTGAGAACCGTCACGGGCTCCACAGTCCCGTCCGGTGAGAACACTCTCGTCATGCCTTGTTTTCTGCCCAATACACCAATCATAGATTTCTTCCTATAACTTTATGGAGATATCAACCCCTGCTGGTACGCTAAGTTGGGTTAAAGCATCAATGGTTTTAGAACTAGGATCCAATATATCTATAAGTCTCTTATGAGAACGTAATTCGAAGTGTTCTCTAGAATCTTTGTCAACATGAGGAGACCTTATAACACAAAATCTCTTAATGGTTGTTGGCATAGGAACCGGCCCGGTAACCCCTGCACCAGTCCTTTCAGCAGCTTCAACTATCTGAGTTGCGGATACGTCAAGTATCTTGTGATCGAAGGCCCTCAATACTATTCTTACTTTCTGTTGTGGCATATTACTACTGCTTTCTACACCTTCACTAGCTCTTGAACTACCCCTTGAGGCACTTGTTCATAATGATCAAACTCCATTGACTGACTTGCCCTTCCCTGAGATATGGATCGCAAGGTTGTTATATACCCAAAAGTTTCTGCAAGAGGTATGAAAGCCTTTATGGTTTTCGTCTCATCAGAACCGTCCATACCCTCTATGCGAGATCTCCTGCCTCCCAAATCACCCAATATTTCCCCTAGATATTCTTCAGGAGTAACTACCTCTATTGCCATGATAGGCTCCAAAAGCACGGCATTAGCTTTACGGATCGCTTCTTTCACACCTATCGAACCAGCCATCTTGAAAGCCATTTCTGATGAATCCACTGGGTGATAGCTACCATCTACCAACGTAACCTTTACATCGATCACAGGATATCCGAACATTACTCCTGACTCAAGTGCTTCCTTGATCCCATTTTCTACTGGGTGAATAAATTCCCTTGGAACAGCTCCACCCATTATCTTGCTTTCAAATTTTATACCACTGTTTCTCTCCAGCGGCTCAATCTCTAGTTCCACATGCCCGTATTGGCCGTGGCCTCCAGTTTGTCTCACGAATCTCCCCTCTGCTTTTGAAGAAGAGGTAATGGATTCACGATATGACACCTTGGGTCGTCCTATATTGGCATCAACTTGAAATTCTCGCCTCAATCTCTCCACGAGGACTTCCAAGTGCAATTCTCCCATACCAGACATAATAGTTTGGCCAGTTTCACGATCAACCTTTACTCTAAAAGTGGGGTCTTCCTCGGAAAGTTTGATCATAGAATCTATCAATTTTTCCTGATCCATCCTAGTTTTCGGTTCAATTGCTACCGACACTACCGGTTCAGGAAAACGAATAGATTCCAAGATGACAGCACCATCTTCACTGCAAATTGTGTCTCCAGTAAACGTATTCTTCAAACCTATTGCAGCAGCGATACTACCTGCTGATATATCTGGGGCTTCTTCTCTCCTATTGGCGTGCATGGTAAGTACTCTGCCTAGTCGTTCCTTGATCCCTTTGGTGGAATTATAAACAGAAGCTCCTGCTTTGATATTTCCAGAGTAGACTCTGAGATACACCAATCTACCAACATGGGGATCTATCATGACTTTAAAGGCCAATGCAGAGAATGAGGATTCTTGAGTAGCAGGTATATCCACCTGATCCCCGGATTTTACACTCACGCCAACCATAGGAGGTACATCAAGGGGTGATGGCATATAGTCGCATACTGCGTCCAACATTGCCTGTACTCCCTTAGTCTTGAGAGCTGTACCACACAAAACTGGCACCATGTCGTTATTAATAGTTGCTCTCCTAATGGCCTGTTTTATTTCCTCGACAGATATCGGTTTTTCGTCCAAATATTTGACCATTATCGAATCGTCTATTTCGGCTATTTTTTCCAACAAGTTATCCCTATAAGCCTGAATCTCTTCTAACATTTCCTCGGGATAATCCATCTCGATGGGAGTATAGTTACTGTCGTTATCATCATCTGGAAACATCAATGCTTTTTGATCAACAAGGTCCACTATGCCGCGAAAGGAACTCTCCGAACCTATAGGGAGTTGTATAGGAACCGGATTTGCATTTAATCGACTCGATATCATGCCCACTGTTCGCTCGAAATTGGCTCCCATCCTATCCATTTTATTAACAAAGCACATTCTGGGAACTCTGTACCGGTCAGCCTGTCGCCAGACAGTTTCTGATTGTGGCTGGACCCCTGCAACCGATTCAAAAACAACCACAGCGCCATCCAAAACACGTAGGCTCCTCTCCACTTCTGCGGTGAAATCAACGTGTCCTGGTGTATCTATTATGTTTATTGAATGGCCATTCCATTCACATGTGGTAGCAGCAGATGTGATAGTTATGCCTCTTTCCTTCTCCTGAGACATCCAGTCCATCACAGTAGTTCCATCATCAATATTACCAATCTTGTGGGTACGGCCAGAGAAAAACAGTACCCGCTCTGTAACAGTAGTTTTGCCAGCATCTATATGGGCAATAAATCCTATATTTCTTATATTATCCATCGGAAAATTCTCCAAATCCTCCCCAGTTTCATGAGAGAGGCAATCGATAATCCACGCTATAAGGGATACTCACCATCTATAATGTACGAAGGCTCTATTAGCCTCGACCATTCGGTGGGTCTCCTCTCTTCTCCTAACGGCGGCTCCTTGGCCTTTAGACGCCTCATCCAACTCCATAGCCAACCTCTCAGCCATAGGACGCCCAGATCTAGCTCTGCTAGCCCTTAGAATCCATCGCATTGCTAGAGACTGCTGCCTGCTACTGCGAACTTCTATGGGAACTTGATATGTGGCCCCTCCGACTCTCCTGGGCTTGACTTCCAACTGAGGGGTAACATTTCTCATAGCCTGATTAAACATGTCCATGGGGTCACCAGAATTCTGTTTTTGCAAAATATCTAGTGCGTCATACACTATACGTTGAGCAACGGACTTCTTTCCCCTAGTCATCACTCTATTTATAAAGCCCGCTAAATATGCACTACCATATTTAGGGTCTGGGGTTATCTCTCTTTTTTGTGCACGTCTACGCCTAGCCATTTTTTCCTACCTACCTGGTCCTGCCATATGTTTGGTCCCATACTTGCTGCGTCCCCTTTTACGATCCGCAACTCCCGTGCAGTCTAAAGCCCCTCTAACTATATGGTATCTGACACCTGGCAAATCCTTAACTCGTCCACCACGTATCAATACTACCGAATGTTCCTGCAAAGTGTGGCCCTCTCCGGGTATGTATGCAGTAACCTCCATACCATTAGCCAGTCTTACCCTAGCAACCTTCCTCAAGGCAGAGTTGGGTTTCTTGGGAGTAACTGTCCGGACCTGTACGCACACTCCTCTTTGTTGAGGTGATCCGTTGGTCCTTTTGACAACATTTTTTAGAGAATTAAAACCATACCTAAGAGCAGGTGCTTTGGTCTTCTTGACTATTCGCACCCTAGGTTTCCTTACTAATTGATTTACAGTAGGCACAATTAAATGCTCCCAAAAAGCTCAACAAATATCCCCACGCACGACAAGCGAGCGCAGACTAGTAAATCTATAGCCAATTTGACATTTTGTCAACCTAACTGGCCAATTATTATTTTATCTATGGCCAATTATATGAAACCTGGTAAACCTACTCTATCAAAGGTTCTCGTTTTTGCCGATTACTAGAGAGTTATGTGTGGAAGAAATCTAGCTATCATGGTCGGGGAGGGGAGAATCGAACTCCCGACTTCTTGTTCCCAAAACAAGCGCCCTACCGCTGGGCTACTCCCCGATACGGATACGGTCTTTCCGTCGTTTCTGCAATAAAAAGAACCTGCTATTCCCTGCTTTATGGGAATCATGGCCCAACCCAATTCATAATATGGTAGCTCACATTTCGGGTCAAGTTCTACAATCCCAGTAAATGCATATTCATACTATCGTATAATATTGATAAGACTTGGCTGCTGATTATAGTTTATTATAACCGCATCTGGAATATGGAGTATCAGTTATTGGATAACAAAACCGGAATTGCGATAACTCAACCAGACATTGCTTCAATAGGTGTAATCATAGTAGCTGCTGGGTACAGCCAGCGGATGGCTACAGATGATTCTCCACCTATTGATAAGATCTTTGTCGATCTGTTAGGCCAACCTTTAATTGCACACACAATATCTGTTTTTGAACACTGCCCTCATATAGGCGAAATAGTCCTGGTATTGTCTAGCAACAAAATGAGCGAAGGCATCAGCCTTAAAAATAATGGCTCATGGTCCAAATTGAGACACATATGCACTGGTGGAGCCACCAGATCGGAGTCTGTAAAAGCCGGATTAAGACAGTTGTCCAAATGTGATCTAGTCATAATCCATGACGGAGCGAGGCCATGCGTCAATCAGGAAACTATTCTAAATGGCATCAACCTGGCTCTGAAGTACGGAGCGGCAATACCTGTAATAGCTGTTACGGACACAATTAAAGCAATATCCAGTAATGATACAATAGAAACAACTGTGCCTAGGGATAAGCTCAGAGCAGCCCAAACCCCGCAAACATTCACTTATGACTTGATAAAGAAAGCCTATGATGGTCTCAGTGAAGGCATTACTGACGACTCATCCTTAATTGAACAATTAGGGATAACAGTCAAGATATACGAGGGATCAACAGATAACATAAAGGTTACCAACAGGTTGGATTTATCAGTAGCAGCAATGATAATCGCCAAAAACAGTAGCTTGACACAAGAACAATAATTGGAGGAATTGTGAAGATCCGGACAGGAATAGGTTACGATATACATCAATTAAAACCGAATATCCCACTCTGGATTGGAGGAATAAATATTCCATTCGCTAAAGGCCTCGCTGGTCACAGTGACGGAGATGTCCTGATCCATGCAATCGTGGACGCAATCTTGGGAGCAGCAGGGCTTGGGGATATAGGCCAGTTTTTTCCATCATCTGACCCCCGTTTTAAGGATATCGCTAGTACGAAATTCTTAAAAGAAACGTCCAAGATTATCCGAGAACATCTCTGGTGCCTATCAAACCTTGATGCTACAATAATCTGTGAGCAGCCAAGGCTCACAGATTCTGCTCCTGGCATGGTCAGAGCCATAGCCAATAATCTTGGAGTAGATAAGTCCCTAATCAACGTCAAGAGCACAACCGCCGACAAACTGGGACATATCGGACAAGGTGACGCCATCGCAGCATTGGCCATTGCAACATTAGAGGAAAGAAAATGAAACTCTACGACACTTTATCGGGTTCCAAAAAGGAATTCGCTCCGCTAAATGAAACCGTTTCCATGTATGTGTGCGGCCCCAATCTCTACGGGCCGTGCCACATAGGGCATGCACTATCGTACGTGTTCTTTGACGTACTGAAACGGTATCTAGAATATCAGGGATACAAGGTCAACCATGTCCAGAATTTCACAGACATCGAGGACAGGATCATAGAGGTGGCTAGTAGTGAAGGAAAATCGATTGAGGAACTATCACAATTCTATATCGAGAAATTCCTGACAGAAATGGATGCTCTTGGAATAAAACGAGCAAACCACTATCCGAAAGCGACCGATTACATAGATCAAATGATAACCATAATCCAAAACCTTATTGGAAAAGGGGATGCTTACGAAATCGATGGTGACGTATATTTCCGAGTGAGACATTTCCTAGATTATGGGAAACTGTCCAGGCGTCCCATAGATGAAATGCAGGCCGGATCCCGTATAGATATAGACCATAGAAAGGAAGATCCTCTAGATTTCGCTCTATGGAAGTCATCTAAAGCAGGGGAGCCTTCATGGCCAACTCCATGGGGAGCCGGGAGGCCTGGCTGGCATATTGAATGCTCGGCAATGTCACTAACTCTACTAGGTAACCAGATTGACATACACGGTGGAGGACAAGACGTGATATTCCCGCATCACGAGAACGAAATAGCCCAATCCGAAATGCATACTGGGGATTCCCCTTTCGTGCAATTCTGGCTACACAACGGCTTATTACGATTATCAGACGATGATTCTGAAAAAATGACACGACACATGGGCAACTTCATCAGCTGTGAGGAAGCCTTGACTTCACATTCATCCGATACTCTCAGGATGTACTTCCTGACATCACATTACCGATCTCCAACCGCCTACACTACTGATGGGATAGGCGCAGCCAAAATAGCCATGGATAGAGTTTTAAATGCCCTGAGAAAAGATCCCACTAATACCGATAATGACGCCTCTGTTACAGGGAATGAGCCGGATACAAAACCCTACAGTGATGGCTTCAATGTTGCAATGGATGACGATCTAAATACACCACAAGCGTTAGCATCAGTGTTCCAATTAGTCAGACAAATAAATAGAGAAAAAGAAACTGGGCATCCTGTTAACAAAGCACAACTCGCCCTAAAGGAAATGATGTCAGTTCTGGGATTTTCACTGGAAGACAAAATACATAAAGATAACGATGCCAGTAAGTTTATAGATATCCTAGTTGAGACACGTTCACAGTTGCGTCAGGAAAGGAATTTCAAACTGGGTGATTCCATAAGAACTCAACTAGAGGGCTTAGGAGTAACCATAGAAGACTCCCCCGAAGGTACGAAATGGAGATTCAGTTAATATGCAAGGGGCTCTAATCAATTACGTGCGCCTGTTGATCTGTGGCGATCTCTAACAAGGGCACTGGCGTGATCCCAGATTCAGTAATTGCAGCACTCAAGGGGGTCTTGGGATCTAAATATGTCCTATGCGATGAGGCATCACTAGATCGCTATTCTATAGATGCCCTTACTCTATTCTCCCCTTCAAACTCCCATCCCATATCCCCTAGAGTATCTGCTGTGGTAATGCCGTCTACCACTAGAGAGGTGAGTGAAATTGTCAAATTGGCGGATAAGAATTCTATACCACTCATACCCTACGGTGCCGGTACCGGATTGATGGGAGCCGTGGCCCCAACAAGAGGCGGGATAGCTGTGCACATGAACCGCATGAACCTTATAGAACAGATCAACGTAGGCGATCAAAATGTTGTCGTACAGAGTGGATCTATACTTGGCAATGTTAATACTTCACTTCATGAACACGGATTAATGTTGGGACACGATCCATACAGTTTGCCCATAGCGACCGTGGGAGGTGCTATTTCGACCAATGGTGTAGGATACAGGGCGTCCAAATACGGCTCGATGGGAAATCAGGTTCTTGGATTAGAAGTGGTCTTACCATCTGGGGACATTTTGCAAACCAGATCAGTGGAGAAGAGCTCTGTAGGTCCATCCCTGGCATCCGTATTTGTAGGATCAGAAGGATTTTTCGGCATCATTACAAAGGCAACACTGCGAGCATTCCCGATACCTGAAGCTCGCATATTCAAAACTTTCTCATTTGGTACATTCGAGAAAGGATTCCTAGCTCTCACTAACATATTCTCATCCGGACTAAAACCAGCCTTGATAGACCTAACAGAGGAACCGAATCCAAGGGTGAACACGAATGAATCCGACAGTCTCAAGCGTCAGCCCCTGCTATACATGATGTTTGAGGGACATCTAGACGAAATCGAAGTTCAAGCAACACACACTTCAACTACTTGCCTAGATGCCGGAGGGGTAGATATTGGACCATACTTAACAGAAGAATATTGGAATACTAGGCATGATTCAGCTTACAAATTCAAAGAAACACACATTGATAATATAAACCCGAGACCTGGGGGCCAAATCAACAACATTATCGCGTACCCTCACCTAGCATTGCCAATAAGTGAAGTGTTAAGTTGCCACACCCGATGCCATGAAATCGCCTATTCCCGAAACCTAACCATAAGGGAATGCTCATTGTGGACTCATCCAGGATTGTTTTCAGTAGTAATAGAGGATACCGGATTAGATGATCACAATCTGCAGCAAGCTGTCGGCGAGATAATGGATCTTGCACATAACGTAGGTGGATCTATGGAATATGTCCATGGAGTGGGTACAAAATTGTATCAACTAGTTGATAAAGAAATCGGAGTCGGCATAAAAGTCCTGAAAGCCATCAAAAAACACCTTGACCCCAATAACATCATGAACCCCGGCAAGCTCGGATTGTGAAAATGCCTCACGCATACACAATTCAGTACATTTCAATCAATATAGTATAGTTTTTATCCCCTTAACATTAAGAAATCCATCTAGGGCCAACCGCGCTGATAATAGCTAGCACAGTAAATAAAACAGCCAGTACAACAGTGAACTGGAACAAAGTTTTTTCAACTCCTCGCCGAGTCCTGAAGGAAGCCTGACCAGAACCGAAAAATCCTGAACCTTGTCCCCTTATCTGAATCAGGATTATAGCGACCAATAGAATAGAAACCAGGATTTGTCCTATATGCAAAAAAGATTCCATTATGACTTCCCCCCAAGATTGAGACGTTTAAGAATAATTTCATTTGCAAGGGCTGGATTAGCCCTGCCTCTGGTCCGTTTCATAACTTGACCAACCAAGAAACCCAAAGCACTTTCTTTACCTCCAAGGAAATCCTTAACTGCCTGTTCATTTTCATTAAGTAAGTCTGTTACGGTAGACTCAAGGAATTCCATATCATTTATCTGGGTCAATCCTCTCTCCTCGGCCACTAATGCCGCTTCTTTACCAGACGCGAACATCTCTTCTAATACCGCCTTAGCCGCTGGACCGTTAATTACATTATCATCTATCAAGTCAATAAAATGACGGAACATTTCAGGAGTGATAACCATATCTCTAATACCAGTATTAGAAGAATTCATAAGACCAGCCATATCACCTATCAACCAGTTTGCTATGGACTTGCCTTTGGCAGTTTTGACAGATGAGTCATACGGTTTAGATGACAATGTGTCTTCAAAGAAATCCGCGGTATCTTTGGACACAGTAATTATGTTCGCATCATACATAGAAAGACCATATTCACTCAAGAATCTATCCCTTCTATCTCTAGGCATTTCTGGTAAGGATTGCTTTATTTTACTTACCCATTCCTGGTTAGTAGAAAGTGGAGGCAAATCAGGCTCTGGGAAATATCTGTAGTCGTGAGCAGATTCTTTACTGCGCTGGGATACCGTTACACCTCGGTCTTCTATCCATCCTCTGGTTTCCTGTGTAACCTTGTTGCCTGTTTCCACTATATTTTGTTGCCTCTTCACCTCGTACTCAAGAGCCCTATAAACTGCTCGTAGACTGTTCATATTCTTAATCTCAGTCCTAGTGAATAGTTCGGAACTACCCATTGGCCTAATGCTCACGTTGGCATCACATCTAAAACTTCCGTCTTCCATATTGCCAGTAGAAACACCAAGATACTGGAGTATAGATCTGAGGTTTATTAAATATTGCCGTGCTTCCTCTGGTGACCTCATGTCTGGTTCACTGACAGTTTCCATAAGAGGCACTCCCGATCGGTTAACATCCACTAAGCTGTAATCCTCTGCCTGATGATGCTGAAGCTTGGCTACATCCTCTTCTAAATGAACTCTGGTAATACCTATCTTCTTTATACCATCATCCGTGTCTATCGCTAACCATCCACCTTCAGCGATGGGTTTGTCGTATTGTGATATCTGATATCCCTTCATTAAGTCAGGATATAAATAGTTTTTCCTATGGAATTCAGTTTTATCAGCGATTTTGGAGTTAAGTGCCAAACCGGTCATGATAACGTGTTCCACTGCTTGGCGATTAATTACCGGTAAAGAACCTGGCAAAGCCAAACAAATAGGACACACTACTGAGTTTGGAGGCATATCCAAGTAATCATTTGGACACGAACAGAACATCTTGCTGGCAGTCAATAACTGAGCATGTACTTCTAATCCAATAATAGTTTCGTATTTCGTACTGTGAGACAATCTCGGAGAATCCTCCCTAAGACATATTAGTAGTCAGGCACACAGTATAGCAAAGCAAAAATACCCTAGCAATAAATATTCCTTACCCAACACGCCACCATAAATTTGACTTTTTATCCTTGACCAGAACAATCTAATCACTATGGATCCAATAATCTGTCATGTGATACTGAACCAAGAATGTGCTGATTATTCTATTTTTTTACCCCGCCAACGTTTTTCCATTCCTCCTCTATCTCCTCGCCAAAATGAAACAGAGAACAGAATCAAAAAAATATTAACCGAAACATATACGAACGGGCCGAGCATTCCTAACGAAATCGGCAAGAATGTCACTAAGAAAAGACAAATAATCGCTGAAGCAAGAATAACTATATTCCGATACTTGGATGACAGCCGTGGAGGCAAACTGGCCAAACGGCG
>CAZOCC010000034.1:0-17856 GCA_964578255.1 uncultured Dehalococcoidia bacterium | reverse complement strand
GCTCGACTATTGATGATGGACTTCGTATTACCAATGGAAGTGGCATCAGTGGTTCTATTGGCAGCAGTTATAGGGGCTCTGGCTCTAGTCAGAGAACGGGAAGGAGAATCTTGAATCTAGAGAATCTCCTTATTCTATCTGGCATAGTTTTTTGTTTGGGTCTTTATGGGGCTTTGTCTAAGAAAAACGTAATAGTGGTGTTAATGTCTATTGAATTGATGTTCAATGGAGTGAACATTGCATTGGTTGCATTTAGTAGATATGTTGTTCCACAAAATATCGCTGTGGACCCAGTCGGAACGGAAACAATAGTTGGTAATGCTTTGGGACAAGGACTGGCTTTGGGGGAAACTGTTTTGAGTACAATGCTTACTGGCCAGATATTTGCAATATTTGTTATTACGATTGCTGCTGCGGAAGTTGCTTTGGGTCTTGGTATAGTAATCGCAATGTATAGGAATAGGGCAACCGTAGATGTCACACAAGCTAATTTGATGAGTGGTTAAATGTTATGTGGGTAGATTTTAAGAAAGCACCTAATCTAATGATCGCGGAAATGTGGAAGGAACTGTTGGAGGGTGAAGGTCTTCCAACTCAAATCCTGCCTGAAGGGGATATAGTATCCTGGGGTGAGAGAATCCCATATAGGATTATGGTCCCTAGAGGTAGGGAACATGTTGCAGAGGAGATTTTGAGGAAGCTCTAATACATTGTGGAATACTGTCTCTGAACAAGATCTGATGGTTAAGGGTGGTATTTTAGATGGTTAGTAATTGTGAATATGGGGGTTTTTGATAACCGATGTTGACTGGAGCCACATACAAAAATGATAACTGAAGCAGCCGTCTGGGCAATATTTCTACTGCCTTTGACGTGTTTTGTAATAATATCTCTGTTCATAAGGCCATTCTTTGATCAGTATAGGAACTTTAGTGGTTACTTGACTATAGCGGCCATAGGTACAGCATTTGTCATTTCCATTTGGGCACTGAGATCTGTTGTGGATAATCATGGTCCAATAGAATGGGCCAAGCATGAATGGATTTCTATGGGAGACCTAAGTATTTCTATAGGTATTCTCATGGATCCTTTGACAGCAGTGATGTTAGTTGTTGTTAGTGGTGTTAGCCTGGCTGTTCAGATTTACTCACAAGGTTATATGAATGGTGACAACAGTTATTCGCGTTACTTCGCATATATGTCCTTGTTCACTGCATCAATGTTGGGTCTGGTAATGGCTAGTAACATTATCCAATTATATGCTTTTTGGGAACTCGTTGGTTTGTCTTCTTACCTGTTAATCGGCTTTTGGTATCAACGGCCTGCAGCTGCAGCTGCAGCCAAAAAAGCATTCCTTGTCACTAGATTGGGAGATGTAGGATTCATGTTGGCCATACTTTATTTATTCTTCCATTCCAATACATTGGGAGGTCAGGATATCAACGGTGGTGCGTTTGACATAGATTCTATCAATCAGGCAGCTAAATCAGGACTTTTGGGAGTTGGGGTTATAACCTGGATAGCAATGGGCATTTTCGCCGGTGCGGCAGGCAAATCAGCTCAATTCCCACTGCATGTGTGGCTGCCTGACGCTATGGAAGGACCAACTCCAGTTAGTGCACTGATTCACGCCGCTACCATGGTGGTAGCTGGTGTATTTTTGGTAGCCCGCTTCTTCCCATTATTCGAAGCATCGCCTACGGCCATGACAATAGTAGCGTTGATAGGCGGTTTCACTGCCATATTCGCAGCAACCATGGGTCTAGTTATGAACGATATCAAGAGAGTATTGGCCTATTCTACTGTGAGTCAATTGGGTTATATGATGTTGGCGTTAGGATTGGGGGCTTACGAAGCTGCAATATTCCATCTGTTCAACCATGCCTTTTTCAAAGCTCTTCTGTTTCTCGGCTCTGGCAGTGTTAATCATGCCTCTGGTACATTTGATATGAGATACATGGGTGGTCTTAAGAAGTACATGCCTTGGACTTATGTTACCTTCTTGATTGGTTCACTTAGCATCGCTGGTATATTTCCACTGGCCGGATTTTGGAGTAAGGATGAAATTCTTACAGGTGCTCTAAATGCTGATGGAATGGTGTCAAGTTTGGTTTTTGGTATGGCCATTGTTGCCGCCTTCATGACCTCATTCTATATTTTCCGGGCTTTGTTCCTCACTTTTCACGGGGAATTCAAGGGCGGTATTGACGCCGAGACTGGGTCACAGGCCGATGGTCACTCGGTACATCTGGCTGAATCTCCGGCGGTAATGATAGTGCCAATGGCTTGTCTGGCGGTTCCATCAGTGATCTCTGGTTTCATTACTAATCCATTGGCCCCAATTTGGGGTTTGGGCATAGTTCCAGTACACTGGTTCTCACACATGCTGGATGGCGTGCAATTGGTGTCTATACATACAGCGGAATTCAACATCGTTGTAGCGGCACTCTCAACTATTGTTGCCGTTAGTGGTATCGGATTGGCATATCTTATGTATTGCAGAAAATCCTTGGACCCAGAGCGCATTGCCGATGCAGTTAAACCTTTGTACGTTGCAGCCAGCAGAAAATTCTACTTTGATGAATTATATGAAGATCATGTGACCAAAAAGTGGTTTTATAGGTATATAGCTGGAGGAACAGATTGGATTGACAGGAACATCGTGGATAAAGTTGGGCTCATGGTTGGTTTCCTTGGCCGTAATGTTGGAGGCGTAATCGGCGGTCTTGAAAGTGGTCAGATTCAGGCCTACGGCACTGGTATGTCTATGGGCGTAATAATTATAGTTATTGGATTTATGTTATGGGCTTAGTTTTTGGATTGGAGTTCGCACGATGTTGTTATCGACGGTAATCTTTTTACCATTGATAGGAGCAGCAGTGATTATGTTGCTCATGAAGGATCCAGCCAGGATTCGTGTCTGGGCGTTGGGGGTTACCGTTGTGGAATTGATGTTGGCTGTTGTGGTTTTCTGCTTGTTTAGATCGTCAGATTCTCAACAACTGGGCGGGATGGAAATGGTAGAACAATACGGAACTTGGATTTCCTCTTTAGATATTAGTTATCACGTGGGCGTGGATGGATTGAGCGCACCTCTTGTGCTGTTGACTGCTTTGCTTGGGATGTGTGCGGTGTTTGCATCGTGGGGCGTGCAATTGCGTGTCCGAGAATACTTCATTTGGCTGCTACTGTTACAAACAGCTGTCACAGGAGTGTTTTTGTCTTTGGATTTCGTTTTATTCTTTATATTCTGGGAACTAGAATTATTACCTATGTACTTCCTTATATCCGTGTGGGGTGGTGGACGAAAAGAATATTCGGCTATGAAGTTCCTGATATTTACCTTGCTAGGCAGTGCATTCATGTTGGTGGGTATATTGGCCATATATTTCTCCGTGGGTACATTTAATATAGTTGAGCTACCAAATATGATGGAAAATGCCACACTGATATTGCCTGCTGGGACAATATTTATGCTCTTGTTTATAGCGTTCGCTGTTAAGTTACCTGTTTGGCCTGTGCACACGTGGTTGCCTGATGCCCATACTGACGCTCCGACTGCTGTGAGTGTAATGCTAGCCGGAGTGTTACTTAAGATGGGTGGGTACGGTATGATAAGAATGGCAATAGGTATTATGCCGGATCAAGCCCAAAAGTTCGCAGGCTTTATGGCTGTCATAGCTATAATCAGTGTCCTGTACGGGGCCGTAGTGACAATTAGGCAGACTGACTTGAAGCGTCTAGTCGCATTTAGCAGTATTAGCCATATGGGCTATGTATTGCTGGGTATATCTTCCGTATTGGGCGCCGGGGGTGTGGTTTCTGGAGTAGGTCTTACCGGGGCTGCTATGCAGATGTTTACACACGGAACCATTACTGGGCTTTTATTTCTGCTTGTAGGATTGGTTTATGATAAAGCTCTTACTCGCCATATACCGGACCTGGGTGGTTTGGCTGCACGTATGCCGATAGTAGCAGTTGGGTTTCTTGTTGCTGGTCTAGCTTCGTTGGGATTACCAGGTACAAGTGGGTTCGTTGCTGAGTTGCTGGTGTTCCTTGGAGCCTTCAAGGTGTGGAGCTGGATAACTGCTCTAGCGGTATTTGCTATAGTAATAACGGCTGGATATATACTGTGGATGTTGCAGAGAGCCTTCTTCGGCCCATTGCAACCCAGATTTGCCTCTATTGGAGATGCGACTGTTATTGAAGCTGTTCCTATGGTGATCCTGGTTGTGGCCATTATGTTGGTGGGTGTTTACCCCTCGATTGTTCTGGATGTCTTTCGATCAGGAATAGATCCTATAATATCCTCTTTACAACAAGTGGCTGGGGGTTGATGGTGATTGAATTATGACATTGCATGATTTATATCTGCTTTCTCCAGAAGTGTCTTTGGCTGGAGTTGGCCTGGTTGTTATTCTTCTGGATATGGTGATAACTAACAAAAGCCGATTGGCATGGATATCGTGCGTAGGATTGTTGATCCCCTTGATTTTCAGCTTGACCTTGTGGGGAGACCTAACCGCTGATACCGGTGGCCAAATGATAGGTGTGTTTGATACCCTTGTAGTAGACAAATTTGCTATCTTCTTCAAGATACTGATATTGGGTGTTGTTGGTGTGGTGGTGATTTCCTCTGCTGACTATATGTCTAAATTGAAAAACTTAGAAGGGGAATATTATGGACTAATGCTATTCTCCGCCAGTGGCATGATGTTGCTGGCTGCTACCACTGACTTGATATCCATTTATATCGCTATGGAACTTACCGCATTACCTCTGGCAGCATTGGCAGCGTTCCTAGGGAATGCCAGAGCCACAGAATCTGGCATGAAATTCCTATTACTTAGTGCCATGAGTTCAGCGATATTGCTTTATGGTATGACATTAACATACGGCTTTACTGGTACGACGCAATTGTCTGAGATATTGCAGCAACTGGGCAGTTCTGTGAATGGCAATATTCCTTTCGGAAGCCACGCAATGTTCTTGGGAGTTATTATGATAGTAGCTGGATTCGGGTTCAAAATCGCAGCTGTACCATTTCAGATGTGGGTCCCAGATGTCTATGAAGGCTCTCCAACTCCTATAACTGCTTACCTTTCGGTGGCTAGTAAAGCTGCAGGATTTGCAGTGATACTAAGGGTTTTCTATTTGACATTCCCGCAAATGGGACTTGACTGGTCGAGTTTATTTGCAGTTCTCAGTGCCGTATCTATGACTATAGGTAACTTGGTGGCCATTGCCCAGACCAATATTAAAAGAATGCTGGCATATAGTACTGTCGCTCATGCAGGATTCTTGATGATGGGTGTGGCTGCTATCGGATCCGTTGCTATATCTGGAGGATCGTCCACTGGCCCCAGCAGTGTATTATTTTACCTCGTGGCCTATGCGATAACTAACCTAAGTGCATTTTTTGTGGTTATTGCGGTATCCAATCACACTAATAGTGAAGAAATCAGTAGTTTCACTGGATTGGGTAAACGTTCTCCAATATTGGCCGTTATAATGGCATTTGCACTGATTTCATTGTTGGGTCTACCGCCAGCGGTTGGATTCATGGGCAAATTATACATATTCAGTGCTGCTGTTAATAGCGGGTTGATTTGGCTAGTTGTTTTGGGAGTCGTTAACAGTGCGATTTCAGCATACTATTATCTGCGGATTATCAGGTTTATATACATGGTGGATACAGAAACGGAAGAAAGAATCCATGTATCTTTTATACCCATGGTCACAGTGTGCGCTACTGGCCTAGCTATGCTGATCTTCGGTATATTCCCGGATAGCATAATACTGTTAGCCGAAAAGGCGACAGCAATTTTGCTTATGTAACTTGCATTTATATTTATAAAACCCATAGAGGCTGAACGAAATACACATAACTCTTTCAATTTCAAGCATAGAGTTATTGGGCTTTTGTAGCAGAAGGTAGATCTGTGTTTAATAGTGCTAACGTAGGGATAATTTATAACCCTAGCAATGCCAAAACAAGCGATATAGTAAAACAGTTGATGTCAACATTGGGTATGGACGGATCTGCCTGGGTGATATCTACATCTGAATTGACGACTGTTGCCCCGCCACCATCGATGTCTTTGATAATTACTGTTGGTGGAGACGGCACTATATTGGCTGCCGCACAGATCGCAGCACCTATGGGGATACCAATACTAGGTGTTAATCTAGGTAGAATAGGATTCATGACTGAGCTTAGTGCTAATGAAGCGAGTGATAAGATCTACAACTATCTTTCCGGAGATGTGAGAATAGAGACAAGGTCTATGTTGCAAGCGAGTCTCTACGATAATGACATAGTGCAATCTGGCGGTGTCTACCAGGCCCTAAATGATATTGTTGTTGGGCGTAGTTGGATTTCCAGGCCAGTACATTTACAAGTTTCCGTTGATGGCTCTGTTGTGACTACATATCGTTCCGACGCAGTTATAGTAGCCACTGCTACTGGTAGCACCGGATATTCCATATCTGTAGGTGGCCCGATCCTAGATCCTGAGTCCAGAAACATTTTGGTTAATCCTGTTGCACCTCACATGGGCTTATCCTCAACACTAATCCTACAAGAGAATTCACGTGTTGACATTACAGTTAAATCAGACCTCAAGGCCGTAATGAGTGTAGACGGTAGGATTGACTTAGATGTGAATAATGGGCAGACGGTGTCGATTTCTAGGAGTCCACACACAGCTCGATTCCTTAGGGCTAATCCAACGCATCACTTCTATTCTGTGCTGACCGATAGACTAAACCCAGGCACATAATCGAGTTGTTAAATCTAGTATAACCTGAAAGGTAATGTACATTGGAGGAAATCACAACAGCCAGCCAACGTATTTATGAAGGTAAGATCTTGTCTCTCCGTATCGACACAGTAGCTTTGCCAGATGGCGGTTCCAGCAGCCGGGAGATTATAGAGCACTCCAGTTCTATTGTTGTGGTACCTATAGATAAACAGGGAAGGGTTTTGATGGTCAAACAATATCGCAAGGCTCCTGAACGATTTCTATTGGAGGTCCCTGCGGGAGGCTTGGAACCTGATGAATTACCAGAAGATGGAGCACTGAGGGAATTGCAGGAGGAGATCGGTTTCACTGCCGGCCATTTACAGAATATTACAGGTTTTTGGATAGCACCAGGGTTTTGTACTGAATACATGTACTCCTACATCGCTACTGGGCTTATCGAGAGTGTATTGCCTGCTGACATTGATGAAAACATCGAAGTGATACCCGTTCCACTGGAAAACATCCCAGATCTTATTCGCTCAGAGGATATTCAGGATGGCAAATCGATAGCAGCTCTATTGATGGCTATCCACGTATTTAGTTTTGAGTGACGATTGTAAAAATCATCACTATCTGATATATTTGGCGTGGTCTTTAGACACGTATTAGGCCACTGTATTGTGCCCGTAAATGTTAGTTTAAGTTAGCTGAACTAATATTTCGGGAGTTCACTGACACCTGCGTGTAGAAGGTTGATATCATAATTAAACTGAGAGCTTAATTGTTTGCTCAGGAGGATATATATGGAAGTAACCCTTAACGTAAAGCGATTTAATCCTGAATCCGACGATCAGGTTAATATATACCAGGAGTATAAATTAGAGGTAGAGGACTACTTTACGGTTTTGGATGCACTTATAAAAGTGCGAGAGGAGGTTGATGGGTCACTTTCTCTAAGGTGTTCTTGCAGGGCATCTATTTGTGGTTCATGTTCCATGAGAGTTAATGGCCATGCCAAATTGGCCTGCAAAACTAAAATAACTGATGTCAGCACCGAAGGCAAACCAGTGACGATAGAACCCATGGGTAATATGCCTGTTATCAAAGATCTTGTAACTGACATGAAACCATTTTGGGACAGAGTCAGGGCAGTACAGCCGTATCTTCAGCCACATGGAGAGGAACCGGAAAGGGAATACACGGCATCCAGCGAGTCCATGCTGCATCTTACAGGAGTCATGAGTTGCATAATGTGTGGAGCGTGCGTGTCAGACTGTACGGCTTTGGAAGTTGATAAGAATTTCTTGGGACCAGCCGCTTTGGCCAAGGCTTACAGGTTTGTTGGAGACCCTAGAGATGATGCTGATGATAAGCGCCTCAGTATGTATAGTGAATCAGGTGGGATATGGGACTGTACTAGGTGCATGGAATGTGTGGAAGTTTGTCCTAAGGGTGTCGCTCCTATGGACCGTATAATGAGTTTGAGGGACAAGGCGATTGTCGCTGGATACAGCGATAACAATGGTGCAAGGCACACAGAGGCATTCACTGAATCTATCAAACAAAGTGGTCATTTGGATGAATTACGTTTGCCTATCAAGACCTTTGGAATGTTCAATATTCCGGCCCTGTTGGGTCTTCTGCCTGTGGGGATAAGGGCTTTTCGCCGTGGTAAGGTTCCGCCTATATTCCACAAATCTATTCCAGGGGCAGACAAGGTGCGTCGTATCTTCGAGAAAGTGGATGGTGAGTAATGAAATATGCGTTCTTTCCGGGTTGTGTATCACGCGGTGGGTGTCCGGAATTGTACCCGGCCGCTGTAAGCGTGTGCGAACGTTTGGGTATAGATATAGAGGTCATGGAAGGAGCTTCCTGCACAGGTGCAGGGGTGCTTCAGGAGAAGAACCAAAAACTGGGTGACACACTTAATGCCAGGACGTTTGCCATGGCTGAAGCAATGAATCTGCCAATAATGACCATTTGCAGTACTTGTCAAGGTACCATGAGTCAGGCACATAAACGTCTGGCTGACGACGCGTCATATATGGCCGAAATAAATGAAATACTTGCTGAGGAAGGATTACAATACAAAGGTGAGGTAGTAGTCAAACACCTTTTGTGGATTTTAGTTGAGGATTTAGGACTGGATGTTCTTAAAAGCCATGTCAACACACCATTGTCTGGTCTTAAGATAGCTCCTTTTTATGGCTGCTACATAATTAGACCTTCTGGCGCATTAGGATTTGATGAGCACCCGGAAAGAGAAGATTCTCTTGAAAGAGTAATAGAGGTGCTAGGTGCAGAAGTGGTGGAATTTGAGGGTAAAACTAAGTGTTGCGGTTTTCCGATATTGACTATTAACGAACGCAATTCTGTAAATATGGTTGCGAATCACACTCTGGATGCTAAGGAGCTTGGGGCAGATGTGATGGTAACGCCATGTCCACTTTGCCATTTGAATCTTGACGGCTTTCAACCTAAGGCTGCAGCACAACGTAAGGCTACCATTGATTTGCCTATATTGCATTTACCTCAAATAGTTGGCTTATCAATGGGCATGGACGCTAAAAGTATGGGATTAAATAGGCATATAATCTCCACAAGCAAAATGCTTTCTAAAGTGGCAGTTTCCGCATAATAGATGTCGGGCGTGGTGAACCAAAGCATGCCTTAGAGGTATCTGTATCTCTCGGTGCCGTGGATGCATTTCTTGCTTATGAAAATTGCTAACCATACTATAGGTAAAACCGCTAAAATGTCTAAGAAATAGTGATTCCCTGTAACTATAACTGCCAAACACATTAGTGAAACGTATGCTGTGGGAACTATTCTGGTCGAAAATGAACGTACATTGCTCCATGTCATGGACAGTATTATTGATAAACCTACATGCATGCTTGGCATTGCAGCGTTCGCATTATAGCTAATGGTGTCCGTGGCAAGGTGATACTGTGATGGTCCAAACAACGCTATAGTATCCACAAACCCGAAGCCTTGAACGGTCTTGGGAGGGCTTAATGGGAATATGCAATAAATTGCGACTCCCATCAAATAGCACGAGATCATGGTGGTCCTGTATCGATAATACAAATCTCTATCTTTGAAGAACACATATATCGACACAGTGCCTACAATTGGCCAAAACCCAGCTGTATATATCCAGTTCATCACTATTGTGAAGGATCTGATATTTGCTAGCCACCATGCTTGAATATAATGTTCTCGGAATATACCGAGTAGTTCTTCTATTTCTATGATAACAATGGCGTTTTTTTGCCCAGCGGATAGAACATCTTTATGTATCAAATCCCCTGTTGATATGTAAAGCAGGTATGTTGATCCTACTATGATAAGCTCTTTAATTAATGGTAAACGACGGAGCAATTTCATTGGTCTGTTCTAGAGCAGAGTCGCGTTCATCTTAGAAATTTAGTAGAGGGCTATGGGTGCTAATGAATATCTGTGACTCTTGACTATAGGCAGTACAGAGTCACCTTGGATGTGGTCAATTTTCGGCTGGAGGCATTTGTATTTGCCATTCAGCTTTACCTTGTTCCAGTAAATCGTTGCCGTAGATGTCATTAACCACTATAACTGGGAAATTTTCTACATCTAATCTGCGTATGGCTTCTGTTCCGAGGTCCTCATAGGCCACGATATCAACATTTTTTATTGTCTCGGACAGGAATGCTCCTGATCCCCCTATGGCACCGAAATAAACAGCCTTATGATCCATGAGAGAGTCTCTGACTTCACGGCTCCGTCCGCCTTTACCTATAGCTGCTTTAATGCCCAAATCCAACAATTTTGGTGTGAAGGGATCCATTCTATAGGCAGTGGTAGGCCCAGCCGATCCTATAACCTCCCCAGGTCTGGGTGGAGTCGGACCTACGTAGTAGATTATTTGGCCTTCCAAATCTATAGGGGGATCTTCACCCCTATCGACAGCTTCAACGATGCGCCTATGTGCGGCATCCCTGGCTGTGTATATGATTCCAGTCAGTAGAACTTCATCTCCAGTATGCAGGTCCTTAATTGCTGAATCGGTAAGTGGTGTGGTCACGTGTTTCATATTTGTTGTTACTCCATATTACAGGCATATGTTGTGTAGAATATTCAGAGAATTGCACTCTTTAATCTGGCGCTGTGGCATTGCAGGTTGACTCCTACTGGAAGGGAAGTTATGTGTGTAGGGTGAGTCTCTATGTTAACTGCTAACGCCGTGGACCGGCCTCCCCATGCCTGTGGACCAATACCACTTGCGTTTACACGTTCCAGTAGTTCAATTTCTAGTTCCGAAACCTCGGGATCCGGATTGTGCTCTCCAACTTTCCTTAACAATGACTTTTTGGCAAGATGCATCACGTGCTCCGCTGTGCCGCCTACGCCAACTCCCACTATTAGGGGAGGGCATGGGTTGCCGCCTGATTCTTCTATAGTGCGAATTGCGAAGTCAATAATTCCCTTTTTTCCGTCACCTGGCCTTAGAATTGCAAGTCTGCTCATATTTTCACACCCGCCACCTTTGGGCAAAATTGTCAACTTTAGATGATCTCCAGGGACGATCTCCGTATGTATTATTGGCGGTGTATTGTCTCCAGTGTTTTTCCGTGCGGAGAATGGTTGGTTCACTATGGAATTTCTCAAAAACCCTTCTTTATAGCCTAGCCTAACCCCTTCAGTCAGTGCTTCAGTAAGGTCACCACCTACCAAGTGTACATCCTGTCCGAGTTCTAGAAATAAAACAGTAGTGCCAGTATCTTGGCAGAGTGCTATCTGTTTGTCATGTGCGATCTCAGAATTTCGGACTATCATGTCCAATACCTTCTGTGCCCTAGGTGCTTCTTCCTGTTGACGGGCCTTTTTCAGGGCATCTAATACGTCTTCCGGCAGATCAAAATTGGCCTCCTGTGATAATGAGGCTATTTTCTGGGTTATTTCCGAAACCTGTATTTCTCTCATATTTCCTCCGGTAAGCTTTTGACCTGTAGATCCACTTCAATGATATCGATTCCCAAGGTTAGACAGTTACCAACGCATATGTTGTCGCTGGATGCTATGTCCAATAGATATAGTACCTAGACAGCTGTTAATGTTTTAGCTAGACCGGTTGTTCATTGCATCCAAGAGTTCCTGAACCGCAGCAGCAGACTTATCGAGGTTGGCCTTTTCTGCGTCAGATAAATCAACCTGTATTATTTCCTCTATGCCGGTGGATCCCAGTTTAACTGGTACGCCAATGTATAAACCGTCTATACCGTATTCGCCGTTCAGTTGCGCTGCACAGGGCAGGATCCGCTTCTTGTCCAAAATTATTGAGTCTACCATCTGGGCTACAGCAGCTGATGGGGCGTAGAAGGCACTGCCAGTTTTAAGTAGACCCACTATCTCAGCGCCGCCATCTCTAGTTCTCTGGACTATGGGATTTAATACATCTTCAGTTAGCAGTTGCGCTATTGGTATACCTGCAACGTTTGTAGATTGCACAAGAGGAACCATAGTGTCACCGTGACCTCCCAAGACGTAGGCCTGGACATCTTCCACAGAAGCTTTAACTTCTTGAGCAAGGAATGTACGGAAACGGGCGGTATCCAATATGCCTGCCATTCCAATCACTCTTTCTCTTGGAAAGCCAGTTACATTGAGAGCTTGTTGAGCCATGGCGTCTAGTGGGTTAGACACTACTATTATTATGCATTCTGGAGAATGCTTCGCAATTTGCTGTGCAACACCACCAACAATATCCATGTTTGTAAAGAGCAGGTCATCTCTGCTCATTCCAGGCTTTCTGGCAATGCCAGCTGTGATAATGGCCAGGTCGGAACCGGCGGTCTCTTCATATGAGTTAGTTCCTACAACCTGGCTGTCTGTGCCTATTACAGGTCCGGACTCTAGCATGTCTAAGGCCTTGCCTTGCGGCAGTCCTTCAACTACATCTACCAGGACAAGGTCTGCATAGCCCCTTTCAAAGAGTCTTTGGGTTACTGTGGCACCGACATTTCCGGCACCTACTATAGTTATTTTCTTTCGCATAACAATTCCCTCCTGAAGCTGAATAAATTTTTTGGGGAGCTATATCTCTTATCCTTGGGAGTATTGTGCCCAACGCTCCTCAAGATTATCCTCCTGTACAGTTTCCATAATGTAGTTACCGAAGTCAGAGCCAGTAGCTCCAGTGCTTCGTCCAGTCATGACCAATTTGCGCTCGTATTGGCCACATACATCAAGTGCCTTATGCAGTTTGCTGCCGAGATCTGTGAACCCTATGTGCTCTAGCAACATGGCTCCAGCTCTCATAACGGAGCTTGGATCCGCATATTGTGCTCTATTCTCGTTTACCATTCTAGGAGCGGACCCATGTATTGCTTCAAACATTGCGTAGGTCTTCCCGATATTGGCGCTTCCGGCTGTTCCTACCCCACCCTGTATTTGTCCTGCCTCATCTGAAAGAATATCCCCGTATAGATTTGGCAGCGCCATAACCTGAAATTCGTGTCTTCGGTCCATATCCAGTAATTTTGCGGTCATTATGTCTATGTACCATCCATCCCAGGAAATGTCTGGATATCCCTCTGCTACCTCTCTGGCAATGTCCAGAAATTTGCCATCAGTTGTCTTGACCACGTTGGCCTTGGTTACTACGGTTACCCTGCTTTTCCCAGTGCGCTTGGCGTGCTGGAAAGCCAGTTCCAATAGACGTCTAGAGCCTTGTGATGTTATAACCCTAAAGTCCACAGCCAAATCCTCAGTGACGTTGATTCCCTGGCTCCCTACTGCGTACATATCTTCTGTGTTTTCACGGAATATTATCCAGTCGATATTTTCTTTGGGTATTCTCACGGGCCGTACATTCGCGAATAGGTCCAAGGCTTTCCTCATGGCCACATTGGCACTCTCTATATTTGGCCAACCATCTCCTCTTTCTGGCGTGTGGGTTGGTCCCTTGAGGGTAACGTGACATCTCTTGATTTCTTCAAGAACATCTTCAGGTATGGCCTTCAGTTGTGCGGCTCGATTTTCGATTGTCAGACCCTCTATTATTCTAAACTCGACTTTGCCACTTTCTACATGTTCCTTTAGTAGATACTCTAAAACTCTCTGAGCCTCACCTGTGATGGTTGGGCCTATCCCGTCTCCTCCCAATATGCCTATTATAATTGGGCTGATTTGTCCGAAATCAGTCCAATTATCCTCGCTCTTTAGGCGTTCAACTCGGATAAGCTGATCTTCTAATACCGTGGCAAAATGTTGTTTGGCTGTTTCTATAATATTTTGATCTACCAATTGAAGCCTCCTTCACATTTACCTATTGTACACACATAAGGGACCATAAACAGTGTATTTGGCCCCTATATACTTTTCATCCTATTACAGCAATAACCTCGTCTTTTTTGACCCAAGTACCTGGGGATATCCTGAGTTCTTTCACAATGCCGTCTGTCGGTGATTGCAGGGCATTTTCCATCTTCATGGCTTCCATGAACACAACTGTGTCACCTTTATCGACTTGCTTCCCTTCCTCTACTGCATATCTAAGTATTATGCCTGGCATAGGAGCCAATATTGGTGTTCCATCTACAGCAGCCGATTCCGTATTAACAGGCGTACCTATACTGCTTGCCTGAGATAATACCGGTTTTGGTGTCGAGACAGGGGGCGGTTGTATAGGTAAAGGAGGCAAAGTATTTTGAGTGCCCTGGGATCCGTGTTGTGTCAACGGTTCAACTTGGACTTGATATACTTCATTATCCAGATAGACGTTAAATGCTCGAGTATTGCCGGGTATTTGTCCTGTGGTAATTGTATCTGGCTGACCCTCTTTTTTTTCTACTAGTAATCCGGCTTTCGCTTTAGCAATCAGTTCGTTCTCTATATCAGCTTCGGCCTTGATTTCTTCTAGGGTTTTTGGCTTCATGTCATCTGGTATAGGTTCGATGCCGTATTTCCATCGGAGAAAACGTAATCCTGTAACTGGGTAAAGAGCGTAGATGAGGACATCTCCTATGTCCTTGGCCAAGCCATCTGTGGCTTCCCTGGCTTGTTCAAGCTCTGGCTCCAAGAAATCTGCTGCTCTTGCAGATACAGGCTCCTGCCCACGGTCGTAGTCCTTTAGGACCTCCTTAGTAACCTCAGGGTCAATCGGTGTTGGGGTCTTACCATATAGCCCATACACGTAGTCTTTTACCTGAGATGAGACCATTTTGTATCGCCCAAATAATACATTTTGAACGGCCTGCGTTCCGACTATTTGACTGGTGGGGGTTACCAGAGGAGGGGTGCCCAGTTCCTTCCTCAGGATTGGCAGTTCCTTATAAACTTCCTCGAGCTTGTCCAGGGCGTCAGCCTCCTTTAACTGTGAGACCAAATTACTAGCCATTCCACCAGGGATTTGGTGGCTTAAAACAGAAGTATCCACTACAGAAACTTTGCTGGTGTCGAAATGACTTCTCAACACAGGAGATATAGATTCAAAATAATCCGAAAGCTTGAGTAATACTTCTAAGTCCAATCCAGTGTCTCTGTCCGTACCACTTAAGGTAACAGCCAGAGGTTCTATTGCAGGCTGTGAGGTTCTCATAGAATATGGAGACAAGCATGTGTCCACTATATCCAATCCGGCCTCAATGGCCTTTAATACACTCATGGAGGCCATACCACTCGTGTAATGAGTGTGCAGTTGTATGGGAATATTTATGTGCTCCTTTAGGGCTTTAACTAGATTGTATGCATCATAGGGCGCCAATAGACCTGCCATATCCTTTATGCAGAGAGTATCTGCGCCCATGTTTTCCAATATCTTGGCTTTATTTGTGAAGTAATCTATGTTGAACACCGGGCCGCCCAGGTGAGATTCTGTCACCGAATAACATATGCAGGCTTGGAAATGTTTCCCTTTATCCTTGATGGCTTTTGCGGCAGTCTCAAAGTTACGTTCATCGTTAACAGCATCGAAAACTCTAAAAATGTCTATACCTTCGTCAGCAGCGTGGTTTACGAATGCAGTCACCACGTCATCTGCGTAATTTCGGTAACCAACAAGGTTCTGTCCTCGCAGCAACATTTGTAAAGGCGTATTTGGCATCAAATGTTTCAGAACTCTTACTCTCTCCCAGGGATCTTCTGCGAGAAATCTAGTAGCTACGTCGAATGTGGCACCACCCCATACTTCTACGGACCAAAAACCTGCCGTGTCCATGGCTGGAGCAATTGGTTCCATGTCAGAGGTGCGCATGCGAGTTGCAGCCAAGCTTTGGTGTGCATCTCGCATGGTCGTGTCTGTAATTTTTAGTGGATTCGTGACTTTACTTGACGTCATAACCTACCTACAGTCCAATAAATAATATATAAAACTTTTCCCCTTGGACATAGTCCGAGATTTAAGACACTATCTATGTGTTGACACTATCTAAATCAACGTGGCGACAATGGTTCATGATCGATGTAAAGGCGCCATTGTGACTTATTCAAAGCAACACTAATTAATTACAGAGGAATGCTCCCATGCTTTTTGGGTGGAAGGGATTCACGTTTATTACTGAGCATTGCCAATGCATTTATGACCCGTGGTCTGGTCTCAGCAGGGTCTATAATATCATCTATATATCCTCTGCTGGCAGCCACGTATGGATTGGAAAAACGGTCTTGATATTCTTCGCTGAGTTTAGCTCTTGTCTCCTGCGCATTTTCCGCATTCTTTATCTCTTCGCGGTATATTACGTTAACCGCTGCATCCGGACCCATGACGGCTATCTCGGCGGAAGGCCAAGCAAAATTCATATCTCCGCCCAAATGCTTGCTACTCATTACTATGTATGCCCCTCCATAGGCTTTTCTAATTAGTACACTGACCTTAGGCACCGTGGCCTCAGCATATGCATATAGCAATTTAGCTCCGTGCCTTATTATGCCTCTATATTCTTGGTCTGATCCTGGTAAGAAGCCAGGAACATCTACCAAAGTCAGTATTGGTATATTGAATGCGTCGCAGAAGCGAACAAAACGAGCTGCCTTGGCAGATGCTTCTATATCTAGCACTCCTGCCAGGAATGACGGTTGTTGTGCGACTATTCCAACAGTACTCCCGTCCATCCTTCCGTATCCTATTATGATGTTCTGGGCGTAGCTGTCCTGAACTTCCAGGAAGTCTCCCATATCGACTATTTGACGTATGATTTCCTTCATGTCATATGATTGTGAGGAATCTTCAGGAACTACAGACCTGAGACTCTCAGATATCCTATCAGCTGGGTCGTAGTTTTGATATCGAGGGGGATCATCGCCATTGTTCTGAGGCAAAAATGATAGGAGACGACGTACCTGCTGCAAGCATTCCTCTTCACTTTCGCTGGCAAAGTGCGCAACACCTGTCTTGGTGATATGGGTGAATGCACCTCCTAGTTCCTCGTGGGAAATCTCCTCACCTGTAGCAACTTTGATAACATCGGGTCCTGTTATGTACATTTGTCCTATTTTGTTGACCATAAAAATGAAATCTGTGAGTGCTGGAGAATATACAGCTCCTCCCGCGGCAGGCCCCATAATGACTGATATTTGCGGAACCACTCCAGAAAATAATGTATTGCGAAGGAATATCTCACCGTATCCAGCTAGACTGGTTACTCCTTCCTGGATTCTGGCCCCACCTGAATCGTTCAGGCCCACGATTGGAGCACCATTTTTAGCTGCTAGGTCCATTACTTTACATATTTTTTGGCCGACCACTTCCGAGACAGAACCACCCAAAACCGTAAAGTCCTGTGCGAATACGAATACTAATCTGCCGTTAACTTTTCCATACCCTATTACTACAGCATCACCTAGATACTGTTGCTCTGCCAAGCCTAGATCTGTGGCTCTGTGTGTAACAAATGGATCGAGCTCCTGAAAGGTATTTTCATCCATTAAGGTTATTACACGTTCTCTGGCTGTTAGTTTTCCTTTTTCATGTTGTTTATCAATACGTTGTTGGCCACCACCAAGTGTGGATTGTTCCCGTAACTGTCGAAGCTCTTCCAGTTTATCTGAAGTCGCTTTTTTCATATCCATCTTTATTAACCAATTCCTTTCAGATTCTCTACATACCAAACACCAGATGCGATTACATACCGCA
>CAZOCC010000033.1:0-19889 GCA_964578255.1 uncultured Dehalococcoidia bacterium | reverse complement strand
GCAGTGGATGCTCCGCTTGTGCTATGGATGCTTCTGCTGATGCTATCTGGGCCTGTGTCGCAGGTGCTGTGATATTCTCAACTGCCACTGCTGCCTGGGCCACCGATAAGTCTGCCGACAGTATCTGTTGGTCCGCATTACGTAACTGTGAGGCTGACACCGGTTTACGGATACTGTATATTATGTCCCCTCTTTCTAGAATAGTTCCTTCAGGAGCGACATATCGGAGTATACCGCCAGTGCTCACGTATATAGAAGAGTTGAGCCCATACTCCAGCATTCCTTCGAAATCTTCATATTCCTTGAGATCTCTACGTTCCAGTAGTACAGTTTCCAGTACCTTTGTGTTTTCTTTAGATGTGTCCGATGGCAGGTTGATTATTTCCCGATCTAATAGGAAAAAACCCAGCAATGCGATAATACTGGAAGCTACTAACACGGTATATAAGAGACCTCTTTTACTCACAATTGTTTTACTCGATTCTTGGAGTTAAATGACCTGTAAATTGTTGGCTCCACAGCACGATTATCTAGATCTCCTTAGAGACCCGCCGAAGATTTCCTCGCCACATGATCTGACGCTATCGATAGAACCCTCTATCTGCTGAACTTTTATGGCTATGGAGCGCAGTGCCATCCTTGGATCCCCACCGGAAAATTCGGGATCTGGTACATCAAGTCCTTTATCCCTAAGGCATTGAGTCAATTTCAACAGATTGTCTTGCACTTCTATTGAGTCTTCCTCAGATGGTGGTTGAGCAAAAGTAGCCTGCTCAAGTAAGGATACACAGGCCTCTAGTGCATCCAATGTGGCGTTGTTTTCAATGAAACTAGCCCTGAGTTTTGAGAGATCTACAGTTCCGTCAGCGTTAACTTCTGGGTCTGAGATAGAGAATCCCTGTGCGCGTATACATTGAGCGAATGCAGTAGCAATTTCCTCATCAGTTTGGGGTTTGTTTGTTGAATCTTGGCCTTTATTGGTCGATTGTACGGTCGGTGTGGGATTCCGGTCTCTAGCTGGGTCTGCTGAATTAGGTAAGCTGTCTGCATCCTGTGTGTTGGTTTCTGTTTCCGCCGGGGTTGATGTGGGGGCAATGTAACTAGGTTCTTCTCTAGGTGCAGCCTTTTCGATACTGGCAACACCTTGGTTAGATTTACCCGAGCTGGAACATGCCAGAGTCACCGTCAAAGTGGTTACACACATAAAAATCATTAAGAGTCCAATTAATTTTCGCATCCATCACCGCCAATGACATTTCAACCTGGGATTACCGTGGGCATCGCTAGTATAGCAGGGGGCGTTCTATTTTGACAGCGAGCTTGCTTTACCAAAGCTTATTATTGAACTTAGCACTGCATAAGACCTGTTTTATAAACACAAGGTATCGAATCAGAGTTACTAGCAGTCATTACAAATAGGATATATGTCGTGTATTGTCGTCTCGCTATTGTGCTGGGCCAGATTCTAATGTGGTTACCTAATTCTCCCATAAGTAACAGGAAACTTTGTGTCCGTTATTTACATCTCTAAGTATAGGACTGTGCAGTTCGCATTTGTTGGCCATGAACCTTGGGCATCTTGGATGAAAACGACAGCCATGTGGTGGATTGACGGGGCTTGGAGGTTCCCCATCTATTACAGCTCGGTGCTTTAACCTGTTACCGCTGTTAGGCTGAGGTATGGATTCTATAAGGGCAGATGTGTATGGGTGCATGGGTTCTCCAACTACTTTGTCTGATGGCCCTATCTCAACCAGATGCCCACCGTAAATCACTGCTATTCTGTCTGAGAAGTGTCTAGCTGTGGCTATGTCGTGGGTAATGTATAGGATCGTGATTCCGTATGTTTTCTGCAAGGTTCTCATCAGGTAAAGTATTTCAGCTCTACTGGATGCATCTATCATTGATACTGGTTCGTCAGCCAGTATGAAATCCGGCTTCATTATTAAAGCCCTGGCTATACCTACGCGTTGCCTCAATCCTCCAGACAGCATGTGTGGGTATTTAGGTAATATATCTTCAACTGGTGATAGCCTTACAGTTTCTAATGCCTCAGCAATCATCTGGTTCCTTACCGTGGAATTTCTCACACCGTGAATTAGCAATGGTTCCTCCAGAATCTGGCCGACATTCATGAAGGTGTCTAGACTGGAGTAAGGATCTTGGAATATAACCTGGGTTCTTTTCCTCAGATCTTTAATTTGATTCACGTCCATCTTACTTATGTCGTGTCTGTCAAAAATAACCTCACCTGACGCTGGTTTGATTAATCCTACTGTAGCTTTGCCGAGTGTTGTTTTGCCACTGCCGGATTCGCCTACGACCGCCAAGTTCTCACCTTTATCAATCGATAGAGAAATGCCGTCCAGGGCATTTATTGTTACGGCACCTATGATTCCTTTGCGGGATCTATAATTTACACGCAGATCGTTAATACTTATAAGTTCTGACATTGATTTATTCCTCAAGAAGCCAGCAGTTCGCTTGGTGCCTTGATTGGATGACAGATATGTTGGGTGGTTGAAGTGCACATTTTGGTTTAGCTATGCTGCACCTTGGGTGAAATCTGCATCCTGGCGGAGGGTTTGACAGATCTGGTGGTTCACCTGGTATGAATGAGGGGGGCACCAAAGCATCCAGGCTAGGCACACTGTCAAGTAATTTCCGAGTGTAAGGATGCTGTGGTTCCGAGAATATTGAGTCGGATGGACCCACCTCAATTAATTGCCCAGAGTACATAACAGCGATACGGTCACATATATCACTAGCCAATGCTATGTCATGCGTTATGAATATGAACGAAATATTGAGATCGGCCTTTAGATCCTTCAAAAGATTTGTCATTTGAGCCTGAATGCTGACGTCTAATGCTGATGTGGGTTCGTCAAGTATTACCAATTTCGGTTCAAGTACTAGGGACATGGCTATCATTGCTCTTTGTTTCATGCCTCCACTCAATTCGTGAGGATACCTGCCAATAGTTTCTTTTGGTAGCCGGACTAGCTCTATTAGCTCTGCCACTCTCTTCATGGCTGGCACTGGGGATAATTGGCTCTGATTGATTAAAGGCTCTGCGATTTGAGTTCCAACTTTCAAGACGGGATTCAGAGAATTCATGGAGCCCTGGAATACCATTGATATTTCGCTCCAGTTTACTTGCTTACGGAACGACTCATTGTTCAACTTCATGATGTCGATACCATCCAAGATTACCGAGCCACTATAGTTCACTACGTTGTTTGGTATCATGCGCATTATTGCTAATGACAAGCTAGTTTTCCCTGAACCAGATTCCCCAACTATGCCTAGGGCTTCGCCACGATCCAGATCTAAAGAGACGTCATCCACCGCTCTCACTGGTTTGCCTTTGGTAGCGTAATACATATTGAGATGCTCTATATTGATTAGATTCATTGTCTAATATTGCGTAGTCTTGGATCTACTATCCTTTCCATCCCAAGTGCTATTAAAACGAACGCTAAAGCAGTTGCGACTATCAGGAGTCCTGGCGGTAGTACCCACCACCAAAAGCCCACGTATATTGCTCCTGTCCTGAACCCTTGATCGAGGATTTGTCCCCATGTAGGTATACTGGGGTCACCTAATCCCAGAAAACTCAGGCCGGCCTCTGCTAAGATGGCTGCCGGTGTGAAGAAAATCATTTGTGCCAAGACAAAGGGAGCTACCTGCGGAAATATGTGTCTAAACATTACTCGCCATCTCGAGGCCCCCATGGACTCCGTGGCTTCTATCAGCTGACCAGATCTCATATGAAGCACCATTGAGCGTATCAGGATCGTCATCCCAGGCCATCCGAATAAGATAAGGATTAAAATGACAATCCACAGTTTCTGCCCAAGAATGAATGCTAGAAACATTAAAATAGGTAGCAGGGGTATGTTGCTGAGTATATCGCAAAGTCGTTGGATCAGTATGTCAGTTGTTCCACCAATATACCCACTTGCTATACCTATGGTTGTGCCTATCATGGTTGCTATTACTGATGTTATCACACCTATCCCAAGAGCTATTGGAAAACCGAACAACAAGCCTCTTGCCAGGTCTCTTCCAATTGAATCTGTTCCCATTAATCCAAATTGGGTTCCGCCGAGTACAAATTTTACATTGCCTACAGTATCTTTTCCTTCGTAAAGGCGAACAGCGATGTTTATGGTGTAAGTGCCCCGTAGTGTGTCGAAGTCTGCATTGTCTGATGATTTTGGTGTGCCGAATACGATTTCTTCAATTTTGATTGGAGATGGACTGTCAATAAAACTAATGCCAAATTCTGCATCGGAAAAAGTAGCGACATTGGTTGACACATTTGGATCTCCAGTCAAATGCACTCTAAATGCAACATCTTGATACTTTCGAATGGGATCCCCAGTACTGTGTTGGCCAGGTACTGCGTACCTGTATAGATCAATCGTACGTCCGTCTGGGCGCAGGATTGATGTGGTGAATATTGGTGGTCTGTCGTGGAAAGTTACGTCACCTACTGAAAAAGAGGTGAATGACGGAACAATTTGGGATTCGTGTTGGACTGTGAAAGTATGGATCTCTTCGGTCCATTTTGAAGTACTCCGGATCATATCAGGTCCATCGGATTCCAGTATTATGTGATCTGATTTGTTAGAGCTATTGAAATACTTGGTCCACATGGGCGGGACATTTTTCGGGTTGTCAGCCCACGCAGAGGGATTGTTCCACAGCTTTGTTCCGAAATCTATTGGATTGGCAATTAAGGCGAATATAGATATGAAGACCATTATTCCAAGAAAAATCACGCCAAGGGCTCCAGTTGTGGAAGAAACCAGTTCCATTATCAGTTGTCTCATGTTATGTAGCATCAATATCGGACCCTCGGATCAACCACTACGTACAATACCTCCAGAAGAAACCTAGCGGCTATGTATAGCAGTGTAAACATAAAGGTCAGGGCTACTACAACCGTTTCATCTACCGAAAGAATTGCGTCGTAATAGAGACGCCCCATGCCAGGCCAATTGAATACTGTTTCTGTCAAAATAGCTCCTCCAAGGGATGAAGCCAATCCAAGGATCAAGCCTGTCAATATTGGAGGTGCTGCCACTCTCAGTATGTGATTTCTCATTACTAAATATTCAGGAAGACCTTTGGCTCTGGCAACCTTGACGAAATCTTCTTGGGCCGTATTCATTACCATAGTGCGCACAACATAAGTCCACGACCCAACCGAAATGATTACCATAGTGATTATTGGGAGAGCCGCGTGCCACAGGAGGTCTATGAATCTTGCCAGCCAGTGAGTTGGAGGGGGAGTGCTGTACATACCCCCTGGTGGGAATATGCGAAGTCCTGAGTATGACAATACCAGATAGGTGAATAGTATCAGTAGTATACCTGCCCACCAGGCCGGTACGGCATTGGAGGTGGCTGCAAAAATTGATGCCAAGCGATCGGATCTGCTTCCAACTATGGTAGCCAATTTCACACCGAAAAAAAGACCTAACAATGCAGTTGTTATTGTGGCCGAAGTTACCAACAGCATTGTTCTGGGCAATCGTTCGTATATCAAAGATAAGACACGACTGTCCCCACTAGCCGTCTTTAAGGTTCGTGCCTCCCCCAAATCCAAAGTTAGGACCCTGGTTATCATTCTGGGTAATCGATTATACCAAGGTTTGTTTAAGCCATACGATGCCTCTATTTGCTCCCTGTGATCCTTTATGGTCTTCTCTAATTCATCAGCATTTCTAACGGTTTGTGATAGACCTTGCCTTAAGGATCGGACTTCTTCATTAACGATAGAGGTAAGCATTCTATCGGAGAATCCGGTTGCGCCTAGCGTCACAGCCACCATAAATAGAACAACGAAGAGTACTCCTAGTAGTGTGATACCCCTTATGATCAACGTTTTCAGTATAGACATTTTGATTCCGGTCTTAGGAGTGCCAATGGTCAGTCCGTTTTGTATTTAGCCAGATCTGTTGCGGGATCTTAACGAAATTATGGCCAAACCTAATCCAATTGCACCTGCCAATGACAGAATGATTAATATGATAACGTTGATATTTGGGGAACTTTGTGTTGCATCTTTCGACCCAACCCCACTCTGAGCTGTTACTTTACTGGCATCACCAAGACTCTCTACGGCAACTACCTCTGAATCGCCTGACTCGTATGAAAATTCCATGTCGATACGTTTCTCAACAATGGCAGCTAATTTATCGCTATGGATAGCTAGGTGAAGGTGATACAGGTCTTGGTTTAGAGATTTACTGATGGAAGTTGGAATAGTTAGTCTGAATTCACGAGATCCAGTTGACTCAGCTGAACCAGATGTGATAAATGCTCCGGTGGCAGGGTCCTGCAGAATGTAGTTAATACCAATATCACCGGGGCCATCTACTGATAAGGTTATATTTGATTGTTTGTCAGGGTCCAAAACAGCTCCCTCTATATCGGATATGGTCAGCATGGTTGGTTTACCGTAATATAAGTCACCAGGTTTGAAAGGATAGTTGGGTTCCCTGAAAGCTTTCAGCCTTGCGAATTGTGCGCTGCTGTCGAACGAATCCAAGAAGAATGGGCCGTTACTTACAACCATGTGATTTGTTTCTTTGAACCAATTCGTGGAGGCATCATATCTGCTTGCCATATCTGAGTCATTTACTAAGGATAATGAGCCAATGTCAAAGAAATTTGAGGGGCGGTAACTATTGTCGGAGAAATCCCTGATGGTGTTTCTGGCAAGGCGGGCGAATTTATCTAGCACAAGACTTATTGGATCCACGTTGAAACGTGCAGCAGCAGTATCACTATAGGCTGCAGTTCTTTGTTGGAACACCAAGCTATCCATCGCAGCCAATATTTCCCATGGCATGCTGACTCCGGAAGTGTTAGCGTATTGTGCTATATATTCATCCATGAAATGCCAGAAATCCACATAAACTTCCAGTTTTGAGTCATCGACTATCCTAAAACCTCTGAAGGTATCGGTGTAAGGCTTACTAGTTGTGCTTATTGAAAATTCGATGTTTGATTTCTCTTCACCGTAGACTATGTCGAATTGTTGAGCGATGGGGTATATGACATCTGCCATAGTAATAGGTTCACCGTGATGCCAAGTAGATTGCAAATATTTTTTGTAATCATAGGTGACTTTACTTGTAGCCTTTGTGTCTTTTGGTACTTCAGTCCATTGTCCTACAGATGCATCCCATAGGAAAGCATCACCAGGAACATCCAATTTGCTGTCTGGTCCTTCAGTCTTGACTTCAAAATCCGCTCTAAATGGTATCGGCAAACCAGTAAAAGGATGTGTGGCCATAGGGGTGTCGTGAATATTATTCCATATATCGTTGCTGTAAACGTCACCAAAACCACCTACCGGATTCCAGGTGGTCCTGTTTGTCCACACCCAAAGGTTCCCCACATCAAGGCTGAGATCACCTCCGGGTTTGTGAGCCTCTCTTAGTGTCCAATAGCTTTTAGGGCCTGCAGTAATATCCTGTGTTATACCAGATAATTGGGTACTGACTGGTATGTTGTTGACTGCGGTAACTACCCACAAACGCACGGACTCTTCTAGGCACTCCTTGGTCATATCTATGTATAATTTGTTTCTTTCTACGATGTCACTAAAATCGCCAGTGAAAATTTGCTGCCCAATAGTATCCAACTGCTCAGATTTATACTGCCAAAATCCGACCTCTTGCCATCCAGGCATATTACCTAACCATGGAGCACACATGTGGTTTATGGAGGAAAAATCATACTTTTGAGGTGAACCTTTGCCCCATCCTTCTGTATACAGATGCCATTGGAAGAGTTGGGGGTCTGTACTGTATACAGTGAATATTGCAGGCCCAAACTGCTGTGGCACCAGGGTGACTGAGAATCCTAATGAGATTAGGTTGGTCCTTATTTCGTTACCTATTTCCCATCTCTCGTCTTCGGTTCTGACAATGAATTTGAGATCTATACGTTTCCCATTAAAGTTCCAGAATCCTTCTTCCAGTGTTGCACCAGCGTTTGTCATGGCTTGATCTATCATGTTTTTGGATAATGATCTATCGTATGTGATTCTCGAGGCCTTAGTCATACCAAAAACTGTCAAGGAATCGAAATCTGTGGGGCTAAGATGGGTAAGCATGGGAGAGGCAAAGCCCTTATATATTTCTTGTGAAATGAATTGCCTGTTTATAATGTACTGAAGAGCTTGACGGACTTCCTTTATTGAAAATGGGTTCAGATCTCCATTCAAAGCTGGAGCTGGATTTAGGACAATGGATATTGTGGAGGCTGGTGCCTGATACAGTTCAATGGCCGGATCATCGCGTATGGCTTCTGCAGCAGCGATTTTCAGGCTGTATATATACATGTCCATTGAGCCGGCTTCCAATTCCTTGGAGGCGATACCAACGTCGAATGCGCTAAAGTTTATAGTGTCGGAGGCCGGTCCGGGTTTTTGGTGTGGTGGGACATAATCGTCTTGTGGTGAACTGGCTAACAAAATAGGGATAGCCGTTGCCATGAATATATATAAGATAAATTGCTTGACTCTTGTGTTCATTTTATTACGGCAAAATATTTGACAATCTAACTCTATTGTTCGCGTGTGAGTAGTTTCTTTATCCTAGGTAACTGCATGCCTATAAATATTCCTACTCCAATGGATGTAACTCCTAGCAATAGGCTCCATAACCAGTTAGGGGTTTGGTCAGAACCGGAGCCTGTGTCGGTCTGGTCCAGAGATGCCGACAGTAAGTTTTTCCCAGCAGGATTTATTCCATTACTAGGCATACTATCTATGTTAGCTGTGAGACTATCTAAATCTCCCATTATATCCACCACTGCTTCTTGTATATTATCGAATCCAAAATCCATGAAAAATGACCCTGTGGCTATATTTCCAGAGGCATCTATCGCTCTAAAGTCATGTGCGCCCTCGCCGGATATCGGTATGAATATTCTTGCTGTAAACCTGCCGTCAGGGTCGCTTCTAACGGTGCTTACGACAGCGCCGCTAATTTCCAGGAATACATCCTGGTCAGGTTGAAAATTGGACCCCTGAATAGTTATATCTTTTCCTCCTGGGCCAGAAGGAGGAGAAAGGAATATTGAAGGTAGCGGCATCAGGCCTTTTCGAGCAAAAGCGATCTTCTGATTATCAGGACCGTATTCCCCAAGCCTGGCATCTGGCCAGGCCATGTAGACTTCATCGGTTGTAGAAGCAATGGTGAAATAATCTCCAATGAAAGCTCCTCCAGGAAAAGCATAGTTAGGATTTGATGGAAAGTCAGTAACTCTGGCATTTTCTATCCATGTTTCCCCGCCGTCCTCTGAAGATGTGTAATAGATGTGGTATCTAGTCTCGACCGGGTCGTCTCTCATATCTCCCCACATGGCGTGTAAAATACCGTCTGGTCCGGCTGAGACAGAAGGGAAGAATTGAAGCCTGTTAGTCTTATCATCATTCAATCTCTTCCTGGCCCAAGTTTTACCTTGGTCATTGGATACGAGGAAATATATGTCTCCGTCATCGGTTTCTTTGCCAGGGGGTTTGCCAGTATAGGTTATGTATACCTCACCCTTTGGGCCAGTGGTCATCTGAGGGAATGTGGATCCCCAATACCTGAAAAAAGTATTCCTTGGACTGAAAGGAATCTCTCCGAACTCAGATGCCAATGTTTTTGTAAAATCCTCGCCGTCGTTTGTAGATTTGGCAACATATATTTCTGCTCTGCCTTCAAAAGAGTTATCATCTGTGCTGTCCACCCAAGACACATAGACAGTGCCATCTGGAGCCACACCAGGCTGAGATCCTTGTACTACACGCTTGGTTTGGTCTTCTCCTAAGGTACTGGTAACAATGTCGCTTATAGTTACAGGTTCACTCCATGTTAGCCCGCCATCCTCAGATTTAACCAGCTCTATGCTGGTTTCTGTTGTTGGAACCAGTTGAAATGCCTCAACATCGAATAGGAAAAATAGGGGATACCTGGTCAAGAATTTAGTATATGTGACATATATAATATCTTTTTCAGGGTTCTCTTTACTTGGCCCTATTGCGACCCATGGTTTATCAAGGAATGGTATCAGTACTTCATATGTGGTTCTCCCGTCGGCATCTTCTACTGCCGGAGAAGTGTCTATATGGCTGTCTGCCGCAACTATGGGTTCAGACCATGTGATACCTCCGTCTTTGGATCTGGCAATCGGTATTGACGTAACAGAGGAATCGCCTACTACATTTCTAACAGTGAATTCTTCTATGTCTACAGAAATTTGAGCTATATATGCTGTTCCATTTCTATCAAAGGCTATGACAGGGTCTCCAGCTGCCCCCAAGTCGTCCGCGGGGTATTTAACCTGAGACGGACCCTTCCAAGTTGCACCACCGTCTATGCTGTTATATGTGGTAACGCCAGGAAAGTTATAATCTATGACACCTAGAATTAGATGTTCTGGGTCTTTCGGGTCAACTGCCAAATGAGGCTCTGTTTGGAATGGTACACGACTGAAATCCCGTGTTACTAGTATGTTGCGGCTGAATTTCGGGGATGGGCTCCTATAGGGTACGAGTGGTCCTTGCCCTCCTCCGCCTGACTGTGGCAGAATGCCGCGCACTTTGGTTTGACTAGGAGGGAATTCAGCACCAAGAGGATTACCCTTAACATCGGTTATTCTTGGGTCAAGTCCTGTTGTCATCAGCCAAGCTGATCCGGATAAATTATCTTTGAATTCCTCTACAAATGCGGTATCAATGTGTTTAGGAAAGGAGATCGCAGCTTTCTTTCCTTCTATCGCGTATACTGGTGTGGCTGCACAAAATGCGGCCAAAATCAATATGACAGCGACAGCGATTTTGCGATAGCGATGGTAAGTCGATAGGGCATTAGTGTATGCGCGTTCGGTTCTCAATTTTCTAGTACTCCATAATTAATAAGCACAAATCATATTTCTATTCCAGGTGACTGACAACGGTATCCATGGCAACTATAACAGATAGTAAGGCTTGTCTTGTAAAGTTTGCACTAGCGTAATTATAATCCAATGCCCCAGTAATAGACCTCTCATTTTGCCATGTCACTATATCTTCACTAGGAGAATTGGGAGGAGGTGCATTTTCCATCCAATCAAAATAATTGTCAATCTTGAGTATAACCTTGTCTGCTGGTGACGCAAGTGATGGATCAGCCTTTACGGCTATCGACTTCAGGCTATGCCAGTAGGCAGACGTTTCTATCCTTGTAACTGGAAGTTCCTTGCGTAACTCTACTAGAAGTAGGCGATAGTTATTAAGTGACTTTGACATAGCAGTGAGTTCACCAATGGCATCTGATGCCTGAAGATTGTTTATCTGGTTTTCTAGGGACTCTATTCGGTTTGAAGTTTCTCTGTATGCGTTCAATTCCGACGATGCATGATCTAGTTGATTCTGAGTGTCAGAAGCCTGCTTGAGTACTTCAGCAAGCTGTGACAGCAAGTCGGTTTCTGTTCTACTTGCCTCTGACAAGCTTTTGTTTAGCTCCACAATATCTGCATTGGATCGGCCAAGTTGTGATTCAAGAACTTGATATTCGGCCGTCATATTCGCCAATCTACCCTCAGAATCATTTATGTTGCCACCAATCCACATGCCCAAGGCCAGGGACACAAGAGCGATCATGACGACTATACCGAACAGGGTTATTGAGCCGTTTTTACGGTTAATGTTTTGATCATGCATATTGTTTTAATGCCATATTTACTTGCTGAGTGTTGTTTAAGTGTATAATGCTACCAATACATAAACAGTCACACTTATTTTATCATAAATTAGCTATGGATAGTCTTGGTAATCATGTACGAGATCAGGCGGCACTTGACCTATTGAACTACTGTCCCTAATATCATTGTTGGATCTGTTAGCTGAAGAAATGGAGATGAGTGTGTTGATTCCCCCCCCCAACTATCGGGTTCAGACCATAATAGCAACCTATTATGGTCAAATTAGTATCGGGAGAGATAAATGGTAAACCCAGCAGATCAGACAAATATTGTAATGAATATATTGTATTCAGCACTTGCCTGTAGTAACTGTGGCACCAGATTGAGATTCGGGGATTTTGAATGTCCCCATTGCGGTAAGGATTCTGAGTATGAATTTAGAGCATTGGCAGACATCATAGTTAATAGGATTAATGCCACTTAGGGAGGCAGGAGTTTTACATTATGATTATTATGATATTAAATAAAGCGGTATTGTATGTCAGTCACATAGGAGGTTCCTGATGCCTGGAGATGATATAGAGGTAATTCAGATTTGTCAGGTTTGCAATAGCCAGTTGGGCTCATTTACTGAGAAGAAAGAGAAACTCATGCTGTCCAACACAGACTACCTTTGGTGCGAGACCTGTAAGGTTGATTCGCCATCCAGAAGAGATATTGCCGGTAGGGAAGCATCTGTCTCACAGGAGATAAAGAGTTACCCACGGTCAACGGAACTCTCATTTAATGAGTAGCAACACCTCTTGAGATTGTATGAGTTTTGCTCCAACGAACAATAATGTGTTGTCAACTAACAATATGGGCCGTTTTATTAGGCGCGGATCGTCTAGCATGAGTTTCAACAGATATTCTTGATCTGCTGTAGACGGTTTTGGTGATAGTTTTTTGGCGGAAGGACTGTTCCAAGAGAAAATGTCCGAAGGTTGGTTGTTCTTCAATAGTTCCCTGATTTCGTACTCCGAAAATGGCTCTTCGAAGAAGTCGCGATACTCTACCAGTTTATTTTCTTTGTGGAGACACGCTCTCACCTTAGTGCAGGTTGTTCAGCGGTTCCATATGTACAGGGTGGCTTTTAACGTTGCGTATCCCATTTAATGTTCCCAGATGATGTTAATTGGCCATAAGACCATTATTATTCCTAATCGTGATTAGGTGGACCTTGGTCTACTAGATCTATCAAAGCTTCCGCTACCTGTTCAACCTCGAATTCGGTGTTGAAATAATGTGTGCTAAATCTCACACCATCGGGACCACGTACAGTTCTGCCAACGATTTTAAAGTCGTCTTGCAGGGCCGAAGCCAACTGCTGTGGAGTCCAGTTGTCGAGGCTTACCGTAACTAGCCCACATGCCGATTCTGTAGATTTTGGGCTTAGTAGATTACATCCGCCAATAGATGAAACTAAGTCTCTCATCAAACTTGACAGGCTCATTGTCCTGTTAGCAATTTTATCTATACCTATCTCTCCACTGATGTCTATGCTTTCAGAAAACCCTGCTAGCAAGCCGGGGTTTTGTGAAACTAAAGAGAATCCTGCTAATGGATTCGGTGTGTCTACAGCATCGGAGTCCACAGGCTTTTTCAGCGAGAATAGTGGATGGATTGCCGAAATATTCTTAGTGTTGACGTACAGGGCTCCAGTTCCGACTGGTCCCATAAGCCATTTTTGCCCAGGCATTGCGTAGAAATCACAACCCAAGTCCTGCATGTCTAGTTCTATTTGACCCACGGTTTGAGCACCGTCGATCAATGTAGGTATTCCTGCCTTTTTTGCCACAGCCGTTATTTCCTTTATGGGCATACGCAACCCACAAGTGTATTGTATGTGACTCAGAGCTATCAATTTAGTTTTGTCGTTAATGGCATTTTCAACAAGTCGAACTATTTCCGCAGATTCTATAATGTATGGTATCTGTACAGATCTTATTGTTACACCAAACCGAGTCTCCAATAGTTTGCTAGGAGTGGTTAGGGCCATATGCTCTAGATCGCAGATCAGTAATTCATCGTCAGGTTGCCATGTCATACCATACAGCACAATATTTATGCCTTCTCTGGTGCTGTGTGTAATTAACATATCTTCTTCGGGGGAGTTAACCATCTGAGATATCTTCTTTTTGGCTTCGGCTTCAACAGAGTGAGTGAATGCCACACCTTTAGCGCTGGCTGGCCCCATATGGGACTCTAATTTGAGGGTATCGCTTATCTTATCAAGTACTCTGGAGGTAGATGGTCCGGCCCAGCCCGTGTTCATATATACATAATCTTTTGTGACAGGTAAAAGATCTCTAAGTTGATTAATGTCCATGATGGAGATATTCCTCCAATATAGTAGGTGTGTGTCTTGATTCACCATTCTAACATGGTGGCCATATCATGCGCTATTGTGATATTACTTGATTACAATGGAATTGGGTATTGGATCAGTCGAGCATGAATTAGAATTTGACGTGGCGTATAATCAAAATGTGTTGGACCGATATGAATGACAACATATTGAATTGCGGGATCAAGTAATTTGTATGATTAGGCAAGTTGTAAAGCAGGTAGGGGTGTTGACGTTACTGATTGTATGTGTTGTTGCATGTGATGCGGGTTATTCATCGCAAAATAAATCTGGTATTGAATACGGAGAAGTAAAACAGACGGAATCCACTGCTACAATTATTACTGCAACTCCAACAACGTCAACCACGGTTATATCTGGCAAAGGGTTTATGCCTGCCGATTCCTTCACACACCTTAGAGAAGTAGATGCAGCCCTGATACATGATCAGGTTTTGGATTTGGAAATTGCCAGTACGGCATATCAGAAAAGAATAGGACTCATGTATAGGACCAATATGTCTGATACCGAAGCCATGCTGTTTGTGTATGAAAGTGAAAAGATCCGGAATTTTTGGATGAAAAATGTGAAAATACCACTGGACGTAGTTTTCTTGGATTCCATGGGTGTAGTTGTTAATGTCCAAACCATGATTGTTGAAGAAGATGTGCCTGATGATATGTTGACAATCTATAGCTCAACTGCGTTGGCACAATATGTTTTGGAGATTAATGCCGGCTTAGCTGAATCTCTAGATATAGTGCCAGAGATGAAAATCTACTTTAGATAACACATCGCACGATATGGTAAGGTGAGAACACTCATCGTCATGATGAAATGAATTAAAACTGGTGAATATTAAGAAATGGGCACCTGAATGTTATTTGCCTATCCGGGAAGATATTTATTGTGGAATTGCTTCCTGGCTGAACCGTTTTTCAGTAATGAGTCTATCTTTTCAGGCGAATATCCTAGTTCCGTTAGAATGTCCAGTGTATTGTATCCCAGTTTAGGCATTGGAGTGCCCATTTTAATCTCCGCATTTTGGAATATGGCATAGGCTGGTGCTATATTGTCCACGCTACTGCCTACTGGGTGTTCATTCATCCGGCCGATAGATATAGTCCTGCCGTCGTTCCAATCCTCATTGGAAGGAGTAGCCCCTACTTGGTGAGTGTATTTTTCTCTTATTTCTTCAAGTGTGTCAATTTTGTGACACCCCAACCCCAGATCATTAATTTCATTTACCCAAAAATGTGTGCTATGTTGTTTTATCGAACGGCCGATACTATCTATGGCATCATTAGTTGATGATAGTTCTGTATTGAGTTCAGGGAAATGGATACTGGATGTCAATTTCTGTATCTCGTCTGGTAACCCTGCTAGAAACACATATCCGTCAGAAGCTTCGTATATATGATTCAGTGGGCTAGTGCCAAGTGTTTCTTGGCCGTGGGCTTCGGCGGCGTCCGTTTGTTCTGGATAGGTGAACATGAACGGTATTTGGATCAGTTGTCCTCCTTGAGCCAGAGATGTTTTGACTAGGTCGCCTTGACCATTTTTTGTACGCCTAAAGAGTGCTAATGCAGTTCCAAAAACACCAGAATAACCAGTCAGGTAGTCTATACATGATGCCACGCCGTGAAGCACTGGTTTATTGTCAGCTCCTCCGTAACGTGATTGTATGCCAGTAGCAGCCTGTAAAACAGGATCAAATCCTTTAAGTGTCCCCCATGGACCAGGCATTGGTCCTTCGAATGCCGTGAGGTCCATGATGATTATGTCTGACTTGTGCCCGCTTAGGCTGTCATAATCTATCCCAAGCCTTTCAGGTGTGCCTGGGCTCATATTATGAACTACTATGTCAGAGGTTTTAACCAGATCAATAAAAACATCGTAGCCGTCTTTAGATTTCAAATCCAAAATGATACTTCTTTTACCTTGACTGACCTCGATGCCAGACCAACAATGAGTATTGGGCAGAAAGTATGGTTCAGGTGAGTCAATTTTTATCACACTGGCTCCATATTCCGCTAGAGTCCTTGCACAAGTAGGTCCAGCCAATACAGTGGAAAGATCTAGAACCTTAACTCCTTCCAGTATCAGATTCTTTGAATTACCAGTGTCTGTTGACAACTCAGGCTTGTTTTTATCTTTTGATGGATGCCATATTTCTTTTGCCATTCCGTTAAGGTCTTGAACCGCTTTCGGAAACAGAAAAGACTCAGGAGTTTTCCTTAAGGAGGTTTGAAGGCCAAGTTGTCTCATTTGCCCGTACTTAGGATCGTTCACATCTATGGTTAGGGCAGCCTCCCGCGGTTCCATAGCATTGAGCCATTCACGAGTAGTCCTATGAACGCTAAAGGGCACTCCATGTTCCTGCATAACTTTGGTCCAATGGTCTGAGGTTTGTTTAAGGAATGCCTCTTTTATTTTTTCTCTGATCACTGCCCTCATTTGCATAGACATTGCTTGAGGGTCCTTTATATTGTTATCTAGGCCCCATGTATCTCCAGGTAGTACGTCAACGAATCCTTGTTTCATCAGAGACTCGTGTATTCCTAGTGCTTTTATCAACTGAGTGCTTCCTCTCGAGTTTCCATCGCACCAAAACTGAACCCAGATTCCATCAGATGCTTGTAGGCTGTCTGCAAATGGAGGTCTCATATTAATGGTATCCCGCCAATAAAGAGTCTGCATTTCCTGTGTCATCCTATTTATGCGGTATTTCTGAAACGGTATTCTAATATGCCTTGTTATCCATGATGGCTTGGGCCGGTAGCGCTTCGGATGTTTGCCAACTTTGAATGTCATAGCACCCATGGCTGACATAGCTGCAGCCACCAAAGGTATTTCTATGGTATCTCCACTACCGGTTTGTTCCCTATTGTAGAGGGCTAGAGTGGTTGCTATAGCTCCGTGTACGGCTCCGTAGCAAGAGCTAGGAGTTAGAGGAGTATATATTGGTGGGCCGTCCAACCACCTTCTAATGGGAGTGTGTAAATCAGTGAATAGTGCGCTGGCGGCACTCATGACTCCTTCGAAGGCTCTTATATTTGATCGTTCTCTGTCTGACGATCGGAACCCTGGCAGGGAGACATATATGAGTCTGGGATTGCGTTGGGTCATGCTTTTGGGTCCTAATCCTAACGAATGCATCACACCTGGGCGGAAGTTTTCTATGAGTACATCCGCGGATGCTATTAAATCCTTGGCATACTCGAGACCTTGCTGTGACTTGAGATCCAGAACAATCCTTTTCTTGCCTCTGTTCAGTACAGATTTTATCGGATAATCATTTTTTGCATTTGAAGGGCTTTCTATCTTAATAACATCGGCACCTTGGTCCGCCAATAGCATGCCCAGTAAAGGACCTGCTATGTAGTGTCCGAAATCTAAGACCCTTATATTGGTGAGTGGTGCTGTATTTTCGCCATTGTCCGTTGACATACTGTACCTCCAGGGGCACTAGCTCCCTATAAAAGAATTAGCGTCCAGTTCCTCGTATATACATATCGGATCCGTCCAACCAATCCGTTCTTATTGGACTGAATGTGTCAATCTCGTCAGTTTCTTCCAGTGCTTCAGCGCTGTGTTCAACGTAAGGTGGTATGACTAGTGTTTCTCCTGTGCTGACAACTATATTCTCGCCGTCAATTATGAATAATAGTGAGCCGTTGATTACGTTTGTTATCTGTTCACTTTCATGGCTGTGTGCTGGTACTTTTGCTCCTTTGGGGAAAAATATTCGTCCCAGCATAACATTGGTGCCAGTGACAATTCTGCGTCGTATATTATCGATTAGCACGTCTTCATGTATGTCATCCCAATTAACCGATTGCATCATGTGACCCTCCAGGTTGATAGTAAATTATGCTAATTGTGGGTGTGTGGCAAGAATCAGGACTCATGGAATAGGTATTGTGCCTCGGCAAGATCGGCTTGTGTATCGATTTCTATCCATTTGTGCGGCTCCGATGACTGCACAGACATCTTGATTTGCTTGTCCTGTATTAATTCAGACAACACCGATTCGTAGAAATCCCCGACTCTGCCGTCTAGGACATATTCGGCTATAGCAGGAAGCAATTTTGTTGATACCAGCATGTTGGACAATACATAAATATTCACAGTTTTCAGGGCATTATTATAGTCAAAATCTGAGGTTTGTTGATCTCTTAAAATCATAGAGGATATCCAGTCACCTTGAGACAATATGGCTGTACCATTCATGGAACCACTAAATCTGTCTGCCACTGCTATGTCAGTTTTGCCATTATATACCAGATCCATTATTAAACCTGCTTCGAACACCAGATCGCCCTCCAGTAGCATTATGTCATCTTCACCCGCTTCCTTGAGTGCCAACCAAAGGGAATATATGTTATTCGTAGACCTGTACAATGGATTTTCCACGAATTCTATCTTAACGTTACTGAATGTATCGCCTAGTTGTTCCCTCAATTGGTAGCCAAGGTGTCCAAGCACTATTGTGCAGTGGAATATTCCGGCTTGATGTAGGGCCTCTAATTGGTATTGTATGATCGGCTTATTATCTACCTGAATTAGAGGTTTTGGAACATGCTGTGTAATTGCACCGAGCCTGCTTCCGAGTCCTGCGGCCAGTATAATGGCTCTCACTGTGTATTACCATTATTGCCGAGACCACCAGCATGGTTGTACAACGATTCCAGTGCCTCAATGAGAACGCCGTTTTGTTCTTTAGTCTTAGAAGCTATTCTGAAAAATCTGTGATCTAATCCGGTCGTGTTACTCAAGTCTTTCACGAGTATGTTGAAGTTTTGAAACAAAGCACTAGTGAGTTCCTGTGCACTATACATGTGCTCAGATCTAACCAGAATGAAATTTCCATTAGTAGGATATGGTTGTAGATGAGGTATGTTTTGGAGACTCGTGTATAGAAAATCTGTTGATGCTGCCACTTTTGCGCATGATTCTGTGAATTCTCTGGTGTAATCTCCTATCTTTTCAAGGAAATATTGAGCTAAGGAGTTGAGGCTCCAAATAGGGAGGTTGTTCCTTATTTCTTTTATACGGTCCCTATTGCTTGATATGGCATAGCCCAATCGCAAACCAGGTATTCCATAAGACTTTGATAGACTTTTCAATAATATGACATTCGGAAACTTTGTAAGATCATTGACAATGGAAGGTATTGGATACTGGCTACTGAAATCTATGAAGGATTCATCGATCATTACTAAGTCCAAATTTCTCAGCTCTGTTAGGATAGTCTGCATAGATTTTTCTGGGATTAGGGTTCCAGTTGGATTGTTGGGGTTTATTATGAGTACGGCGTTGGCTTTCGTATCCTTAACGTATGCTATGAAGTCATCTACGGGTAAGTGAAAATCACCAGATAGTTCGTATGTGCCCACAGATTTGCCTTGCGTTACAGATCTGTTGATAAATTCTGCGAACGTTGGTATTGGCACGGCAAGTTTTTCTACATATTTGTCAATTATCACAGATATAAGTTCACTGGCACCATTTGCCACAACCAAATCTTCATGGCTTAGAGACAGTGGTTTGGCAGCTAATGACGAAAGATACCAGTTGGTAGAAGGGTATGATTTTACCAAGGTGGTCAAGTTTTCCCCCATGGAATCTATGAAATTGCTGGGTGGAAAATACTGGTTCGTCATGTAGCAGAAATCCATTATGTCAAAATTCCAGAATCCCCCATAGAGTGAAGATACATATTTGTTGTCTGGATTGTTCATAGTTACACTTTCAGTTAAGCATGGAATTTGCGGTGGACTATCTGATTTAATTAATGGGAAAC
>CAZOCC010000032.1:0-14387 GCA_964578255.1 uncultured Dehalococcoidia bacterium | reverse complement strand
CTCCTGAAGGAAATATTCTAGAAAGAGGGGACATAATATACAGTATCCGTAAACCGGTGTCAGCCTCACAGTTACGTAATGCGAACCAACAGATACTGTCGGCAGAGTTATCGGTGGCCCAGGCAGCAGTGGCATTTGAGAATATAACAGCACCTGCGACAGAGGCCCAGATAGCCTCAGCAGAAGCATCCATAGCACAGGCGGAGCTTGCACTGCAGAATATCACAGCACCTGCGTCAGAGGCCCAGATAGCCTCAGCAGAAGCATCCATAGCACAAGCGGAGGCTAGTTTGTCTACGATTGAAAACAACGAACTGATGTCACTGGTAGAACTAACAATTACCAGAAACTCTTTCTGCGAAAAAGCACTTTCATGGGGTTTGGGCGAAACCGTCTATGACAGTGGACTATGCCCTTCTGACAACTCTTCGTTGACTGCTGTATCTAAGGACACTTTGGTGGATCTGATAATTGATAACCAAGCAATCTCATCCACTGCGAATAACCTGTTAATTGCAAACAATGATTACATCTCCATTTCAAAGTCAGTCAATACGGCAAGGAAGAATCTATCCGCTGCAAAGGAGAACCGACTAGCACTCAATGACCAACCTTCCGAACTACAACTAAACAATGCACAACAGTCACTCGCAGCAGCCAACAAACATTACTCTGCACTATTAGAGCCCGCCTCTGAATCAGAAATTGACCAAGCCGAACGATCGTTAAAATCCGCATTGGAACACCGAGTGTCGCTGGATCAACCACCCACTGATCTAACCTTGCAGCAATCTAAAGCTGCCAGTGCTAATGCATTGGAGGGCCTGGAAAATGCCACGGTGACAAAAGAGGAGCTGTTATCTGTAAAATCATCACACGTTCTAATGTACGGAGAGAAACCTGCATGGAGAGATTTCCGCATAGGCATCGACCCGGGACAAGATTTAGAACAACTTAAATTAAACCTGATAAGCTTGGGGTACGGTGAAACCACAATACTATTGGAGACAGGCTTGGGTGAAGAAACTAGTACAGCAATAAAAGCGATGCAAAAAGAGCTTGGTGTCAATGAAACCGGCTGGATCGAATTAGGCCAAGTAATTTTCTTGCAGGGCAGATCGCTGGTTGACTACTCTTCGTTGTTCCCAAGTAGTGGAACTGAATTTAGTAAAGGCAGCCCACTAATGGATGTCACAACCATAGATGAGGTGACAACCACCGTGCATTCAGGCAAGACACAAACCCACCAGAAATCTCTTCAAAGGGTCCTCACATCTGTCCCCGTTACAGATCAGGATCTTGTAACTGTCGGGGCAGGTGTTGAGATAGAATTGCCAGACGGGACTTCCGAGAGAGGTTATATCACGGATATCGGGACTCTAGCTGTAATACCTCAAGCAAATCAGTCTGGTGATCCTTACCTTGAAGTTACAGTATCACTAGAAGGGAACATTGATCTGCATCAATGGACTGGCGCACAGGTTACGGTATCTGTAACAAAACACTTGGCAAGCAACGCCCTAGCCGCACCAGTAACCAGTTTACTGGCATTACTAGACGGAGGATATGCACTGGAGTTACAAGTTGAAGGATCAACCCAATTGATACCTGTGGAAGTGGGCATATTCGCGGATGGCTGGGTAGAAATCAAAGACACAAACTTGGAAGCAGGAACTATCATCTTAATGCCCGGCTGAATTCAATATACCTATGATAGAACACAGCGATAATATCTCCGTATCAGCCGTAGAGCTAATAAATGTAAGCAAGAGCTACCCTGTAATCCCACCAGTATACGCACTTTCGGATATTTCTATGGCCGTAGAATCTGGCAGCTTTCTGGGTATAGTAGGCGCATCCGGCAGCGGCAAATCAACTCTTCTTCATGTTGTAGGCACACTTACTAGGCCCACCTCTGGAAGTTTATTTATAAATGGAATAGATACCGGTGGTATGTCAGATAAACAACTATCAGGAATAAGGTCAAGCATGGTTGGGTTCATATTTCAAGATTTCTTTTTGATGCCTGGGTTTTCAGCCACCGAAAACGTTGAGAATGGATTACTGTATTCTGGAGTGCCTGCTAGTGAAAGGACTGTTCGAGCTAAAGCGATTCTTGAAAGGGTAGGGTTGGCGCACAGAATGAATCATTTGCCCAATGAGTTATCCGGAGGAGAGCAACAGCGTGTAGCCATAGCTAGAGCAATGGTCAATGAACCTAGTTTCCTCCTGGCTGATGAACCTACCGGGAATCTTGATTCATATAATAGTTCCTCGTTGATGGACTTGTTCCTGGAATTAAATTCCGATGGCACGACCATGATATTGATCACACACGATATGGATATTGCCTCTCTAGCGCATCGGCAAGTAGTTTTAAAAGACGGATACGTAGAATCCGACTCCTTGTCTAAATGAAAGGTCTTCATTTTGTCATCTAACAGCATTTCTAGCGATCAATCGCATAGCCAGAGCAGCCAATTAGGAGTAGTGGACACATTCCGGGTCGGAAGTTCGGGACTCAGAACAAGAAAACTGCGTTCCGCACTCTCAGCTCTTGGAATCACCATAGGAATAGCTGCATTGGTAGGGGTTTTGGGTTTATCGTCGTCAGGCAATGCAGACCTCATTAGAGAGCTGGATGCCCTCGGTACAAATCTTCTTACTGTAGAAGCTGGCCAAGGATTCAGGCAACAAAGTGGAGAGTTGCCCAAGGAATCCGCCAAAATGGTAAGCCGGATAAATCCTGTGTACGCGGTATCGACTGTCAGCAGGATTTCGGGCGGTGTTTTTCGGAATGACATGATAAACGATGGCAGGACTAGGGGTATTACTATCATGGCTACTGATCTCAATTTATTGGACACACAAAGAGGCCACATATCCAATGGCGAATTCTTGACAAAAGTCACTTCAAACTTTCCCATGGTGGTACTCGGATCTGTAGCAGCGGAAAGACTTGGTATTAGCACAGTGTCCGGTAAACAACGATTGTGGATGAAAGAGAAATGGTTCACAGTGATTGGCATTCTCGAGCCGTTACCGCTAGCTGCCGATCTAGACAGATCAGCACTTATCGGATATCCAGCAGCCAAGCAATTCCTCAGTCACGATGGCGTGCCAGAGGTTATCTATGTTCGTGCATATCCGGAGCATGTGCTAGACGTGAGATCCGTGTTATCTGCCACTGTAAACCCTGAACGCCCGGAAGAGGTTCAGGTAAGTCGCGCATCAGATGTACTGGAAGCCAGAGCAGCCGCCAGTAGCACGTTTACAAACCTTTTCATAGGCTTAGGAGCAGTGGCTTTATTAGTTGGAGGTATAGGTGTAGCTAATGTGATGGTAATAGCCGTAATGGAAAGACGCAACGAAATAGGTTTAAGAAGAGCACTAGGTGCCACCAAATTTCACATAGGATCTCAATTCCTGACAGAGTCATTGCTGCTGTCTGGCCTAGGGGGAATCTGCGGAATATTTGTTGGCATACTGATAACAGCCATATATTCATATTCTAGGGATTGGTCTTTAGTCATACCTATATATACAGTAATAGGAGCTATGGCTGCGTCTCTCATAATAGGAGGTATAGCCGGCTTCTATCCATCCATCAGGGCTGCAAATATGTCACCAACTGAGGCCCTGCGCACACAATGACCGAACTATGGTAGCATTAACCTCACAATGAAAACTGCTCGATACAACAGTCCAAAAGGAGCTCATAAGTATGACTCAATCAACTAATGGTAAAACCCTACTAGACACAATAAATGGAGGGTCCTCGGAACATGTAGCCATTAGAACTACAGAGGGCCAGACAATCACATATGAATCTCTAGTGAAACACGTTGAGTACATCGGCAAATACCTTGTAAGTATAGGAGTAAAGCGAGATGACAGGGTTGGAATAGTAATTCCAAATTCAGCAGAGACTATATTGGCATTTCTCGGAGTAGCATCAGTAGCAACTGCTGCCCCACTCAACCCAGCCTACAAGCCAGATGAATTCAAGTTTTTCCTTGAGGACACAAAGGCCACAGCAATATTGACTGGATCAAGCGGAGCGGACATTGCGATAGACGCAGCTCCGGAGTGCATAAAGCGCGTGCAATTGGAAATAGATCATGCCGGCGACCTGAAACTTTCTAGTGATGCTAAACCGAGTCACTCGAACTATGTAACAGACCCTCAACCGAGCGACGTTGCATTAATACTCCATACCAGCGGGACAACTAGTCGTCCCAAAATGGTACCCTTGACCCACTACAATCTTACCAGCTCCATTGACAATATCATCGCAACTTATGGCCTGTCTGATAACGACATATCACTATGCATAATGCCACTTTTCCATGTGCACGGTTTAATGGCGTCTACCTTATCTACGTTATCGTCTGGAGGTACCGTAGTAGTACCTCCAAGATTCAACGCACTTCAGTTTCTCAGAATAGCTGAGGAACAACAATTCACTTGGTACACAGCAGTACCGTCTATACACCAAGCATTGCTTTCTCGCTCCCAAAACAGAGAAAAAGAATTCCAAATACCATCTCTGAGATTCATTCGTTCGTGTAGCTCTGCTTTAGCCCCGTCAACAATGCATAGCATAGAGGAAATATTCCAGGTCCCTGTATTAGAGGCATATGGTATGACAGAGGCGTCACATCAGATGAGCTCTAACCCTATGCCACCAGGACACAGAATACCTGGCTCAGTCGGGTTGGGAACTGGTGTCAATATTGGAATAATGAACGAATCCGGGCAACTTCTAGAACCGGGCTCCAGAGGCGAAGTAGTCATTAATGGACCCAATGTGTTTAGTGGTTATGAAGAAAACCCTGAGGCCAATTCTACAGCTTTCGATCACGGCTGGTTCAGGACTGGAGACGAAGGTGCGTTAGATAACAATGGATATCTGTCCTTACTAGGTCGTATTAAAGAAATAATTAATAGAAGCGGTGAGAAAATATCACCTGGTGAGATAGATGAAATACTTTTATCCCATCCGTCAGTATCAGAAGCTGTAGCATTTGGAATACCTCACAGTGTCCATGGTGAAGAACCATCAGCAGCTGTGGTAATAGATGGTAACATTACAGAGAAGGAACTAATAAGTTTCTGTAGGCAACATCTAGCTGACTTTAAGTGCCCTAGGAACATACACATAGTTAATGAGATACCCAAAACCGCCACCGGAAAAATACAGCGCCGAATAGTGGCGAATGCAATGTCTTCCCGGAGCGAGTGAAAAGGACCACGTCGTGAAATGAGATTCGCAATATACGGTGCGGGAGCTATAGGTGGGTACCTGGGAGGTATGCTCTCGTTAGCAGGTGAAGATGTAACATTGATAGCCAGAGGACCACATTTCGACGCCATGGTTAAGAACGGGTTGGTAATCGAAACTTCTTCTGGCACGGTCCATACTACACCAAATATTACAGATGACCCTTCGTCAATAGGCCCAGTTGATTACATTTTCCTAACCGTTAAAGCTCACAGCATTCCTGAGATAGTGCTCAACCTTGACCAATTGATCAAAGATAACACGGCAATAGTTTCAGCTCAGAATGGCATACCCTGGTGGTATTTCGAGAAATATGAAGGTCCACTATCTGGTAAGCATATAGAATGCGTAGATCCCGACAGAATCATATCAAAAAACATATCTCCAGATCGCATAATAGGCTGTATCGTGTACCCCGCCACAGAAATGTCACAGCCTGGTGTGATACGCCACATAGAAGGAGATAGATTCTCGCTAGGCGAACTCGACGGTTCTCATACGGATAGGTGTAAGACACTAGCAGATATTCTGATTAGATCTGGATTCAGAGCTCCAATACGGACCGACATAAGAAAGGAAATATGGACTAAACTGCTTGGCAACATGGCATTCAACCCATTGAGTGCCCTAACTCGTTCAACCCTGGCAGAGATGACCAAAAATGATGCTGTAGCGTCTATATCAAAAAGTATGATGGCAGAGGCTGACGCGGTGGCAGTTGCTCTTGGACTGGATATTCCCATCAGCATTGTACAACGCTTCCAGGGATCTCAGAAGGTCGGTAACCACATAACATCCAAGCTGCAAGACCTGGAGGCTGGTAGGCGACTCGAATTGAATTCAATAATTGGAGCGGCTTTGGAAATTGGTGACCTTCTAGACATACCTATGCCATATACCAAAACGATATATTCATGTCTGAGTTTGCTAGTAAGGGAATAGACTTGCAAATCAATGGTATTCACAACCAGCTTGTGGGACCGGTTAAATATGCTTAAATTATTAAGATTGTTTTTCCCAGTGATTATGCTACTCGCTCTGTCAGTCGGCTATATTTATGTATCCGACACAAGAAACAAGTTAAACTCTGCCCTATCTGATGTGGACCAAACTGTGCAACATGTGGAAGAACTAACTGTACAACTGTCAAGCATGCAAGATCGAATCTCGGATTTGAATGGTGATGTAGAAACCCTCAAAGAAGATTCTGAGTCTGTAAATGACAATATCAGAAACGCTTTGGATGAGAATTTCTCCCTAAAAACCGCACTCACAGCTGCAGTTGAGGAATTAGAGGTCGCCACAATTGAAAAAGACATTGTTTACGAACGACTTGAGACTGCAAGAGACCAACTTAACAGTACATTACTTGAATACTATGCTCTCCAAGAAGCAACGGGACAGCTCGATTTAATCACCGAACAACAGGATGAATTATCGAAACAAGTCACGCTCTTACAGGCAGAAATAGAAAACTTGAAATCCTTACGGTCACCTCTGATAGTGGATTCATATGCCGGTCACTTTAAATGCACTGGGAGTATGGAACCCAAAATAACCTGTCTTGACGAAGCTATTTGGCTCATGAACTTTTATCCGGAAGACATAATCGTTGGGTCTGTAATAAGCTTCAAACCTAACAACGAATGCGATTTCTCATCCGCGATCGGCAATAGATCCCATAGGGTCACCAGTGTGAAGCAAGAATCTGATATCTATTATTTCAAGACGAAAGGCGATGCCAATGAGATGGATGATGGATGTTGGATACCCCAACAAGATGTTGAAGGATACATTATAGATTTACGAAAGAATGCCGTACCAAATAATGCAGCCCTCAGGAACATGGTGAACGAGGCCAGATCAACGCTAGAAACCGCCTTTAAACAGTACAGCTCAATGACGGATACATATCAGATTAAAAGGCAGCAATATCATGAAAAATATGCCAGATATATCACTAACTGCCCCGTCGATGAATTTGGCAAACCCCAATACGGATACAATGCCGAACCTTGCTTAGTTATCCAGTACGAATTGGATCAGTTATGGCCCGACATTATCAAAACTGGTAACGAGCTAACCAGCCTGAATGAAGAATACACCGAAGCTTTAAACTCATGGCGCTTAGCATACGCAGAGGCATTGGCATCCTGAGACATTCAGATATATATACACAGCACACACTAGGAATTAATTAAAATTGCATACACCGCACCACAGGACATACCAATGGTATGAACTTTTGGACATCTCGTGATATCTAAAGATTAGGTTGTGGCGTAGTCCTCAAATATGGCTTAACCTCTGTATATCCTTTAGGAAATTTAGCTGGTATATCCTCGGTTTTTATAGCCGGTAGAACGACACAATCTTGGCCCTGCTGCCAATCCGCTGGAGTGGCAACTTGGTGACTAGCAGTCAATTGTAGTGAATCAAGTACTCTAAGAACTTCCTGGAAGTTACGGCCAGTAGACGGCGGATACGTCAGGCTCAACTTAACTTTTTTGTCGGAACCAATAATAAACAATGTCCTAACTGTGGCATTATTATCAGCGTTGGGATGTATCATGTCATAAAGGGTTGCTACTTTCCGTTCTGGATCAGCTATCAACGGGAAGTTAACTTGGGTATTCTGAGTTTCATTAATATCATTGATCCATCCGGAATGAGACTCCACTGGATCAACGCTAACGGCTATTGGCTTTGTATTCCTTTTATTAAATTCCTCACCTAGAGAAGCCACTCTGCCTAGTTCTGTGGTACATACTGGGGTGAAATCCCCAGGATGTGACATCAAAATGCCCCAGGAATCCCCCAACCAACCGTGGAAATCTATTTCCCCCTCTGTAGTGTTAGCAATGAAGTTCGGGGCCTCATCTCCCAATCTTATAGTCATAGTTACCTCCATAAATTAACTTGATGGCCAAAAGCACATTAGTAAGTATTTATATACAAACAACGATCCACAATATTATCCCTCTCAAAAGAAAATCGCCCAGGCTATGCCTTGGGCGAAACAGTGGACTCTGGGATGGTTTAGATCTAGTTAGGTATACCTAAAGGGCACCTTCCTCAGTCACTGCAAGGAAGGTGATACAGGCGCACAATCTACACCACATGGTCAACATTTCGTGGCCTTTATATCACACCTTGCACAATGCGGTCAAGTAAACAGTTGCAGGCATTGTTCATGAATGAAGTGCTTGAAATGAAATAGGGCTCAGCTTGAATAAAGACCCGGTAGTATTCTATTATGCTCCGCAGGGAAACATTAACCGGAGATGCGATTGAATTGAAGGATGCTGATATAGAGATAAACGAAGAGAGCTCCTCCTTACGAGAATCTAAGGGTTTGTTCGTCTTGGCATCCTTGTCGATAGGACATGTATGCATACATTGGTTTCAACAACTGTGGCCAGTAATAATACCGTCCGTCAAATCAGGATTAGGCTTAAGCAACGTAGAAATTGGAACCCTGACGGCAATAAGACAATTCGCGTCGGGCCCTCTTTTAACACTGCCGTCAGGTTTATTAGCAGATTTATTCAGAAGACGTACTGCCTTGATTTTAGGCGCAGCTTTCGTTGCATTTGGCATATCTCATTTCCTGGTAGCTCAAGCATCCGTATTCGCTTGGATTATCCCCGGTGTTGCGTTACTAGGCGTTGGTACAGCACTTTGGCATCCTGCATCCATGGGCACACTGTCAAGACGTTTCCCTGACCGAAGAGGAACTGTTTTAGCAATACACGGCGTGGGGGCTAGTATAGGAGATACCATTGCCCCTGTAGCGATAGGATTCTTACTTTTAAGCTTGCCTTGGCATAGATTGCTTGAACTACATCTGCTGCCTGCAGTAATCATAGCCTTGATACTGTGGAGAACACTAGACTCCAGCTTCAAGAATCAAGATCAGGGTGGCAATCGACCTTCCCTGAGTTCATATTGGGATGATATCAAGGATCTGATGAAGAACCACGTGGTTCTGGCAATTATCGCGGTAAATGTGCTTACAGGCATGGCCAGGCTTACAATAATGACATTCCTTCCAATATACATACAGGACGATCTAGGATACTCAGCACTCGGACTCGGATATTTCTGGGCATTGCTACACGTTATGGGAGCAATTTCTCAACCAGTTATGGGTTATCTTTCAGATAAAATAGGCAGGAAATCTGTTCTTATGCCTGCATTGATACTATACGGATTTCTTTACTTAGCATTAGCGTTGGCTGAGGCTGGCATACAACTTGTTGTGGTAATAACATTACTTGGGTTATTCTTCTATGCTCTGGTGAATGTGACGCAGGCCGCTATCATGGACGTCGCAAGTGATAGGATACAGTCGTCCACAATGGGTATAACTGGCGTATTCACACAGTTCTTCAGCCTACCGGCCCCAATCATAGCTGGTTTCCTGGTTACAAGGTACGGAACTGAGTCATCTTTCATATACGCAGGCATAGTTACATTGATTGCAGCTATTGTCTTGGCAATGATACATGTTCCTAAGTCAGACAGGCCGACACCGAAAGTTCTTGGATAAATAGTCCAGCTATATAAATTGGCCCATCTTGGTAAATTGACGCCACTTGAAGGCTATTCCAAGTTATATCTGAGTTTGCAGTTCTACCTTGGGTGTATGTCGCTGTAGCTTCTCCATGAAAGAGTCAGCCTGCTCCTGAGTAATATCTCCACTCTCAAGCTTGGCCTTTATGCCAGCTTCTACCTTCTCAGGATTCAGATGCATTCTCTTCCCTTTCTTATGCATCTCCTTACCCGTTTCACGTTTCTCCATTAAGGAAACATCAGACCGTCCCGGGGTATTACTTTCTTGTCCGGTGTTTGCATAGGTGTAGCTATAGCCAAATATTAAAAGCGCGGCCACGGATATGAATAACACAGCGCCCCTAGTTGTGAAAAGTTTTGCGGCAGTTCTTTTGTCCATTTATGAGTATCTCCCCTTTTGTTCGGTACATTATACCAATGCAATTGTCATATCGCCATAATGCTTGGTTGCAAGATGGTACCGTTGACAAATAATTGTGGCTATAATGTTGGCAGATATACCAATTATTCTACGCAAAAAATAGAGATCATACTTACAGGAGAGGGAAAATGGAATTCATAATACCCATGGTGGTACTAATTGTATTGCTTGCCCTAAGCATAAAGATCATCCCGCAACAACAAATGGGTGTAGTCGAAAGGCTTGGTAAATTTAACAGGGTTATTGGACCAGGGCTAAATTTCCTAATACCTTTATTAGAGAACGTGGCTGGAAGGGAATCAGTCCGCATACGACAATTAGACGTACCTGTGGAAACAAAAACCAAAGACAACGTTTTCGTTAACTTGGGTGTGTCAGTCCAATTCATAGCAGTTCAGGGCAAGATATTTGATGCTTTTTACAGGCTGACAGATGTGAATGGCCAGATAACTTCTTATGTTTATGACGTTGTTAGAGGGGAAGTGCCCAAAAAAACATTGGACGAGGTATTTGAAACCAAAGATGAACTGGCCCAAACTATCAAGGATGACCTTTCAGACTCAATGGATGATTTTGGATACTCGATTGTGAAATCGCTTATCACAGATATAGATCCCGCACTTAATGTGAAGGAAGCTATGAATCAAATCAATGCAACTGCGAGACTAATGGTTGCAGCCCAAAATGAAGCAGAAGCAGACAAGATCAGGCAGGTCAAGAGCGCCGAAGCTGACGCTGAGGCTAAGAAATTGCAAGGCGAAGGCATTGCTCAACAAAGAGCCGCTATCATAGAAGGATTCAAGTCATCTATTGGTGATCTAAAAGAGGTAACGGGATCTGACGTTGAAACTCAGGATGTCATGAACATGGTCATGATGGTCCAATATTTCGATGCGCTAAGAGATATAGGTACGTCTGGACAGAATAATGCAGTGCTGATTCCATATGGACCAGGCGGATCCAACGAAATATTTCAACAAATGACCCAGGCAATGATCACTTCAGAACAGATCAGTAGGGTCACTGACAGTAAATCGCGAGGAGTGCCTCAATCTGATCCTAAAGACCCTGGGGATAATGACACCAGCAACTGACAACTAAAGAAAATACGATGCCACTATATTAATACTGCACCATGCATGAAATCGGCTAAGGTAGTGCAAATTCGTCTTAACGATGATGATGCCCGACGTGTCTTCTTAATCCGTTGCGATCACTCCCTTTTTTATTGATGCGCTCAACGAATTCTTCTATCGTCACTTCTGGCTTTTCTTTCTTAGGTTTGGATCTGGCCATGACCGCCTCCAGTTATTGTACTTGCCATCTGCATGGTCCCTACCAATGTTCAGATCTTAATATCCCCAATATTGTGCCAGAGTAGTCTGATATTTGCAAATGGAGTTAGTTTCAATCAATAAGTATGATTTCAGTAGCACCACATATAACAGTCCCCTACTCCCTGGTCCGTTGATATGGATATCAATCTAGAGAACAGATATACGGGATTGACGATTTGAATCGCTCCAGATCATCTCCATGCATACGGTAATGACCAGAGGTTGCTCCTGCTGTCATATTCACTAAATTAACTACGTACGAGTTGGGCTTAAATACATCTTCAGGCAGTCCATTAAGGAAGGAAAGAAAAGTCTCGTGAGTATGATAAAGGCGGTCCCACGCCTCATCAGGAGTCAGACCGCGTTTCTCGTGCACCTGCTGTGCGTTCAACAAATCTGTAGCTTCATTATCTCCATAATCCCTTTCTTCACCACCGTTCAGGTATGATTTAATGACACTTACGAGTTCCTCATCCCATGCAGCCAGATGAAGTAGTGCCTCTAGGGTATTCCATTGGCCTACTGCACCTTTAATTCGGAGTTCCTTTTCAGAGAATCCCTTAGTCACCTTCAGCAATCTTTCCCACTCACGATCTATCTCTTGAAGAATCTGATTCTTGTACATTGTGTGGTATGGCCTCTCAGTATATTATGTATTTCCAATTCATAGACCCAACTCAGCCATATAATTAGAGCACGAATACTGTCAACCTGACAAGTAGGTAAAGCTCGCTGTAACCTCGCTGCGATTTGCGAAACATTGGGGTAAATTTAGGCTAAATTGCGGCGCCGTGTAGCGACCATCTCCACCGATAACTGTCTATCCTAGTCCTTATCCGTTCTGATAAAATACCTATATGAAAGATCGGACTCTTAAACCGATTCATTGGTTGATGATAGCATCTATTGCGCTCGGCCTTGTCATGTTTGTTTTGTTCCAACAACAAAACACGGCTATGCCTAAACTTGAGCAACAGATCGATCAACCACCGAACCAATCTGAGACAACCACAACTAACCCCTCCCATGACCTCCTAAGAACCCTTCGACCAAGAAATCCGTAGAAGTTAAGTAACAAAATAATTACAACCTGACGTAGTAGCCCAAAAACATAGCCCCTCAACTTAACGAAAGGGCTTATATAATGCCTAGTTTACTGGTCTGGGTGATTGGATTCGAACCAACAACCTTTGCACCCCATAAATGTATTTCCCATACTTACAGAGGTAAGTGGACTTTTGAACCACTTGAGGAAGGAAGCAGTACTGTGTTATTCGAATACAATCGCCCCTGGGAGGGCGGTGAGAAGATAGAGTATACTTTAACTGCCACCATCACTATCAATTAGCAGGCTTCTATGGAAATCAAGAAGAAGCGATACAGGGATTTACATTAACTATCTGCGCCGTTTAGGAATTCCTTAATTGTGGCAATGTCTGTATCACTAAACCCTAAGTTCTTAATATAGCCTTTGGCTCCTCCGTATTTCTGATACAGTAGTGTCAAAAAGTCATCCATGTTTTTCCTCGGAGCAAGCATCCTTGATTTAATAACCTCAACGTCTCCTTCTGGAGTTCGCCCAGCGTCAACCAAATATTCTAATAACTGATCCACAGTGGCAGAGCTCATTTCATAATCAATTGAGATCGTGTCTTGATCAACCCCTGCTAGATCTAGTATCAAAGCAGCAATAACACCTGTCCTATCTTTACCTGCAGTACAGTGTGCAAGAATCGGGTATGACTTTGGGTCTATCAATATCTGTACGATTTGTTTCCAGAGACGTTCGCTGTTTTCCAAAAGCGCAAAATATCTGGGTCCAGATTTGCCTATTCCGTAGAGAATATCTAATTCTGCACGATTTTCCAAAAGTGTTTTTTGCGGGTTCATGATTGAAAACATATGTCTTACAGTAACTAAATCTGCTAATGCACCTCTAGTATCATTGTCTTGTAATTCATCAGGATGACGAAGATCCATAATTGTCTCTATAGATAGTTCATTTTGAACACTCTTAGCGTCGGTTTCCATAATTCTATCAATTGAACCAGAACGAAAAAGTATTCCAGAACGAACCTGATTCCCATCCGAAGATGTGTATCCACCAAAGTCACGAAAATTGAATGTTCCTCTGACTTCTATTGATCGTGGCATATTATAAGTTCCCTTCTGATTGTTGGGGATCCTGAGTAAGACGTTTAAATGTTTCTGGATTATAGGAGTTGTCGAACAAATAGCCCTCTCAAATTAATGGAATGGGATAGATCGTGACTAGATTAATGGTCGGGGTGATTGGATTCGAACCAACGGCCCCTTGCACCCCATGCAAGTGCGCTACCGGACTGCGCCACACCCCGACTCAAAGAGAATATCACGAATGCAGGCACAAAACAAAGCATATCACTTATGAACATAGGGGTATTTTAAAATATGTTGCTACATTGCAGATATGCCGATGCCATCCAGCAAATCAATAATCCCAAGTAGCTTAGGTAAACGATATTTTACATATGGTAATACCGTTGAATGGTCAAGATTTCCACACGCGCCGTATCGTTGATAACAGCATTGGTAGGCCTGACTTGTAATTGCGCCCGGAGGCTTATTCTGATAGCATACGCCTAGTCGTTGCGGTATGTAATCGCATCTGGTGTTTGGTATGTAGAGAATCTGAAAGGAATTGGTTAATAAAGATGGATATGAAAAAAGCGACTTCAGATAAACTGGAAGAGCTTCGACAGTTACGGGAACAATCCACACTTGGTGGTGG
>CAZOCC010000031.1:0-23728 GCA_964578255.1 uncultured Dehalococcoidia bacterium | reverse complement strand
TACACCTTCCTCCAGTAACGCACCGGTAACCGCATTAACTCTTTCAGGCCTGAAAATTGCCTCTACCTTCAACATATCATCTCAACTTTCTTTTTCTAATTCTTGGAAGTTATGCAATAACCACTCAGATCTATAGTAGATCAACAACGGTGACTGCCAACTGTTCAGTATTGATTGTTAATCAGCACCGTCACCGACTGATGCCTGTTCGCCTTGAGCAGCTAGGTCTAATCCCTGATCCTCGTCATGCTCTGAAGATCTTAAACCGAGACCAGGTATTTTATCTAGTACAAAGAGTATAGCTAGGGATGCTACTCCAGAGTATACGATTGTACCTATCACACCGACGGATTGCTTTATTAATTGATCTGCACTGCCTTCCAGTAAACCTGGAACTCCTGCAATAGCAGACACTGTGAAAATTCCGGTTGCTAAGGCTCCCCATATGCCACCTATGCCATGAACGGCGAATACATCCAATGCGTCATCCAGGCCTGTTCGGTGCATCAATTCGACACCGTAGAAACAGATAATGCCAGCACCTAAACCAATTGCTATAGATCCCATCACGCCGACGGCTCCAGCTGCTGGAGTTATCGCAACCAAGCCTGCAACTGCGCCTGTAGCCACTCCTACTGCTCCCATTTTCCCGGTTTTTATTTGGGACACTATGCCCCATGTAAGTGCTGCCGTAGCTGCTGCAACGTTTGTCACAAGGAACGCATTAACTGCATAATGATCGGCTGCTAATGCTGAACCTGCGTTAAAACCAAACCAACCCAACCACAGTATAGCCGCACCTAGAACCACGTAAGGAGCATTATTTGGTTGTAGCCCTGGATTCCGCCTTTTCCCGACCAGGAATGCTGCAGCTATTGCTGCCATTCCTGCGTTGATGTGTATGACTGTACCACCAGCAAAGTCTAATGCTCCAACTTCGGATATCCATCCGCCACCCCAAACCCAATGTGTAACCGGGGAGTATACCACTGTGCTCCATATAACAAGGAATACAAGGTAGGTGGTAAATTTAAATCTTTCCGCGAACGCTCCTGTGATTAGAGCAGGAGTTATTATTGCAAACATCATTTGGAATATTACGTCTGTCAACGGTGGATATGCAGCGTCTGCGGCAGGCTCGAATGGGATACCGCGGAGCATAACCATTGATAGATCTCCTACAAAGGCATTCCCGGGCCCGAAGGCTAAGCTATAGCCCCATAATACCCATACAATGCTCACTACAGCTATTGCTGCAAAACTCATCGTTATGGTATTCACTATATTTTTAGCACGAACAAGGCCTCCGTAAAAGAAGGCTAGTCCTGGTGTCATGAAAAACACCAAAGCAGATGCTGTCAACATCCAAGCTGTATGTCCGGTATCCATATTATCCCTCCACTTAATCACTTAGTAGTGGCTTCACTACTGACCAAAGGATACTACCGAGAAGTTCCATTTATATTACAGCATTGTTACGTTCTTGTTACTTTTGAGGAAATCACAACATTCATCCATAACTATCTCATGTGAGCTTTGACATTTAATGGTATAGGTATAACATGTAGGGTATCCGGTCATCGAGGTAGCTATATTCGCATGAGTATAAGACTAAACATATTCTATGGTTGGTATGTTGTAGCAGCGGCTGCTTTAATCAATATGTATGGTGCCGGGGTATGGTTCTATGGATTCCCGATATTTTATAAGGCCTTGCTTGATGAGTTCGGTTGGAGCGCTGCTGCTGGAGCGTTAGTCATATCACTAAGTAGGCTTGAAGGTGGGCTAGAGGGACCAATTATTGGATGGGCAGTAGATAAATTTGGTCCCAGGAAGCTGGCTGTATTAGGAGCTGTAATTGCTGGCACCGGATTCATGTTGATGAGCGTTGTCCAGTCATTTTACATTGGCCCACTCTTCATTAATGCTTTTGTGGCTTTCACGTTACTTTACGCCGGATGGATGTCTATTGGATACAACACTGGCTTTGGGCACGCCAGTATGGCATCGGTTAATGCATGGTTCATAAGAAAACGATCCAGGGCCTTTTCCGTTTTTTCTGTAGGCGCTGGAGGTAGCGGACTCACGGTATTATTGCTTGGATATTGGGTGGATACGTTTGGATGGAGGCCTGCTGCATTTTTCGCAGGGGTAGGGATATTTATAATAGTGGTGCCACTCTCATTATTACTGCGACATAAGCCGGAACAGTATGGGTATGTACCAGATGGTGAAGATAAAGAGGACGATCGAACATTAAGAAGGTTAGGAATATCAGAGAATGATGAGGTACCCGAAAAAGAAACATCATATAGGACAGGACATAGTCAGCGGCGGGGGCCATCATCCGTTAAAATTGAATGGGCAGAGTATGATTTCACTGTCAGAGAGGCCTTGAGGAGTTTTGCGTTTTGGATGCTAATAATTGGCACTGGAGCCCGGTCTTTCGCCATGACATCTATTGTAGTCCACCAGGTCGTCTATCTGACAGAGATCCGTAACATACCATTGATTCAGGCTAGTGCTGCCTTAGGTATCATGGTTTCTGTAAGTGTCGTTGGACGATTGGGATTCGGTTTCTTAGGAGATTATGTAGATAAACGCCACATAATGGTGTTCACCATATCTTTACAAGCCCTTGGCGTTTACATATTGATGAATGCTTCAAGTATGACCCAAGTCTGGGTATTTGTTGTGATTTATGGGATATCATACGGTGGGGCTATTCCAGTATACATGGCGATAATCGGTGAATACTTTGGACGGAAGAACTACGCTACCATACGAGGATTCAATCAACTATTTCATGTTCCCACGACAGTTGCAGGACCGGTGTTTGCCGGTTGGATATATGATGTATCAGGGAGTTACACCATAGCATTCACCACATTCATATTTGCGCTATTGCTAGGCATGGGATTCATATTTCTTGCAAAACGTCCCAGCCCTCCTGCGAGATATGTTCAGCAAACACATGATGATACCTCGACAACCAGTCTGTCTGTTTAAATTGACTAGACGTTGTTTGAGTGTAATGTTGATTTATGTGAGATTATTATTTCGGAATACTATGTATGGAGTTGAATTCGTTTGTAAAATAGACTCTATTAACAAAACTGATTTTGAACTATCAAGGTATAAATCGTGTATTTAAGCAACTTGAACCTATTTAATTTCCGCAATTACAAGACATTAGATTTAGACACACCAAATGGTATGTTGGTTTTTACCGGGGATAATGCACAAGGCAAATCGAATTTTCTGGAAGCCATTTACATGCTCTCTATTGCTAAAGCCTATCGTGCCACTAGTGACAGGCAGGCTATATATGATGGAGTTGGAGCAAATACAACTAACCAGTCTGTAGTGTCAGGTATCGTTAATCAGAGAAATGAGACCGTAAGAATATCTGTGGAAATGTTATTGGGAGGCGAGGAAATTGGCGAAATGCACACCAAGTCTTTTCGTAAAGACGTTAGAGTTGATGGGCTAAAGGTATCCGCAATAGGTCTTGTAGGAATATTTAATGCAGTTCTGTTCGACTCTGACGATGTGGAATTGGTATATGGACCGCCTGCAACACGGAGAAAATATCTGGATATTTTGATAAGCCAATTGGATAGGGTTTATCTCAGAACCTTAAATAGGTATCGTAAAATTGTATACAACAGGAACCGATTACTACGTCGGATGAGAGACACTCGGGATAGAATAGATGAGCTAGCCTTCTGGAATGAATCAATGGTGAATGACGGAACGTATATAATATTAAGGCGAAACGATTTCATACGACAATTGACTGAAATCGCCGTAAATCTTCATGAAGAGTTATCCGACTCGTCGGAACAACTAGTATTGGAATATGATCCTTGCATTCGACTAGAAAATTTCCAGGAATCGGATATACGTAGGGTGTTGTCAAATTGTATAGAAGATGGCTTGGATCAAGATATAAGACTGGCGACTTCTCAATGTGGACCACATAGAGACGACATAACATTCAAGATAGGTGGGAGGTCAGCCCACGACTATGCCTCTAGGGGACAGGCCCGAACTCTTGCTTTGGTGATGAAACTTGCTGAGGCAAAAGTGATAGAGAAGACTCGAGGGGAATCGCCGGTGCTGCTTCTTGATGATGTACTGTCTGACTTGGATACAAAACGCAGAAAAAGACTTCTGGAAAGCATTTCAGTGGGCCAACAAGTCCTTATAACTGCCACGGATACGGATAAATTGGACAGTGGTTTGCTGGATAATTCCATCGAATACGAAATAGAGGATGGAAACATTAGGAAGTGTTGAAAATGTATATTGGCTGACCTGTGTGCGATAATTTCCACATTAGCCTTTTGGAGACGATCGATCATGACAAATTCTTATGACCATCAAGAGAGTGATTTTAAGAATATAAGTCGAATCATACTTGAGAGCAAACACTTGATCGCGCTGTCAGGGGCGGGGATATCGGTTGACAGTGGCATACCTCCCTTTAGGGGACCTGGGGGACTTTGGACAAAGCTCGGTGAGCCCGCGCCAGACGGATATCAGCAGATTTTGGATGATCCGATTTCCTATTGGGAAAACCTAATAAATCCTGACGTCGATGCAGTTAAGGGTGGGTTTTCAAAGAAGTTAGACGAGGCTTTTCCAAACCCAGCTCATTATGCACTTGCAGAAATGGAGCATTCAGGCTTATTGAAATACATCATAACTCAGAATGTTGACAATCTCCATTATGCAGCCGGTAGTATAAATGTTGCTGAGATTCACGGGAACAGAAACATGTTGAGATGTATCAATTGCAATTGCCGATGGCCTAAGGATGGATTCGATTTGTCAATCATCCCTCCTATGTGTCAAAAGTGTGGTGGTCTTATAAAAGGGGATACGGTGTCCTTTGGTGAACCGATACCACAAGATGTCCTCCAACTGTGTTACAGTGAGGCAGTCCAGTGTGATGCTATGATTGTCATTGGAACATCTGCATTGGTTTACCCGGCTGCAGCGTTACCCCAAATGGCAGCGAGGGCCGGAGCAGATCTGATCGAGATCAATACCGAAAGCACACCTTTAACTGAAATGTGTTTACATGTATTGAAGGATTCCGCATCTGTCATTTTACCAGCCTTGATGAAGCATATGTATTCCATTTCATAGAACTTGTCACTTGCTGAGGGATTGTCTTCGATCAGACCTGTGTATATAATGCCTGCAGTTTCATTTCTGGGAGTATAAAGCAATGTCCTACGCCTTTATGAATGGTGAATTCTTACCGTTGGCAGAAGCCAAAATAGGTGTGATGACGCACGCCTTGCACTATGGGTCGTCAGTATTTGAAGGTATCAGAGGCAACTGGAATGCTGAGCAAGGAAAGATGTACATCTTTCGCCCTAAAGAACATTATGATAGATTCCTGCAAGGCTGTAAGATCATGCGGATAAATTTGCCGTATACAGCCGAGGAATTAACTCAAATAACGGTAGATCTAGTAAATAGATGTGGGTACCAACAAGACATATACATAAGGCCGTTGGCTTATAAAGGTGCCGAGAGGGTGGCGGTGCTCAAATTACAAGATCTAGAAGATTCGGTTGTGATGTTCACGATACCGTTTGGAGCATATTTGGATTTGGAAGCTGCAGCCAAGTGCTGCACATCAACGTGGAGACGTATGGATGACACAATAATCCCGCCCAGCTCCAAAATAGGTGGATTATATGTGAATAGTTTACTTGCCAAGACAGAGGCAACCCTGGCCGGCTTTGATGAAGCAATTCTACTCACCCAAAACGGATTTGTGTCTGAGGGAGCTGGTGAAAACATATTTATAGTCTCTGGTGATAAACTCATTACGCCTGCTGTAACGGATAATATTTTAACTGGCATAACCAGGGACGCTGTAATAAAAATAGCTTATAACGAGATGGGATTGGAAACCGTGGAAAGAAGTGTTAGGAGAAGCGAACTGTATAATGCTGATGAATGTTTCCTCACTGGTACTGCTGCACATCTTACCCCGGTAGGCTCGGTTGACAACATTCCAATTGGAGATGGTGAAATAGGTAAAACTACCAAGGACCTACAAAAACTTTACTTCGATGTTATTAGAGGTAAAGTTCCGAAATATCTGCATTGGTGCTTACCTACTTCAGCTTAGGAAATTGAGATGGATACCTAAGCGGTACATCGTCTGTAATACTGAGAAATGACTAAACCTTAGTGCACAGTTATGACATTAGGTTTCGAATATTTAATATTGGCTTTCTCTAGTTGCTGTGGCGTCCTTCAAATTGCCTCGGCCCGCAGTGGACTGAGTAAAATGATGTACTTCACTTCAGCGAGGCTGTCCGCTATTTTTGGCCTGGTAATCATAGTAACATCATTTCTCTGGTTCTTCGGAATTTCTGATAGAAATTTACCAGATACTGACGGAGGCATACCCGGTACAACCCAATTCTTCTTATTCATGATCGGTGCATGCCTGTCTATAACATTTACAGCTATAGTAACATCCTTTAACGGATCTGATGAAACTGCGGATATTGACGATATAATCGGATTACCGCGTCTAAGATCGATTACATTTTATAGGTCCTATAAACTCACATTGGCGGTATTATGGAATACATTGAAGAAATTGATAAGGAAATACTCTTATGGCTGAATGGATTTGTCGGACAATTTGGATGGTTTGACAAATTTGTGCAAGTATTTGTAAGCGATTATCTAATTCCTGTACTTTTTGCTACCACACTACTGGGCCTCTGGTTTACTTGGACCACAATGCGCATTAGGGATATCCATCAGAGGGCAGTTATGGTAGCAGGTGTGAGTGTCGCTTTCACTAATATAACTGTAGCTATTTCCAACATGTTCTATTTTCGTCCCAGGCCATTTGACTCTATCAATGTTGAATTACTTTTCTATCCACCGACAGACTCTTCGTTTCCTGCAAACCCTGTGGCTGTAACTGTTGCTATTGCTACTGGAGTGCTACTTGGTAACAGGTTGCTGGGTGGATTGATGTTGTTTATTGCAATCGCTTACGGTATTGGCAGAGTATATTCTGGTGTATTTTACCCCAGTGACGTCCTTGGTGGGATATTATTCGGAGCTGTGGGCTCAATAGTCGCCAGATTTCTGTTGGTCATGATCGAGCCAATACCAACACGTTTCCTCAGGTTTGCAAGATTTCTCAATCTGTCCTAATATCCAGTAGGCCAGAGACCATTAACTTCGGTCGATTCTTTAAGTAATTATGCTCAGGTTCGGCAGTTTATCTTCCAATATGTCTCTGGGTATATCGTGGACCATTTTCATTGCTTTGGTAAGCCCGACTATGGCACCCGCTGCTTCCACTCCATCTGTCAGGTCGGGTTTTCGTATTCCGGCAACAGAATGAGTGTCAGAGGCGATTAAATGAACCAAATTTAAGCGTAACAGGTTTTTGGCAGCTTCATTGCAATTGAGACCTAGAGTTCCTGTTATGCTCCCCGCTGTGATTTGCGATAGTGCGCCTTTTTGTATCAGGGAATAAAGTATCTCAGGATCATTTTGTATTATTCTATTGCGTTCTGGATGAACTATTATTGGTATCAGTCCAGCCAAGTGCAGTTTCAAAATTACGTCGTCTGTATAGAAGGGATAAAATTCAAACGGGAGTTCTATTAGTATAAATCGAGTTGTGCCTATAGGCAAATGTTTACCAGTTTTCACCTGCTCTGGGGTGTTTAGTTCAATGTGATTTTCCATACCGAATATCAATCTAATAGGTATAGAGTGGGAATCCAATGCTGACTGTAGTTTATTCAATATCGATCTGACGTTCGATATACTGGATCTTTCTGTAACATCTCTGCTATGAGGTGAGGCCACTATTGTTCGGGTACCGTCCAGGTAACACATACGAGCTATTGCCACAGACTCCTCAAAAGTGGTTGGTCCGTCATCTACACCTGGCAGCAGGTGATTGTGTAAATCTAACATCTATTGCCTGCACCTTCTAATACTGTTGTATTTACAAACCATTCTATGCTTTTCAGTTAGCCCGGATTATGTCGTTGAATTATTGTTCGTTGGTACACATCCAATAATTTGTCTACTACAACAGACCATGTCATAGTTAAAGCCACGTCTCTGGCAGCCTGACCCATGTTGAGAAGAATATATGGGCTTTTCAGTAGGACTTCTAACCCGTCGGCGAACGGCTCTGGGCGTCGCCATTTGACCAGATACCCGGTTTTCATGTCCTTTACTACGGTTGGTATGCCTCCGACTCGTGAAGCAATTACTGGTGTACCACATGCCATGGCCTCTAATGCTACTAACCCGAAACTTTCATAATAAGAAGGCATTACACAAATATCTGCTGCATTATAGTAAGTTGGTAATTGTTCCTGGGCAATTGTGCCTAGGAATTTAACGCTATTGGATATTCCTAGGTCATGACTTAATTGTTGAAGCCTAAGCATTTCTGGATCTTCTTCATTATCTCCACCTACTATGAGCGTGTTGATCGGTTCTGAATGATCGATTTGGGCTATAGCTTCCAGAAGAATGTGAACGCCCTTTAGGGGTTCCAATCTGCCAACATACAATACAATTTTGCCGGTTTGCACACCGATTACTCGCTTGGCTTGTTCTTGATCGGTCGGCTTGAATTGCTTAGGATCCACCCCACAAGGTATCACTGCTATTCTGTTGTGTGAGGCACCGTAGAATCGTACTAAAGCATCTCGTTCGTGTGTGCTAAAGGCTACTATGGAGTCAGCCGACCTTATGACACTTTCTTCGCCTATGGTTCGTTGAGGAGGTTCATATTCTCCTACTCTAGCTTGCTTTTTTATTTCCGCCAAAGTATGAAAACTGGTTATTTGGGGTATGTCCCAATTATTGGACAATGTTGTTGCTACTATTCCCGATAGCCAATAATGTGAGTGTATTAGATCGTATTGAATATTATTAAAGGCGGCGAATTCAAGTATTTCAGATGCAAATGATGGCAGGTGATGTACCACAGATGATTTATCGTCTGTTATATCTCCTGCATTCAGATGTATCACCCTGGCCAGTTCGGAGATTTGCATGATTTGAGGTTCGGTTATGTCATGCTGTCTGGTATAGATATCTACATATATACCACGCTGACTCATTTCGGTAGCAATTCTCCGTATATATACATTCATGCCTCCTGTGTCTTTGCTGCCTAACCTGGCTGAAGGACAGGCATGCACACTAATTATGGCTACATGCTTTACACCAATCGGGTATCCTTCACCATTTTGGTGGGAATTATGGCTAAACATAGTAATGCATTAATTCTTATGAATATGAGGTTTCTTCAAGAGAACGTTCGTTTCGTAATTTCTCTCACTTGGATATTGTAAGTGTAAACAATTCCCTAGGAATAGCTCCTAGATGTTGTTTATACGCTTCTGTCCCACGCAATAAATCGAAATAGTGTTTCCCTTTATTGATTGCTTCTCTTATACAGAGGGCTTTCAGCAAAAAACTGGATCCTAATGAAGAGTATTCAGTGTTGTGCCCACTATTGTATAGAAAGATCATATCATTGTAGTCAAAAGACAATGTGGCCGCTGTTTTGATTCCGTCAATATCCAAAAAACAGAGTCTCACCAGGTCCTGTTCTGCTAATTTCGAACACATTTGGCGAAAAAACGACCCTCTTTCAGGTGTCAGGAATGCAGATTTCTCATCTCTGCTCTGCGCCATAAGCTCCAGGAAATCATCAATGTGTTTGGTTATTTCATCATGAGCCTCAATTTGAATTACATCAAAGTCAACGGATTCCTCTAATCGCCTTAACCTTCGTCGTAGTTCGTGTCTATCCTTCTTTCTAAGTGAACTAAGGTATTCATCCCATGTATCTGGCAGACTCACTCCCATGAGGCTGTCTTCGTGGTCAATTCTGACATTATAACCTCTTGCTGTTGCTTTCTCTGGTAAGTGTAGGAGTGCTGAAGACCATTCTGGGATAGATTCCAGTTTAACTATATCCCAATCTTCATTGTCCAAAAACTCTAGTACTGAATCAAAAAAATGATTCTCCATACCTTTAGTGATTATAAAGTCATGTATGTCACATAAATCTGTTCCGCCCAGAAAAGTAAGTGATCCACTCTCTCGAGTTAACGGTGCTATTCCTGACACACGTTCGTCGTTAATACATTTGAGTAAAAGTAAGTCTTGATGTGGATTGGCCATGATATCCCACCAGGTTTGTTGCCATATAGGTGTTAGGAATATATTCGTGTTAGGTTCCGAAGACAGAATTAAGTTCCAATCATCGGTGCTGGTTTCAAAGTCAGTTATATGATATGAATTGGTCAACTTAAGCTCCTGTTATTCCCATCCACCCGTCAATACGGCCTATTCGGTTTCCAACGCAAGGACAGTATGCCTCGTCGGTTTTTTCAAATCAGCACATTGTCCAGAAAAAAGCAATCTGATATACCATTAACCAGATTTGGCATTATTCAGTATATTACTAAGAATATTCCCCATTGCGTTTTCATCTGTAGGTAGCTGATGTATTGTAGATGTGTTGCTGGCGGACGCTAGATCAGGATCTTTGAGGCCTGTTCCAGTTATGACACATACAACGGTTTTATCGGTAAAATCCATACCTGACCGATGCATTTTCAGGAGTCCCGCAACAGATGCCGCTGCGGCTGGTTCCCCAAATATACCCTCATTACTAGCCATTTTCCTGTAGGCATCGATGATTTCTTCGTCCGAGACTGAGTCTATTACCCCATATGATTCGTTTCTTGCTTTGAGAGCCTTGGACCAACTCGCCGGATTACCAATCCGTATAGCTGATGCTATGGTCTGAGGATTAGTTACAGGCTCTCCTTTTACTATTGGAGATGCACCGGATGCTTGGAATCCCATCATGTGGGTGAGCTTGGACGACAATCCAGCACTTCTATATTCAGAGAATCCGGCCCAGTATGCCGATATGTTACCTGCATTACCAACCGGTATAAATAAATAATCCGGGGCGTCTGTAAGCTGGTCTACTATTTCGAAGGCTGCTGTTTTCTGTCCGTCTAATCGGTATGGGTTCAAAGAATTCACAAGAGTAACAGGATTCCTCTCTGTGAATGAAATGACCATTTGAAGTGCTTGATCAAATGTGCCGCTAACTTCTATTATGGTAGGATGGAAAGCCATGGCCTGAGCCATTTTACCTGCAGCTATATCCCCTTTTGGCACCAATACTATTGTATTTATGCCGCAATAGGCACCGTAGGCAGCAGCCGACGCACTGGTGTTTCCTGTGGAGGCACACATAATAGCTGTGCTTCCTTCTTCTAGGGCTTTGGAAACAGCTAGAACCATACCTCTATCTTTGAAGGAACCTGATGGGTTACATCCTTCAAGCTTAAAATAGAGTTCATCGCATCCAATGATTTGGGTGAAAAATCGTGACTTAACTAAAGGAGTTCCACCTTCACCCATAGAGATCATAGGGGTATGCTCAGTTATGGGTAGAAAATCCTTGTAACTCTTGAGTATGCCCTGTCTTATCAATGTTTCATCCCCTGTGATGGTCAATCCTCCACACGCAGATATTGTCCTATTTCTACTACTACGTCTAACATTTCCAGTTGCTTAAGAGCTTCTTGGAAGTCTGATTCTTTAGATTTGTGGGTGGTTATCACCAATTCAGCCGTATTATATTGAGGATCTGACTCTTTCTGCATCACAGACGCAATACTAATCTGTTTCTGTCCCAGGACACTAGCCATTTGTGCCAGCACTCCAGGCCTATCAGAGACAGTGGCTCTGATGTAATAACGGCTAATTACATCACCAATTGGTCTCATAGATGAATCCTCTTGTACTAACATATTATTAATATCTGCGCCCCGTTGGATATTGTTTGTTATTTCTAATATGTCACTTATGACAGCACTTGTGGTTGGTAAAGAGCCCGCTCCACTACCTTGGAATACTACTTTGCCAAGAAGATCTCCTGTAATTTCGATAGCGTTCAGTACGCCGTCCACCTTGGCTAAAGGTGAATCAGACGGTATTAAGGTTGGATGAACCCTAGCTTCTACAACACCATCGTTATATCTCGCGATTGCTATTAATTTAATTGTGTATCCTAAATCATTGGCATATATAAAGTCTTTTGGTTCCAGTGTTGTTATGCCTTGGGTGTGTACACCGTTTATGTCCACCCGCGTTCTGAACGCTAATGAAGACAAAATAGATATCTTGTAGCTGGCATCTATACCTTCAACATCATTGGTGGGATCTGATTCCGCATAACCCAACGACTGAGCTTCACTCAACGCGTCGGCAAGATTCATGGTTTCATATGACATCTTGGTAAGTATGTAATTTGTAGTACCATTAATAATAGCCCGGACATCACTAATGAAATTGGCCCGTAGATCCGTAAGAAGAGGTCTCAGTATAGGTATACCTCCTCCTACACTAGCCTCGAATAATAAGTGGCAACCATTACTTCGAGCCAATTCTAGTAATACAGGTCCGTGCTTAGCTAAGACTTCCTTGTTTGCAGTTACAACGGATTTACCTGCCGTTAGAGCCCGGACTATATAATCGTAAGCAGGTTGTTCCCCACCAATCAACTCCACGATTATCTGTATTTCAGGATCATCTAATATAATTGATGGATCTGTTGATAATAGATGTTTTGGAATATGGGCAGGACGCACCTTATTTGGGTCCAGCACAGCTATTCCAGCAATATTTACAGAACAACCGGTATGTTGCGTAAAAAGACCCCCTCGTTCTAACAAGGCAGAAGCAACGCCTTCTCCGACTACTCCAAGGCCAATCAAGCCAACGTTTATAGATTTCCCAGTGGGTCCCACTACTGTCTCTATTCCAGTCCAGCTTTAATTGCAGCACTTCTTACTTGTTTGACAAGCCAATCATATTGCCAATCACAAGGTTCACCTTTAGAGCCGCTGCCAAAACAAGTAGTGATACGGTGATTACCTCTTTCTCTTATCATCCATTGGCTGACTGAGTTTTGGGTTAATTGCATCTGCATTGCGGCTGTAACCTCTCTGTCCTCATCATATTCAGATACTTGAAAGAAGTAGATAGTTTCGCCAGTGTCCACTTTGTCGCTTGGCACGCCTGGTTCCAAAGCAAATATCGTGCTGTCCAGCGCCCCGAATATTCCTTCGGGCACCCATCCGTAGTGTCCTCCGCGTACAGCAGTGTCACGATCCTCAGAAAACTCCTCAGCTAATAGAGCAAAATCCTCCCCAGCCTTCAACCTCAGATCAACTTGCTCGATTTTCTCATTGGCGTCAATAATTGCATCGTCACCTTGAGATTGGTTGGTCGGAATAACTATCCAGCTTAGATCGGCTTGCCTTCCATGAGATGGTATATCTTCTGCCAATCTATCCGTTAGTCGATCTCTCAGCATCGAACCAGTGACGAAATCACGGTGTTCAGCCTCGGTCAGGTTAGATGTGTCCAGAAATTGTTGATATGCTTCATTGAATTCTCTTTGAAGTTGATCTAGTTCTGAGTCGCTGGGGTTCTCAGGAACATCTATTATCCTGGACATTATTTCCTGCTCCAGTGCTGATTCATCTATTTCGACACTATTTTCTCTTCCCCAACTCTTAACAAATTCATTTTGCTGAAATTGAGTAAGCATATTAAATGGCTCAGAAGCCAAATTGGCTTCGGCCCCCATAGCCTGTATCCCCTTAATATATCTAGTCAATAATCCCAGAGTGTACTTCGAGTCATCCACTTGAAGGATTACACTGCGCGGTGGGGCTATGAAATTCGACCAATAGCCGAATGCGGGTATCGCAATTATCAATAATATGGCTAGCGCACCAGCAATAACCAATGCCCTCTGGGCCTTACGTTCCCTCTCGAACTTTGATTGCTGTCGTCGTCGTACCCTATTTACTGCTATTGTGCTTCTATCTCTTGCCATGTTTAACTCTTATATAATAGTCTTACTCTCAATGTTGTGTTGTCCCGTTATTTGCTATCAATTACACTCTTTGTGGAATAAATGGCACAAGTGCCAAGTGCCGAGCCCTCTTAATAGCAGTTGTCAGTGCTCTTTGGTGCATTGCGCAGTTCCCTGTTTTCCGCCTCGGTTCTATGCGAGTACGTTCGGATAAATAGCGCCGTATTCTAGGAACATCCTTATAATCAATATCTGATATGTGTTCTACACAGAATGCACAGACTCTGCGTCTAGTATAAAATCTTGGCTTGCCTCTTCTTCTGTTTGCGTTTGGCCTAAACCTACTAACCATCTATTTATATCGCTCCTAATGTGTTTGTATATCTTCCAAGCCTATATTGTTTTAACACCTCGATCAAAAAGGTAAATCATCCTCTTCTATGTTTTGTGATTCTTCTTGGTTCTGGTTAGACTGATCCGAAGTTGGCCTATTCAGGAAATGTATTTCTCTAGCGACTATCTCGTTCCGGAATCTAGTTTGTCCGTCGTTACCAACCCATGAACTACTTTTAAGTCTTCCCTCAACATATATCAGCTGCCCTTTGGTTAGATATTGGTTACAATTTTCAGCTAATTGATTCCAGGCACTGACAGTGAACCACTCGGTCTCTTCCCTGCGTTCACTATTGCTATCGGTGTATGTCCTTGAGGTGGCAACAGAAAATGATGTTACTGCATTACCATTCGTGGTATAGCGCATCTCAGGATCTCTTCCAAGACGCCCTATAACTGTCATCTTGTTTAATCCTACCATAATGATGCCCCCTTCAATAATTTTAAAAAGTCAAACAGCTGAAAAGCCATTTCATTTTTCTTCTTCGGATTCCGTCGTTGCATCAGTGTCGACTGCTGTGGCTTCATCTGTAGATTCTGTCGTTGCATCAGGTTTTTCCAATGCAGGCACAGTGGGCACTGCTACAGTTGGCACTCTGGTTATATTAGTCAATAAGTGCCTCAGAATATCAGGTGCAAGCCCAAGGCTAGCTTCTAGACCGCGAGTGTGTTCTGGTTCCATCTGGATATAGGTCAGAACGTAGTTACCATCATTAAAATTCGCGATTGGGTAAGCTAATCGCCTTAAATTGCCCCATTTTGCTTGTCTCACCACATTACCATTATGTTGATCAACATAATGACTAACCCTTTCCATTGCGGCAGTAATTCCTTCTTCGTCCACGTTCGGCGCTACCACCATCATTAATTCATAATATCTCAATGCCAACTCCTAATTTGGTAAATGCTATTCACAGCACATAATTTTTTATAAACACAGGCCGACATTATATCATCGTAAGCATTTGCTCACAATGAATCATTTTATGTGTCCAACCCAGGGACATTAAATTTAGATGTCATTGACTTAACGTCTTCGCGAATTTCCATGCGCACATTAGTTTTATCCGTGTCCTTATTTGATAACAGTTTGACTATCATCCCACCTATTTGCTTCATTTCATCTATGCCAAATCCACGGGTGGTAACTGATGCTGTTCCAAGTCTCAGCCCACTCGTAATTCTTGGAGATCTTGTATCGAACGGTATGGCATTTTTGTTGACTGTTATATTAACTAACCCTAACGAATCTTCTGCCTCTTTTCCGTTGATACCGAACGGGGTGACATCCACTAGTACCAAATGATTATCTGTACCACCGGATACTACTCTCAGGCCGCCCCTTTCTAAAGTCTGTGCTAGCATTCTGGCATTAGCAACAACATCCAACTGATAAGACCTAAATTCTTGTTGAGAAGCTTCTGCAAACGCGACAGCTTTAGCTGCTATTACATGCATTAGAGGTCCACCTTGTGATTCAGGAAAGACAGCCCTATCTATGGATTTAGCCCTAGTAGATGGAGCCAATATAAAGGCCCCACGAGGCCCCCTTAATGTCTTATGGGTAGTAGATGTGACTATATCTGCATAGGGTATTGGTGATGGATGTACTCCTGCAGCTATTAGTCCGGAAATATGAGCCATGTCCACCATTAAGCGACATCCAGTCTTGTCAGCAATGGAGCGGAATTTTTCGAAATCTATCGTTCTGGGATATGCAGTATACCCTGCCACTATTAGACTTGGTTTATGTTCAATAGCCAGAGATTCGACCTCGTCATAATCTACTAATTCTGTTGAACTATCCACACCATACCCTATAAAATTATATAGTTTGCCGGAGAAATTCACACTGCTTCCGTGTGTTAGATGTCCGCCTTGATCTAGCCGCATGCCCAAAACAGTATCACCTGGATTCAGTATAGAGAAATATGCAGCCATATTTGCTTGAGAACCGCTATGAGGTTGGACGTTCACATACTCGGCCCCAAATAGACTTTTGGCTCTTTCTCTTGCCAATTCTTCTACGATATCAACATATTCACAGCCACCGTAGTATCGTTGGCCAGGATAACCCTCAGCATATTTATTGGTTAGGTGTGATCCTTGTGCCTCCAAAACGGCCTTACTAACATAATTCTCTGATGCTATTAGAACTATGTTTTCTCGTTGCCTGTTCGCTTCTTTGTGCATGGCTTCCGCGATAACAGGATCAATTGATTCCAAAACTCCCATAATAAAGCCCCCTTACTCAGCGTGGCGTCAGTGTTCCAGACATTATTATTAAAACAGTCACGACTTGGTACCCATCAGAATCAGATTTCTAACAGCAGTCCAGTTTAGATATTGGTAACTCTAGTGTCAACGCAGGTTCACAGATCAGTACAGAATTTCATGAAATCATCACAGATAATTGAAGGCTGGTCTGTGCATGGATATCCATAAATGCCATGATTGTGCGTGAAAACATTATGCTAATCTCTTGATCAACATACAACATCGCTCTTGAAATGCCCCAAATGAATTTGCTAGCATGCTGTTATTCATTGTATCTCATTAAAGGGCTTGAGGAGACATTTGATCAAGGCCATTTTCTTCGATTTTTACAACACAATCGCGAGATTTGATCCGCCCAGGGAGACACTTCAAATTTCATTATGCACAGAATTTGATATGAATGTCACCTGTGCTGGTATCAAAAAAGGATATGCTGATGCCGATAGATATATGGCTAGGGAAATCGCCAAACTGCCATTAAATAAAAGGAATGATCAACAACTAAAGGAATTTTTTGGGGAATATCAACGATTGGTTTTATTGGGATCAGGTATAGATGTGGAACCTGAATTAGCTTATACCATGTTTTCTGAGTTAAATAACATGGATTATGGATTCGGACTGTTTGAAGATGTGATACCCACTATGGATAGTCTGCGATCTAAAGGGATATCAATGGGAATTATCTCTAATTATGACGGAAACATGAAAGATGTTTGCCGAGACCTAGGCCTAAGTACATTCTTATCGTTCATTATTACTGCTGAGGAAACAGGTATTGCTAAACCACATCCAGGGATATTTATTGAAGCATTGAAACGCATAAATGTTGAAGCCAGAGACTCTATGCACGTTGGAGACCAATATGATACTGATGTTATTGGGGCTACCCGAGCCCATATTAATCCCGTTCTGATTGATAGAGATGGATACGGTCAGCACGTAACTGCAGTCCATCAAATTGCTTCTTTGATGGAATTAATTCCATTGATTAGTGAATGCGAGTGATATCTATGATCCCTATAGTACCTATGTCAATAGTTGGTACTCATTTTGTAGTATTCAGGCAACTTACTTCACTTCAATCTCCAATTAATGCCTTAATGCCGTTTTGGAAATCCCATAGGCGTTTCAGAATGTCGATAATATTCTTTCTCCACTGATCATCGAACGTTAGTCGGATTTGGTTATTACCAACCTGTACGGTCTCTCCGAGGGCTTTGCCAATCGCAAGCTTAGCTCCTCCTATCTGTTGGCGCACTTGCAGTACTATTTTACCGTTGACTTTAGCAATGGACTCTATGTCACACTGTTTAGATAGAGATTTTATTGCTATTAGGTCTATCAATGCCAAGACGGGCTCAGGTATAGATCCAAACCTGTCAGCAATCTCCTCTGAAAGGGCCATCAAGTCTTCAATTGACATGAATTGTGATAATCTTTGATAGATTTTCAATCTTGCTGCTAGGTCGTTGATATAATTTTCTGGTATATAGGCATTAAGTGGCAAATCTATCCGTACGTCGAATAGTTGATCCTTTTGTATGTCAAGTTGGGTGCCAGAAGATTCGCTCCTTTGTTTCTTAACTGCCTCCGACAATAACTGAGAATACAAGTCGTATCCTATTGAATTAATATGTCCACTCTGTTCAGCTCCCAATATATTACCCGCCCCTCTTATTTCCAGGTCTCTCATTGCTAGTCGAAAACCAGACCCTAATTCTCCGGCTGAAAGAATTGCCTTCAATCGTTTCTCTCCCGTCTCGGTTAGTTGATGATTGCTGGGAAACATCAAGTAGGCATAGGCCTGTCGCGAGCCTCTTCCGACCCGCCCTCGCAATTGATAAAGCTGTGCCAAGCCTAAGGTATCGGCTCGCTCTATTATCAAAGTGTTGGCATTCGGAATATGTAGCCCAGCCTCTATTATTGTTGTGCAGACCAATACATCACTTTTGTTGTTAGCAAAATCCGACATAACGCCTTCCAAGACAGATTCCTCCATCTGACCATGTCCTATCATGACCTTAGCTTCAGGAACTAAACGTTTTATGTCATTTGCATATTTACCTATACTGCGAACTTTATTGTGAAGTACGAATGTTTGACCTCCTCGATCCAATTCATGCAGTATCGCATCTCTGACAAGCTGATCATTATATTCTCCTACGAAGGTCTTTATGCTAAGACGTTCGTCCGGTGCAGTCTGGATATTACTCATATCTCTTAGACCGGATAGGGCCATGTGTAAAGTCCTTGGTATGGGTGTAGCACTGAGTGTAAGCATATCGGCATTCTTCTTCAGAGTATTCAGGCGTTGCTTAGCAGACACACCGAACCTCTGCTCTTCATCTACTATTATCAAACCTAGTTCCTTGAAGAAAACATCATTCTGTAACATCCTATGTGTTCCGATGCATATGTCAGTCTTGCCAGAGCGGAGGTTGTCAATTATAGCCATTTGTTGTCGTTGATCTCGGAATCGGCTAAGTACCTCTATTTCTACCGGAAATGAAGCTAGACGTTCACAAAAAGTGGCATAGTGTTGCTCAGCTAAAATCGTCGTTGGAACTAACATTGCAACCTGAAAACCATCGGTTATAGCTTTGAAGGCGGCCCTCAAAGCGACCTCAGTTTTTCCGTAGCCAACGTCACCACATATTAAGCGATCCATGGGCTCTGGTTTTTCCATGTCTCGCTTCACATCGGAAATACATGTCAATTGATCCGGTGTTTCGTAGTATGGACATGAGTCCTCTAATTCTAATTGCCAAGGAGTGTCTGGTGAAAAGGCTATCCCATCCATCCATTCTCGGGACGCCTGTAACTCCAGTAGAGCTGCAGCTAATTCCTCCGTCGATTTGCGTACTCTCTCTTTCAGATTTGTCCATTCCTGTGACCCCAGTCGAGTTAACCTTGGTGTACGATTACCCGGGGCTGAATATGGTGATAGTCTATCCAATTGGTCTGTAGGTACATAAAGCTTGTCATTTTCAGCATAATCAAGAACCAGATATTCAGCATAATTTTGCAATTGTGTTATCCCAGTGAATTTCCCTATACCATGATCCACATGAACTAAGTAATTGCCAATCTCTAAGTCTTCCAATAAAGCGATGTTAGTAGACTTACCTTTTGTTGCAGGTTTGAGTGGTCTCCTTTGCCCGAATATTTCTAGGTCACTCAAGACATGGAATTCACCGTCATCCAATTTAAGGATCCATCCTTCGGACGCGTACCCTTGTCTGATCGTAATCTCGGGCTTTGAAAGGTACGTTTCTTTGATCGACGATGGACCCGATTTGTGATTACTTAAAGCCTCTATTAGTCTAGGTGTTCTTTCTGAAATCACTAGAACTACGCTATTTTCGGAAACCCTCTGGTCAATGTCCCTACGTACTATATCTAAGCGACCGGAATATGTATTGGGTGGTAGGAAATCCAAGTGCAATGATATTTCATGTGGCGCATTATTTTGTGATGAAGTCCAAGGTTCAATATCAATAGTTTGGAATGAATGCAATAAAGAATTGAATATGCGTACACATGACTGGTGAACCAGCGGAAAATTGTGTGGGAGCTCATGTTTGTCCACGTATGCATTTAAAGTTTTTAAATTTGTCGCATCAACATAATCAGATTGCTCTTGTATTTGCGATTGTTTCTCTCTTATCAGTAAAGTGTTATCTGGCAAGAAATCCATTGGAGAGCCATTGCAAAATATTCCAGCATAGTTCCCATTATTCTTCAATGTGTGGCCAGTCATCATGAGGTTGATATCTTCGTGTATATTTCTCATAAATACCTCATCACAGTCAGGAGTGTCCAGTTCTTTGACTAATGTCTGTATGTATCTATGGTTTACCGATGATGGTAGCATTTCCATCGCTGGAGTTATCAATACGCGATTGGTAGCGTCGAAAGATTTCTGGGTAACAGGATCGAACATGCGTATGCTTTCTATCATGTTACCTATGAATTCAACCCTAAATGGACTGTCGGCAGTAGGAGGGAAAATGTCAAATATCCCTCCTCGACGACTGTATGCCCCTTTATCCTCTGTAAGTGGTTCGTTTTGATACCCCATGGATTCGCAGGATCTTGCCAATTCTATAGGGTCAACTGTTTGCCCAATTGCGATTTGTCTAGTAATTGCCTGATACTGTTGAACGGTAATGGTTCTTTGTGCCATGGCGGTTATAGAAGCTACTATTACAGTGTTGGTATCATCGACGTTGTAGAGTATAGACGATAACGTTCCGATTCTATGGTGCGCCATGGATTTATCAGGTGTTATTAATGGATCTAGATTCGACAATTCAATACCTGGTAGATGAAGTACCACAATCCTGTCACCCACCCACCCCGTTAGCTCATTGTAAACTTGTAGAGCTCTGTATTCAGTGTCTACAAGTAGTAAAACCGGGCGTTGGCAATCGTTATTTACAGCAGCGCTCAGGTAAGCTGATGCAGAGGTCAAGACACCAGTACAAGTCACATGGTCACCACGACCGACATGCACCAATAATTCTCGATACTGCAGATTCTTAGTAATTAGATCTAAATAATTGAGGTTATTCACATGGTTACCCGAAAAACTTTGGGAAAATGAGCTGCAAGTCCAGAAATGATTCTAGCATCGGTTCAGTATGTCATCAACGACACTGATTCAAATCAATCCGACGTTGAAAGATTAAACCATAAGTCCCATAATAAGTTTGCGTTGTGAATGTATCACTTCTCAAGGTCACAAAAACAGGACACCGCTATGTTAGACAAATTATATACCATTAAACAAAGATTTAAAGAAATTGATGACCTGTTATCAGTTGAGGAAATAGCGACAGACCACGAAAAGGCCGGACAACTTGCCAAAGAGAGGTCATTGCTGCAACGAACTGTATCTATGTATGATGAACTTATATCCTTGAATGACCAGATTGATGATACAGTCAATATGATTGAGGAAGACTCTGACCAGGCCTTTAAGGCACTTGCCGAAGACGAATTGAGTTCCTTAATGGAACGTAAGGCTGACATCGAGAATCGGTTGAAAATAGCTTTAATTCCCAAAGACGCTAATGATGATAGGAACGTCATAGTAGAAATCCGTGCTGGTACTGGAGGGGATGAGGCAGCACTGTTTGCCGGTGACCTATTCCGGATGTATTCAAGATATGCTCAAAACAAGGGATCCTCGATTGACCTAATTGACTCAAACGCAACTGGTATTGGTGGGTTCAAGGAGGTGATATTTGAGGTTTCAGGTAATAGCCCGTTTAGCTACCTTAAATATGAGAGAGGCGGCCACAGGGTACAGCGTGTACCTGTGACTGAAACACAAGGAAGACTACACACTTCATTAGTAACTGTGGCAATAATGCCAACTGTTGAGACAGTGGAAATCGACATAGATACGAATGATCTCAGGATAGATATCTTCCATGCAAGTGGTCATGGAGGGCAGAGCGTACAAAAGGTGGCTACCGCCGTCAGGATAATACATATTCCTACTGGTATAGTGTCAACCTGCCAGGATGAAAGATCCCAGCTTAAGAATAAACAGAGGGCAATGTCTGTTTTGAGAGCCAGAATTATGGACAGGGAAGTCTCGAAACAACAAGAAGAACAGGCCAACGCTCGCCGTTCACAAGTAGGCAGTGGAGACCGCTCAGAAAAGATTAGGACATACAATTTTCCACAGAACAGGGTCACAGACCACAGAGTTGGATTCACTAGCCATAATCTTGAAAGAATATTGATGGGCGACCTCGATGAATTTGTTGATGCTATGGCTACAGAACAACAATCACAAAGTTTACAAAATGACTGAATGTAACATATCGACCGTTCTGTTCAAGACAAAAGAATTATTGACCACTCACGGAATTGAGGAGGCCAACTTACAGGCGGAGTTGCTCATAATGAAGGCCCTGAACGTCAGTCGTACGTTTTTGTATACACATCCTGAAAAACGACTGGCGGATACGGAACAATCAATACTGAGAACATACCTAGGCCGGCGAATAAGTGGGGAACCATGGCCATATATCTCCGGAAATCGAGAGTTTTTTGGATTGAATATCAAAATTACACATGGAGTCTTCATACCAAGGCCAGAGACTGAGTCCCTAGTTGAATTAGTCTTAAAGGAAGTGGCCCTTAGAGGTCTTCATGAAAACCTGCATGTAGCAGACGTTTGCACGGGTAGCGGGGCGATCGCTGTGGCTCTTGCCTATTGGATGCCAGGAGCTACTGTATATGCCACTGATATCTCGACTGTTTCATTGGCAACTGCTACTGAAAACATCAAAGAGTACGGCCTACTAACTCAGGTGTTGCCTCTTAATGGTCACTTGCTGTGTCCCTTGCCGAGAACAGTCGATATTATTGTTAGCAATCCTCCTTATATTAAAACCTCCGACCTTAAGCACCTGCAACGGGAAGTTTTATTCGAACCTACTTTGGCTCTTGACGGAGGAGAACACGGAATGGATGTCATATTACAATTAATGAGACAGATTTCAAACATGTCACGCATGCCAAGATTGTTTGTGTCCGAAATATTGCCAGAAACATCGGGGGATTTAGTGCGTATAGCTAGGCAAATACTCCCCTCCGCTGAGTTCAAGATTCATACTGATTACGCAGGATCAGATAGATTCTTAGTAGGGAAATTCAGTTAAGATTATCAGTCATATATAGAATGGTACGCCATTGACGGGCGTTCATGTCGTTTAATATAATCTGTTGCAACCAGGTTTGTTTGGTCAATTTGAGAATATGGTGAAGCTGGAATAGTCCGCTTTAACACCATTAGATAGTTGAAACATATGTCTAACGAAAAAACAGTTAATTTTGATACATCGGATGGAGATTTCTCCTTCGCTGCTTTTGCCAATGCGCCTTTCTACAAGAAAATCAACGAGGATCTAGTTGATTTGTCGGGTATCAAACCCGGTCATAGAGTAATTGACCTAGCCTGCAGTGTTGGTGGCGTAACAAGAATTATATTGGACAAGATCAGGGGTGCCAGAGACAGCGTGGTGATAGGTGTGGATCTTTCTGGCTCAGCCCTGAGCCAGGCCAGACGGGATCTGAGTGGGGTAA
>CAZOCC010000030.1:0-11852 GCA_964578255.1 uncultured Dehalococcoidia bacterium | reverse complement strand
ATGAGTGTGTTAAATACCCTACCTACAGGACAACCTTCTATTTCCCCAAATTTTATTTCTGGCACTGTGCCTACCTCCTCCTCTATGTGTTTCAGCGTTGGGATAAAAATGGGGCTAATCTGTTGTGACCCTTGACCCACTGACATGGTGTTTTATAGCGTTTAGGGTCATATCCGTGCCTGAGAGAGTGGTGGGCGATGAGGGACTCGAACCCCCGACTTCTTGCGTGTAAAGCAAGCGCTCTAACCAACTGAGCTAATCGCCCTGGTACGCTTATTTAGTATAATAAATGTTAATTAGATGCCGTGACACTTCTTATATTTCTTGTCGCTGCCACAGGGACATTTTTCATTTCTGCCTACCTTCCGTCCTTCGGTTATAGTGTCGAACCTTCGCTGAGCGGCTGATCTAGACACACATTCTGCACAGGTGCATGCTGCGGCATGTTCATCGTACCAGTTAGTGCGTTCTTTTCCTATAACCACTTTCCACCTACCGTTGTGTTCATATATTTTATAGCTTGTTAATTCACTGAATCAGATATGCTTGTGATTGTCGTTAAGTTTGGTATATTGCGGACTCAACCGGATTCACAATATGCCTGTCTTTCGACAATTGCAGAACTGAAAGTGGCTACGACTGGATTCGAACCAGTGACCTAGGCCTTATGAAGACCCCGCTCTGCCGCTGAGCTACGTAGCCGTATTTAATTTAAGAGTATCCAAACCACCTCAGTCTATCAGTAAGACCGAATAATTTGAAGTGAATAATTGTGAACTCAGGATCTTACTGTAGCACCAGTCTTTCTTTCTAAAGTACGTATTATTTTTTCCATTGCCGTGTTTATTTCATCTCCTGAAAGGGTCCTGTCCTGAGCTTGAAACAGAATGCTATAGGCCATGGAACGCATACCGTTGTCGATTCCCTGTCCTTCGTATACATCGAACAAAACTGCTTTAGATACCAGTGTATTGGTTTCTATGATTTGCTTGATTGTAGATGAAGACACGTCAATGGCAGAGAGGATTGCTAAATCTCGGTATGCACCCGGGAATCTGGGAATCCGGCTATATTCTGAGTTGCGGTCAGGTATCAACGACAGGATACTATCAATATCTAACTCAAAGAATATAACTGGTGCTGTGTCTATTTCGAAACTCTCTGCCACACTAGGATGTACTTGCCCTACGATACCTACATGCAAAGCATCAATTACTATGTTCGCTCCATGACTTGGCATTATGATTGGGTCTTGGGTGGATTCAAATGCAGGATTCAATCGGATCTGGTGCAGGAAAGTTTCTATGGTTCCCTTAGCATCGTAGAAATCTATCAATTCTTTGTAATTATCCCAGTGTTCTGTGTATCTGGGTCCTGCCATAACACCTGCTAAGATTTCTTTTTCCAAAGGAAGTTTGTGATCTTTAGAGTCTACTCCATTGTTTTGTGGTATATACGCACGCCCTATCTCAAATATTCTTATGCCTTCACGTGTGTTGTGTTGATTGTACGCAAATGTGGACAGTATGCTGCTGCGAAGATCAGTTCGAAGATATTCTTGTTCCTCACTCATCGGATTGGCTAGCTTTATAGGAAGTGCATCCTGATTCACTGACATAGTTTTTCCCAGGTTAGCAAGGCTTGTTAGTGAATAGGATATTGTTTCCTGCATTCCGCACGATACGAGGATATCTTTGATCTTTTCAAGTAGTACCATCTTAGTCTGTGGCTGGTGTGTTGGTATTGGGGTTGAGAGGCTAGATGTCGGCAAATTATCATAACCAATAACTCGCGCAACTTCTTCAGCCAGATCGTCCTGCTGAACAATGTCGCTTCTCCAATAAGGGATATCTACCCCCACTGTGTCATTATCTTCTATGGTTGTTGGGAAACCCAAGGATTCTAGTATTCCAGTAACCCGTTCTATAGGAACATGTATCCCTAGGATCTTTGCCAGTCTGTCGAGGCTAAACAACAACCGTGGCCGAGAAGTTGGTCGTGGATTGCTATCCAGAGTTCCTTTGCAGGATCTACCACCGGCTGTTTGCAGTATGAGTTGTGTTGCTCGCCTTAGGGCTAATATTGCAAGATCTGGTTGCAAGCCTTTATCGAATCGTGAGGAGGATTCACTCCTCAACCGAAGAGATTGTGAAGTACGTCTGGTATTTATGGGGTCAAAGTTAGCAGACTCCAACAGTACTGTAGTAGTATCCTCTGTCATTTCGGTGTTTAAACCACCCATTATTCCAGCAAGGGCAACAGATTTGTGGGTATCTGCGATAACAAGCATAGGTGGGTTCAGTTGGCGTTCGACTTCGTCCAGTGTTATAAACGATTCGTTTGTTAATGCCTGGCGCACTATGATCTTCTTGTCCTTTATTAACTCATAATTGAATGCATGTAATGGTTGTCCGTATTCCAGCATCACGTAGTTCGTAATGTCCACTACGTTGTTGATAGGTCTTTGTCCACATTTTAGAAGTCTGTTTTGAATCCATAGGGGAGATGGCCCTACAGTTACTCCCTCTATAACGTTAGCTGTGTATCTGGGGCACAGGATATTGTCCTGTACGTCTATATCCAGCAGGTCGTTGATTTCAGGACCATCTTCTATGTAATAGGAGTCAGGTTCATGAACCTCTTTACCGGTCAGAGCTGCTATTTCTCTGGCGATGCCCAATACGGAAAGACAGTCCGGCCTGTTTGGTGTCAGTTCCAGGTCAAATATCACGTCACCGAAGTAACTCCTTAGACTTTCTCCAACTGGAGCATCTGCATGAAGCACTAGAATGCCAGAGTGATCGTCCCCGAGGCCCAGTTCTAGTTGCGAACATATCATGCCTTCGGATTCCACGCCACGGATAGTTGCCGATTCAAGGGTTTCGGCTGATCCAGTTCTGGGGTTGGTGAGTGTAGCGCCAACCTGTGCAAAAGCTATTTTCTGGCCTATGCGGAGATTTGGTGCACCACATACCACAGTGGCATCTTGATTATTACTGAGGTTGACGGTAGCCAATGATAAACGATCGGCGTTTGGGTGAGGTTCTATGCTCTTTACGACTCCAACAGATATGTGGTGCCATGATTCACCTATGACCTCTATATCTCCAACTTCCGTTCCTGACATAGTAAGGAGATGGGCCAAATCCTGATAATCAGTTTCTATTTCTACGTATTCTGTAAGCCAAGACAACGGAACTTTCATTCTTCAATTTTCCAATTCTTTTCTCGAGCTTTGCAAATATTCCCTTGTATTTCCGATAGATCCATTAGATAGATATTCAAAACTGCTGTAGAAATCGCAAATCGTTGCTATAGAATAACCTGACGTCATCTATTCCATATTTCAGCATGGCGATACGTTCAGGTCCCATTCCAAATGCAAAGCCCGTATATTTCGAAGGATCGTAGCCTACTCCTTCCAGTACCTTTGGGTTTACCATTCCTGCTCCCATTATCTCTATCCACCCACTACCACGACAGACGCGACAATCATCCCCGGAGCCCTGACAAGAGAAACAGTCTATTGCCATTTCAGCTCCAGGTTCAACAAATGGGAAATAATCCACTCTGAAACGAACCTTTCTCTCAAATCCGAACATTAATCGGGCGAACTCGTATAGTGTACCTTTTAAGTCGGCGAAAGTAATTCCTTCCCCTACAGCTAACCCTTCTACCTGAAAGAATTGAGATTCGTGAGTGGCGTCCGTTGCCTCATATCTGTAGACTTTGCCGGGTACTATTACGCGAACAGGAGGAGTGGTGTTTTGCATTATTCGTATCTGCATTGGTGACGTGTGCGTTCTTAGTAGCATTGGTCTGTATCCAGTCGAGTCCAATTCGTCTATCCATAGGGTATCCCACATGTCTCTTGCTGGATGATCTTTGGGTATATTGAGCATCTCAAAATTGTAATGGTCCCATTCCACTTCAGGGCCTTCCATTACCTGGAATCCCATTGAGACAAATGCCGAGGAGATTTCCCTCAATATTTGAGTGGTAGGATGTAACCTGCCTATAGGATTGGACCTTCCTTGCATGGTTATGTCTATTCCGCGTTGATCTGTTAGGACAGCAAATTTCTGAGTACGTATTGTTTCTTCAACTTCGGCTAAGCGACTTTCAAAGAGATTTTTCAGGTTGTTTGCTGCCGATCCTATCTCTTTCCTGTGTACAGGGTCTAACTCTCCTAGGCTCCTAAGAATTTGGGTGAGTGCCCCCTTACGGCCCATGTATGCTATCCTCCACTGGTCGGTTTCCTCTGAGGACTTGGCAACTTCCAATTCCTCCAAAGCCCTAGCTTGAAGTTGTTCTAGATTATTGAATATACTTTCACTGGTCATGTTAATATCCATTATTGAATGCCTTATTATAGGTATCACCTTTCTGAAGGGTCAAGGTGAGACTTAATGGATTCAATAAAACCCTGTTTTGATCTGTGTCTATCGCCATAAAAGTTTCAGCCTTCATTGATGAATGTTAAATTTCGGCACCGTCATTTTTGTCGAAATACCGTCTTGTAATATATGTCCTATCTGTGATATACATCTGTTGCAGGCCGGGTATTTAACAACAAAATACATGCCACGCTAGTATTCTCAAGATACCACAGATAGGAAGTCGGTTAGATGCCGACACTGTCCCGCAACTGTATGTCTTTGACCTGGGTTATAGACAAGTCAGGTCTATCTGTAGCGTAGTCATGCCAACGTCTTCGTGGAAAGGCTAGGGCATATTCAACATATATTGATTAACCCTGCCGCCTGGCAGGGTTTTCTTTGTTAACGTTAATGCCGCATAAATTAGGCAAATATATGGAGGTTTATTTCAGATGAATCCCGTCAACAACAATGTTTATTTAAAGAATGCATCTAGTTTTGCGAATTGGATTTCCACCAAAAGGTTGATGCTGAATGAAGTGTATGTCTTGTCAGGTTTCATGATTGCAATACTGATAAGTAGTTACGCTCTGACTGCCGTGCCAAATGTTAAGCTTATGGACCTTTTGGTATTTGTGGCTGGCTATACTTTAGGTTTCCGAAGGGGTATTGTTGTTGCCACAGGGGCTTGGTTAATTTACGGGACCTTTAATCCGTGGGGCGTGGCCAGTCCTTTCTTACTGGTTACATTAATGTCGTCAGAAGTGGTTTTTGTTGCAGCGGGATGTGCTTTTAGACTAATGTTTCGCGATGCCAGTTTGAGTCTAAGGCCAAACATATCTACATTGATATTGCTTGGTATGGCCGTAACATGTACTTTGGCTTACGATGTCGTTACCAACATACACACTGGAATAATATGGGCCCAAATGATTGGTAGTACTGACTACATTCGATGGATCAATATAGCTATTTTCAACCATGGCGCAGTCATGTTCTCTGCAATACACGTTGCAAGTAATGCAGTTATATTTGTCGTCTTGGGTCCTTCCCTTATGAGGTTTGCGAAGAAGACCATTGCTGACTTGCAATTAAATAGATGAATAAACTGACAAGGGTCCTGATATCGGTTCTCCTGGTGTTCTGTTCAGTTTGTGCCATAACATACGGGTATTCACAGTACAGAGCTGTCAATGAAACTCTTCAAACTGATATGGATATTACTGGGCGAACAATCGCGGTAACATTGCTGTTTGAATCCCCAGGAGACATCCGTTGGTTTAGAGAAATAGAAGTGCCATTTGGGGCAAATGCATTCGAAGTCACACAGATGGTTGTTGGTAATGAGATTGATGCGCAGTATAGTGAGGTTTTTGGGTCACATTTTGTTAAATCTATTTGGGGAGTGTCTAACCAAGGGGATAATTATTGGCTGACATATCTCTTGAATCATGAAATGCTCCATTGGGAACCGTTATCTGTTGGATCAGATCTATTCGATGTTAAAGATGGCCAAGTTATAGCTTGGTTCTATGCTGATACCGGCCAAGTGGGTGAACAATACCCTTCAGTCTTGCCGTAATGAGTCTGGTTTAATGTATGCGCGAGTAATGGAGGTTAGTACTCAGTCAATAAATCAGACTTGTGTCCTTATTTAGGTATAATCAAGTTGACTGACCACATAAGACGTTCTAAGATTGTCCTGATCTGGCTATTTGGTTGGGTCATCGCAGATCAGTATTGTAATAACAAATATAGGAGAAACTTGCCGTGACACTGAAACGCACATCCCTATATGGAAACCATGTATCTTTACAGGCTAGGTTGGTGCCATTTGCGGGTTGGGAAATGCCTATTCAATATTCCAGTATCCTGAAGGAAGCCAAGGCTGTACGTTCACAGGCTGGGATATTTGACGTGTCCCACATGGGCAGAGTTAAGGTGAATGGCCCGGATGCTGCAAGATTCTTGGATACCATGGTGACTGCAGATATTCGTGGCATGCCTGCGGGACGCGCTCGCTATACGTTTATATGCAATGAAAGAGGCGGAATAATCGATGATACAATTGTTTACAGACTTGCAGAAGAACGCTTCCTAGTAATACCGAATGCATCCAATACGAGCGATGTACTCGCTTGGTTCGATAGATGGGTAGGTTCATATGGAAATGGGGTAACGTTTGAAGTCATTACTGATACTACTTCCCTCATAGCCTTGCAAGGTCCCTTAGCAGTGGCAATACTTCAAGGCGTTTGTCAGTTTGATGTGCTTATGATTAAGCCCTTTAATTGTAAGGAAGAGACGGTGTATGGAGTTTCGTCATTAATCTGCCGTACTGGATACACAGGCGAGGATGGCTTTGAGATTATAATACCTGCTGAACATGCTGGTATGCTCTGGTCTAAATTCGTGGCAGACGGAGCTATACCCTGTGGGTTAGGGGCGCGAGATGTTCTCCGGCTGGAGGCTGGTTTACTTTTACATGGATCCGATATGGATATTACGAAAACACCATTGGAGGCAGGCCTGAATCGATTTGTTAATTGGAACAAAGACTATTTCATTGGCTGCGAGCCATTAAGGGAATTGAAGGAGACAGGATTTGATACAGTGCTTGCGGGTTTTCATTTGTTGGATAAAGGTATTCCTAGGCATGAATACCCGATTTGGGCTAAAGGGGAAGCGATAGGAGAGGTGACTAGTGGAACATACTCGCCGACCCTTGACATGGGTATTGGATTGGGCTATGTTTCGAGAGAATTTGCAGACGTTGGCACTAAGATCGCGATAGAAATTCGTGGCAATATGATTGATGCACAGATAGTTAATATACCGTTCTATCGCAGGGAGAAATGATATGTATCCCGTTGACAGAAAATACTCGAATGAACATGAATGGGCCAAACAGGAACCAGATGGTGTTGTGACGGTAGGGATAACCGAATATGCACAAGAGCACTTAGGGGATATCGTATTTGTCGCAATGTCTCAGGTGGGATCTACTGTGAATCAAATGGATAAGTTAGGTGAAGTAGAGTCAGTTAAGTCAGTATCCGATGTATTTTCCCCGATTTCAGGAGATATACTAGAAATAAATCAGTTGGTTGTTGATAGTCCTGAAACGGTTAATGAAGACCCTCATGAAACAGGGTGGTTGGCTAAACTTAGGCCGAAAGACCTAGCGGAATTGGATCAATTAATGGATGCTGACGGCTATCAATCTTTCCTAGGAACATTGGGCTAGAAGCAAATGAGCTTGGGACGCTTTTCATCCCCATATGTTCCCAATACAGATAGTGACCGTAAGGCTATTTTGGAAGCCATCGGTGCACGATCAATAGAAGACCTGTTTAAAGACATTCCAGAAGATTATAGGAATCCTGTGTTGGATCTCCCAACCCCACTCCCTGAATTGGAGTTGCGCAGGGAAATGCAGGCTTTGTCCGAAATTAATCTGGATGTGGAAAGGCACCCATGCTTTTTGGGGGGTGGTTCATACAATCACTTTATACCGGCTGTGGTGGGATACATTGTAAGTAGAGGGGAATTATCTACCGCATATACTCCTTATCAACCTGAAGTTAGTCAAGGCACGCTGCAAGCAATATACGAATTCCAATCTTTGGTTTGTCAACTCACCGGCATGGAAGTGGCCAACTCTGGTATGTATGACGGTGCAACTTCTTTGGCAGAGGCTGCTCTAATGGCTTGTAGGGTGAATGGCAAGAGCCGTATATTGGTCCTTGATACTGTATCCCCTGACTATATTTCCGTTATTAGGACTTATGCAGAGCCCCAAGGATTGGAAGTGTCTACCGTTGGTGGGTCAGACCAAATAGTGGAGGATGATATTGCGTGCCTAGTAGTTCAACATCCTAATTATCTAGGATATCTTGAGGGATTGGACGAATTGGTTCGCATCGTTCACGACAGGAATGCGTTGTTGGTTGTGTATACTGATCCTACATTTTTGGGATTGTTTCGTTCACCTGGAGAGTACGGGGCCGATATAGTTGTGGCCGAAGGCCAACCACTGGGAGTGCCTTTAAGTTTCGGTGGTCCATATGTTGGTTTGTTTACATGCCGTTCTAAATTCCTAAGACAGATGCCTGGTCGCATTGTAGGGAAGACCACTGATACCTTTGGGAGGGACGGGTATGTTTTGACTCTTCAAACAAGAGAACAACACATTCGGAGAGAGCGTGCTACCTCCAATATATGTACTAGTGAAGCGTTGGTTGGTACTGCGGTTGTAACCTATCTGGCTTGCATGGGCAAGACTGGATTAAGGCATATAGCAGAGCTGACTTATCATAAATCACACTACGCTGCCTCATTGATTGATTCTATAGACGGATACTCCGTGCCATTGCCTGGAATATTCTTTCAAGAATTTGTGATTGAGTGTCCCATGCCACCTAAGGATTTAAATGCTAAGCTGATGGAGCGTGGCATAATTGGAGGTATAGATGTTAGTCAACACGTACATAATGGCTTACTCCTATGTGTCACTGAAATGAACTCTCGAGCCCAAATTGACTCCCTAGTTGAAGCTTTAACGGATATAGGTAAGGAATTGTCATGATTAACCAGTTGTCTGGCCACGAATACCGTAAACGCGTTTTGCTTATGGACAGAAGTGCTGCAGGCAGGATAGGAGCGGGTTTACCTAATATTGATGTCCCGTTGCAAGATATGCCAGACGCACGGCATTTGAGACGTGATCTTAGCCTTCCTGAAGTAAGTGAGGGAGAGGTAGTTCGGTATTTTACGGGACTGAGTCAGATGAATTTTTCGATTGACACTAATTACTATCCACTGGGCAGTTGTACTATGAAATACAATCCGAAAATCAACGACCTGATTGCCGGACTGCCTGGATTTTCACAGATACATCCGCATCAACCTGAGGAAAGCGTGCAGGGAGCATTAAAACTGATGTATGAACTCCAAGGTTTCTTGTGTGAAATAGTGGGGATGCAGTCCTCAAGTTTAGCAACTATGGCAGGGGCTCAAGGTGAATTAGCAGGCATGCTGATGATAAAAGCCTACCACATGGCGCACGGTGATGTTCGAAGAACAACAGTTTTGGTCCCTGATAGTGCGCACGGTACGAATCCTGCCTCCGCAGCTATGTGTGGATTCCAAGTGGTTAGTATACCTTCAGATGAACTGGGTAACATGGACTTGGACGCATTGAAAGCAGCGTGTGACGAAAATGTTGCAGGATTAATGCTTACACTACCTAATACATTAGGACTGTTTGATAACAATATATTGGCAATAAATAACGCAGTACATGATGCCGGGGGTTTGGTGTACGGTGATGGTGCCAATATGAATGCCATGTTGGGACAAACGAGATTGGGCGATCTTGGGTTCGATGTATTGCATTTCAATTTACACAAAACATTCAGTACTCCTCATGGAGGAGGTGGGCCGGGAGCAGGACCAGTTTGTGCTAATTCAATTTTGGCCCCTTTCCTACCATCCCCTATTGTTGATAAACAGAGCATTGATGGGAAAGAGATGTATGCATTCAGTGAGCCTAATCAGACTATAGGGAAAACGGGAGCATTCCATGGGAATTTTGGTATGTTGGTTAGGGCATACACTTACATTCGTGGGTTGGGATCTGATGGATTAAAAGAGATCAGTGATAATGCTGTCGTCAATGCGAATTACATACTAAATGGTTTGCGGGATTATTATGACTTGCCTTATGACCGCTCTTGTATGCATGAAGTGGTATTTTCGGCTAATAAACAAAAAGCTGAATCTGTAAGTGCTTTGGATGTTGCAAAAAGATTAATCGATTATGGTATACATCCTCCGACTATGTACTTTCCTTTGGTTGTTGAAGAAGCATTGATGATTGAACCTACGGAGACTGAAAGCAAAGAAACATTGGACCATTTCATTAGCGTTATGAGAAATATTGCATATGAGGCCCAGCATAGCCCACAGATTCTTAAGGATGCCCCGCACAATACTCCTAATAGTAGATTGGATGAGGCCACAGCTGCACGAAAACCCAATCTCAGATGGTTGCCCACTGTTTGATGTATGCTTGTAAGTTGACAACCCATATTGCCTATGCTAAATTTTTGGCCATCTTGTGAAAGCAGGGAGGCGCCCGGTTACGCCATTAAATACTCCCTTCATAATATTAAAACCACCGAGTGTTGGGGCGTGAATATACGCCCATACACTGTCTCTAGGACTTGAGGGTGGTTAGGTAGATTAGCCGGTGTGTGTTGCCGAGAGCGGATTGGTATGATCTGTGACGTATAATGGAAAAAGGGGCTCTAGACTAATCGAACAATGTGCCGATATCTTCAAAGATAACCGGCTCATATTGGTTAGCAACAGAGGCCCAGTAGAGTACCATGTTTCCGGTGAGGGTGAGCTTCAGGCCCGGAGGGGTAGTGGCGGTGTAGTTACGGCACTCAGCACCATGACGAATTTTGTAGATTTCACATGGGTGGCGAGTGCTATGGGCGAAGGTGATCGCAGAGTTGTACAAGAATCATCTTCTGGCAGGGTCAAATCTCCTCTAACTGGTCAGAGCCTTTACCTTAGGTATGTGGTGACACCTAGGAGGGTATACCATAAGTTTTATAACATATTCTGTAATCCTATATTGTGGTTCCTGCAGCATTATATGTGGAGCTCACCATACACGCCCAATATAGACGAAGCAGTCTATGACGCTTGGGAAAATGGATATGTGGAAGTAAACAAATCTTTCGCTCAAGCGGTAATTGAAGAAGCTAAATATAGTGGCTCCAAACCTTATGTTATGTTGCATGACTATCACTTGTATCTAGCAGCTGGAATGATCCGCAAGGAACTACCAGATTCAGTTATACAACATTTCTTACATATACCATGGCCGGATCCTAGTTATTGGCAGATGCTACCAGCTTTTATGAGAACCGCCATATGTGAGAGTCTTTGTTCTACGGATATAGTTGGATTTCAGACACCCAGGGATGTTCGTAGTTTCCTCCAGAGTTGCGAGCTGTTCCTGAAGGGCGCCACAATTGATCATGCGAATCACACCATTAACCTCAACGGGCGGAATACTCTGGTCAAGTGCTATCCTATCTCAATAGATGTCGAGGAATTAAAAGCTATCGCTAATTCTTCTAGAGCTTTGGAATATGAAAGAAGATTACGGCCTGTAATGGGTGAAAAAACCATAGTAAGAGTGGATAGAGTGGAACCCAGTAAGAATATCGTTCGAGGATTTAGGGCCTACAGACTATTGTTGGAACGTAACCGGGACTTTATCGGCAGGGTTAAGTTCATGGCTTTCTTGGTACCTTCTAGGACACATATAAAGCAATACCAGAGGTATCTCCAGGAGGTTGATGCACTTGTCTCTGAAATAAACCAGGAATTTGGCACAAGTGAATGGCAACCTATATCAGTGTTCTATGAGAATAACTATACTCAGGCGATGGC
>CAZOCC010000029.1:0-108826 GCA_964578255.1 uncultured Dehalococcoidia bacterium | reverse complement strand
ATCCGCTCTTGGCAGTGGCTCTAGTATTGAAGATGAGAACCCTTTTGCAGAGGGCATGGAGGGTATGGAGGCCCTGATGGCAGGTATGTTCACAATCGACTGGCAATTGGAATTTCCTGGTGAACTTGTCGAATCTAACGCGGAATTGGAAGACGGCAATAAAGCCCATTGGCATTTGAATTTGCTCGACCTAGAAAAAGACGGGGAAATGTATCTAAAGTACCGAATCAAAAACTCGTCCGGAGGTTGTAGCTGAAGCCTTACCGCTACTGTTGCTACTGCCAACACTTATGTTGTTGCTGGTAGGTTGTGGTGGAGGTACTGCCAACCAAGCCTCTGAGGTTGCTCCGGAGCCGTATCCGACATACACGCCAATTACTATGTAGCGGCTAAGCCTTTGGCAACGCTAGAAATATACAAGATGACAGCGGATGTTCAGTGGATAGATGTGGCGATCAAGTATCTGAAAGAGAATGAGTCAGTTTGGCAAGAGTGGATAACAGGACTACCTAGCGGGGGACTTACCAGGTCTGAAATCATTACCAGAGTCGAGATTGCCCTCGGAAATGAATAGATGATTGTTAGATTTTACTACGTCAACGCCGAGGTATTGGAGGGGACTATTGGCTGATGATATTAGGAGACAATTACTAAAATACGCGGACATACTAGACGATCTGATAACAAAAAAGGTAGTACAGACTAGAAATAGTCCAGTTGGAGACTATGCAGAGTGGCTTGTAAAAGAGGCATTTGGCTTAGAGAGACCACCTCCGGGAAGACCAGGCTATGACCTACGAAAACCAAACTATGACCTACCAGGACATGACGCAAGATATCAAGTCAAAGCTCGCTGGCTTAGAGATAATAGCAATATACAACTCGGCATAATCCGCAATCTTTTAGCTGATGAACCTAAGTTTGACTTCCTAATAGCAGTTTATTTTGACGAGAAATTCAAGGTCGATGAGGCATATAAGATACCGCACGGGCTAATTGTTTTTTATTCTAATGCACCGGAAGAGAAAAAGGATAGTAAATATCAAAACGAACAGATATCCAATGAAACCCCCGAAGAACCTTCGGTACTGATTAAAGAAAACCTGTACCAAAAAGGACACATAATCAATGGCAAAGCCATGAGGTTCCTGAAGAACCATAAGGACACTTGCGACATAACCGAAAAACTCCGAAAGGAACAAGGATTGTAGATAGTAATTGGGATCTTGGCTCTACGCTGGTCCACAGGTAGTGATTAACAGTTATTTACACGAGGATACACATTCAGGTATAAGTAGGTGCAGGAGTTAACACTGGCTTACAGGTGGAGACAACCGACCACTAACTTCCCGCTCAAGAAGTCGGAGTTCGAACCCTCATCGCCCACCACTGAATTAAGGCTACTTCTTTTTCTTCCCGGATTTTCCTATCTCATCTAACAAATCGATGACTGACATTCGTTGAATTTCCGATTGCCATTCGTGACCACATTTACTACACCCGATGAAATAATCCATTTGGCCGAAGTCCATCTTTAAGGTCTTTTGGTGGTAGGTACTCTCACTCCCACATGCCGGACAAGCATTATCAGTATCCATAGTGCTACGCATTATACAGGAACGAAAATAGAGCGAACGCACAAGAACGCGGAGACGGTCAATGTCACCCGATTCACCACTATCTAAAAGGGTTATTTGAGGTTTCTTCGTCTGACAGCTACGATACCAAATGTAGCGATAACAACAGCAACAGGAATACTAACAGCAAGACTGCCTGTCGAGGTATATAGAACCCAAAACACTACATTGACTAATGCCCCCAAAATGACCCCAGGTAAGAATCTCATATATGCATTCTACCAGATCAGGGTGACGTTACAGGAGAATATCACGCCTCTCACATTCCGCACCCGTAAAAATTGGGAACCGCCTAGGTGAGAGATTGTGTGGAAACCTATATACCTCTACATAGGTGTGTATTGGCATGGTTGTGTGCCAGTCTGGGGCGCATCCCAAACTGACACATTTACATAGTAACACTATTACCACGATGTGATAACCTGGTTGGATACTTAAACCCATATTTGTGTGAGACGCAATTCATAAATTAAAAAGGGTTATTTCGGTTTCCTGTTTCTCCTAACTGTCACAGCAACAGCCCAACCCACAGCAATACCAATAGTCATTAGCAATGCTACAGCCATTCCAGAAACAATGCCAGAAACTACAGCATTATCGAGTGAGTCGACACCGAAAAAACCCCGAATCACTAGAGCTATAATAAGAAATGCAATGATGCCAATAATGAGGGATCTCATATATGCATATTACCAGAACGTACAAGAGTCTAGGAGAACGGGGAAAGACAGTTATTCGGTAGACAATCCGCATGAAACCCACAACAAGATTGCACCAAGGTTTTCGGAAAAGACACTCAGGTTTTGCCAGGCAATTACTGCATTGTCACCTAGGGCAAGTACAAAGATATGTTTGAAAAGTGGTTATTTTACAAGGTCTAACGCAAGATATTGTTATGGGATTATTTATCTAGCTTGTCCCGAATATCTCTCATAATTCTACTGACGTGATAAAACCACCACTGTTGCCGTAGAACCAATTCGTATATAAGCCAAACTCCTACAACACCAAAGAAGAGGCCAAGCACTAAAGTCCAACCCATTTCCATGGATGCATCTTACCTCAAGGAATAGATTTCTGTACAGCAATTACTACAGCAATGCTGAAGCCTTTGAAAACACATGACGGCATCGTATCGTGCCTATATTGGGTATATTTGGGTATATGCATGATCAGGAACAGGCCTTGCATGATTAGCATGTATATCTATAACGTTCCGATTCCTATAAGTGGATACGACCAAAGCGATACAGTGTAACCATATATAAAAAGAATCGGCTAATCACCGCCAGACGAAAGGCCCGACTATTATCACCAATCCCAGAATAGTTAAGGTGATAATGCCAAACCAAAAATGCCTTGGTGATTCCTCTTTAGTCCACCAACCGCCCAATGTCGTATCTCTATGAATGCGACCATGACGCAGGCAATATCTTACATACATCAACACAGCAATACCCATCAAAGCTGACATGGCATAGTAAATCAACATTTTAACCTCTCTATCATATTTCTATGAAAGGGTTACTTCAGTTTTCTTTTTCTGGTGATAGTCATAACAACAGCCCACCCTATAGCAAGACCAATAATCATGCCCATAGCGCCACCAATCTGTCCAGAAACAATGCCTGCGCCTATAGCAATGCCCCCACCAGCTAATCCTCCAATGACTAATTTCTTCACGGCAATAGCTTCTCCCATGCTTCTCTATAGAGTGAGTTAATTAAGAATAGACCCCAAATCACTAGAGCAATAGTAAGGATTGCAACTATGCCCATAATGAGTGATTTCATAGATGCATATTACCAGAACGTACAAGAACACAGGAGAACGCGTAGAGACGGTTATTCGGTAAATAGTCCGCATGAAACCACGGCAAGATTGCACAAAGTTTTTCAGAAAAGACACTCGGGTTTACTAAGTTGTTACTCCACTTTACCAATACAAGGTATAATAGTCTCAATTGATTTTAAATATTGGAAAGCTATCCAATTATTTGATTGTATGTCAGACAAATGAAAACTCATAAACCCATATATACTGATCTTACAGTAGCATCCCTGTATCATTTTGCTACCATGAGGGATCTCGAGCTCAAGAGGTCCTCTCTGAAGTCAATATGCGAAGAACAGAACATATTAGGAACAATACTTCTTGCCACTGAAGGTATAAACGGAACTATAACAGGTGCATATGATTGTATTCAGATCGTCATAGACACGATAAGGGGCTGGCAGGATATTAGTGATTTGGCAGTAAAGTACTCAGCCTCTACACATGAAAATTTCAATAGAATGAAGGTGAAGATTAAAGATGAGATTGTTACTATGGGAGTTGGTTCCATAGATGTTTCTCAACAATCTGGTCAATATGTAGAACCTAAGGATTGGGATGAGTTCATAAGGCGTGAGGATGTAATGGTCATAGATGCGCGTAATAATTATGAGACATCCATAGGTAAATTTGTTAATTCTGTGGATCCCGGTACGGATAATTTCAGGCAATTTCCGGCTTGGGCGGATGAGTTTTATAGTAGGAATGGTGATAATAGCAATACTAAGATAGCGATGTATTGTACTGGTGGTATACGTTGCGAAAAGGCTACTGCATATATGAAAGAATTAGGGTTTGAAGAGGTATACCATCTCAAGGGAGGGATACTAAAGTACCTTGAGGAAGTGACCAGTGAAGACAGTCTTTGGGAAGGTGAATGTTTTGTTTTTGATGATAGGGTATCACTAAAGCATGGTTTATCCGAAGGAAGTTACAGTTTATGCTACTCATGCCAAGAGCCTGTATCTCAGGAAGACAAAACGTCCCCTATGTATGAAGAGGGTGTTAGTTGCCCATCTTGCCATGATAATCTTTCTGAAGATAGGCTCATGAGGTCTCGGGAAAGGCAAAAGCAAATCTTGTTATCTGAGGAACTGGGAGAGAGACATATCGGACGAAGATATGATTGATTTCAACTCTATTTAATCTTAGATTAATGATGTACCGGTTTACACTCAGGTTGCACTGAAAAACACGGTTGGAATCACCCTCCAAAGAGTTTTCTTGGAGCGTTTATTGTCATATCAGTGATTTGATCCTTGGTGACACCTAAATCTAGTAATCTGGGTATTACTTTCCTAATAATAAAACAGTACCCATCCGGGTTATTCAGACTCCGCAGATTAATATTTTCAGGCAACGCAGGCCTAAATCCACCGAAATCATGAGACAAGGTTATTTGCCCTGCGTAGCCCAAATCAACCAACGTTTTAACTACTTCCGTACGCCTCTCCCAATTCAGGCCGCCAGGATTGCCAGGATATCTATCCATACCCAGAAAGCATCCCCTATCCATAATGCTTTTGAGGTAATCTATATCGTCGGTATCATTGCTATGTCCTATGCAAACCCTAGCAAGATCAATCCCCTCCTCTTCAAATATATCCATCTGATAGTTACCAGCTTTAGCTAAAGCTGCTGTATGAGTAGCAATAGGAACCCCAGTTGCCAAACATGCTTTTGCAGCAGATCTTAGAACTAATTCATTTGGCCTAGTCAAACCATCTTCGTTAATATGTTCTACATCAGTAGCAACTTTTATCACACCTGCTTTTACTCCGGTATTTTCAATTCCTTTCTCTATTTCTCTGATGAATGCTCTAGAAAGTTGGTCTACCGTTGCCCCCGAACCCACAGCTCTAGGTATATCTCTCCATAATCCGGTAGCAGGCACTATATGCACATTAACCTTTCCGGCCACTTCTTGTATCAATCGCATATCCCTGCCCAGATCCAATGTAGTAACGTTCAAAATGGTTTGAACACCCTCAGAATGCGCCTCATTCAATAAAGAAACACCTCTCGACACATCATCATCGTGGTCTAACAAGTCAGGATATGTATACGGCACACCAGCAGAACTCTCACGTATGTGCTCATGGGTTAAAGTAAAACCCATTTCCTCAGCGTCTATAGGGCCCAAAACCGTGTTTACGTCAACCATATTCTATCCTCCCTAATAAGAACGATACCACAAAATTACAAAGTGCTCTTGCCGTAATTACTCCACTTTACTGAGTAAGGGTATAAAATCCTATAGTTTGACTTAAAGGAAAGAGGGTTACTTCAGTCCATCGCTCTTCTTACCTTTAATCCTGTCCCAGTAAGACCAATCGTTGATCTTCACATTACGCAAACCTACGAGGCTAAATATAGTGACAACAACAGTAATACCAATACCAGAAACAAGATTGCCAGTCGCGGAATATATAACCCAAAACACTATATTGATGAATACTACAGAAATGAATCCGGGCAATAATCTCATAGACGCATATTACCAGAACACACACCAACGTGGAGACAATAGGTCTGACACAGTATAAGCCTACACAAAAGAGAGTTACTTGAGGTTGGTTGTATTAAGAATCCTAATCAGATTACGAATACTTATTACGAAACCTACCCCTATACCACTAGCAATACCGATCGCTATACCGACTCCTGGGCTTATTGCCATATTGCCGACAACGCCGACGGCAAGACCAACCAGCGCACCAAGGAAGCTACCTTTAAGAATTGCAATTTGTGTCTTGTAAAACAAACTAGATATATACTACCAGAATAGATGTACCAACTGGGCCGGACAATATGGAGATTCTTTTGATTTTTGATTATTGCAGGGTATTCGGTTCCTTACAGTGAGATGATTAGGCAACCCAATGGAAAGGCAACCTATCCTGCACGCCTGCTAAGAAAGCCCGGTAGCATTTATATCTGGAAGGTAATCGAACAGCATTCGAGATTAAGAACCAGATCACTATTCTATCAGGATTGTACTCAGTAATTACTCCACTTTACCGAGTAAAGGTTGGAATAAACCAGATTTACCTACAGAGAATCCATGTCAACAGATTCGACCACTCTGACCTCAACTTTTGCAATATGTGTTCTGGGAAGATCACCTAAAGCCTTGCGCTCTGGAGTAGCAAAATATTCAGCTTCCTTAATCGAAATTTCATCTGCAGTAGAGAAGCTTCGTACCCATATGAACTCAGATCTATCAAGGTTCACCCATGCTCTCTCCACAGGTATCCCACACTTTTTATGAATTGGGAGGAGTTTTTCCTTAAACAGCTTGACCCAAGAATCCATCATATCGCGGTTGATCGTATAGACACGTATTTGTGAAACCATGTTGCTCCTTTTGTTCATGCCCGAAGTTTTTGTGGAACATTAATGCTCTATAGTATAGTCACAGACGTTAATTAAAGGTAACCACCTATACCAATTACAACACCTCACCAAGGTACATGGAGAGACACAATGTTACACATTCATGCCTATAAATGCTAGAATCTGTAACTGTAGGGACTAGAGTGGACATCCCAGCTGATGTCTTATACACAAGAGGAGGACACAATGAAAGTAGGATTTATAGGCCTTGGTGGTATAGGCAAACCGATGGCCATAAATATCGCTAAGTCAGGGTTTGATCTCACGGTCACGGATGTGCGTGAGCAACCTTTGAAAGAACTCGCGCAGTACGGAGCCCGAATTGCGAAAAATCCTAGGGAGGTAGCTGAGTCAGCGGAAATCGTGTTGGCTAGTCTACCCTCCAATGTAGTTAGTGAGCAAGTGGCACTTAGTACAGATGGGGTCATAGCAGGTGCTAAAACCGGTGATATTTACGTAGAGCTAAGCACCATTAGTCCGGAGGTCGTTCATACAATCGCGAGGCATGCGGCCGAGAAAGGCGTGACTCTATTGGACGCGCCAGTGAGTGGTGGCCTAGATCAACGACTGGAAGGGACACTGTCAATTATGGTGGGAGGTGACGAAAAGGCAGTGGCCAAGGCAATGCCGGTGTTCAAAGCGTTTGGAGATAAAGTCTTTCACGCTGGCGAAAGCGGATCAGGAGCGTCTGTGAAGCTAGTCAACAACCTGCTTGCCGGAATCCATATGATCTCCATCATGGAGGCTCTGGTACTGGGCGTAAAGGCTGGACTGAGCGTGCAGACTTTAAAAGAGGTGATTAGTGCAAGCAGCGGTAACAGTAAGATCTTTGAACCATTGGTAGATAAAATCACTACGCGCAGTCCACAACCACCCCAAGGTGAGACCGCTAGCCAGGGCCTGCATACAATCAGCAAAGATATCAGGTTGGCCATTGACATGGCCCAAAATCTTTCCGTGCCATTATCACTTGGCTCAACGGCCCTACAACCGTTTCTGGCCGGTTTAGCAAACGACTGGTCGAATAAAGAACACTGGGTTATTATGGAATTCTTCGAGCAGATGAGCGGGATCAGAGTGCGCCCACTGGAATTAACGTATTTAGAAGGGGACAAGACATGAATCAGACCAAGATCTATGTAGTTGCCGATGCTCTGGCGGAGGCCCACCGCAGCGGCGGTACCGCGTCCGTTCCGGCCGAAGAATTATGGCCGATAAATTTACAGGAGGCCCTTCAGGTCCAGGATGCGCTCGATGAACGCCTTGGATTTGAATTAGCAGGTTGGAAAATCGGAGCTACCAGTCAAGCCGGAATGAAGCGATTTAATACGGACCATCCACCATTTTTTGGCCGCGAATACACTAATTATACCCAACACAACCCTGCAAGTTTCCGGATGACAGATTTTCGCCACGCCCCTAGAGTAGAAGGAGAGTTTGCAGTTCGCTTGGGCCGTGACTTACCACCACGCCAACAGGCCTACAGTGAAGCAGAAATACGCGATGCGGTCACAGACGTCATTATGACCATAGATGCGGTAGATACACGGTGGAGCACGCCTCCTGTTGATTTGAATATATGGCTGGGCAATGCTGACAACGCCAATGCTGGTGTTTATGTTATAGGAGATGTGCTTTCGGACTGGCAGAACCTCGATCTGGCCACGATGCCAGTAGAAGTCTACGCAAACGGCAAGCGTCTTGAAAACTTGGATTATCCACGCGAAAACCGTTGCTCCTTCGACGAACTGATCACTGCCTTGCAGTGGGGCGCCAACAACTTGTCACAACGCGGTCTAGGCTTTCGCTCTGGCCAGGTCGTCACCACTGGCAGCCCACATATTCCTGTGGTGGCAACAGCGGGAACCGAACTCGTCATCCGCTATGGCGATGCTGGTGAAATCAAGGCAACCTTTGAATAAAGTGTAACCTGAAGTATTAGTTTAAAGAACTATTCCTCTGAGGTAAGTGGTTAGAGTCTACCCACGCCCAACAGTTGATAATCGTTATTGTTATGGAGATAAAAACTCTTCACTTCTAGTTGGATTAAATGTTACACGACTTAAAGTAGTTGTTCCTGTGTTTTTGAAGTAGTGAGAAGAGTTTGGTGGAACCAGAACGAAATCTCCAGTAGAGACAGGATATTCTTCTCCGTCTACCCACAATATGCCAGATCCCCTTGTGATAAAAACCTGATGTTCCCAATCATGATCATGGTGGGTACTGGTTTCTCCAGGTTCGTGGTCGTGATACAGAGAAACCACTGTAGGCACTCCGTCTTTTGTTCCCAGGACAGGGTTGGAATGATCCCTAAAATTCTTAATAACTGGCTTCAATGTTTGTTTTCTCCTGGTTGTGCAAATGTGTTTTTTATTCAGTAATCTCTAATAATAACTATGCTCTGTTACCTAGCTAGTAAGGTGTCCAGTTCTTCCATCTCTGATTCAGTAAGATCCCAGTCCGAAGCCTTAACATTAGCCGTAACTTGTTCCTCTTTAGTAGCACCAGCGATAACAGAACTAACCGCAGGTTTCGCAAGCAACCATGCTATCGCTAATTCCACCATAGGGTGTCCCCTATCTTCAGCAAACTTCGATAACTTAGACAATATACTGAAGTTGTTATCCGTTAATGTATTCTCCTTGGCCCTCTCATTACCAGCGAGCCTGGTTCCCTCAGGTGCCTCCTGTCCCTGCAAATATTTACCGGTAAGAAATCCACTGGCTAGCGGATAGTATGGAAGTATACCGATGTTGTACTTATCGCAGAAGGGAAGGAGCTCAGTCTCTATACTTCTATTCAACATATTGTACTCAGGTTGCATGGTGACAAATTCAGCAAGACCAAGTGACCTGGCCTTCAATACAGCTTCAGCTGTCTGCCAGCCATTGTAGTTAGATCCCCCTATATACCTCACTTTACCCTGATGCACCAAATCATCAAGAGTCCTCAACGTCTCCTCTATAGGAGTGTTAGGATCAGGCCTATGTATCTGGTACAGATCTATATAGTCCGTCTGTAAAAGCCTTAAACTATCTTCAACCTGTTGCATGATGTGATATCGGGATGCACCAATGTCATTTGTGCCGTCTCCCATGGCCATCCCCACTTTTGTGCCAATGATTATATCTTTCCTTATACCCTTCAGGGCCTTACCTATTCTCTCTTCTGAAAGCCCTCTGCCGTACATGTTAGCTGTATCAAAAAAATTAATCCCCTGATCAACGGCAAATTTAGCCACCCTAATTGAACTCTCTTCATCCATCCGAAATCCAAAATTGTTCGTCCCAAGACCTACTGTAGAAACACGTAAACCGGTGGATCCTAGTTGCCTGTATTGCAAATTAATTCTCCTCTCAATTTAACCAACCCATGCATTATACATTAGGTATGTCATGGTATGAGACTATATAAAGGGTACTGGAAGTATGGCTTAGAGATATTAGTGAAATCGATATGCATAAGCGTGCCAGTTTGATTTAGGGGAGGGGTTACTTCAGCTTCCTTTTGCCATTCTCCGTAAAACTGCGATAACACCTATACTGAAACTAGCAGTAATAGCGATACCAATAACAATATTTCCAGTCTGGCTATATACAAACCAAAACACTCCGTTGATTAATGCCCCAGCAATACATCCACGTATGAATCTCATAGATGCATATTACCATGGGACTGAGCCATGCGCACAAGAGCACGTGGTAATGCCAATGCGGCCCCATGGAGAGTACTCTAAGTTTATCCCAAGAATTAAGTGTTACAGAAATGAGTCGCAGGGTGCCTATTATAATAGGCTTGATTATAATGGCTACTAGGAGTACAATGGCTTAGACGGTACAAACACGGCAGTCTACCAAAACGGATAGGTTTCGATACAGTAAAGGCTTGGTAAAGCCAAACCCCCTTGATCTTCCCCTACATTGTTTAAGTCCGCTGACCGGCATGTTCCGATATTAAAACTGGGAGTCAGCAAGACAATGGTAAGGAATACCACACACGAAGTTGCGCGTAGCAACAAATCAAAACATGGTACTGTGTTGTACCCAACAGTTTGCACTGAATGTGGGACTGGAACTGTAGTTCCATTTGTTCCAGATACAGACAGGGCAATATATTGCGAAAGATGCCTTAAATCTTACAGAGAAAACGGGCAGTCTATTCCAAGGCGTGAAAATAAAGAAGAGCGTAACAAAGACGTATTTTCTAATCTGGATCTTATGCATACAACCAGGTCCACTTTATATTCTATGGGCATAAGTGATCCAACTCCAATACAAGAGAAATCCATCCCAGTCTTACAGACAGGACGAGATTTAATTGGTAGAGCGGAAACTGGATCTGGCAAGACACTCGCTTTTGCTATACCGATGATAGAAAAATGTGACCCAACCCTGCGGGCAGTACAAGCTATCATTTTAGTGCCCACACGTGAACTAGCTATACAAGTTTACTCGGTGGTCAAACCACTTGCAGAAAGACGTGCTTTAAGAGTAACCCTGCTTTATGGGGGGCATTCTATGTACTCCGAAAGTAAAACTCTTGAGCGAGGTACCCACATAGTGATATGCACACCCGGCAGAACACTAGATCATATTATTAGCAAAAGATTAAAGACAGATGAACTTAAGATATTCATTCTTGATGAAGCAGATGAAATGTTAACAAAAGGCTTAGGGGAAGACGTAGAAAAAATCCTTAATCAAACTCCTGCAATCAAGCAAACAGTACTATTCTCTGCGACTCTACCGAAATGGGTGGATAAAACAGCTAAGAAATATCTTACAAATCCAGAAACTGTAAATGTTAATGCCAATAACCAAGGTCCATCTTCTATCAAACACACTATATACAACATAGATAAACCAAAAAAGATGGATGCCTTAAGAACCATATTGGATAAGAAAGACGGTCCTATATTGGTATTTGGCAGAACAAAAAGAGGAGTTGAAAACCTGGCAAAGAAACTTGGTGCATTTGGGTATGATACTGATGCTATACAAGGAAATCTTCGACAGGGAGCCCGAGAGAGAGTGATGAACAAATTCCGTTCCGGAAAACTGCGAATCCTATGTGCGACTAATGTGGCCGCCAGAGGATTGGATGTGCAGGGTATAGACTATGTTATAAATTACGATCTGCCGGATTCCGGAGAACTGTTTACACATCGAACCGGTCGTACTGGTAGAATGGGCAGAAAAGGTGAATCGATAACCTTCATAACCCCAGAGGAAGACAGAAAATGGAAGGAAATAGAAAGAGGCCTTAATAGGCAATTCACCAGACAGAAGTGGAACGCAAATTCAGTAATATAGCTCTGGAGAGTACCATGCAAACTGAAGAGAACATAAATAGACTTAGAGATAGAATAAACGATTTATCTGAGGCATTAGACCATAAGAATATGACACCTGAAGAAGAACCCGGTTTGAAGGTGATAAAAGTATATGTCAGCGCAATAAGTGACACATTACTATGGGTCTTGGCAGACAAAGATGAAGATGCTGATTACTTCCTAAAAAAGTACGTGCTGGAAGAGGATATAAAGGCAATACTCAAACAATAAACTGGCTACTCAGGCGTACAGAGAAGAACGACCCGGATTAGCGATGCGATGCATGACAGTGCTTTTGGGATAGGCTGATGGTGGTGCTAAGTATCACAACCATAATGCTAGACGTTCGACGGCAGGGACAAAAAACTGCCAGCTAACAAGCTAATGGCTATCATGAAGGAAAGTACCGAACAAATAACCAACACTACTCTCGCGCCAACATTGAGTATGGCTCGAATATCTACTCCTAACCCCATAGCTATCATGGCAACAACAAATGAATACCTCGATAATTCTCGAATGTCATCCCCTGTTGCTTCACCGATAATTTCCAAGGATCTCAACGCTGCAAGTACCAAGAACCCTATTACAAACCATGGTGCGTATTTCTGTATGCCTACAACGTGTTTCAAGATCCCTTCTCCGTGTCCGGTTTGCAAATCATTGTAGGTATTAGTGTCTCTGACTACTAAGAACTGTACAACAACAACTAAAGGTGCCAACAAAGCCACTCTGGTCAGTTTTACGAATGTGGCAACCGATGCCGACGTAGTACTAACAATGGCTGCTGCGGCATAAACCTGAGCAACAGCATAAACAGACATTCCTGCAACAATACCGTAATGGTAATCGCCCAATCCCAAAGCAGGGACCAGTAAAGGCAGAAGAATGATCTGAGCAGCACCTAACAAGCCGCTGATTGCTATGGCCGCAGTTAATTCAACAGAAGTGGCACCAATGATTGGAGCCATTACCATAGCGGCTGTGTTACCACAAATTGAGTTACTCACTCCAATTAGTATGGATAAATTCCGACTCAGTTTGAGTATTATGTGACCCACAAAAAACGCTATGGCCATGCTTCCGATTATGCCGCAGAGTATCAAAACAAAAAGCCCGGATCCTACGCTCATAACTTCAGGCAAGAATATACTGGCACCTAATATCATTATGGAGAATTCCAAAACAAACTTTACTGCAAACTTGGTACCTGCTATATGCCACTGTGCCTTAGGGAAAATATTGTTGAATGCCATCCCAAACATCAGTGCTATTAATAGAGGATCGAAAATGGTCTTGGAAATTTGGTTTGTCACTACCATTATAAGTGCAGCAACAGCGCAACAGAATGCAAGGCCAGGTACCACCATAAACAGATTGCGGTTTGTCATTAGATTCCTCGAGGACAGAACCAGATATCATCCGGTTTCTACGGCTGTATCCGGTTGTCTAGACCATTGTCGAAACGAACCAGCGTATGTTCTCGCTTTCTCATAGCCAAGGATCTTAAGTACCATGGTCGCGAGCGACGCTCGCGCTCCACCCTGTCAATAAGTATTAACTTCATATTCAGGTTTTATGCCACGTGACTCAAGTAAATGTCGGAGTTCTCCTGCCGACTTCAATGTCTTGGTTTCCTGCTCAAACAATTCAGTCCACTCTAGGTGGATTGCTCCAGGTATTCTACCTAAACGCATGTCAGTAGTCCCTGTCACAGGTCTTGCACCTTCATACTCTTCAATACTCCGAGTATCCCAAAAAACACTGCTTGAATCATTAATAGAACATTTTGCATCTTCCAATGAGCAATAAACACCCTGATTACGACTAGCAGTAAACTCTGATAAAGCGTAATCCGGTATATCCTGCGAAAGTGGCTTACCTTCGCTAACCCATTTTGATAGACCTCCATCCAAGATCTGGGTTTGTTTGTGGCCGTAATACATGAATGCCCATGCAACCGTGCCCATCATAGGGCCCGGTGCATCGTATACAACCACCTTCATGTCATTAGTTATTCCAAGGCTGCCAGCTATTTGTTCGAACTCTCTTGGATCCGCCATATCGCCGGATGCAGTGCGAGGAATGCCTCCGAACCCACTTAGATTCACTGACCCTGGCAAGTGTGATTCAGCATACTGTTCCGTAGATCTAGCGTCTATGACGCGCAAATCTTCATCGGAAATATGGTTATACAACCAAGTGGTATCTACAAGCAGCTCAGGATATGCATAGCCTCTTTTCTCTATTGGAAGTATCGGCATTTGTTCCCTCCCTAGCTTAATACTACCGCAGGGATTCTGTTTTTCCAAGTACAGAGTTCTGCGTAAAATACAATTGTGGTATCCTTAACCCATTCTTGGATGGAGATATGTTATGGAGAAACGAATCCCTGATCTAACGGTGTATGATCTAACGGAAAGAGAACTCCTAATTCACACGCAAGAGATAGAACACAGAACAAAATCCCCATTGATAACTTGGGTTTTATGGGTTTTGCTAGGCGGGATAGGCGCCCACCGCTATTATCTTGGCAATATTGTGCGAGCAATACTTATGACTGTAACGCTAGGAGGTTTTGGCATTTGGTCTTTGATAGATGCATTTTTTATACCGTCAACACTCCGTCAGAACCGCCACGACGTTTCGAACCGGATATTGATTGAGATCTCAGCTATGCGCCGCAAGGAATAGCAATATTCACAGATCATAAACTAATACCTGCACTGTTTATATTCCCATGACAAGCTCAAAGACTTGCATGTCCGTGTTTACCATGTAACCCTGTCTACAGTGTATGTTACATGCCACTCAGGAAGTGTTTGTAAGGAAAGGGTGACACAATGATAAGTTTCCCAAATGCCATTAGCCTGGGTTTTAAAAACTATTTCGACTTTAGAGGCAGATCTACGAGGGCTGAATTCTGGTGGTGGGTGTTGTTTGTAGTGCTTTCAGACATCATATTGGATGCCGTCGATATCCTTACAGGCACTTACAATCCTGACACCCGTAGTGGGTTATTTGGCAATATATTCACTTTAATCGTACTAGTTCCAGGTTTGGCACTGGTAGCCAGAAGACTCCACGACATTAATAGATCAGGTTTGTGGCAGCTGATGTGGTTAGCTTTCTTCTTGCTTATTCCGATCGTAATTTTGTTTTGGTGGTGCGCCAAACCAAGCCATGAAGGGACAAACCAGTATGGTCCTTCACCATCGCATTGACGTGGGCATGAGACAAGCCTTCTGGTATTAACTAACTGATGAGGTGCAGTAATGATAATAACCGATATCACAGTAAATAGACTGAAGCCACCTGAGGACACACACATAACCTCACTGGGAGGAAGACCAGGCAGATTGCTGATCCAGATACATACTGATGAAGGCATCACTGGTATATCAGAGGGCAGCCTCACCCTTTCCGTGTACAGAACATACATAGATGATCTTATAAAACCTATACTAGTCGGCTTAGATCCCTGCCAACCCAGAAGGATATGGGAGATACTCTCCTTGGGGCAAGGGCAATTGTCATCAAGATTTCCATCAAGGATAGTGGGATCTATAGATGTGGCCCTCTGGGACATAATGGGCAAAGTAGCAGGCATGCCTATACGCAAAATGCTGGGTGGAGCGGCCAGAACTGAAATCCCTTTGTACTGGAGCAGGGGTAATGGCTGGGCAAAAAGCCCAGAAGAGATGTTGGACGAAATTCAAGAAGGATACGACAAAGGATTTAGAGCCTTCAAAGTTCGTATGGATTGGCGGGAATATCGGCAAGACGCAGACCCCAAGAAAGACTTCGCTATATTCAAAAAATGTAGAGAGTGGTTACCAGATGATTGCTCTCTAAGTTTTGACGCCAATAGAGGTTATTCCGTTCCAACAGCGATTGAACAAGGGAGAAGGTTCGAGGATTTAGGGATAGCTTGGTTTGAAGAACCTTTGTCACCAGAAGATTTGCCTGGACTAAAACAGGTTGTCGATGCTCTCGACTGTGCGGTTTCATCAGGAGAAGGTGAGTCTTCTCCATGGGGTTTCAGGAATTTAATTCAGTTGGGTAACCCAGACATATTGCAACCCGATGTGTTAATGGCCGGAGGACTATCCGGGATGATAACGGTTTTCGAACTGGCAACAGCACACAACAAAATTCTTATGCCACATAGCCCAGTCGTAGGTCCTAACTCTATGGCAAGTCTAAATATTTATTCTACTGTAACAAATGGCATTAGACCCCATGAATACTCGGAAGAATTCACAGGACCTCCAGAACAGGTTCTCAAGCTTTTTAAAGATCCCGTGGAGATCAAAAACGGCACAATAACATTGCCAGACAGACCGGGATTAGGTCTTGAACTGGACGAAGAATATTTCAAGAGCAGAATAGAAGAATAGTCTACCGATTGCCAGCCCTCGTCTACTAGACACAGCAAGCTTCTTGTGGCTCAGAAGCACTATAAATCCACGCACAGTTGCAGCGATTGACCATTCACACAGAGTGTAATATCCTATACCCACCCCCCGGGGGTATGGGTATAGGAGGATCCAATGCTAGACAATACAAAAATCGAAAGCCTGAAAAGACTTAGCTACATAGAGGGACACCTCGCTGGTATAAGGAGAATGGTAGATGAGGAGAAGTACTGCGTGGATGTCTTGAAGCAAACATACGCCGTGCGTAGGGCTATCGAAAAACTGGAGGCCCTTCTCTTGGACGGGCACCTACACACCTGCGTGATTGAAGGAGTTAAAGATGGACGTGAGGATCAGGTGGTGGGTGAACTTCTGGAACTATATAGTCTAAACGGAAAATAATCCGTACACCTATGGAGAGACAAAGACATGTCATCTAATGACACAAAGAATATGTTATTGGCGGTCGAGGAATCCAACCACAGCGCCGGCCTGGCTACAATCACCTTGAATATCGGTAATATGACCTGTGCCGCCTGCGTAGTTCACGTTGGAAACGCCTTGAGAGAATTGGAGGGAGTTGTAACCGCAAATGTCAATCTCGCCACGGAACAAGCCAGAGTAGAGTATGTACCAGGACTTGCAACTGTGGAGAGTATGAAGGCAAACGTAGAGGACGCCGGATATAACTTAGAAGGCGTGGCTGGAGATGATGACATTGATCAAGAGAATCGTCTTGCCCGCACCAAAGAGATTAGGATATTAGCACACAAGGTTCTTATTGCCGGTTTGGTCGGGGCTATAGTAATGGTCGCCATGTATATTCCTTTGGAGACACTACGTCTGACCTCTTTCCAACTCAATTTCATACTCTGGATGCTGGCAACACCTGTGCAATTCTGGATTGGGGCAATCTTCTATCAGAGCGCTTGGGGTGCCTTGAAGCACAGAACAACCAATATGAACACTCTTGTAGCATTAGGAACAAGTGTAGCGTACGGGTATAGTACTGTGGTTACATTCTTTGGGGATTTCTTCAATGACGCCCACTTGATTCATGCACATGGCCTGTTTAACCACACCACTAACACATACTTCGACGCTTCGGCCATTGTTATATGCCTTGTGCTCCTGGGCAGACTTCTGGAGGCAAGAGCCAAAGGGCAGACATCTGATTCCATTCGTAAACTTATTGGCCTGCAACCCAATACCGCCCAAGTTATAAAGGACAATACCGAGACAACGATTTCCATTAACAATGTTATAGTCGGCGATATCCTGGTAGTGCGCCCAGGCGAGAAAATTGCCGTCGATGGCGAGATAATGGAAGGCTATTCCACTATAGATGAGAGTATGCTCACCGGAGAAAGCTTGCCTGTAGAGAAGAGTACTGGTTCTCTGGTTTATGGAGCTACAATCAATAAAACCGGGAGCTTCCGCTTCATAGCCACCAAGGTCGGTCGCGACACGGTATTATCACGGATCATTAAGTTGGTACAGGATGCCCAGGGATCACAAGCTCCTATACAGCGTCTTGCTGATAGAGTGGCCAGTCGTTTTGTACCCGCCGTGATGGTGGTGGCGGCAACCACGTTTTCAACCTGGATCATATGGGCCCCTGTGAATCCTGAATTACCCATAGCAATACTTAATTGTGTAGCGGTACTAGTCATTGCATGTCCATGTGCCCTTGGACTAGCCACTCCCACAGCCATAATGGTTGGTATGGGTAAGGCAGCTGAGCGGGGCATATTGATACGCAATGCCGAATCTCTGGAGTCGGCATTCAAAGTCCAGACAGTAGTAATGGACAAGACAGGTACATTAACTGAGGGGACACCCAGAGTAACAGACGTGATCGCCGTCCATATGACTGAGACTGAGCTACTGAGCATTGCTGCATCTGCCGAAAGCGACTCGGAACATCCGCTGGGGCAAGCCATTGTGGAGGCCGTCAATCTTAATGATCTGGATCTCAATCAGATCAATCATTTCCAAGCTCTTCCAGGGCATGGAGTAGAGGCCAACATAAACGGATCACCCATTATCCTAGGAAACATAGGCTTAATGGAGAAGAATGGCGTTTCATTGAATGGTCTTGAAGTGCAATCAGAGGAATTCTCTCAACAAGGAAAGACTCCGGTATTCGTGGCTTTGAACGGCGAGATAGCTGGAATAATCGCTGTAGCCGATACACTAAGACCTGAGGCTCGGTCGGCAGTGGATACCATGCATTCCCAAGGCTTAGAAGTAATAATGTTAACCGGAGACAATTCCCGCACAGCAAATGCAATAGCCAGCCAGTTGGATATCGATAGAGTAATCGCTGAGGTGATGCCTCACCAGAAAGTCGATCATATAAACACCATCCAGAAGGAAGGCAAGATTGTAGCTATGGTTGGAGATGGCATCAACGATGCTCCAGCACTGTCCGGAGCAAATTTAGGGATAGCTATGGGTACCGGCACTGACATTGCGATGGCTGCAGCCGATGTGACACTAATGCGCGGAGACATACGGGGTGTCCCAGAAGCCATTTCCCTCTCCAAGGCTACCATTAGTATTATCAAACAGAACCTTTTCTGGGCCTTCATATACAATACTCTGCTGATTCCTATTGCCGCTGGACTTCTGTTTGTGCTGTTCACCAAAATCCTGAATACCAGCATCCCGGCGGGACCTTTGAGGCTTATCCTAGGTGACTTCGGATTCCTTAATCCTGTCATGGCAGCAGGTGCCATGGCCTTAAGTTCTGTATCTGTAGTCACTAATTCATTAAGGCTACGAAAGTTCCGTTTCAAATAATATGCATCGACAATTAACAATTAGGAGTTACACGAAATGAGAATTCCGCTGTTTGGACAGGGCAAAATCGATACAGAAACAGATCCCGTATGCAAAATGGACGTGAACGTAAAGAATCCACCCGGTGGCACACATGAATACGAGGGCCAAACCTACTACTTCTGTGGTCCGGGCTGCCGAGTAGCCTTTTCCAAAGAGCCAGAAGCCTATCTTTCAGGAGAAAAAAGCATTGAAATGTGACCATGATTCCCACTAGCTATAGTGATCAATTCTCGCAAGAATCCCCCATGTGTCACAGGTTATGCAATTGATAAAGTAAAGTCATTTGCACATAACCAATTAATTAATGACCCTTTACACCAGTGTGGCTATTCAGGTATAAATAGCTTGGATAACGTAAAAGCTGTGAGCCCAACAACATACACAGCTCATAAATTGGAAGGATAAACAGGTTGAGTAGTCGCACCAGAAAAGATAAGCAAGCAACAGCAAGGCTTGCCTTAATATCAATACCACTAGTAGCATCTATTGGCTTCGCGCTATTCTCCTTAATAGCACGTTGGCTTGACAGTGATGTATGGGCGTCGCTGACAATGCTCGCAAGTGCCTTATTTGGAACCTTAGGTTTATTGGCTGGCACCATTACTCTGATATTTCAGATGACACGCAGACAGGTTAACCTTAGGAATGTCATCGCATTCACCTGCCTGTACGTACTTGCTGTATTCGTTTTCCTAGGCAGCTGTGTCTCTTTCATAGATGACATGGGTTCCAACAATACCGATGACTCCACTGACTCACAAATCGAATCCCCCAGTGTCCGGATAGATTAGTTAAGTATAAGTAATTGATCAGCATTACCTATAACCCAATGCTCAGAAGAGAATTCGCTCACATCTTGTTGACTCCTGAAAAGAAACCACAGTAGATGCAGCAGCAATATACCTCTCAACGCTGGATAATCCAGTCTATGCTAATGCTCCTACAAGTTGGTATGGGCTTGAATTTCATGTCACCCACCCCATTATTCACCACAATAATGGGTGAGTACGATATCGGCAGAAGCTCAGTCAGCCTTTTGGTTTCAGCGACAATAATCGTCATCACGATATCCCTATTGCCTGGCGGACTGCTGATAGCCAAGATAGGCTCAAGAAGGGCTATGACACTGGCCGGATTATTTATGTCGGCACATTTACTGACTCCATTGATAGATTCTTTCCTTTTGCTAGTGGTAGTGAGACTCATATTTGGTATGGGTGTAGCAATAACCATACCAGCCACAAGTGCAATAATAATGGAATGGTTCAAGCCGAATGAACTTCCTTTATTGAATGGCATTAACGAATGTGGTCGTGCACTGGGCGTAGCAGCCGGAGTACTTATCGCAGTGCCTATAACAAACATAATTGGATGGGACATGACCCTGTTCTCATTCGGATTGATACCGTTGGCAGGCACAATCATATGGCTGATCGGAGGCCGTAGTAGAGAAACCACTTCAACTTCAGAGCCTGCCTTATCCATCAGGGATAATATCCCGCTTTTGGTCAACCGCAACACCCTGTTGCTTGCGCTAGGTATGGGCGGGGCCTTTGCAGTCTTTATAGGATTTAGTTCCTGGTTACCTGCTTACTACAACGAAACCAGGGGAATGACACCAGAACAAGCCGCATCGCTAGTGGCCGTAATGCCCCTAATAGCAGGGGTCGCAAATCCAATAAGTGGACTACTACAATCTAAACTAGGAAAACGCAAACCAATGCTAATATTGTCAGGACTGATGTTGCCAATATTAGCATTCGGGTCATTCCTATTTGAAAATGACATTATCGTCACAATTTGTGTGATGGGCCTAGGTGCCACATTTAGCATATTCATAATAGCGGCCCTGACAATTGCAATGGAATTACCAGGCGTTGGTTTAAGCCAAGTCGCTATAGTGACAGCGACAATATTAACAATGGGCAACTTCGCTGGCGTAATATCACCTATATTTGTCGGTTCACTCACAGATGCTATGGGCTCCTATATTCCCGCATTCTGCGTATTGGCCCTAATGCCGCTAACTCTGGTAATTGCAGGTATATTCATACCGGAAACTGGTCGACGAGACCAAGTCAATTAGGTGCCATACTATACCGGATTTACCAAGAATATTCCGCTAAACAACTGCCCATTCAGGTACTTTGTTGTCACCTAAATGCTTTAATTGTTGCCGGCCTATTCGGTAATTGGGGAATAGCCTCTCAACCTCATTCCAGAATTTAGATGAATGGTCCAGGAATTTCAGATGAACAATTTCATGATGCAATACATAGTCAACGACCTCAAACGGCATAAACATAAGGTTTCGATTCAAATTTATATTTCGTTTGGCAGAACAACTGCCCCAGCGAGTTCTCTGCCGTTTTACTCTCACTTTGTTGTATGAAAATCCTAGCTGGAGAGCTACAGTATCCAGATGTCTAGGTAAGTATTCCAGTGCCTTCTCATGGAGCCATTCTTGCAGCAGCTTAGGCGCGGCAAATACATCCTCCAAGTCTTCTGTAACTTCTATAGTGCTTGATATTTCGGTTATGTGACTGTACCTTTCTTCATTGACTCCTTTTTTATAGATAACCTGCCAGTGACCTCCGATAATTGGCAGATCAACATATACAGGCTTCAGAGCTTCTCTGGCTTGCTTGATTTCGGTTAAGTTCTTGTCAATCTTGGATCTATTCTTGGCAATAGCATTCAATACCCAGTTATCGTCATACAGTCTTGGAAGCACGATTTCAAATCCGTGACGAATGGAAGGTTTGAATATAAGTCTCTTAGCCCTGTTGCTGTGCTTAAGTGAAAAGAGATGCTTGTTTTGTTCAGAGATTTCCAGCAACTTCACCAGTACTTCTTTGTCTATCAATCAGGAAACTCCCACACCGATCATATATTGTAATATTATAGGTGTTATGTTGGCATTTAAAAGATATTTCACAACAAGTATAACCACTATAATGGGATCTTTAGAGGAGTGATGAAAATGTCAAAGAAAGATGTTATTGAAAATATAGAGCGAGAATGGTATGCCTTCACAAATATAGCGCAAAGCTTCCCCGAACAAGATCGGGTTAGGCCGGGAGCAGTGGGTCACTGGAACGTTCACGAAGCTCTTCTGCATGTTGCGGCATGGGACAACGAAGTAATGCTTCTAGTAAAGAACTTCGAAGAAACCGAGAATAAACCATATTGGGTCGACCTTTCTGGAGATGACGTAGATGCTCTGAATGAACGTCAAGTTGCTGAAAGGCGGGATTTGGAACCGGCACGGATTTGGGAACATTTCAAAAGTACCCACGCAGCACTTGTAGAATTTCTATCAACCTGTGACGAGCACGTGTTCGCTGACGATTCCTTTACTGGACACTCAATTAGGCTAGAAACCTGGCAGCACTACCAGGGACACGGGCAAGATTTAACCCGGTTTAAAGAGTCCTTATAAGGAAGCTGGATCACACTTATTCGTTATTCAAATAGACAACAATGGTGGCTATATATTGTAGCCTTCCCTGTGGGCCATGGTGCAGTAGATTGGGGAGGTGGTGCCTTATGGCTACTGGCACCTGCAATGGCCATATCCATGGACCTCAGTCCCTTCCAAATAGGGATAATCTTTGCTGCAAGACAAATAGCAGCAGGAGTTGTACAACTGCCAGCAGGACTCATTGGAGACAGCCTTAGTAGACGAGGCGGTTTCTTGCTCAGCACATTTTGGTGTGTAGCATTGGCTCAACTAATAGCTTCAGGCTCGACCAACTATTGGATTATTGTTGGATTTTTGACACTCGCAAGTGCCGGAGCGTCCGCATGGCATCCGGTAGCCATGGGAACTATGGCACAGTGGATGCCAGACAGGAAGGGTTTCGTACTTGCCATTCACCTGGTGGGAGGAACCGTCGCAGAGGTAGCTGCTCCACTGTTAGTGGGCATTTTACTCATGTTCCTAGAGTGGGATCTGGTGCTGCAAATTAACACAATACCTACCATAATCATGGGATTAATTTTCCTCAGGTTAGCACCAATGGTAATGGCTCCCCCAAAAAACTCAGAGGTCGGATTAAATATACGTGGCTTGGCAAAATCTATTGCTACACCAGGCGTCCTGGCTATACTGTTGATGATCATACTCCATAACATGTCATTGGTAGCATTTATGAGTATGGCACCTCTATATTTCCAAGAGATTAGGGGCTTTTCCTCAGGCTTAACAGGACTGGGGTTTTCGTTGTTTTTGGTTGGTGGAGCAATAGCAGGTCCCTTTATAGGGCATTTATCAGATAAGATAGGCAGGAAAACCCTGGCGATTTGGGGCCTGATAGCAGGAGGGGTCTGCGCCTGGTTGATAACACTGGTAACCAGTGGTTTCATAATATTTCCACTATTAATAATAACAGGACTGCTAATGTTAACAATCCGCTCAGCTATTATTGCCATGGCATTGGAAAAAATTGGACACCGTGAGTCCACAGTCCTAGGCCTAATATCGTCCATAGGAGAGGGTTTCGCTGCGGTAGGCGCAATATTAGCCGGTACATTGGGTGACATATCATTGGCATTGCCCATAATACTAGCTGCTATTTTGTCTATATTGGCGGGCGTCGTTATATGTCCGTTAGCCAGAGGCAGATGAATTTAATATAGAAGCAACCATACCATTGTTAATCATTTATCCACCTCACGAAATAAAACCCACAAATAATCCTACACACGCCTTAGCTTGGGGAAACCTAGAAGAATAATAATCATTATGATGGTCAGCGTACCTGCCATACACCCTACCGCCATCTGTACACCCAACACTGACGACAATACTCCGACCAATAAAACGCCCAATGGTCCAGCACCTATCGCTAGCTGCATAGCGCCCATCACTCTACCTCGCTTATCTTCGTCAGCAACGCTTAGAGGTATAGTTCCTTGCATCACATGGAAGCCTGCAAAACCAACACCCTGAATAAATAGAAAGAGCAGTGATAGTTCAAAAGATGAGGAAAGCGAGAACAAAACTAGCAGAACACCCATAATTATTGATCCCAACAGGTAGACATGACTTTTCAAGAATCGTGCCCCAAAGAACGCCAATAGCATGGCACCTATGAAAGCTCCTACCCCTATGGATGAGTTAAGTAAGCCTAATCCTGTGGCATCAACCTTGTATATGTCTGTCTGAAATACAGGAAGCACTTGCCTAAAAGGAAATACCAGCAGATTCATAAATAAGGTTATTGCGAACGTCGGCAGAATCACAGGGTGAGTCAATGCGTAACGCAAACCCTCAATTATACTCCTCAGCATAGACTCCACCTTTGAACCTGTATCATTATTTGGAATTCTAAGGCCAAGTAACAGGATTATCCCAAAGGCAGATAGTACCAACATGAATATATAGCTGGAACCTACTCCTAGCGCATCTATGAGTAGGCCTCCTGTTAGTGGTCCCAATATATTAGCCGACATCATGATCATCGCATCGATAGAAAGAGCGTTTGTGATACGGTCCTGGCCCACCAAGTCCATCACCAAAGCCCGTCTGACTGGTAGCTCTAAAGCAAAGAACATGCCGCGTATCGGTGCAACAGCGTATATGTGCCAAAGCTCTATTGAACCAGACAGTATAAGGAAAGCCATAATCCCTATAGTTGTTAAGCCTCCTAATTGGTTCCAAATTAAGATTTTCCGTCGGTTATATCGATCAGCCAATGTTCCTGCCACTAGGCTCATTGGAAGTACTGGCGCCATGCGAAGAAACATGCCCGTAGTCACACTTTCAACCGAACGAGTCATATCATTTATCAACCACCCTAACACCACCATTTCCATAATGTTACAGGCGTATATAACAAAACTGGATCCCAATAGCATCCTGAAATCGCGTATTACTAAAGATCCAAGCACATGCGGTTGGATGAGTTTAGACATTATCTCCTTTAACGGCCTATCGGACATAAAATAATCTCTCCGGGCAAACTCCTCTGTGGAAGTCGTTGCTGCATGCTTGGCTGGCCTGAGTATGGGATAGCGGAGTTAATCTATGCCCTGGTAAAGTGGGGCTTCTTGTAATTTCGTATTTCCGGTAAAGCGCATGGCCAATAATAGACAGATAACGATTTTTCCCGCTACAGCACCTAACACCAGAGAATCACTCAGTACCGTTACCACTAGGCCTACCAATATCACAAAAAGGACTAATAGAATAAACTTCATTCGAGTTGCAACCAACTTTGCGCTTTACGTTTCAAAGCTTGTAGATCAAGGATATGCGGATTATACCAGATATACAATTTAGGAAATCAGGTTGGGCATACACCGGAGTACCACTGACTGTTGAACTCCAGTGATAATAAGTCAATCAACGCAGAGAAACCCCATAAGTGTATAATCTCACTAATTGGAGCTTGTGAAGTTCATCAATCAGAGGAGGCTAATGTGACAACACCTGAATACAATAGCGATATCATTCCTGTCACCATATGGTATGACTATATATGACCTTGGTGCTACATTGGACTGGCCAGGTTGGACCAGCTAAAACAGGAATATTCATTGGGAATTACATACAAGAGCTATTATCTCAGACCTGATATACCGCCAGAGGGAAATGTCAGGCCATTGAAAGAAGGGGAAGAAGTGGGTGCTTTGCTCACGGGTCATATAGGTGAAGTAGCGAATGATGCCGGGCTAACAATGAGACGCGCACCCATCACTCCAAACACACGTATGGCCTTTGAAGCCTCAGAATTAGCTAAGGACAAAGGCGTTTTTGAAGAATTCCACAGGGCATGTTACTGTGCCTTCTGGGAAAATGGTGCAGACCTTGGAAAACTTTCGGTACTACAAGATATTGGAGAGCAAGTCGGTATCGATGCTCAAGAAATGAAGGATAGCCTAGACACAAACCACTACACTGCTCAGACCAGGGAGCAGTACGATGAAGCTCTGTCTATAGGAGTCAGTGGGATACCGTCATTCATCATAGGAGGTTATTTCTTTTCAGGAGCCCAACCTTATGAAATCTTCAAGAAAGTAGTTGATGCAGTCAAGGGACCTATACAATTGTTATAGATGCACCCTGTCGGAAACCGAAAACCAATATTGACAGGAGGAGAAATGGCACTCAGACTTGTGGTACCAATGCAGGCAGCTCCAGGTAAGCGTGATGAGCTAATAGAATCTTTCCGAATCCGTTGCAAGGAAGTCCGAGAGGAGCCTGGATGTGAACAGTACGAGATATACCAAAGTACCGAACGACCAGACCAGCTAATACTTCTTGAACGATGGCAAGACGAAGAAACATTGGAAGCTCACTTAGAATTGAATAGACAGAGAGGGAATACCACGGCCCACCTAAGAACAGGAACAGCAACATTGGAACGCTATACCATAGAGTGATAAATAACCGAATTTGTACGGAAAACATATTAACTGGGATCATATGTAGTCATGCATTCTTATTAAATACTAAGGAATGGAGGGTTAATTAAATGAACATTGTTAAAGATCTTTTGAAGTCCGGTCAGACCGTCATAGGAACTGCGGGTTCACCATCCGTAGATACGGCAATGTTGTCTGATGCAGGTTTCGATTTTCTGTTATTCGATACTCAGCATTCTCCTGTAGAGACTAAGCAGTTGTACCCATCTATCCAAGCCATGCGTGGTAAAAAGACAGCTCCGATTGTCCGTGTAAGTGCCAACAGGGCTGAATTAATATGTTTCGCACTCGATGCAGGAGCCAGAGGCATCATAGTCCCTATGGTGAATACCAAAGAAGAGGCCACGGCTATGGTCAGAGCATGCAAATATTCCCCACTTGGTGATCGCAGTAATGCAGGAATACGCGGTGAATGGGGTGAAACAAAAAGCTACAGGGATTACCTCGATACCGTTAACAACGAACTTGTAATAATACCCATGATTGAAACCCAGCAGGCCATCAATAATATTGACGAGATACTCAGTGTACCTGGTATAGATGTTCTTCTTGTTGGTCCATCTGACCTATCTATAGAACTCAACGTACCGTTGGATTATCAGTCTGACACTTATCAAAAAGGATTAGACAAAATTGCTACTGCCTGCAAGAACCATGGCGTAGTACCCGGCATGTATTTCATACCACCTGATATGGAACCTAATTTCTACGTGGATAAGGGGTTCAAGTTCTTCACTATACCAAACTGGTCTAAATGGGCTATAGAAGGCATACAGAGTGCTCTGTCGACTATCAACAGATAACCAGAAAAGCTATATGAATGGGCAAAGTTGAAACAATAAAATTGCTTAAAGACGAATGGGCCAAATTGTCGATCACGATTGGCAATATTCCCAGTCACAATCTTGAATTGGCAGGTTCAGTAGGAGAAGACTGGAGCATAAACCAGTGTGTGATACATATCGCAGCCTGGGACGAAGAGGTTATGAATATAGTATATGAATTCAACAAACATGGTGTCAGTGGTTTCAGTCACGGTGATTTTGTGAGTTCCCACAACATCAATGACAAGAACGAAGATCTCTTCAAAGGCAAAAAGCAGCTTGATACGGAAGAGGCCCTGGCATATCTTACACGCGCACATGAAAATTTTATGTCGTTTCTTGAATCCTTACCCGAACCGGTTTTCGATACCAACTCCTATACCGGAAAATGGATAGGAGACACCGTCCCTCAACACTACATTGGTCACAGACAGGACATAGAGCATTTCGACAAAAGGGCATTAACGGCCATCAGTGGAGATTCTAATGCTCGATTACAAAATTAACATATGGAATAGCCATATACTGTATTGATAAAGGAGCCACGATATGACTTTAAGAATCAACCCAGAACAGCTCAGGGTGATAGGAACCAGCCCAGTTCGTCACGACGGGGTGGACAAAGTTACAGGTCGTGCTAAATATGGGGCTGACGTCCAGATGACCGGGCTATTGCATGGCAAAATACTCCGCAGTCCGCACTCCCATGCATCAATAATATCAATAGATACGACTAAGGCTGAAGCACTGCCAGGGGTAAAGGCTGTGGCTACGGCCAAAGATTTCGCTATTGTGGATGACAAAGTTCTGGATTTCTCAGAAACTCGTGGCAGCGTTCGCATGGTGGCGGAAAACGTCTTAGCAAGTAAGAAGGTTCTATACAAAGGCCACGCCATTGCAGCAGTGGCAGCCACGAATCCCCACATCGCAGAAGAAGCTCTGGATCTGATAGATGTAGAATACGAACTTCATACCCCTGTCTTAGATGTACAAGAGGCCATGAAGGAAGATGCTCAGCTTATACTGGAAAACGTTAAAACCACCTTCAGAGTAGAGAGATTCGGCACCGGGGAGGATACTGGTGTTTTAAGTAATATTGCAGACCATCTACAGTGGAAACGCGGAAACCTGGAACAGGGTTTTAAGGACGCTAAGGTTATAGTTGAAAGAGAATTCCACACTAAGATGGTACATCAGGGATACATAGAGCCTCAAACATCTACCGGACTCTGGGCAGCGGATGGGCATGTGACTATCTGGACTTCAACCCAGGGCACATTCCCTATACGCACCTCCACAGCCGCAATATTGGGTATACCAGAATCATTAGTGAAGGTAATACCTATGGAGATCGGAGGAGGATTCGGAGGTAAGCAGACTCCATACCTAGATCCAGTAGTAGCAGTTCTTTCCAAGAAATCTGGGTATCCGGTGAAAATTACAATGACTCGCAAGGAAGTATTTGAAGGGACAGGTCCTACCTCAGGTACATATATGCGCTGTAAAATTGGAGCCGACGAAACCGGGAAGATCACAGCCGGCGAGCTCTATCTGGCCTATGAGGCTGGTGCGTTTCCCGGATCACCGGTTGGTGGAGGAGCGATGAGCGGATTCGGTCCGTACAAGATGGACAATATGCTTGTAGATGGATATGACGTGGTTGTAAATAAACCAAAGACTGCCGCTTATCGCGCACCAGGACAACCGCAAGCAGCTTTCTCTGTTGAGTCTGTTATCGACGAAGTAGCCGACAAGCTTGGCATGGACCCATTGGATTTTCGACTACTGAACGCAGTACACGAAGGAGATCGTGCACCAAGTGGTGTAACTCACGCCCATTTTGGGTGCCAAGAAGTAGAAGAAGCAATGAAATCACACCCTCATTACAATGCTCCTATCTCAGGTCCTAACAAAGGCCGGGGAGTAGCAGTCGGATACAGACTGAACGGTGGAGGAAGTGGCTCTTCAGCGACTATTAGCGTCAACTCCAACGGCACCATTAACCTCATTACAGGATCTGTGGATATTGGAGGGACCCGGACTTCGGTTGCCATGCAAGCCGCAGAAGTATTAGGTATCGACATCAGAGATGTTAACCCTACAGTCGTAGATACAGATTCTGTGGGTTATACAGGAGGCACCAACGGCAGCCGCATAACTTTCGACACCGGACGTGCTGCCATTCTCGCAGCTGATGAAGTTATCCGACATATGACTCTCCGCGCAGCATCAATATGGGAAATACAGCCCGAAGACGTGGAATTCGCAAACGGCACCTTCATAAGCACCAAACAACCGGAAGATAGATTTAGTTTTCAGGAATTGGCTGGAAAGCTTATGACCACCGGCGGACCTCTCACGTGTTCTGCATCCGACAACCAGGGAGGAGTTGGAGCGCAATTGGCCGGTCATATAGTGGATGTAGAAGTAGATCCTGATACTGGCAAGGTCGACATTCTCCGCTACACTACATTTTTGGATGCCGGCAAAGCAGTATATCCGAGTTACGTTGAAGGGCAAATGCAAGGAGCAGCCCTGCAGGGCATAGGATGGGCCCTGAACGAAGAATATTTCATTACAGATGACGGCACTATGGCAAACTCCAGTTTGCTGGACTATCGAATGCCTACTACATTGGATATGCCAATGATAGATACAATGATTATTGAGGTTCCTAACCCTCGTCACCCGTTTGGGTTAAGGGCAGTCGGAGAGACAGTGATAGTGCCCCCATTAGGAGCCATAGCCAACGCCGTGTCACATGCTATAGGCAAACGCATGACCTCGCTCCCAATGACTCCGGCTGTAATATTAGAATCTATCTCGAGCTTGAACTCCTAACATTAGCAGAGCGCAACCACATTTCTATAGTTGGCCGGACCCAAGTCACTTAAATAGGCGTCGGCGCATCAGCTTCACAGCAATCGGCAGCAGTATTGCGACATAGAGAATCAATATCAAGCCGCTGAATAATATACTCCAGTCTAGGTGTCCGAGCGTTAGTCCACGGCTGACATGCGCCGAATGTGTAAGAGGAAGGAGCCATGCAATTTGCCTCAGTAGATCAGGGAACCTATCCAATGGGAAAAAGATGCCACTGAAGAAGAACATTGGTGTAATCAATATAGTAAAGAAATTGTTCAATGTGCCTATACTAGGAGCCACCGCCACCAACATGAGGGCCAACGAGGCAAACACCATACCGGTCAAAAAAGCCACTGGAATCGTTAACAATGCTAGGGGTGAGTGCAAAAGGCCAAATATTAGGGCCACCGTTAGCACCGACACACCAGCTAGTAATGATCTTGTGGCAGCCCAGGCAGCCTCTCCGATAACCAGTTCCTCTATATTGACTGGAGTAACTATTATTCCGTCAAACACCCTATAGGTTTCCATGCGCATGTAGGCCCCATAAGTTGCCTCGAAAGAAGAATGAAACATCGCATAGGCCACCAGTATGCCAGGAGCGACGAATGAGGCATATGATATCCCCTGTATGTCACCCACGTATCCTCCAAGGCCAAACCCCATAGCAGCCAACATGACAAATGGCTCTACTATGAACCCACCAACCTCAAAGGTCCATTGATATAAAAAGGCATCTCTATTCCTTTGCCAAACCCTATAGGAATAAAGCAAAGTCGTGGCAATACTCCCTAACATTCCTGGCCAGTTCTGTACCGTAGACAGCCTGTCTTTCGTGAAATCTCCTTGGTTAAATGACACTATTGCTCCTCAAGTCTTTTACCAGTCAAACGAAGAAATACATCTTCTAGGTTGGCTGGTCGTTCAGATATATTGAGTGATCCCAGTGCCTCATATGAAATATCATCATTCGATCCATAGATTACCAAGATTTCACCCCGATCATCTATCTGCAATCCAGAACCCTGAAGCACTTTAATAACCTGATTCTTTATGACCGGATCCATTCCTGTTTGAATCTCCGTGACTGCATTACCAACGTTGTCCTGAATAAGTCTCTCTGGGTTGTTCTCAGCTACAATACGTCCAGATTCCATAACCGCCAGTCTGTCACAAAGGTATTTGGCCTCTTCCATATAGTGAGTCGACAAAATTATGGTTATCTGTTGGGATTTCAACAACTGAATCCTCTGCCAAACTATTTGCCTGGCTTGAGGGTCAAGGCCTGTAGTCGGTTCGTCCAAAATGAGCAACTTAGGTTTTTGCATAAGGGCACGGGCAATTAGGAGACGACGGCGCATACCACCTGACAACTCATCAACTCTGCTATCGGCACGCCCCTGAAGATCAAACATGGCCAATGCCTCTGTTGCTCTATATCTAGCCAACTTAGAGTCCATGTTAAAGTAACGGGCATGAACTTCTAAGTTGTGTAGGACCGAAAGATTTGAGTCCAGATTATCTTCTTGGTTAACTACTCCCAATTCTTCCTTAATATGCCTGGCCGACGTCTTCACATCTTTACCGTTGACCCATAATTCCCCGTCGGTTACAGGAGACACACAGGATATCATTCGCATAGTACTAGTCTTACCTGCTCCATTGGCTCCCAGAAAACCAAAACACTCACCTTGAACAACGTCCAAGTCTATATCATTAACCGCGATTAAAGATCCAAATCGCTTAGTCAATCCTTTAGCATAGACAGTATTTTCCATAACCTATACAAACCTCAGAGTTAACCCGTAGTGCAATATATTAATCGTTCACAAAACCTCATTATGTGGACAAAACAGCGCGCGGATTTTGCATTTACTATAACATTAACACTTGTTAGTAGTGTAACAAGCTCCCATAGAAGGGTTATAATAGAAACAAGCTTGGAATCTCGATCACATGACTTTATCTAAGAAACTATAATGACAGAAACTCAGGGTGTTTTCAGTGGCATTGCCTTGGTTTTAACTTTTGCTGCATCAGCAAGTTACTTAAACCACAGGTATCTACACTTTCCCCCAACTATAGCTCTTATGGCCATATCCTTGGCTTTGTCACTGGTGGTTGTAATACTTGGTGCCAGCAACATCATAGATCAAGAATCTGCCAAACAATTTGTCGACTCCCTACACTTTGACGAAGTTCTGCTTCATGGCCTGCTGGCATACTTACTATTCGCCGGCGCATTAACTATAGATCTAGATGCCTTGCGTGGATTGCAACTGCAGATAGCATCGCTGGCAACATTCAGTGTAGTAATGAGTGGCGCCATAGCAGGCACTTTGTTCTGGACAATAGCAACCTTCTTGGGATTTGAGGTAGGCCTAATCCATGGACTACTTTTCGGGGCTCTAATAGCACCAACGGACCCAGTCGCCGTGTTAGGCATCCTCAAAAGAGCTAAGGCACCCAGAAATTTACAAACCACTATGGCTGGTGAATCTTTATTCAATGATGGTGTAGGTGTCGTTGTTTTCTTGACCCTAGCCAGTATCGCATTCTCAGGCAAGGAAGCCGGTATATCCCAGGTTGGGAAATTTCTGTTACTAGAAATCGGCGGAGGGGCTATACTTGGCCTAGCACTTGGATGGATTACATATCTACTTATGCGCCCCATAGACGAATACTCTGTGGAGGTTTTACTAAGTCTCGCCATGGTATCCGGTGGTTATGCTTTGGCTACCGCACTTCATATGTCAGGACCAATCGTGGTGGTGGTAGCAGGCATAATAGTGGGCAACAAGGCGCGTTCCACAGCAATGTCGGACACTACCAGGCGTTACCTAGACAACTTCTGGGAGCTGCTAGACGACATCCTTAACGCCGTGCTGTTTGCACTGGTCGGACTAGAAGTTGTAGCCGTACAACTAGATTGGGATTATGCATTAGCCGGTATATTGGCAATACCTATTGTACTGATGGGACGTGTCATTAGCATAGCTATTCCTGGAGCTACCTTCCATGCCATAGGGTTGATACCCTTCCGTCGCAACATGGTTTTAGCACTGGGTTGGGGTGGACTGCGCGGAGGCATATCCATCGCTTTGGCACTTTCTTTACCTCAATCTCCAGAACGCGATCTGTTAGTTGCAGCAGCCTATATTGTGGTTACATTCTCTGTCCTAGTTCAAGGCCTAACTTTCGGAAAACTCGTGAAAAAACTGTTCCCGCCAGAAGAAGAGGCCGATTCTGTCTCCCACTAAACCCAAACCTCGAATATTCTATGGCTGGTACATAGTTACAGCAAGTGTGCTGTTAAACTCCTACCTGGCTTTCGCAATATGGCAGGGTTTTACGGTATTCTTTCTTCATATACTGCGAGATTTCGGTGTTTCCAGGACTTTACTGTCTGGTGCTTTTTCACTAAGGCAGATAGAGTCTGGTTTTCTTTCACCATTGGTAGGTTTACTAGTAGATCGATCAGGTCCCAGAAAGGTAATCCTTGGTGGCGTAATAATAGCCGGTTTCGGACTCATCCTCACTGGTCTTGCCCCCAACATATGGTGGTTTTATCTTGCTTTCTTGCTAATGTCCGGTGGTTTAAGCGGGGCAAGCCACGGAGTATCTTGGGCAGTGATGGTTGCCAGATGGTTTAATCGCCAACGAGGTAAAGCCACCAGTCTAACATTTATGGGAGGAGCCATTGGAGGTCCGGGTGTTATCCTGGTGGCCAAACTTGTCGAGGCCATAGGATGGCGTTCTTCCACATTGGTGCTTGGAATCGGTCTGTGGGTCATAGGTATCCCTCTCTCTTTTATAGCCCGTTCTAGACCTCAAGACTACGGGTATGAACCGGACGGGGATCAACCTGAAACACCAACAAAAGAAAAGGACCAAGCCACGGATATACCAGAAAGAGATGTGCGACAGGAACCAGATATTACACTCAAACAGGCCGTAAAAGGGAGACATTTCTGGGCACTTGTTTTAATCCTAGGCACACAAACAGTTTGCATGGGAGGCTTGCAGGCACACCAAATAGCCTATTTTGAGGATATAGGATTTAGCCCAACCCAGGCAGCCTCTACCGTAGCCATATCATTCGCAGTTAGTGCTATTGGCAGATTGGCAGCTGGATTCCTGACAGATTGGACAGATTGGCGGTACGTGTTCACTGCAATAATCATAGGGCAAGTCACAGCACTATTAATATTAGCCAACGTATCCCTATTTTGGCATGCAATGGCATTTTCTTTTATCCTGGGCTTCAGTCACGGCATGATGGTGACCATCAGGCCAATAATCGCAGGAAGATTGTTCGGTACAGGTAATCTTGGGTCGATTTGGGGAGCTGTAGATGGTGCAACAGTAGCGGCTGGTGTGGTTGGCCCTGTATCACTGGGATTGACATTCGATACTTTCCATACGTACGTTCCATCATTCTACATACTAGCGGCCGCTTTAATCACAGCAATACCCACAGTCCTAAGTGCATTCAAAAGGCACAGCGAATAGACCCTGTCATACAACTACATTAGTCGCTTATCCACTAATCCAAATCTGTAAACGTGAAGCAGTTATGCGCCTGATTATCTACAGTGTTCTTCTAGCCAAGCTTGAACATCCACGCCAAAATGAACTGCACCTGGCCTAAATGCCATTCCTGGATCTACAGCTTCACCATTTATAGTAGTGTGAACCTTCGAGGTCCAAGTCCCGTTTAGATTACGATAGAAGTCTTCACAATTTATCTGAACATCCTGTGCCATAAAACACCTCTAAGTAATGGTATCGGATCCGCAGTAATTCTATCATAACATGTTTATTTCATGCCACACTGAATCAAACCATCACCAGTTTCATGCTATCTATCGATCCTTAAAAATTCGGATTAAATTACACCATTTTCGCCTAAGAGCGACAATTCCTGCTTCGACAATCCTAATTCTTTACACAACACTTCTTCATTGTGCTCGCCTATCAATGGAGCTCGCCTATAAATACGCCACGGAGAGCCATTATAAATTCCTGCATGCCCAGGATATGTGAATGTGCTTTTTAACTCAGGATGTTCGACTTGTGTCCAAAAACCTCTATCACTAAGATGCCCATCATTCACGAGATCATCCGGTGTTCTAATAGCCCCCCATGCGAAACCTCGCTCTTGTCCACCGTGATACACTTCATCCTGAGTACGATTGGCAACAAACTCGACAAATAACTTATGAATGTATTCGCCATTTTCCCGTATGACCTGTGTATCTTGGTATTTGTCATCTAGAAGATCCCCAGCCATTCCGTAGCCGTCCATCCACTCTGCCAAAGCCCTCAACTGTTTTGGATTCAACCTGGCAGGGGCTACAGATGCGTTCATGTATTTGCCATCCTTGCATAGCAGTTGGCTCTTAGGTTGACTAAATCCTGTCCTTGAGGAGGCATGCCTGCCAGTATTGCGTCGCACTTCTTCACCAGTGTAGATGTAAGTCATAACATGCATCTCTGTAGTTAAAGCACATGCATCGTGTATAGAGGCATCTATATATTGACCACTGCCTGTAACCGCACGATAGTTGAGTGCAGACATTATACCTATATAAGCATAGTGACTACCCATATGCCAGGCCTGTCCACCACCACCTGCAATTGGAGGCGGGTTGTCTATATCCTCTTCATTATATCCGCAACAACCCATCTGCCCTCCAGCACTAAGGTGCACTAAATCACTTGTAATATAATCCTTCCATGGCCCGGTCTGACCAAAAGGTGTGAGTGAGCACATAATTAGACGCGGATTATCCTTGGAGAGATCCTCGTATCCTAATCCTAATGACTGCATATACCCAGGTCGACATGTTTCCAATATCACATCTGCTTGTGAAACCAGTTTCTTAAGAATTGTTTGACCTGATATGGACTGAAGATTCAGGGTGACTGAACGCTTGGATGTGTTGTAATGCCAGAATGAAAGGCTGCGTTCCGGATGGGGTATGTCATTCAGGAAAGGTCCAACTGAACGTGTAGTTTCTCCTCCCGGTGGTTCAATCTTTATTAAATCTGCCCCAAGGTCGGCCATCAGTTTTCCAGCCCATTGACCCTTTTCGTCGGAAACTTCCAGAATCCTTAAGCCAGTTAATGGACCCCTTTCGGCATCTTCAAAGTCGTTTTGTGCATTTATGTTGTCATTGCGAGACATTAATTGATAACCCTCACCATCCTTTAGAGGGCCTGCGCTGATAATTTCATCAACATAGGAGTAACGATCCATCCCAGAAGGCCAGAAAGTACCATCTTCATAGCCGGCCACCAGTTCCTCATGGGATAGACCAAGTAGACCTTCGAATACCTCCCTATTGTGTTGCCCAATCATAGGTGCTGGCATATGGTTAAATACGGGCGCTTTGGAAAGCTTGAAAGGAGCATTCTGAAAGTTGTGTTTACCCAATATAGGATGCTCCATTTCCGTGTACATGTTCCTATGCTTTAATTGAGGATCATTAATCACTCTATCCTTGTTGCTCTGGACAGGCATAGCCCTAACACCGGCAGCTTGGCAAAGTTCCATGAGCTCATATCTTTCAATAGTTGTTGTCCAAGACTCCACTCCCTTATCCAGGTCTTCCTGATACTCTAATCGCCCACTGACTGTGCTGAATCTTTGATCAGCAGCCCAAGACGGCGAACCCATGACTTCAATAAGTTTTTGCCATTCTTCATCTGTGAGACAAGCGATCGTGCACCAGTCATAGTAACCACCGCCTTTGGTGCGGTACGCATTATGAGGAGCAACCGTGGGGCCTCTATAGTTGTTCAGAACTGGAGTTCCGGGCCAATGAGCCCGATTGCCGGGCGGGAATCCTGGCCGACGCAAAGTTCTTCCATTGATAGTTACATCCAACAACGCAGGACCATTCAGCGGTATACCAACCATCATCTGTGACAGGTCTACATGTTGACCCTCTCCTGTCATGTTGCGATGGTTTAACCCAGTCAGAGCAGCCATTGCAACATACAATCCTCCCGTATCATCCAGATAAGACCAACCCCATCCAGCAGGCTGGTCCTCCGGGAGACCAGATAAGTGGGTCATCCCTGACAGAGCTTGAGCCACTGGACCCATAGTAGTGTAATGGTGTTGACGGCCAGTATGTCCAAATCCAGCCTGTGAAACATATATTATCCTGGAGTTAATCTTGCTCATCTCCTCATAGGATAATCCCCAGTTGTACAGGACCCTAGAGCTATAATTTTCAACAACTATATCTGACACAGATATTAATTGCTTAACAAGCTCCAAACCTTTTTCAGAACGAACATTGACAGAGATGCCCAGTTTATTGGCATTGCTATCATTGAACATGAAATTGGAATTCAAACTAGGTTCAACACCAGGTAAACTGACTAGTCCTGGATTGCGTATCATATCTGGTGTTTGAGGCCATTCGATTTTTATGACCTCTGCTCCAAGTGTTCCAAGCCATCTACAGCCCCAAGGTCCAGCTCGAACCCATGTAAAATCCAAGACTCTTATGCCTGCCAGTGCCTGAGGTTTGATGATTTGCTTCTCCTGTGATAAGGTCATGATTTTCCTCCCACATTATGAGAATAAGTACCAGACGGAACACCTGCACGCTTACAATTATAAAGTTACAATATTAAAACTCTAATTATAAACACCCTGAGCATTTATGGCAAAATAAGTTGTATCGAAATCTTGTGGGTTATACCATGTCTGTGAAACGGTTTTGCCAAATAGTTGTCAAAAAGGAGAAAAACATATATGAGCGTTAAAGTTATAGTATCTTTCACCGTCAGTGATTTTGACGAGTGGAAATTCCAATTTGATGCAGGAGAAAGTGTCAGAAGCGCAGCAGACATACACATGGTGGCACACAGGAACGTAGATGATCCTAACAACGCATGGGCAATAGGCACAGCCCCATCGAAAGAAGCATTCCTATCCGTTCTGCTGTCCCCAGAAGCTCAAGAACGCATAAGACAAGCTGGGGTTACTGCTCCTCCAAATGTAAATTTCCTTGAATCGGCCTAGCCTGAACACTTACAGAAGATCTTGATTAACTCAATCAGATACCATGGCTTGGATGCCCTCAGAGCATTCGCTATGATCATGGGCGTAGTGCTTCATTCGTGCATGTTCTATTTAGAAGACGCCGGACCCAAATTGGCCTACGAAATGACTGGTGACAAAGCCAGTACACCCACGTCTGATTTCCTTGGTATGATATTCATGTTCATACACTCGTGGAGAATGCCTGTATTCTTTTTGATTGCAGGATTCTTTGCAAGGCTTGTAGTACATAGAAGAGGAATATCTGGCTTATTAAAAAACAGATTCGTAAGAATTCTTGTACCACTCATAGTGGTATCGCTAGTCTACAACATCATATTTCAATTCGGCGCCCTGAACCAAACTCATCATCTATGGTTCTTACACGATCTTATTTGGATGTACACCCTGCTACTGATAATAAGATTATCAAGCAAGATCATGCCCTCAATGATAAGCCGTATTGACTGGATATTCGAATCAACCACCAGACTATGGTTACTCATGATTCTGTTAATACCAACCACATTCACCGGCCGGCCATTATTCTTCAACTTTATATTTACTAATATTGGTATACCAGGGCCATTCTTTACTCTGGGTTTCTCATACTTCTTAATAGGTTGGTTCATGCATCGCAATATACGGATTCTGGAGGATCTGGCGGATTCCTGGAAAAAATATTTGTTTGCGGGCATTGGATGCTTCGTTCTTTTAATGTTTATCCTAGAAGCGTTGGATGAATCAAACATAATGGATGAAGAAACTCGGGAACTCCTATGGGTAAATGGCTTGATTGTTTCTGCTATATCCACATTTTGTATGATAATGGGGTTCATAGGTGGTTCAGAGGCTATATTCCGGACCAGCAATAGATTGATCCTTTATTTTGTAGATGCGTCTTACTGGATTTACCTTATGCATTTGGTAGTAGTTATGGGGCTAGGAGTGATTATTCTTAAAGAAACTTCACTACATCCAATATACGGCGCTTCACTGAACATACTTGCCACCACCATAATATGCACCTCTACTTATCATATCTTCGTGAGATACACCCCTATCGGATGGGTTCTGCACGGCAGCAAGAAATCTAACCCTAAAGCACATCTTCCAATTACAGAGGATCAGCCCTGAGCCACTAATGGCATACTATAACAAACCCAGGAATTCCTTGGATGTAAGGATGGTAGCCTGACGAGGGAATAGTTTTTCCATTAACACCCGATGAACTTCATCATCTCTGTCCGCGCAACAATCCGACAATACAATCACTGAATAATCTATATCATATGCCCATCTTACTGTCGTGAGCACACATCCACTTGTTGATATACCCATCAATACCAGTGACTCGATGCCTAAACCCTTTAGAACTGCGTCAATATCTGTGGTTGAAAATGGCCCAGTTCGAGTCTTAGTAAATATCTTATCTCCGGATTTGGGGGTTATCGCATCATGTATAGCAATTTCTGGTGTTCTATCTCCTCTGACCACTTCTACATAGAGCACAGGCACATTCTTCGAGCGGCAACCATCTAATACATTGTTAGCATTTTGAAGAATCTCGCGCTGGAATTCATCAGAGAAATTACTAAGCTGCCTATTCTGGTAGTCCATTATAACTACTGCTGTTTTGGCCTTGTTAATGGTGATCTCTTCTGCCATATCTATTACTCCTAATTAATCTAAATCCATCAATACAATGCTAATCATTCCATGACAACTACACACAAAACCTAGGGCCATTCAAGCGTACCGCCTATCACATCCTCTCTACACTTAGCCATGTCAAAATAATAAGCTTGTCGGCAAAATTGAATCTGTTCCTCTGAGTATGGAGGCCCATTCCACCAAAGATCGATAGGATTTGGGGTTGGCAATAAAGTAGGCGTAGGGTAGGGAGTATACGTTGGTATGGGGGTATACGTTGGGAGTATATTGGTGGAGATTGGTTGCACCGTACCCGCCAGTTGTGGGTTGGTTGTAGGATCATCGCTAGCACAGCCCATCAATAAAAGTGCAGGTACAAGAAACAATATTACCGATCTCAATATGAACCCCTTTTGTTACTAATGTTAATTTATAGCCGATTGCTTTGGTGGTTTTATGAACAGCATAATTGCTGAGGCCAAGGCGCCGGATATAGCAAATATCATAAACGCTATGTAATAGCTACTTGTCACATCAAAAACAAATCCAGCGAATATCGGTCCTAGCACAAGACCAAACATTTGAACAAAATCCATCATGCCGGATATCGTACCAAAAGCCCTTCTCCCAAAATATTCCGCTCTTAAAACTGACATTATGGTGGCACCCCCACCCCATCCTATGCCATAAGTAGCCACGAAGAAAATAAGGTGCCACCATAATGTAACGTTAGCCAATATCAGAGCACCTAACCCGGCCAACCCAATGGTCGCAGCCATAACAAATCTTTTCTCTATCCTATCAGCAAGCCATCCAAACCCTAACCTACCAATTATGCTGGTAATAGCAGTCATCCCTAGAACCGTAGCAGCCATTTGAGCATCCACTCCAATATCTATCAAGAAAGGCACCTGATGCAAACCTATAGCACCTATAATCAGTTGGCGTAGTCCGAATACCATAGAAAGAAGCCAAAACACCGGCGTTCTCAAAGCTTCCATCATGGAGTAGGAAGCCTCAGATTCATATTCGTCTTGTACTAATGAAGTAGCTTGTATCGCATTATCTCCTGAATCATCCGCCACAGGGTCCACTGAATCCGACGGAGAAGTTTGCGGTATTCTGCCATCTGGTAACATTCCATACTGCTCTGGTCTGTGCCTCATTACCGCCGCCAGAGGTAATCCAACTGCCAACACTACCAAACCAGCGATGGCAGCAGTTGGTCGCCATCCCATGTTAATTACGAGCCAACCCAGTATGGGCACAAATATTCCTCCTATGCCCACACCTGACGTCGTAATACCTAAAGCCATGCCACGTTTCCTGACAAACCAGTTTGTTGGTGCCACGATAGCCGGAACCCTTACACCAACCGACATGCCGAGTGAAATCAGCAACAGGTATACGACATAAAACATCAAAAGCGAATTAACCATGCTCATTAGGATGAAGCCGATTCCCATGATAGTTACACCAACGAACATCATTTTCCTTGGCCCATACCTGTCCACGAGGTAACCATCTATGGGGCCCAGAAGGCCACCCTCTAACTGCGCTATAGCCATTGCCCCAGAGAGGGTGGTGCGATTAGTATTAAACTCCATTGCCAATGGCAAGAAAAATACCCCGAACCCCAGCCAATAGAAGCCAGCACCCACAGATATGACAATCATTGCAGATACCGCGACCCACCAACCATAGTAAATCTGTTTCGGATTAAGTATATTCATTCCCCAAAAGTCCTATAAACCAGTCATGAAATGGTCCCATATTACCACGTGAATCACACAAACCTCGTCACTACTTCGCCAACGACAGCTGATATAGACACCACAGACCATACCGGCCATTTCAACACAGTAAGTAAGAATATAAGGCCTACCAGTATTGCCGCATCACTTGGTATTCTAACAGCACTAATCCATATGGGATCGTATAGGGCGGCCGTAAGTAAGCCCACCACAGAAGCATTCACGCCTGCCAAAACCCCTCGGAATCTTTCCATAGAGCGCAGATCATTCCAGAATGGTATTACGCCGACGATAAGGAGGAATGATGGAAGGTATATGGCAGATAGACTCATCAATCCGTTAACAAACGGATACTTGAATTGCCCCATCGACGAACCCAAATAAGCTGCAAAAGTGAATAGAGGACCTGGTATAGCCTGCGCAGCGCCATATCCTGCAAGAAAAATGTCCTGGCTAACCCACCCAGGTTCTATCACTTCACTCTGTAGCATAGGAAGGACTACGTGACCGCCTCCAAACACCAATGAACCTGCTCTGTAAAAACTGTCTACGATTGCCAACGATGGTTCAGTGGTCAGTTGCCTGGCAACAGGCAAGAATATCAAAAGAGATACGAAAACCACCAGCGAAGCTATTGCTATGGTTTTAGGAATCATTATACGATCATTGGGTTGGACAGATTGAACTTCATGCCTCAGGAATAGCCAACCAACTATGGCCCCAAACACAATCACCCCAATCTGTGTCAATTGATTGGCAATCAGTAGTATAAATATGACTGATACAACAGATATCGTGTATCTGGTTCTATCAGTGCAGATTGTACGAGCCATACCCCAAACGGCCAGGGCCACCACAGCAACTGCCATTATTTTGAGGCCATGCAGCCATCCATATGCCGAGAGACTATCTGCACTCCCTACGCTCACAGCAAACAGCATTAAGACAATCGCTGATGGCAATGTAAATCCTAGCCATGCTATCACCCCGCCAATGAATCCGGCTCGCCACATTCCAACCACTATGCCGACTTGGCTACTTGTAGGGCCCGGTAAAACTTGGCATAGCGACACTATATCCGTATAGCTGTTTTCGTCCAGCCAACCTCTACGGTTGACGTATTCTTCCCTAAAATACCCTATGTGCGCTATTGGACCCCCAAAGGAGGTTATGCCTAATCTGGTGGCAACAAACAGGATTTCTAATACACGTTTTATAAAACTCATGAATATGGATTTAGGTTCCTATAGTTTATTTGAGCGGTGACACTAAAGTTTAACACAAGGGCATTGACGTAACATTACACCGAAATTTGGGAATACCATCTGTTAAACTTACAACTGAAATGTAATATTATGTAAAATAACACTCAGTAAATAAAATAGAGGACACAATGAATATCAAATCTATAACGCTGGAAATCAGCTGCTTCAAATTAATTATCGCCTTGGTAATAGGCGTCTTATTCATTTCTCAATATGTACCGGCTTACGCAGACCATTTCACTGAAGCTGAAATTAATGAAGGTACGGCGTCGATTGAAGAGGAATTCCAGGAAGGATTTATCAACAAGGAAGAATACATTGAAAAAATGGCCTATTTCTCTGAAAAGCATGACCTGGAGCGCGGCGACCGTGAAAAACCCGAGGGAGACTTCGGAAGCCTAGCGGTTATAAGCATAGGCATAATAGTTGCCTATTTCTTCTACCAGCGCAGGAAGAAGGCCAGCCTAATCAACCATACCGAACAAGATATTTTGAAGTTGAGCCGGTCTGACAGCAGACACGACATTGGTGTTCCTGAATCGGTCAGGCCATCAGATATTGAGGAATCTCAGCAAGCATCAATAGGATCTGAGAAAGTGGCTGACGAAGAACAAGAACACTCTACTTTCTTCGGAATGCGAGATAGATCCAGAGACAACTTGGCGGAAGGACTCCGCTCAATGGGCATAAAGGCAGTTATGGCTCAGAGAGGAAGGCATGAAGAGAACATACGCGGTGCCTCTGGGCTAGGGAGAGCGTCACTTGGAATAATAGACATAGAGGACGATACCATTGTCTGGATAAACGCTGTAAGAACCAAATCACAAGACAAGAATGGCCCAGCCAGATACAGAACAGTCTTTGCGATTACAGACAATAGCATCCCAGTGGAACATAAGGCATTTAACGTTAAGACCACGAGAAAAAAATCATTCCCGATTTTCGGAAAAGTAGTGGGCGTGGAATGGAAATCCTCATCTGCGGCAATTAAGCCACTCATTGATGCTCTTTCTCAGGACAAACATATAGAGGACTTGGTCACTGAAGAGGGAGACATTACTATTTGGACGCATCCGAATGTATTTCAAGGATGGACCATAGAAATCTCGACTACTTGGAACATATTTTATCCTAGTGCTGCCAGCTGGAGAGTAATCCACAGAATAGCCCAAATCCTTCTAGAATCTCCCCGTTAGCAATAAGCAAGAGACTTGGAGAACGTGTCACAGTGAACTACTGGCTATTTAAGTCCGAACCTAATGCCTATTCCTACGATGACCTTGTTGCGGATAGTACTGCCGAATGGGACGGAGTACGTAATTTCCAAGCCAGGAACTACCTTAGAGATAGTATTAAGGCCGGTGATTTGGTCCTTTTCTATCACTCAAACGCTAAACCGCCCTGTGTAGTGGGAACAGCCTCAGTTGTGCGTAGTGGATATCCAGATTATACGGCCTGGGACCCAAGATCTGATCACCCTGATCCTAAGAGTAGTCCTGACAATCCTATTTGGTACATGGTAGATATACAGGCTAAAGAACGCTTCAAGCAGCCCATAAGTTTAAATGAAATACGTGGCAACTACCTGCTTAGTGAGATGTTATTGCTTCGTAGAGGCATGAGGTTATCAGTACAACCCATTAGTGAAGAACACTATGCGATTATATGCCATTTGGGTCAAATCGATAAGATTTAGTAGAACCTCAACTTCATTACTAATTTCTTCTATATGCCGATTAAGCCTTTTGTACCGCACTTTGCGGCAGACAGTTGAGTAATAACATTCACCCTTCCATATACAAAAACGACGGTCCTAATCGAAATATGATTAGGACCGTCGTTGAATTTCCGTTTTTAGGACAACTTAGTCGGGAGTTGCGCTCCAGATCAAGGAATAGCTCATATCCGGCATGAAGGCACCTGAGACCCCAATCTCTGCCTTCCTAGATATCTGTCTTTCACCTGCTCTTCCAGACAGTTGCTGCACACTGTCCGTATGTAACCAGAAACGAGTTCTACCACCACCTGCATTACCTCCACTCGGAGAAACTGGATTCGGGCCCTTTATACTGATATCAGTGGCGAAGAAATCCAAAGCTTCTCCTCTTCCAACACCTGCAAATCTCAAGCCCTCCAGATGCCAAACATGGAAGAGGGTAAAACCATCATACATGTTCTCAAATGATAGGTCTTTAGCAGTAATGCCTGCCCCTTCGTAAAGCTTCCTACCAGTAAAATCACTAGCATCCTGCCAATCTTCCAAAGTAGGCACCACGCGCCGGACAGCTGGCATAGTCCTATTATGGTTAAGTATATAGACCGGCTTCTGTCTCAAATCCTTGGCACGTTCGGATGTCGTAAATACCATAGCCGCCGAAACACAAATCGGCAGGTCATTGTCAAATAGGTTTGCTGGCTTGGCTATCCATCTTGAGTCATTGTATTCATCTGCAGTCAAGCCTTCTGGTCGATGCTGATACCAAAATCCGTCCGGATTCAATAACCCATTTATCTTTTCCTCGATTACAAACGGTGCCATCATATCGTGCGTTTTGCCATACTTGCGGCAATAGGCTTCAAAAATCATAGCTGTTGTATAGCAAGCAACAGTACCCCACATTGTGGACCACTTGCCTGCACCAGAAATGGTGCTGCCAGTTCTATCACCTCCCTGACCGACATAATATCGACCAGCTAAGTTATGCCACCCTCTAACCACCAGGCAAGTTTTGGTTAATCCCTCCCCCACCGCCTGAGCGGCAACCACCAAAGCGTTCGACATGCAAATAGGTGCATGCATGGTAAACGTAACATTTTGCAGTTCAGGCATATTTTTCAAGATCCATTCCGCACTCAATTTCACTATACCGTCCAATGGATCTTCTGTAGATTGAAAAGTTTCAAAGAAATCTTGAGGAAGTGGCTTATCATCTGGCCAAGTGTTACCTGTGGTAGTTTCGGGAGTTAAAACTATCCCATCAATCTCCTGAGGGTCAACACCTGCGTCTTCTATCGCCCTGCGTATTGCTAGAATAGTCCATGCACCAACGCTAGTTCCCGGAGTCTCATCCCAACGCCTAGCGGTAGGAGAAATCCCTACACCAACAGCTGCTACCTTACCCCTGTGTTCCCATATTCCAAGTCCTTCAGTATCCCTATACATTGAATCTGGTGCAATCGGTGTCGGCATAATTTACCTCTTTCTCATCATTTTATTAGGCTAATAATTGATCCTGACAACGAATTAGTTAGACTACCACTCTCCATTCAGGAACTTTCTGGCCTGTCTCTGACGTAGTCTCAAATTCTACTTGGACCTTTGCACCCACTGGTATCTCATCTACTGGAGTGCCCGGAAGATGCGACAGCATGTTTATTCCAGGATCTTCCTCCAATTGGACCACTGCAATATTGAATGGCTGATCCACTGCTAACTCAATAACTGGACAATCAAACATCACCGCATAACTGTATATGGTGCCCCGTCCACTTACTTCACGCCATTCCATATTGCTACCGGACTTGCAAAACTGACAGTTCTGCGCAGGGGGATGCTGCATCTTGTCACAAGATGTACAATTCTGCACGACTAATCGACCCTCGTTGCAGGCATCCCAAAAGGGCTTGTCCAATTCATCCGGAACTGGTGATTGTTTAGGCAAATCACACCTCCTACAAAAAATCGGTCTACAGGAACAAGATACGCCAGAATCCACTGCTGGTCAAGCAATATTGTCTAGCAACAGTAAACCATTAATGGCTTATATACGATGCTTGAATTACTATACAAATCGACATATAAAACATATCGCATTTGCTAGTGTGCTAATATTCAGGTATTAGCTATATCAATATACCAATACGCTAAAGATACAGCATTGTAACAATAGGAAATACAGATTCAAAAGAACTGGACCACATTAATAATTGGAGGTGCAACAATGGGAGAACTTGACGGGAAGGTAGCCATAGTAACTGGTGCCGGGCGTCTAAGGGGCATAGGTAGAGCCGCGGCTGTGGAACTGGCAAGACTTGGAGCAGATGTGGTTGTCACGGGCACAGGTAGAAATCCTGATACTTTCCCACCAGACGAAAAGGCAGTGGACTGGAAGGATGTGGAGAGTGTGGCAGAACAAATTAGATCCCACGGACGTCGAGCACTGACACTCACTGTAGACGTCACCAACCCAGACCATGTCGACAATATGGTTGAAGCTACGATAAAGCAATTTGGCAGAATAGATATACTCATAAACAACGCTGCGTTTGCTAGAGGTGTGGACAGAGTACCTATTCTGGAACTTGATGAAAACATATTTCAGAAGGTTATGGATATCAAAGTCACAGGTACCTTTCTATGTACCAAGGCAGTATTAAAACACATGGTAGCACAAGGAGAAGGCGGCAAGATTATAAATATTTCGTCCACTGCAGGCAAACGGGGAAGTGCGAATACGCTTGCTTATAATGCTGCGAATTTCGCTATAGTGGGCATGACCCAATCGATGGCACGGGAATTAGGCCCTTTTGGGATAAATGTCAACGCAGTATGTCCCGGAGCTGTGGACACACATAGGATGGACGTATTAGGAAGGGGAGAACAATGGGAAAATATGGCAGCTAACACCCCAATTGGCCGCAATGGCACTGACGAAGAGACTGGCAATTTTTGCGTGTACCTTTGTACAGAGGCGGCTTCCTGGATTCATGGCCAATCTATTAACATTAACGGGGGAGCAATGATGGAACATTAAACCCCCATTGGTGGTAACATAAACTAGTGCCAACTGGACACAAGAATGTCACAGCCACGGCCAATCATAAGTATGCCATTTTGGCATAAAAACCGTAACAGTATGGAGGTATGCTATGGCAAAGGTTTTCCAAGGATTGTCGGTTTTGGATTTCAGTCAGGGTTCACTTGGATCAGTTGCTACTATGATAATGTCAGATTACGGCGCAGACGTCATAAAAATAGAGCCAGTGGGCGGAGATCCATACAGAGTGGTACCTGGCTCATTCCAATGGAACAGGGGCAAGAGAAGCATAATATTAGACCTAAGTACCCACGAAGGCAAACAAAGTGCATTCTCATTAGCATCCAACGCTGACGTTGTGGTGGAGAATTTCATACCAGGCGAGACACAAGAAATGGGGATTGATTACGAATCCCTTAGGAGCGTCAACCCAGCCATAATATATTGCTCCCTCACCGGTTGGGGGCCAACTGGACCTTATTCTCATTACAAGGCATATGAAGGTTCAGTAGCTGCAAAAATGGGCAGGATGACAGCATTCGCTAACCAAACGAGCAGGCCTGGTCCCCATTACTCAGCAGTTCAGACCGCAACACACTCTGCAAATATGGCCGCAGTCAGAGGTATTACGGCGGCATTAATGGTCAGAAATAACACTGGCATGGGTCAAAAAGTTGAAACCAGCCTGCTGCAAGCTATGACCCCATATGACATAGGCGGCTGGCTAGATGGCCAGATGGTATCTCGCAATCCAGAACAATTCGGACAAGACCCAATAGTTAAGTTAACAAATCCACAAAGTAATCCTGGTGTTATGCCAATGCTTGGATACCTGCCTGTCAGAACTAAAGATGGTCATTGGATACAGATGGCAAACATAGTTGACAGACCTTACCGAGCTGCATTTCACGCTATTGGCCTAGGGTATATCTTTGAACAGCCGCGTTGGAATGTACCTCCATTCAACATGAAACCAGAGGACTCCGATGAACTAAGGGAAATTATGTTGGAGAAATTCCAAGAAAAGACTCTCTCGGAGTGGATGGAATTATTCATAGGGAAAGAACCTGATGTTGCCGCAGAACCCTTTATGCAAGCGTCTGGCGGACTGGGGCACCCACAAATGCTCTATAACGGACACGTCCAAGAAGTGAGAGACCCAGTAGTAGGAGAAATGAAACAACTAGGGCCGGTTTCTTTGCTATACGACACACCGGGCTCTATACAAGGCCCCGCCCCTACTGCAGGCCAGCATACCGAAGAGATATTGGCTTCCTCAAGCCTAGATAGCCGAGCACAAAAAACATATGGCTCTTCAAGTACACCCAAATACCCACTGGAAAATGTAACCGTACTGGACCTTGCCACGGTTATAGCTGGTCCTCTTGGATGCTCATTGGTCGGCGAAATGGGTGCCAGGATAATAAGAATCGAGCCTCTAGACGGTGACTGGGGAAGACGAAACAGGCAAGGCCTAGGAGCTCATCGAACAATGGCCGGCAGTGAGAGTTGGTCTGTAGACTTGAAAACCCCAGAAGGTCAAGAGGCTATGCATAGACTGGTAGCCAAAGCCGATGTGTTGGTACACAACATGCGACCTGGTGCCCCAGAGAGGATAAACATTGGTTATGACCAACTCAAAGAGATCAACCCACGGCTAGTGTACGTGTATGCTGGAGGCTATGGTGCAACTGGGCCGCATTCACACAGGCCATCCATGCACCCAATACCAGGTGCCGTGTGTGGCGGGGTTTGGGCACAGCTGGGAAAGGATACTTTGCCACCTGCCAGTCAAAGTATGACTCTGGATGAAATCAAAGAAGTTTCAAGAAAATGGGGCCGCTCTAATGAAGGAAACCCAGACCCCAACTCATCTATGGCAGTATCTGTGGCAATACTTCTCGGCTTATACGCCAGAGAACAGACTGGGGAAGGCCAGTACATTGTCTCCACAATGCTCCAAGCTAATGCCTACGCAAACATAGATGACTTCTTCTCTTACGAAGGAAAACCAGAGCGACCTATGGCTGACTATTATGGATATGGACTGCATGCCCTTTATAGGTTGTATGAAGCTAAGAACGGCTGGATATTCCTGGCTTGCCCATTCCAAGACGAATGGGAGAAATTTGCAAACGCAGTTGGTCTAAATAATTTATTGCTAGATGACCGTTTCGCCACCGTGGAGTTGCGTAAACAAAATGACAACGAATTAGTGACGGAGATAGAAAAAGTGTTTATAACCAGAGAACCCATGGAATGGGAAAGGACCCTAACACCCATAGGAGTGTCATGCGTGAAAGCAGAAGATGTCAGTCCTTACAACTTTTTCCTAAATGACTCTCATGTCAAGCAAAACCATCTCACGACCGAAGTAGAGAGTATAAGGCTTGGTAAATTCTGGCGCTACAGTCCAGTTATATCATTTTCTGACACATCTAGTTATGCCAATTCAGGACCACTACTAGGCCAACAAACACATTCTATCCTCATGGAATTGGGATATAATGAACAAGATGTGATGGATTTCAAGGACCGAAACGTTGTGAACTGGGAGAAGCCATGACCTGGATAAACAACATTGAGAGTGAACTCCATTAAGGGACAATTCATTAGTTAACTACTAGGATTCGACAATGCCTAGCGACTTTTCGGAGGTATAAAATGTCTGCCAACTTTTACGGTCGTAGGAACATGGGACAAAGACCCAATGGACACCTTTCATTAAGATCGGCAAACCCTGCACTATCATCTAAGACATTTACCAATCTTTCTAACACAACAGGCACAGTTATGACGGTAGATGGCACTGTGAACAAAGTTGCCATAAGCTTGATTATTTTGATGGGATTTGGTTACCTGACTTTCTCCCGAGATATAACCAGCTTCATATTTGTTGGATTTATCGGGGGCTTCATAGTGGCCCTAATAACAATATTTAAGAAAAATTGGTCCCCAATAACCGTACCAATATATGCCGGTCTTGAAGGATTGGCATTAGGCGGTATATCCTCAGTATTTGATGAGTTGTATGAAGGCATTGCAGTCCAAGCAATACTTCTAACACTTGCGATTCTTTTGTCTCTTCTTTTCTTATATAGGTCGAGGATCATAAAGGCATCAGAAAATTTTAAATTAGGTGTGGCTGCCGCAACTGGCGGTATTTTTATAGTCTACGCAATAGGCTTCATTATGAGTTTATTCGGAGGTGGACTGCCAATACTGGACGTACGGAACAGTTCCATGATGAGTATTGGCTTCAGCCTTTTCGTCGTAGTAATAGCCTCACTAAATTTGGTGTTGGATTTTGATTTCATTGAGGAGGGAGCCGAAAAAGGGGCACCTAAATATATGGAATGGTATGCGGCATTCGGACTCCTAGTTACTTTGATATGGCTATACCTAGAGATATTACGCCTTTTAGCTAAACTCTATGGTCGCCGATAATCATATATACAACCAAGCACAATGCATTTTTTAAAAGATCCTCAAGATACATATCAGTTATGTTTAACCAACCCATATAGGAACCAGCACTAATATGCTTCGGCATATGCTTGTGATTGCTCAAAAATGCTTATCTCATTTTCTAGGCAAAAACAGTCTTTCAGTTTAGCAGGCAGTGCCCATACAATCATGTTCATGTGCTTCATATTCATGATAAAATTACTGAAGGTGTAACATGTACTGCTTGATATGTGAATCCATTAACATAATAAAAATCCATTGCAAAATAAGATGTTTGAATTGTGGTTTCACCAGGGATTGTAGTGATCCATATGACAACAGGGACAGTCAAAACGCAAAATACAGTAACTTATAAACCAAGCCAACCATACCGTCAGTAATGTAGGCATGAAAAAAGATTACTCTTTGTTGAACAGATACAGACAATTATTTCAGTTGTCAGTAACAGTGATATCGTTAATGGTATATGCTGGATGCAGTAGTGCTAGCCCAACTCCCACCAATGTACCAACTAGAGTGCCTGCGCCTACAATTGACGTCAAGGCAACAGCAGACGCCAAGAAACTTCAAGAAGAGGTCCAAAACTTGAAGATTATGGCTACCGCACAGTCACTCGCTGCAGGCATGGTTAAAGCCACATCAGAGAGCTTGCCAACGGCTACACCCACTGTCACCCCTAGGCCCACCCAAGAACCTACACCTACTATCACACCTGACCCTACTCCAGTTTTATCAAACACTCACAGAAGTCCCTACGGATTCTCCCTAGATTACCCCTTAGGATGGCAGATAAGTGAATATAGCGAAGACCTACCCTATCAGGCCTGGGTGAGTCATGAACACTCTGACTCAAGTGCTGGGATATTCGTTGATCATGACCCAAATGCAACCTTGGAGGATATGCTAGATGATCTGACCTTAGAGAATGGTCTGGGATACGACATACTGTCGGTAAAACGACGCGACTCCTTACCAGGATACCTGGTAAACACCATAAATTGGGTTAATGGTGAAGGATGGCCCTGTAGGACATTGATCACCGTGAGTCAAGAGTGGAACATAACGGCCATATTCTGCATGAACAAAGATCACCATGAGATCCTAACACCAATTATGGATGCCATGATTGATTCTTTTGAATTATATCCGCCAACTATAGAACATCCGGAGCCAACACCTACAGCAATACCCGTAATGGCAAATAACTGGTTTCCCTCATGGGCACCTGATGGTCTCTCAATAATCTACTCATCCGACTTACATGGCAACAACGAAATATTTACGTTAGACCTGGCCTCAAAAAATAGCACGAGACTCACAAATAATACATACAATGACGTCAGTCCTGCTTGGTCGCCCAACGGTCATGACTTGGCGTTCGTTTCTCAAAGAAATAGTGCTACTAACTTCGACATATACATCATGAGCAAAGAAGGGTCAGAGACAAGAATGCTCCCCGACAATACCGCCAATAGCACTGCTTATCCTAGATGGTCTCCTGATGGTTCTAAGATAGTTTTTACAACAATGACAGGCGACTCATCAGCTGACATCTATACAATCAACGCGGACGGCTCCAATTTAACCAATCTCACCAACAATGATTTCCTGGATGTTCAACCTTGCTGGTCTCCAGATGGGTCTAAAATAGCGTTTGCGTCAGACCGAGATGGCGACGCTGAAATTTACATAATGGACCTGAATACTCAAAAAGTAACTCGAATAACCAGTAGCGAATTGAACGACTATGACCCAGATTGGTCACCAAATGGCCAGAATATAGCTTTTGTCTCTGAGCGTGAATGGGAAGCAGATATCTATACAATAAAAACAGATGGATCAGGATTAACAAAATTGACAGATAGTCAATCGGACGAATACAACCCAAGATGGTCTCCTGATGGTTCTAAAATACTATTCACCTCTAACAAAGACGGCCATTCAGAGCTATACACAATGCTCACAGATGGTTCCGGTCTTGAACAGATTACAGAACCTCAACTCAAGGAATAGCTTGTCATTTAATTAATATGCTTGTTTCTCTACGATACCACGATTATAGGCGCCTATGGCTAGCATCATTATTCGCTGGTGGAGCAGCATGGGCGTTGATAGTAGCTCGTGGTTGGTTGGTATACACGATATCTGGTTCTTCAATGTGGGTAGGCCTCGTAACCTTTGCCGCAATGGCTCCTATGTTTCTAACACCCCTAATTGCCGGTTACCTGGCTGATAAATTCAACAGAAAGAAAATGTTAGCCAGTTTGTTCGTGGTACAACTAGGGCACAACATAGTCTTGGCTATCCTCGCATTCCAAGGCTCGCTGGAAATACCCCATATAGTCTTGCTATCTTTCGTAAACGGATGTGCGAGGGCTAGCCAAGTACCAGCAACTCAAGCACTGCTACCAAATTTGATACCAAAGGAACATTTACTAAATGCCATATCTCTCAACGTAGCTACGCTACAAGGATCACGACTGATAGGTCCGGCTTTAATAGCGCCCCTTATGGCTACCGTTGGGCCTGAATACGCGTTTGCGCTCTGTACTTTAATGTACTTATTTAGCTTTTTGATTACCCTGAGCATTAAAACTGTTTCTGTTGGTCAGATTGATACTAATCAGAGTGCCACGCAAAATTTTTTCGCTGGGCTCACGTTTGTATATCGTCACCCTTTAATACTGCCTCTTGTTCTCACCACACTATTTCACTGCTGCCTTACCATGTCTTTTGAATCACTGCTACCCTCTGTATCAGAGAAACTTTTCACTAATGGTGGTGCTGGAGCCACATATCTCATGATGGCAGTGGGTGCAGGCGCACTGTGTTTAGTGCTAATAACTGCCAATATAAAGGGTATGGCTACTAGGGGTAGATTTCTTCTATTAGCCGGTCTAATTAGTGGTCTTTCCCCAATCTTCTTGGGACTCTCAAGCAATCAATATATGGCTCTAGCATCTTGTGCCTTGATGGGTGGAGCCCAGGCTTCCTACATGGCCATAGCAGGAGCCGTGGTCCAAGAAGCAGCCCCCGATGCCATACGAGGAAGGGTGATGAGTGTTTACATCTGGCACATGGGAAGTACGATGGCAGCATTCAATCTTATTAATGCCACTATTGCGGACACCGTTGGATTCGGACTAGTATTGGGCATATCTGGATTGGTTTTTGTATTCATCATGCTATTTAGCGTCAAGAATAAGTTCCTAAGGAATCTGTACATTCACGGAACGCTATATCAAAACGACAACGACAGAAAAAATACAGTGATAGCCGAAACTGTAAGTAAATAAATAGGATATTGCATTGCAAAATATAGTCCTCGTTGGCATTGGCGGAGCTATTGGTGCCATTGCTAGGTATTCGATAGATAAGGTGACCATAACATACATCGACTCTTCTGTAGCGGGAACATTTGCTGTCAACATCAGTGGGTCATTCCTATTAGGCCTGCTAACTGGAATGGCATCCGCCCATTCTAACTGGCCAGTAGAGATCAGAATCTTTATAGGGATAGGGGTGCTAGGATCATATACCACATTTTCCACACTAAGTGTCGCAACTATTCAGCTAGCCCAACGCGGGGAAGTAGCAAATGCGGTCATCAACTTAGTAGCATCGATTGTGGTGGGGCTTGCTGCCGCCATTGCGGGAATCATGCTAAGCAAATTGATATGACAAGATTGATGAGCTCTAGTATACTGCTGGAATATTAAACATAGCAGTGACTGCATATGGCCTATGGTGTCACATAATTAAAGAATCCGAGAATAATGCCTAGCCTATAAGAAATTGCCGCCTAAAAACCGTCTACAACTACAAAATACCGCACAACAAGCTAATACTGTTACTTTAGGAGCGAAATAATGACAATAAAGGTCGTCACGGATAGTGGATGTGATATACCTAGGGATATACGTGAGGAATTGGACATCACAGTTGTTCCTCTGACGGTAACTTTCGGGAGCACTTCTTACCAAGATGGAGTGGACCTATCGTCTGACGAGTTCTACGAACGGCTGGTAGGTGGGTCGGTAATGCCCACCACATCTCAGCCGTCAGTTGGCAGTTTCGTGGAGACATACAGTAGACTGCGTGAATCTGCCGATCAACTACTATCCATACACGTATCATCAAAGTTAAGTGGTACGTTGAATTCTGCAAGCCAGGCGGTAGCTCAAGAAAACCTATCGGACTCTGTCCAACTTGTTGACAGTCAATCAGCATCGATGGGATTAGGATTTTCTGTCATCGCCGCGGCCGAGGCCGTTAAACAAGGAGCATCTTTGGAAGAAGCAACCTCTGCGGCTTATTCAGCGTTGGAACGTACTGAATTATTCATCCTGTTCGATACACTAAAGTACCTTGAAAAAGGAGGCCGTATAGGCAAAGCGAGCGCATTACTAGGCAGTGTCCTTCAACTTAAACCTATCCTAACGCTGGAAAACGGTGAGATAGCCACAAAAGCTAAAATACGAACTTTCAGAAAAGGTATACAAAGCCTAGAACAACTCTCCCAAGAATGCGGCAACCTAGAAAACGTGGCAGTTCTTTACACGACAGATGCCGACTATGCCACATCTCTAGCCGAACAGATAGAGCAGTCCAGTAACACGCCACTGGTAGTAAGGATTAGCCCTGCCATAGGAACCCACGGAGGGCCAGGCGTGATTGGTATAGTCTGCGTGAAATCCGAGAGATAGCTACAATATGTTGGTACTGTATAAATCAGACTTTCGACCAAGAGACTAACCTTTACCTTTGAACATTTTTTAATGTAAGATATGCCTAATTAGTTTTAAAGGGATTGATTGCAAGACTAGTATGAATGCCCCTTGGATGAAAAATAGTTTCATATACATCCTTATAGTGGTTGCTGTTTTGGCTGTATTGTTCACCATGTTGTCCCCAAGTAGACCATCACAAGATATTAACATCAGTCAAGTTATACAGATGGCCAAGGACAAACAAATAAGAAGCATAGCCATAAACGAAGATTCCCTAGAGATCATCGACACTCTAGGCGGCTATTATGAATCAAGAAAAGAAGGTAGCACTAGCATATTCGAAATGCTCGATGCCTCAGGAGCAGATATAACTGGGGTCGATATAGAGATAAAGGGAGCATCCGGATTTGGGAGTTTTCTTGGCTTGCTAATCAATTTCCTGCCATTAATCTTTTTCGGAGCCATCATACTGTTCATGATGAGGCAAGCACAAGGTAGTAGTAACCAGACCATGAGCTTTGGGCGTAGCAGAGCTAGAATGTTTGTAGGCAATAAACCCTCAGTAAGTTTCTCTGACGTTGCAGGCATAGAGGAAGCCAAAGAGGAATTGAATGAAGTTGTGGAATTTCTGAGATTCCCAGAACGATTCGTCTCTCTGGGAGCCAAAATACCTACTGGAGTTCTCTTAGTAGGACCCCCCGGTACCGGAAAAACATTGCTAGCCCGTGCGGTAGCCGGGGAAGCTGGAGTACCATTCTTCAATATAAGTGGAAGCGAATTCGTGGAGATGTTTGTGGGTGTCGGGGCATCAAGAGTACGCGATCTGTTTGACCAAGCAAAACGGAATTCACCATGCATCGTATTCATAGATGAAATAGATGCTGTAGGAAGGCATCGCGGTGCCGGTTTGGGCGGAGGCCACGACGAAAGAGAACAAACTCTCAATCAGATACTAGTAGAAATGGACGGCTTCGATACAGGCGTCAACATAATAGTTATCGCGGCTACCAACAGACCAGACATTCTTGATCCAGCCTTGCTCAGACCTGGTAGGTTTGACCGTAGGGTTGTCATAGATCCACCAGACATCAATGGTAGGACTGCTGTTCTGGCAGTCCACGCAACCGGCAAGCCCATATCGTCGGATGTAAGCCTGAACTCTATTGCACAACAAACACCTGGCTTTAGTGGAGCTGATTTAGCTAATTTGATCAACGAGGCTGCTATTCTGACCGCCAGAAGGGGCAAGAAAGAACTTGGTCAAGATGAATTCGCCGAGGCTATAGACCGTGTAGTAGCTGGTCCAGAGCGTAGAAGCCGCGTGATTAGCGTGAAGGAAAAAGAAGTTACAGCATACCACGAGGCCGGACATGCCCTAGTTGCTCACCTGTTACCAGACGCAGACCCTGTGCATAAAATATCCATAATCGCCAGAGGTGGAATGGGTGGATACACCAGACTACTACCTACTGAAGACCGATATCTGATGACTAAGGATCAATTCACGGACATGTTGGCCACTGCGATGGGTGGCAGAGTAGCAGAAGAATTGATATTTAACCTGGTTACCACTGGTGCCAGTAACGACATAGAACAGGCTACCCAAAGAGCAAGATTGATGGTAACACGCTACGGCATGAGCAAACGTCTCGGACCAAGAACATTCGGCAAAAATGAAGACATGGTTTTTTTGGGAAGGGAAATATCTGATCAAAGAAACTACAGCGACAAGATCGCCGAAGAAATCGATGGTGAGGTTTGTGAGCTCATAGATTCTGCCTATAGTACCGCCACGTCTATATTGACAGAAAATAAGCCTAAATTAATAGAAATTGCAGAATATCTCATATTAAACGAGACCGTAGAAGGGGACGCACTAGAAAATCTTTTCGGCACAAGCCAGGGTCCAGTTGGAGCTCATGAAGTAACGGGAGACTGAGCCACGGTATATACCTGTACCGCTATAACCAAAGGTTGAGTTCCATAAGCGTACAGACCGTCATTCGCCATCTATCGGCCTAGGCCTATAATATATCCCCCATTTCTGCATCAACTCGGTTATAGATGGATCAGCCAATTCCTGTAAATTACGTAGGAATCCGGCCAAAGCATGAGCATGCATATGCTCAGATGTGCACACCCAACTAGCTTCTGCTGGAACAACATAAATCAACCCATTTTGGTGAGCACACTGTATCTCGACCCTAGTACCGCCAGTATCCTCTTTGATTGTCAATCCATAAGGCATTCCAAATCCTCTCCTTATATAAATCTCGATACAAATCTCAAATTCATTAAGATACCTGAACAGTGACGACTGAGTTATTGAACCATCATATCGCGCACAAATAGATTATAGCATCATTCACATTGACACACTGCAACTTCCATCCTTAGAATGTATGGTACTAATAATGTGAAAACAAAGACATAATTGGAGGTCAATACTAACAACCATGGAAAATTTTTCTGTACCGCTTTCCCAGGCCCTGAATCAGTACCTATCCCAACCAAGACTCAAGGCCAAACCCAATGGGCTCCAAGAATTAAATAAATTTATCAGGTGGTGTGGGCGGGATGTGTTAGTTGGGAACTTAACGCCTCAACAAGCAGCTGAATACGGAGAGGAGATAACTCGATCTTCTCCTCAAATGGAATCCGCTTCACGATCATATGTGATTAAAGACTTCCTGACATTTTGTTTCAAGAATCAGTTCACTAGTACTCCCTTGTACAAGCATTTCAGGGTTAGAAAGCCTTCAGCCAGGTCCAAAGGTGCTTACAACACTAGACTGTCTATGGACATAACCTCCGAAGGTCTGGAAACTATGCAGCTAGAGCTAGACAGCCTACGTGGCGAACGTGTAGCTGTCGCTGAACGCATACAACTGGCCGCAGCAGACAAGGATTTCCGGGAGAATGCCCCCCTTGACGCCGCACGTGAACAGCAGGGACTGTTGGAAGCCAGAATAAGGGAGTTAGAAGATAGTATTCAACGAGCAAATGTCGTAAGAACCACAGATCAAAAATCCAAGAGCAAAGCCAAAAGAACAGTCCAACTTGGAAGTATCGTGAAGCTACAAGATAGATTAACTAGACAGGATATGGTTTACACAATAGTTAATGCCTCTGAGTCTAGCCCAATGGAAAATAAAATGTCCGTTGCATCACCAGTGGGTAAAGCTCTTATAGATCATATGATTGGTGAAGAGATTGAAGTGTCAACTCCGAGAGGAGCTATCCTATATAAGATCAGGGGCATTGAATAACAGCCTCTTTGGAACATTCACAGATACTCTCGTAGAGACCGAGATGTTTCCATTAACGATACAAGGCATGTCAAGAAAGCGGGTTTTATTGAAAAGCGACACAAACCCAAGTTTTTTGTAGCCAGAAGACAAAACAGTAGGTTCGACCACTCTATTAAAACAAATACGGTGATAAATGCCAGATCCCAAAAACCTTTTTGGCCTAGTACACAATATCAGGGCTGAAGCTATAGGCACTCCAGGTCAAAGGCGATTCCGCCTAATCGTGGAGGGCAATCCAGGCATAGCACACCTATGGCTGGAAAAGGGGCAGCTTATGCAATTGTCGGTCATCATCCAACAAATGCTGGATGATTTACCGCCGGAGACAAATATGCTAACCAATGCCGAGACAAACATGCCTACCACTCCCGTTGACGATAATATCATTGAGTTCGACATTGGAGACCTGAGCATAGGCCACGATCAGGAAAACAACCTTTTCATGTTGCAAGCCCACGACAGAGAGGACGAACCTGGTACACCACCTGCTCTAGGATTTTGGGTAGATCAATCACAGATAGCTGATTTGGCAATCGAAGCGCAAACAGTATGTGCTGCTGGTCGACCAATATGTCCATTGTGCAATGATCCCATAAATCCAGATGGCCATAGCTGTCCCAGGTCAAACGGCCACTACCCGAATTAGGTTACGTACAATAACAATTGAATCATGACCCATATTTATCATCATGATGGTCGCCCAATGAAGGAATCCACAAATACAAATACAGATCAAATCCAAGCCATGACACGAGTCTTGTTGACTGGCAACATCAGTGATTGCAAGCTAATCCTAGAAGGATCCAACTATACTTTCCTGGTAACACTAGAGAACGGGCTAAACTCCTGTCAAGCAATATACAAACCTAAGATTGGCGAAAATCCGCTCTGGGACTTCCCTGATGGCACTTTATATAAAAGAGAGTACTCTTCGTATTTAGTAGCACAGGCGATGTGCTGGCATTTCATACCATGCACGGTGGTGAGAGATGGACCATATGGAGTTGGATCATTTCAACAATTTATACAATCAGATCAATTGTCGGACTACTTCAGCCTAAGAGAGGAATTCGATAGCGAGATGAAAAAAATAGCGCTATTCGACTACATTACTAACAATGCAGACCGAAAAGCCAGCCATTTTCTTGTGGACCATAATAACTGTATATGGTCTATAGACCACGGCCTAACCTTCCACACGGATCCTAAATTGAGAACAGTCGTCTGGGATTTTATAGATCAGCCTATACAGAAAGAATTAATACACACACTTGATGAATTCTATACCCGTCTCAACCAGGATGTCACTCTAAACCAGGAACTTGGACAAATGTTGCATAAAGACGAACTTATTGCCCTTAAGCATAGAACCAACAACCTAATATCTTCAGGATATTTCCCACTATATGATTTCAATCGTAGAAATTTCCCTTGGCCAATCTTCTAGCAACAAACCAATGCCATACTGTATACGCAGTCACAAACCAGATATCTTGGAGTCTTCTTACTATAAACACTTGACACAGTAGCACATTTGTTCTATTCTAATTCGCATTAGATGAATATATTGGAGGACGACATGTCAGAACTTCATTCCGACGACAGCTACTCACTTCGTAAAGCTCAGATGGATCTAGACAGAAAAACCCTAGAAGCAAAGAAGGCTGAACAAGAACTAGACCGATTAATATTAGATTTGGAACATAGATACGGATTGTTAGGTACTGATGGCAGTATAGACCCAAGAACTGGCAACATCTTACCAATCGACACTGCTAACTCTAAAACTAATGGTAAAGTGACGCCTTCGGTGCTGGATGCCATCACTACATCGTAACAACATCCCTTACTAACTACTTATCGAACATTCAATAAACGCGATTGATGCCATCAAAACACACGCTTCTTAAATTAGCGTGATTTGATTCTTTTCTTTCTTGGCCTCACTATAGATCTCAGGTACTGGGCATTAGATTCAGGTCCTGCGATAAGAATACCCGACCAGTCCCTCAAGGACTGGCTATTCACCGTGTCATCATCTTGAGAAGGAGTGGTAAATCCAGAAAAACGCACCCATAGATCATTCTCTAGGATCATCACTTCACCCCCAGCCTCACGTATTAACAAAATCCCTGCCGCAACATCCCATATATGGCCACCAGAGAATATACCGCATCCAAATATCCCTCGGGCGACAAGAACCATCTCACTGGCTATACTGCCCATGGTTCTCAGTTCACCAAATACCCTATTAGAAGACCCGCTTGACCTGGTACTATCACCAACCATATAAAAAGATTGCCTGAATCCAGATGGCACTACGCTCAAAGCTGATACCTTATGCTCAGGACTATTCAATATACCCAGACGTTCCCCATTCAGGTATGCCCCACCCCCAAGTTTACATGAATACAAGCCACTGCCCATGACCGAATCAGGCATCAATATACTGCCAATTATTGGAATACCAGAATACAGTAGGCCAATAGATACACTATAGAATGGCAATCCTGCAGCAAAATTCTTGGTACCATCCAAAGGATCTATTACCCACACGAAATCTGAGCATTCAATTGTTTGATCATCAGTTTCCTCAGCTATTATACTATGATCCGGGAATTCCTTACTGATCTCTCGCTTCAAATAATCTTCTATTCTCAAATCCACATTCGTGACTGGGTCGCTTTTATTTGCATCCTTATATCTGACGATTTCCTTCGTAGGTAAGAGTTCTTCTAATATAGTCGAAGCACCTGAAGCAAAGGCATTGGATGCCTTGAGTAAATGATCCATGTCAGCATTATCTGGTAATATCATCATCGGTCCTAACCATTCCACAAATATCCTTAATTCTAGATACGGTAGACAAACAAATCAACTATAAGGGCACAAATCGAATTAATTATCTGCTTTGACACTGCAGTTTACCAATGCTATCATCAACGCGGTTACAGAGCATGAACCTTTAGAATTGCTACTGTTCCAATATTGTCACCACCTCACTACAACACGACACCCAACGAATGTTCTGGAATGTTCATTCGAATGATTAGATAAAACAACGTATTTCGATCTTTTTGCAGTAACCACAAGCCATGTTTTCGTAAGGATGTGTATCTTCACTCAGTTATGACCAACGTATTCTTCAAACAACTATAAAATGCAACCATCCCAATTCCTAATCAAATTGACTAGTTAGAGGTATTCTCATGAATCAAATAGCCACAGTTTATCTGTTTCTCTTAATCCCTTGCATCCTGATATCTGCTTTTTTTTCAAGCTCTGAGGCGGCATTCTTGTCACTTCGCAAAGTCAGGATTAGAAGTATGGCGGAAAACGAAGTCAAGGGAGCAAAGATGATAGCGAATATGGTAGATCAACCCGAGAAAGTGTTACCCACCATACTCCTCTGCAACAACCTAGCAAACACCGCATTTGCAGCTCTTTTTACTGTCATAATGGTGGCTCTTATCGGAGAGGGCCAAGGTGTTATTGCAGCTACTGCCATTAGTACTCTTATACTTTTGATACTCGGTGAAACGGTTCCAAAGACTATAGGAATACGGTATCCGGAAACACTATTCTTCTTTTCCGCCAAGATACTTACGTGGATAGAACGCCTTTTACTGCCTATAGTTATATTGCTCCAATCTATTAACAAACTACTAGCCAAAAGATTGCAGGGAGACCCAGGCGCTTTATTCACAGAAGAAGAAATCAAAACAGCTATATCTATAGGTCTCGAAGACGGCTCTGTTGAAGAACGAGAGGCGGAGATGTTAGAAAACGTATTCAGATTCGGTGACCGACAACTTCGGGAAGTTATGACACCACGTACAGAGCTCATTTTGGTAGAATCTGGTACCACACTAGAGGAATTTCTTGCAATTTATAGCCACCATACGCACACTAGATTCCCGGTCTATAACGAAAATGTGGATAACATATTAGGAACGCTGTTGATAAAGGACGTTCTAGAGGCAATGGCAAATGGTACTATTTCACATCCCCAGCCAGTAACAGGACTGTTAAGGCCAGTGAGTTTCGTGCCAGACACCAAGCTAACTGGGATCCTATTGAGAGAAATGCAAAACCGTGGCATTCAGATGGCAATGGCCGTAGACGAATTTGGAGGTATAGCAGGTTTGGTTACCCTTAAACAGCTTACCGAAGAAATAGTAGGACCAGTTGTGGAAGACGGAATCTACACCGAAATAGATTATGAAACAATAGACGAGAATACGTATAGTGTCGATGCTGGCATGCAGATAGAACAGGCAAACGATGAACTCGGCATAAATTTACCTAGAGGAAATTATGAAACGGTTGCTGGATTCGTTTTGGAACAACTTGGCCATATACCCATAGAAGGAGAAACTTTACGATACGATAATATCCATTTGACAATTAGTAATGTAGTGGGCATGAGAATCGAAAAGATTGTGCTTCATACAGAGTATCGCAAGAAAGAGGTCTAGTGTCATCCAATTACTCTCCAACACATGTTGCCATAGAGAAACATATCATAGACTTACTTGATAGGTTGAAGCTAACAAATACCTCCAAGCCTCTCTTGGTAGGAGTATCTGGTGGACCAGATTCTATGGCACTACTATTAGCACTAGACAGCATCAAGGCAAAGTGTTGCATAGAACTTCACGTGGCTCATCTGAATCACGGCCTACGCGGTATCGAGTCAGATGAAGACGCTGTATTCGTACAGGACATATCAAAGGAACTGGCTTTACCAGTTACAGTCGAACGCGTTGAACTTGATTACTACAAAAGTCTGAACGGGATGTCATTAGAAGAAGCCGCCCGAGAAGTCCGCTACAATTTCTTATACAGAGTAGCAAATATGATGAATGCATCCGCCGTAATTTTGGGTCACACTGCTAATGATCAAGTCGAAACTGTTATGATGAACATCATACGCGGTACTAGCCTAACAGGTTTAACTGGAATGAGCCAAATATCAAGTTGGAGACCAATTGATACAGTCAAACCCATCAAAGTGGTACGGCCGATATTAACATTTCTTAAGAAGCATACTCTAGAGTATTGTGCATATAAAGGGATAGAACCTCGATTGGACTCTAGTAATACTGACAAGCATTTCACACGGAATCGTATTAGGTCCGAGCTACTCCCCAATTTACGTTCATACAACCCGCGTTTTGACAGTGCATTGCTTAGATTAAGTACTTTATCCGAACAAAATCATTCTTATATCATGGAAAGCGCCATAAAAACCAAAGAGTCAATAACATCGATCCAAGATGGAGTTACCTACGTAGAAAAGAATCAGTTTCTCAAACTACATCCAGCTATGCAGACAAACATCCTACGGCTGATGTATGAAGAACATGCAGGTTCTTTGAAAAGTCTCGGCAGTAGACACGTCCAGGCAATGTTGAACTTATCAGAAAGCATACAAAAGAAGGAGCTATACATACCGAACGGTTTGATATTTAAGAACGAGAGAGGATTACTGTCTATCGGGTACCCTATAAGTGAATACCCAGACATACCTATCATAAAAGGAGAACATAATCTGGCTGTACCCGGGACCCTCAAAATACCGGGGTTGGAGATTAACGCCAGTTTAAGCCCTATAAGATCAAACACAAATAAATCACATTCATTCACGGCCCAACTTGACCGTAACCAAATCGGTGAGCAACTGTTGATCAGAACCAGAAGACCTGGGGATAGATTCTATCCATTAGGAATCACTGGATCTAAAAAACTCAAGGATTTCATGATAGATCAGAAAATACCTCGCAACTTTAGAGACAGATTACCTATAGTATTGTCCGACGACCGCATAGCTTGGGTGATTGGCTTTAGGATAGCCCAATGGGCAAAACAAGAAGAGACAACCGCCAACACCTTGTTCCTGGAATGTCACAAGTCTAATGCTATATAACCTGCATCAACTTTGCATTGGCAGTTTGGCCAGGCAATCGACCTCGCTTAGCAATTGGCTTGCCATCTACCACATGTATATCAGAATGAAATGCATGTGGTTTAGCGCCACTGATATATCTCTCTACCTCAAAGGCATTAACAGGGGCACATTGATGAACAAATTCCCTGATTTGTTGTGGGTCTAAATCACCCCTAACATATATCTCAATATGATTATGATCCGCCAAATCCAGACGCGCACGAACTTCCTTGACTAACGAAGGACTGACTGCCATACCAACATGTGAGGTTTCCAATATTACTCCTCTGAGACGTTGCCGCAATGATCCCGCTAAACTCAAAGACTCCTCGGTTTCGTCCCGAAATACATTAACAGGGGCCACCCTAGATACCTCGTGAGGTATGTGTTTGTCAAATGCTTCCATAGTCCTTACTAAATCTCCAACAACCAAAACAACATTTGGTGACACTGTTCCGGTCGCTGCAGTACTACTCAGAGTGGCTCCCTGATTAGTAGAACAAGACACACATCCACCTACCATAGAAGCATATTCCATTACTCCAGCTACTCCAGGATGAACGTATCTAGCTCCTGCAGATATAACCGGCACTCCGCCAGCTGCTTCGACACATTCCATACTGGCCGTAGCCCATCCAGTGGAATGTGAAATAGTCCCACATATAGCGGTTTCATATAATGCGAATGATCCGTATGGTGCAGAAATCGTTAAGACAACCTCCCCTGCATCAATTGAAGTCCCCTCTTCCACTGCCCAAACCTCCCTATTGCTTTCAGGCAACACCTTACTCAACAACGCCTTAGCCTCCCTTACACCACAAAACCTACCACTAACAACACTCTGAAATTCCATTGTGACAACTGGATTGATACCCTCATTTCTAAGGACAGTAATGCCCCTGTGAAGGCTAACTTCAGCAGTATCTCCAACCATTACCGATGGTCTTACTTGAAAATCTGGCTCTGCCATATCCCTCCAATTTATTTAACTAGTCAAGTAACTATCAAAACCTACAATCCATGAGTGAATTTCTAGGAATCATTACATATAACGGCACCATATGCTAACAGAAATCCAATTATGGCTTCCAATTTTATCACCCTGAATGTTGCCCAATTAGTCGAGCCCCTAACACTTTCTCCATATGTCGTAACGCCCATTTATGCGCATCCATATCAAACGTAGATACCGTGTCCACATGTATTTCCACATTGTAGTCTCTATTCCTAGCATCAGCTACAGTATGCATCACACATATGTCAGTACAAACGCCACATACAATGACTTTATCTGGACCTAGACTTTCCAATTGTTTCTGCAAACTACTATTGTAGAATCCACTATACCTCTGTTTGTTAATTCTCTCTCCAGGCAAATCTAGCAACTCAGGTATTATTTCCGATTCCTCGCTACCGACCAAACAATGCACAGGGAACATGTCAAATTCCAAGTCATCTGGCTCGTGATTATCACATATGTAGAACACTTTAGATCCTAGGGCAATTTCGTCTTCTAACAACTATCGTATCTTTGGTATTACTCTCCTTGCATGGTCACCACAATATAAATTATGGCCATCTTCAAGGAATCCCTTCAACATGTCTACTACCAAAACTGCATTACACATGCCATGACCTTCCAATCACTAACAATGCCAGCGTCAAAATTGCACCAGAACACGCGCTACATCTTATCCAAGGATCCTAACGACCGCAAGCACACATATGTATTTTTTCTACCGTATTCACATCTATTGCCATACGTCAAACTCGCACATCAACAATCTGATTAGGAGCATGGCCTAAGACCCCTAACATCTCTATAGGTAATGGCTACCTGCGAAACAAAATCAAATAATTGTCACTATCTAAATCCCTTTGATGCACAAACCTAAGGCCCGCATCAAGCCCAAGTTGCTTCACATCCTCATTGCTCAAAGAGTCATATGGTTCCAGTATAGCAAGCCATGCCCCCTTCTGAAGGAATCGCTTTGCCTCAGCAATAATCCCATATTTGTCTTTAGTACTACTGAGAGTGAAAGCCATAAAGGCTCCGTCAATACTACAATTTTCGATTGGTATCTTTTTCCCGCGGAAGTGGATAACCTCCACATTGTTCAAATGCACTTCAGTCAACTTACTCCGACAAATCTCCAATAACTTCTTATTGGTATCAGAGGCAAAAAGTTTTCCTTGACTAACATACTTGGCCAAAGGCACGGAAAAATATCCCTTTCCACAACCTATGTCCACTATGGAATGGTATGGTCGTAAAGGCAACATGGATAACACCCTATCTGGATCCAGGGAGTCTCCATATATTGTTGAAGAATGACCACTATACGAATATTCAACATTCTGAGACATTAAATTCACTCCTATGTTTTATGGAACGAAATAAATCTGATCTCTACCGACATCCAATTAAATAAACCTCGCAGCGTATAATTATCAACCTTTGTCAGTTACAATGCAACCACCGAATACTGTAAGTGAGTGCGTTGGCCTACTTCATTCCGTAACAAAAAAGTATTATCAACTTTGATATTTGACAGCGGATGAAAACAGTTGACTTTTGTTTTACAAGATAGTATCATACGTAATCGTCCATCCGTGACCCAACTATGATCCAGATCATTTTTTCCACTTTCCATCAGGCAACATTACAGTTGCAGCTGTGGCGCGTCTATTTGATAAGTAACAGGTAAATACTGCAGTCCTAATTTGATTTCTTTTTGGAGCGTGAATTCTCATGACCTCTGCAACATCAACCTCGAAATCCAACGGCCATCAAACACCGGCTCAAAAGTCTTACGGTAAGATAACTCAAGCCCTAGATGTACCCAACCTAATACAGCTACAAATTGACTCATTTGAATGGTTCATAGGCGAATGCCTGAGTGAGCTATTCGAAGAGGTATCTCCTATTCAAGACTTTACTGGAGGTCGCTTCGAGCTGTCATTTCACGACCATGAATTTAGAGAGCCAAAATACACGGAAACTGAGTGTCGTCAAAGAGAAGTCACGTATTGCCGCCCACTGTATATGACCGCTAGTTTACTGATAAAAGAAACAGGCGAGATAAAACAACAAACTTTATACTTTGGCGAAATACCCATGATGACGTCTCAAGGCACATTCATCATAAATGGAGCCGAAAGGGTTGTTGTCAGCCAGTTAGTACGGTCTCCAGGAGTATATTTAACAGCCGAAAGGGACCTGGCCAGCGACAGGGACTTGTGCGCGGGAAAGCTAATTCCATACAGAGGGGCCTGGTTGGAATTTGAAACCAGTAATCGGGATGTACTATCTGTGAAAGTTGATCGGAAACGGAGGGCCCCGGTTACTACACTGCTCCGTGCATTCGGAATAGTCGATGAGGCAGAGATAATTAAATTATTTGAGGACGTGAATACTGACGAACAACACGATTACATAAGAAATACTCTTGATAGAGATCCTGGTGTCCAAACACAAGATGATGCTTTACTAGAATTCTACAGGAGATTAAGGCCAGGAGAGCCACCAAACTTAGAGAATGCCCGTTCTCTAATGGATAACTTATTCAGTAACCCTCGCCGATATGATCTAGGCAAGGTAGGTCGATATAAATTGAACCGACGACTAGCATTAGATATTAGCCCTGATGAACATGTATTAACCAAAGAAGACATGATAGCTGTAATCAAGAAAATGATTCTGGTTAACAACAGGGTTGAAACCCCGGATGATATAGACCATCTGGGCAACAGAAGAATCAGGGCAGTTGGAGAACTACTGCAGAACCAGTTACGTGTGGGACTACTGCGTATGGAGAGAGTTATCAGGGACAGGATGACAACCCAGCCGGATGTCACCATAGTTACGCCCACAACACTAACAAACGTTAGACCAGTTGTAGCAGCTGTAAGAGAGTTCTTGGTGGCTCGCAGCTTTCTCAGTTTATGGACCAAACCAACCCCCTCGCAGAATTAACACATAAAAGAAGACTTTCTGCGTTAGGACCAGGAGGGCTTTCTCGCGAGCGAGCAGGGTTTGACGTGCGTGATGTTCACCATTCCCATTATGGTCGTATATGCCCAATAGAAACACCCGAAGGACCCAATATCGGCCTTTTGGGATCTCTGGCAACATATGCTAGAACCAACGAACATGGTTTCATAGAAACTCCGTATCGTAAAGTAATATCAGAAGTGCCAAACACGTTCACAGATCTGCAGGGCAGGACCGTTACTGCATTAATAAAGGACTCGAGTGGCAAGATTTTAGCAAAGAAAGGTCAAAGAATTAGCGGGAAAATGGCTGAGTTAATAGCTCAATTGCCTAAGTGCACTGTGCAAGTAAAACCATTCGCATCCTCCGATCCGGCAGATATAATTTATATGGCAGCAGATGAAGAGGAGAAATATCCTATAGCCCAAGCCAATTCGATCATGGACAAAAAAAACCAGTTCACTGGCGAAAGATTGGAAGTAAGGCGAGGAGAGATATTTTCTGTAGAATCGCCTGCGAACGTATCCTATATGGATGTATCTCCAAGACAAATAGTAAGTGTATCCGCCGCCCTTATACCATTCTTGGAACACAACGACGCCAACAGGGCATTGATGGGGTCCAACATGCAGCGCCAAGCGGTGCCATTGTTACGTACTGAAGCACCACTGGTTGGAACTGGCATGGAGGGACGTGTGGCAATGGACAGTGGCCAGGTAGTCATATCGAGAACGTCTGGTGTCGTGACCAGTGTTTCCGGAGACTTAATAGAAGTTACCGATGTAGATGGAACTGTCCATGAATACCATTTGATAAAATTCATGAGGAGCAACCAAGGCACCTGTATATCACAACACTCCATAGTAAATAAGGGAGACATTGTTGCTGCAGGCCAGCCATTGGCAGATAGTTCATCAACCGATAACGGAGAGCTCGCCCTTGGACAGAACCTTCTAGTCGCTTTCATGAGCTGGGAAGGATATAACTTCGAGGACTCTATAATTCTTAACGAAGATCTATTAAAGAAAGATAAATTCACTTCCATTCACATCGAAAAATTTGAGGTAGAGGCCAGAGACACTAAGCTTGGCCCTGAGGAAATCACACGTGATATTTCTAGTGTGGGTGAAGACGGACTCGGTAATCTTGACGATTACGGTGTGATTTACCCAGGCGCAGAGGTAGGGCCAGGAGATATACTAGTCGGCAAGATAACCCCAAAGGGTGAGACCGAATTAACAGCTGAGGAAAAACTCCTTAGGGCCATATTCGGAGAAAAAGCACGGGATGTCAAAGACACCTCTCTGAGGGTTCCTCATGGTGAACGGGGCAAGGTGATTGATGTCAAGGTGTTGTCACGAGAAAATAAAGACGAACTGTTGCCTGGTGTCAATACTCTAGTCAGAGTCTGGATAGCTCAAACACGTAAGATCTCCGAAGGAGATAAAATGGCAGGGAGACACGGCAACAAGGGAGTTATCTCTAGAATACTACCCTCGGCAGATATGCCCTACTTGGCCGACGGAACTCCAGTAGATGTGATCCTAAACCCTATTGGCGTACCATCCAGAATGAACCTGGGCCAGCTGTTGGAAACTCACTTAGGTATGGCAGCACATACAATGGGGCTAAGAGTGTTGAGCCCGGTGTTCGATGGGGCAGAGGACGAGGCCATAGAGGATGGTTTGGCCAAGGCATGGTTATTGCAACAATCCGGAGCAGTGGGTCAGCATACACCCGATGAAATGCCCAGTATCGACATGAATGTCGTCAAGAATTGGCTAAATGACAAAGGCTTTGACCCAATAGAAACTTTGAATGACAAAACCATTGGTAGTGCTACCAGAGCGTGCCTGAAAATCTGGCTATCTGAGGAAGCAGGAATTGATAGCCTAAATATGTCAGACACAGCTATGGCCCATGAAGTTACTCGCCTTAGTAAAGAATCTGGGAAATCTGCACCAACTCTGGGGAAAAGTATTTTGTACGACGGCCAAACAGGTAACAAGTTTGATCAACCGGTTACCGTTGGCTACATATACATGATGAAGTTGATTCATCTGGTAGAAGACAAAATACACGCCAGATCCACAGGACCATATTCGCTTATAACACAACAACCACTTGGGGGCAAAGCACAGTTCGGAGGTCAGAGATTCGGCGAGATGGAAGTATGGGCACTTGAATCATACAGCGCTGCTTACAACCTCCAAGAAATGCTTACTGTCAAATCCGATGATGTGGTCGGTCGCGTAAAGACGTATGAAGCCATAGTCAAAGGAGAAGATGTTGTCCAGCCTGGCTTACCAGAATCGTTCCACGTGCTTGTGAAAGAACTGCAGAGTCTAGGTTTGTCAGCTTCATTACTGCACGAAAAGGATCCACAAGATATGATATCCGGAGGAGACGAGTCCGGAGAAATCGCGGATGAAACAATGGACGCGGTTAATGCCATAGACCCTGAACTGGAGACAAATGAAACAGTTGGTACCATTGACACCGACGACATAGGTATAGAAGATTTGGCCGAGTTGGTGGGGAACCTAGAATTAGATTCAAATACTGACGATGACGCACCAATAATTCAGGATAACGACGAATTACCAATTGAAGAGACTGAGGAGCTTTAAGATGCCAGAAAATAATGAATTCAACGCCATCCGCATCTCGATCGCATCGCCAGAGGAGATCAAGAGCTGGTCCTTCGGAGAAATCACCAAGCCCGAAACCATCAATTATCGCACCTTAAGGCCAGAGAAGGATGGTCTGTTCTGCGAACGTATATTCGGACCTACAAAAGATTGGGAATGTTTCTGCGGAAAATACAAAAAGATCAGATACAAAGGTGTTATTTGTGACAGGTGTGGAGTAGAGGTCGCAAGAGCCAAAGTTAGACGAGAAAGAATGGGGCATATTCAACTGGCAGCCCCGGTAGCGCACGTTTGGTTCTCCAAGGGAATACCAAGTAGACTAGGCCTGCTTCTGGACCTGTCTCCAAGAAACTTAGAGAGGGTTCTTTATTTCGCAAAATATATCATAACTAGTGTGGACGAAAATAAGAGAGTAGAAATGATTAACTCTCTAACGGATTCACTAGAGCGCCGTAAGACATTAGATATGTCAAACAACGGGGCTGCCACGTCTTCGGCAAATTCATCATCAGATATCGATTCCAACGACCAAGAGGAACTCCAATCAGGTGACGGCAATGAGGGTAACAATGAATCAGCGAACGCGCTGGAGACAGAGATAATAGACTCCCTAGGCAATGATGAGGAAATACAGGCACAGATAGACGCATTGGAAGATTTGAGGCCATTACAATTACTGACTGAGGCGAACTACCGAGAATTGAGGGACAAATTCGAAGATGTGTTTAAAGCCGACATGGGCGCAGACGGGATATTATCAATACTCCAAGACATGGATCTGGAAAGCCTTAAATTGGACCTTCAAGAAGAACTAGCAGCAACTTCAGGCCAAAGACGCAAGAAGGCTATCAAGAGGCTCCGAATTGTAGAGTCCCTAATGAAAAGTGACAACGAACCGAGATGGATGATACTTTCAGTGCTCCCAGTATTGCCACCAGAACTAAGGCCAATGGTTCAGCTAGATGGGGGTCGATTTGCAACCAGTGACTTGAACGATCTATACAGACGCGTGATTAATAGAAACAATAGACTAAAACGGCTCATATATCTGGGTGCTCCTGAGATTATTGTACGCAATGAAAAGAGGATGCTGCAGGAAGCAGTAGATGCTCTAATTGACAATGGGAGGGTAAGCAAAGCCATTTCAGGCAGCCATAACCACAAACTGAAGTCCTTATCGGATCTATTGAGAGGTAAACAAGGTAGGTTCAGACAGAACTTATTGGGCAAACGAGTAGATTACAGTGGTAGATCGGTAATAGTAGCGGGACCAGACCTAAGTCTAAATCAGTGTGGTTTGCCCAAAAAAATGGCCCTTGAATTATTCAAGCCATTCGTAATGAACTTGTTGATCCTCGGCGGGCATGTGCACAATATTAAGGGAGCTAAGCGCATGGTTGAACGCTTACGTCCTGAAGTATGGGATATATTGGAAAAAGTCATAAGCAAGAGACCTGTCCTCCTAAACAGAGCACCAACACTCCACAGGCTAGGTATTCAAGCATTTGATCCAGTTCTAGTTGAGGGGAGTGCAATTAGACTACATCCGTTAGTTTGTACTGCATTTAACGCCGACTTCGATGGAGATCAAATGGCAGTCCATGTTCCATTATCCAAAGAAGCCATGCAGGAAGCTAAGCAGCTTATGCTCAGTACTCATAATATGCTATCACCAAGCTCGGGCGAACCTATAGTAGCTCCCACACTTGACATGGTGTTTGGCTGTTATTACCTGACCACTGAGGTCGAAGGTGCAACAGGAGAAGGAAACCGGTTCAACAATTTCGATGAAGCCAGGATGGCATATGAACACGGCATAGTAGATTTGAGAGCACCAATATTAATAAAAGAATCTCACGATGGAACAGAAACCAGTTGGATAAAAACTACTGTAGGTCGCATAATATTTAGCGAAGTCCTTCCAGAAAGTATGCCATTCCAAAACGGAATAATGGACAAGAATCTGCTAAAGGATTTGGTAGCCGACTGCTATAGATATTATGGTGAAGATCTTACTGCAAATATGCTAGACAAGATCAAAAAGCTAGGGTTTCACTACGCAGGGAAATCCGGCACGACAATTGCCATAAATGACATCGAAGTTCCACCCCAGAAGGCCTCCCTAATAGATAGTGCCACGGTCAAGATAGATACCCTAGAGGAACAATTCCAGCGTGGACTTATAACTGAAGAAGAGAGGTACAATACCGCCGTACAAATTTGGACTGACACCAGCGACCAGATGACAAAGTTAATTGAAGAAAATCTGCCTACCTACGGAGGTGTATACCTGATGGCTATATCCGGAGCAAAGGGGAATATAGCCCAAATAAAACAGATGGCAGGTATGAGGGGACTCATGAGTAATCCCCGCGGGCGTATTATAGAGTTACCAATAAAATCCAGTTTCCGAGAGGGATTGAGTGTACTTGAATATTTCATATCCACTCACGGCGCTCGCAAGGGACTAGCTGACACTGCTCTTAGAACGGCTGATAGTGGTTACCTTACAAGACGCTTAATAGACGTTTCCCAAGAAGTAATCATTCTGGAACATGACTGTGATACCAACATGGGCATAATGATACGAGAAGGGGGCAATGACCCATTGGAAGCTCCATTCACAGTCAGGATAACTGGACGGGTAACAGCCTCCCCTGTTCCAGACCCCGTTACAGGAGAAATTGTCATAGATTCCAAAGAGGAAATAGATGAGGAGAAACTTAAGGTTATAACAGAACATGGCATAGTTGAAATTCATGTTAGATCTCCTCTAAACTGCCAAGCCGCCATGGGCATGTGTAGCCTCTGCTATGGCAGGAATCCCGCAACTGGTAAACCTGCTATCCTCGGAGAAGCTGTAGGGGTTATGGCTGCCCAAAGCATAGGACAGCCAGGGACACAATTAACCATGCGGACATTCCATACCGGTGGCGTCGCTGGAGTCGACATTACCAGTGGTCTACCTAGGGTAGAAGAACTGTTTGAGGCCAGATCACCGAAAGGACAGGCACCCATTGCAGAAATAGATGGTATTGCCACTAGGCTTGAAAGCGGGGACGAACGTGCCATCAGGCTCACTGGGACTGAGGAATTCCGTGAAGAATATACCATACCAAAAGGCCACACAATACTGGTTGAAAATGGTAAATGGATCGATATTGGCACTGCATTGACTCAACCTGCAACCGTGAAAGGTTCCAAAGATAAATCTGTACCGGAACCATTACCATTGCTTGCTCCAATTGCAGGCACTGTGGAAATTAACAAGAATATTCTAACTATAATATGGACCGACACAGAGGAGCGTGAATACCAAATACCTCCGTCTTCACATTTGCTTATCGAAGATCAGGCAAATGTGAATGCTGGAGACCCCATCACAGCTGGTCCTCTAAATCCTCAGGACATACTGCGTATCCTAGGCAGAGAGGCAGTTCAACAATACCTGCTAGACGAGGTACAGAAGGTCTATAGATCTCAAGGAGTTAATATAAACGACAAACATATAGAAGTTATAGTGAGACAGATGCTTAAGAAAGTAAGAGTTGATTCACCTGGAGACACAGACATGTTACCTGGCGAATTGGTAGATCGTATGACATATGAGGAATCTAATGCCAAAGTCTTAGCAGAGGGAGGAGAGCCTGCCATGGCATCCCCTGCATTACTTGGAGTCACTCGAGCATCACTCAGCACCGAAAGTTTCCTCGCTGCCGCTTCTTTCCAGGAAACCGCACGTGTTCTGACAGAAAGCAGCATGAATGGTACTGTAGACCACCTTACAGGCCTTAAGGAGAACGTAATAATCGGCAGATTAATACCTGCAAACCTAAATGCATCTGCTGAGGGAAGAGAACGACTTGGATTAACCCATAATGGTGATTCAGACAATATTCAGACGGCCGGTCAACTTACCGTAGAAGGTGACACCATATCACACGTACTGGAAGCTGCCCCAATGATTGATGACCTGCTGTAGTGGCCAGTTCAATACATATGTTTTTGTTTCACCTGATGTGATTATAAGAAATAGGGCGGTTAGCTCAGTTGGTTAGAGTGCTGCCTTGACATGGCAGAGGTCAGTGGTTCGAGTCCACTACCGCCCACCATTGTGTGTGAAGACAACACTTAGACCTTTCGTATCAACTGTCTAACCCACATTTATACAACGTTAAGTCGTCTGCATAAATCTGATATACCGTTGCTGAGTCCATCAAATCCTCGTCTATCACCAAACTGGGATTCCAGTGCTTTCTTAACACTAGATGTCACTTCTGTTTGATCCTTACCATCCTTTATTGCAACCTTGACGTTATTAATTAACTGATCAATAAAGTCCCTGGATTCCACTAAAGATTGATATCCCCCTATTGGACCATGCCCTGCCATAAAACGATCAATAGGCAAGGTAAGAAGTTTGTCATCTGTATCAACCCATTCCTCTGGATAACAGTCCGCTAGGAATGGCACCCCTTTGTGATCCGCCACGTCTCCAGTGAATGCGATTTGTTCTGTGGGCAAATATGTAAATATATCACCACTTGTGTGGGCCCTGCCAAAATAGTAGAAGCTGATTACCCTGCCACCAAAATATATCTGCATTTGATTATCAAAGGTGAGATTGGGTGGTGTAATATTAATTATATGTGCCTCATCAGACCAAGGATTATTCATTCTGGCTACTTCATCTCTCCAATTTTTGTTCCATTCCACGTCTATCAACTCTGAATAACAGTTCACATGGCCTATTATGTGAGCATCTGGGAATTCCTCATTACCCCAAGCATGGTCCCAATGAGAGTGAGTATTCACAACATATTTGATTGACTTGTTAGTTATATAACGAACATCTTCAATCAAACTCCTGGCAGCTGATGGAGCTTGGAGAGAATCAATCACCATAACCGAATTATCACCAATGATTATTCCAGAATTTGTTCTACCTTCATGCAATCTGGCAAACACACCGTTGGCCAATTCAGTTATCTTAATATCATCACCCAATTGTACAGTCATAGTTATTACCATCCTTTCCATCCATTAGGAACACAACTCATCTTGAATGCGCATGTCTACAAATGCGTCCCAGTCAAGTCAACAGATAACCTTTATTGGATTTATGAAAGTGATATCCTTCCAATATTACTCAAGTGTAAAGGTAAAGGCTAAAATATTATGGTCCCAGTCTATCCATAAAACAGAACTTTTTGACGTTACATATTAATAGTAATATAATTCCATGCCTAAAGGTATACTTGATTATACATACCTATATAAAACAAGTTAACACTCTTGAAATTATTCGACTGCCATACCCACCTAAGTGAATACTCGTACGCCGATCTGCACGATATTTTGACGAGAGCTGAGGAATCCGGTGTATCAGGTGCCCTATTGGCAGGCACTACAATTGAGTCTACCGAACGTTGCATCGAACTTTCCAAGTCAGACACGAGACTTTTCGCCGGAGTCGGAATACATCCCAGTGACATAAAAGAACCTATGACATCTGCAATATACGATACACTCATGCTATTAGCTAAGCAGCCTACGGTCATAGCCATGAGTGAAATCGGCCTGGACGGTATTGAAGGAGCCCCATGTCGTGAAATACAAGAAGAATACCTAATAGCGCAAATAGGAATAGCAAAACGAATGAAGCTACCCATTATTTACCATTCCAGGATGACATACCCAGACATCCTAAATATCTTGGAGAATGAACAAGCAGGAGAATTTGGAGGGGCAGCTCACTATTTCCAAGGTGACATAGTCACAGCGAAGAAATGTATAGAATTGGGATTTGACATATCATTAGCTAGGCCACTATTAAGAATACCCGAACTACAGGAAGTAGTAGGATACATTCCTATGAAACATTTAGTGCTTGAAACGGATTCATACCCGCAAACTTTCAAAAAACACCGGACCAGTTGGACTGAGCCTAGACACGTTAAGGAGGTTGCTGAGGCTGTAGCCACTATAAAGGGAATTACACTCGAGGAAGTGACTGAACAAACCGGACAGAATTTATTGAGAATGCTTGGGCAACACGCTACCAAGGTCAAACAATTACTGGGTGCTAACCAAACTCGCTTTGGTGATTAGACGTATAACCACATGAGCACAGTTAAGTTTGTTATCAGTATTTATTCATTGCAAGTTATAGCCAGCAATATTATTATTTAACTGTGCTATCAAACAGATTTCACAAAATATGGTTTTGGGTTGCTTTCCCAATATCAATTACAATTGTATTCACTATATCACTTTGGCTAGGAATATTAGTGTTTTGGATTGTAACTCTTACTCCTGACCTTTTAAACGCCGTCTACGTGAGAGTCAAAAAACGAACATAGGAAACTCCCGCAAATAATATTTGCTAAAAAAGAAATAGATATGCCAAATTTTATGGAGATTACATACGAGGATGCCAGCGGCATCAAAGCATTGGATGGCAGTTTGATAGAGCTGGCTATTAGGTATTACGGCAGCACATCTAGCCGTGGCGCCATAGGAAATAGTCGTTGTTTGGAATTCATATTCCCGCATTATGAACAAGCTTCATGCTTCGCAGCGGACCTTAGAGCATATTTCCCACAAGTTTCTATAAACAAGTTAGATTGACCTTGAACCTGCCGGCAATTATACTCATACTTGTCCGAAATATGTAACCGCGGGGGTGTTTTGCTTATGAATTTAGCCAGCGCACAAAAGTTAATACAACAAGCCTCAAATACTGCTGATTCTATGGGGCTTAAAGTTAGTATTTGTATAGTAGATACTCATGGCGTACCAGTAGCTCTCGCTAGAATGGACGGAGCACGCGTTTTCACTGGGGACGTTGCTCGTGGTAAAGCCATGGTATCCGCACTGTTCGGTAGACCAAGCGGTTCATTTGGTGAAGGCTCGAACCCGGCAGTGTTGGATAATATCAATAAAATGAACGGCGACAAGATGTTTTTCGTACAGGGAGCTGTGCCAATAACAGAACAAGAAGTAGTGACCGGAGCCATAGGTGTAAGTGGTGCAACCGCACAACAAGATGAGGACATAGCCAAATCAGCCTCGGATGCCATATAACCTGTTTATGAATAGAGTTTTGCATTGAAGGTAAACGTCCGTTTCTTCGCACTGTACAGGGAGAGAACTGGTATGTCCTCGACAAGCATGGAAGTGACCGACGGCACAACTGCGCAAGATTTATTAGAAATGCTCAGGAGGCTTCATACATCTTTGCCGGATACAGCTCCAGTAATGATAGCGATAAATGGAGAGTATGCTAATCCACATTCTCTCCTTTGTGCAAATGACGAAATAGCATTTATACCACCTGTTAGTGGAGGTGTATAACTTGATAACAGTAACCTCTAGCCCTCTCAATCCAGAGGAAATAACAAATGCCGTCCGTGATTGTGGCAATGGTGCCATAATCACTTTCTTGGGAACCACACGTGAACTGTCCGAAGGCAAAGACGTTTTGTACTTAGAGTATGAAGCTTATCAACCCATGGCTGAAGCCATGTTGAATCAAATAGTAATGGAAATACAAGAGAAATGGGATATAAACCATGTAGCAATAGCACATCGCACTGGCAAACTGGCAATCGGAGAGATCAGCCTCGTAGTTGCCATTGGGTCAGAGCATCGCAAGGAAGGTTTCCAGGCAGCTCAATACACGGTTGACAGGATAAAAACGATAGTGCCTATCTGGAAAAAAGAAGTGTTCAAGGATGGTTCAGTATGGATAGGTAGTGAATTGGAATACCAGAACTGACCTAGACACCCAGAGCGAGGTAAAACCCTTCCAGGTTTCCATTACCATTAACCGCACGAGCAAATTGTTCCACCTTAGCAGGATGACCAAATATAGCCTTGCCATGGAGGGATTCTAGCGATGATGCTGTCTGCAGAGTATCTGAATTCACCGATATAAGCGGCACTTCTTCTTCTCCAGCTTCGTACTGAACATATTGTATAGGCTCAAACCCACCCGTAAGTACTATACAACTTGTAGGAGTTTTTAGTGCAGCCATTTGTATATCAGGCCTGTCCCCACGTACTATAACTGCCTTATTAGCAAATCGCTCGAAATACAAGACTCCCCAGTCCAGAATCATACCACCTATAAGATAATGTTCAATCAAACTCTCGCTTTTGTCCTCCGAGTTGAGGAATGTACCGCCAAGATGCCTAGCAAGTTCCCCAACTGTGAAACCCAACATAACCCGGCTTTCTGGAACTATGGCCAGGACTTTCACGCCAATAGCTTCTATCATAGGTGCTAATTGATTCTGCATTTCTCTCATCTTGTATTTGGTGACACCATTTATAATTATGCCTTCCAGTCTTTGACCAAACAATTCCTTGGCTACCTGGACAGACTCCAAACCTAACCCATCTACATACGCAATCACGACCACCACACGTGCATCTATACGTTCAACTAACTGTGAGGAGGTTTGACCAAAATCTGCGGTAATAGAACTCAAGCCCTCTATTACCGATACTTCAGCACCGGTTGTACATTTTTGAAAATCCGCTACTACACTGTCCAGATTGTCGCTACCAACCCAGTTAAACGGCCACGAACCTTCGGCATTACTTTCGACGTTTGATACTGACAGCAATATTTCTCTATCAGATTTCCCTGATCCATCGTTAGGGGAGGCCGCAAACGGCTTGAAAACCGCCACTTTCTTGCCCTTTTTAGAGATGTCACTGGCCATAGTGACACATATAGATGTCCTGCCAGCATCCTCTTGGTCAGATGTCACGTATAAAGTTAACATAGGAACTCGTTGCCTTAATCTTTTGTGGTACAGGGGCGAACCAAGAAATTATATCACACAAGTAGCTGGTATTGAATCGCTCATAAAATATTCCCGACATAATTGCAAAATTACATTGACCCACCATTGATCTGGGGAATAAAATTTACTCAGTACCTTCCACAGCAAAGTAGCTTTTATCTACTCTAGCGTAATAGGTAAAGTCGAGAAAGCTAAAAGATACACTAAGGAGAAAGGTCGGGTCCAATTTCACTGCTTTGTGGCAGAGTTTAAAGTGGAAAACATTAATCACGCTATAGAGTACCAAAACGGAGGGCTTGTATGTTCATGCCAGTTCTTCACTATGCGCAACTTTTGTAGCCACTCGATCGCATTACAATCCGTACTGGAAGAGATGCTACCCGTAGAAGGCCCAAGCCGATAACCGCAGCCTTGTACTATCAACATTGCCCATTATGGTCTGGTTAATCAAGACTTAGAATCTATTGCCACGCGAATCAAGTTAACTGCTTCATCCAAATCCACCGCCCCTAGATCTGTTCCATCCCTCAACCTTATAGCAACTGACCTAACGTCAAGCTCTTTATCACCCAATACCAACATATATGGTATCTTCTGAGTCTGAGCCAGTCTTATCTTAGCATTCATACGTTCAGATCGGTCGTCTAGGTCAGCGCGGATTTGATTACGTTTTAACTCATTAAGGACTGAAACACCGTATTCAATATGTCGGTCGGCTATTGGGATAATGACGGCTTGCACTGGGGCGAGCCAGGCTGGAAAACTTCCCCCATAATGTTCAATTAGTACCCCCATAAACCTTTCTATAGCACCCAACATTGCACGATGTATCATTACAGGCCGCTGCTGACTTCCATCTTCATCCACGTATTCCAAGTCAAACCTCTCAGGCAAAGCAAAATCCAATTGGACTGTGCCAAGTTGCCATTCTCTGCCCAATGCATCTGGAACGAAAAAGTCTATCTTAGGTCCATAAAACGCCCCTTCGCCTGGTGAAGTATCATAAGGCAACCCTAAGGTGGACAGAACACGCTGAAGAGAAGATTCTGCGTTGTCCCACATGAGATCAGTGCCAACTCGCTTGTCAGGTCTCAACGACAAGGCGACGCGAAGATCACTAAAGTGAAATAGTTGATAGGTCTCCAAAACCATGTTTATGAAATTCTCTATTTCTTGATTTATCTGCTGTGGGGTACAGAAAATATGGGCATCATCCTGTGAAAACGTCCTGACCCTGGTTAACCCGTGTGTTACACCAGATCTCTCATACCGATGTAAACGTCCGAAGTCAGCATATCTGAGAGGCAGGTCCCTATATGAATGGAGTTTGGATCCATACATCAAAGCATGGGCCGGGCAATTCATTGGTTTCACACCATACTCTCTTTCCTCTATCTGAACCATGAACATATTGTCTATATAGTTTTCATAGTGGCCGGATCGCTTCCACAGTTCCGTTGAGTAGATTTGAGGAGTGATAACTTCTTCATAGCTATAACGTGCATATAAATCTCGAACATATCCAAGCAGCAAATTATAGATGACGGCACCATTCGGAAAAAAGAAAGGGCTAGCAGGAGCAATAGGATCAAACATATAGAGGTTCAATTCACGACCCAACTTACGATGGTCTCTATTTTGGGCCTCATCCAACCACGTTAGGTACTGATCCAAAGATTCGCTACTCTCAAAAGCCGTACCATAGATACGTTGCAACATGGGCCTATTCTCATTCCCGCGCCAATATGCTCCTGCAACGTTCAGTAACTTGTAAGCTGTTACTTCTCCAGTTGAACCAACATGCGGACCTTGGCATAGATCCAGGAATGCACCATGGCGATATATACTTATGGTCTCTGAATCAGGCAATTCACTGATGATTTCTAGCTTGAAAGGTTGATCGGCAAATATTACTAGAGCCTCTTGTCTACTCAACTCTTGTCGTTCAAATGGAAGGTCTTGGCTAATTATTCCCAATATATAGGCATCTATGGCCTCTAAATCCTCCGGAGTAAAAGGTCTATGCACTTGAAAATCGTAATAAAAACCATCGTCAGTAGGGGGGCCAATAGCTAGCTTAGCATCTGGGAATAATGTAACCACCGCGTCTGCCATTACATGGGCAGCCGAATGTCTCAAACGTTCCCTTAGGGCATACAATTCTGTATTCACATCTAAATTATCCATACTCAGTGACAATTTCCCAATCAGTGCATAAGTCTACATTTATGTGTTCAGTCAAGCAAGTCCAGTGATCAAAACAACAGACATGAACTTCCAGTATAAATTGACTGGACAATAGAATACACAGTATCTTATGAGTATAGGGCCAACTTCACTGTACATGAACTAGCTGGATATCTTAGAAAACTTATGCAATAGTAGGTGTGGGTTTGTTATTCACAAGCTAATGCTTTAGAACTATGGAGATTTATGCAAGAACTAATTATTAACGCCAGAACTCTACACGAACGCATTTCAGAAATGTTGGTGCGGCTTTGACATACCGGATAAACAACAACAAATAGCCGAGATAGAGACTAGAACAGCAGAACCAGCATTCTGGGCTGATTCGCAGGCTGCTCAATCAATGATGATTCAACTTTCTGAATTAAATACTACCGTTGAGACCTGGACCCAACTTAAATCCAGAGCATTATCTACAATGGAATTGGCCCAACTATCGTTGGAAGAAAACGATGTTTCAATCGAAAATTCTCTGATCGACGATTTATCTGATCTGCAAAGGGACCTAAGCAAAAACGAATTCCTGTTGATACTATCTGGAGATTACGACAATCGTAACGCAATTGTGGCCATACATGCAGGGGCTGGCGGGACCGAGTCACAAGACTGGGCTCAAATACTAATGCGGATGTATCTGCGATGGGCAGAGCGAGAAGGACACAGTAGCCGTGTGCTAGAGATGTCACCTGGTGATGAGGCTGGAATAAAGAGTGCCTCTATCAGCATAGAAGGTAAATTATGCTATGGATACCTGAAAGCTGATAGAGGTGTCCATAGACTAGTCCGCTTGTCCCCTTTCGATTCAGCACACATGAGGCACACCTCTTTTGCACTGGTTGAAGTCCTGCCTGAAGCACAGGAAAACCTTGACGTAACTATAAACACGGATGATTTGAGAATCGATGTTTTCCGTGCAAGTGGGCACGGGGGACAGGCAGTACAGAAAAATTCCACTGCAGTACGTATAACTCACATTCCAACCGGCATTGTGGTCAGTTGTCAAAACGAACGATCTCAATTTCAAAACAAAGAATATGCGCTTAAGGTATTGAGGGCTAGGTTAATGGAGTTGGAAATCAAACGCCGGTCTGAAGAACAGTCAAAACTAAAAGGGGAACATGTTTCGGCTGAATGGGGCAGTCAAATAAGGAGTTATGTGCTTCATCCTTATAAAATGATCAAGGATCATAGGAGTGGTTACGAAACCTCAGACACAAACTCTGTTCTAGATGGTGAACTAAATCAGTTGATGGAATCTTATTTGCTGTCAGCGTTAGGCCGAAAGGACTAATAGAGCTCTATTTTCCTTTAAGAGCTTGGTACACATACCAAAAACGCTGAATAGAAGTTACACAAGTTAACAGGACTATTGCTAACATAGCCATCAGCACTTGATCAATCAATAATCCCATTGCAATAAGGAGTACACGTTCCGGTCTAGTCATGACTCCCACATTACAATCTACCCCTAGTCCTTCTCCTCTAGCTCGAATATAACTAACCATGAAAGACCCACCAAGTGCCAAGAATATAAGAGCCGTCTCAGTAAAAGCGCCAACCCCGAGATAAAAGAGAAAAAGTCCAAATAAAATACTTAATTCTGATATGCGGTCGCAAATCGAATCCAATAACGCCCCTGTTTCATTAGTCTTGTTCTGTAGCCTGGCCAATGATCCATCAATTAAATCCATGAAACTGGCGACTAAAACAGTGATGCCGCCTAACATAAAGTATCCGTCGTAAATGAGATAGGAAGCAATTAAACTGATCCCAAGACCTAGGATTGTCAATGCATTGGGCGAGAAGCCTAGGCTGTGGAATATTTTGGCAATTGGCTGTTCAATACGTATACTCAAAACTGTTCGCACACGAGTCCTATAGGCATGCCATGATGCAGGGTTTCTCATCGCAGCAGTGTGCTTCCTATGGTGTCTGTAGGATTAGTCGATACTATATGTTTGGATCCCAAAAGATAAGTATAGTAATCCAACACCTCTCTGGTAACATTTTCCCAATCATATTTTTGGGCATCCAATCTCCCATTATTTCCCATTTGCCATCTCAGGTCAGGGTCTTCTATCAGCGTCACTAAAGCCGATTCCAAGGCCTCTTCATCTTTTGGTGGAACCAAAATACCCTGCACGCCATCCGACATCACAGACGCATAACCCTCTATATTCGATGCAATAATCGGTTTGCCAGATGCCATAGCCTCAAGTAGAACTATGCCGAAGCTTTCTTTGCCGGTAGCCGGGGAACAGAAAATGTCAGCGATTGCATAATACCTTGGTAGATCCTCGCTAGAAACACCCCCAACAAAAACTACATCTTCAATGGACCTTTCAGCAATAAATCTATATGCTTCTGGTTCAGGATTACCAGGTCCTACTACTATCAATCGTGTGTTGGGGTGATTCCATTTAAGTTTACTATAAGCCCCAAGTAGATATCTCAACCCTTTGCGCTTCTCCAATCTACCTACAAAAAGAATGTTCAATTTGTCATCTTGGAAGTCAGTCAATGGAGCAAGGTCAGAAGAAAACCGTTTAAAATCTATACCATTTGGAATTATCCTATAGTCACCAGGGAAATGATGCTGAACGAAACCTAGAGCTGGTTTTGAAACGGCTATACGACCATCCAGCCTATCAAAGGACCTCTTTAGCAAATATTTGCTAAACCAATATACCCTACCACTTCCATGGAATGCGTGGAAAGTGCCCACATTAACAGATTGCGACAGATGCAAAATGGATAACGGTATTATGGGAGCCAACGGTTCATGCAAATGAATTACATCGAACTGCTCTTCGGCAAGAAGTTGTTTTATCTGGGGTTGCAACCATATTGAAAGAGATATCCTAGCAACGGAATCACCAGTGGGAACTGGAACCGATCTGCCCAAACGAATAAAACCCCTATCTAAGACATCCGGTGGACTGGAAAGTGGAGCAATAATTTTTATTTCATGACCAGCTTTAATGAACTGCTGCCCTAAATGGTATATGTGAGCCATGACACCACCAGGATAGGCATAGTCATAAGGGGATACCAGACCGATTTTCATTTGGAATTACCCCGATTCCAGAAGCTAGTGTTTATTAGTTCTGATCCACAAATTGTTCAACCATCTGGCGAGCCTCGTCGTCAGAATATTGTATTGGAGGTGACTTCATGAAATAGGCAGAAGGACCAGTCAAGTTGCCACCAATACCTCTATCCAACGCTAATTTACAGCATCTTACAGCATCCACAACTACTCCAGCGGAATTTGGGCTGTCCCAAACCTCTAATTTGAGTTCCAGGTTTATTGGCACATCGCCAAATGTGCGACCCTCCATGCGTATGTGGCAAAATTTTCTATCTTCTAGCCACGGAACATAATCACTAGGGCCGACATGTACGTTGTCGGCTCCTAAATCGTAATCTAATTGAGAGGTAACCGCATTGGTTTTGGAGATTTTTTTAGATTCTAGTCTTTCTCGTTCTAACATATTGTAAAAGTCGGTGTTACCACCGAAATTTAGCTGATAAGTTCTTTCTAATTTCACTCCTCTTTCTCTCAGTAATCTCGTGAAGACTCTGTTGGTTATAGTTGCTCCAAATTGTGATTTTATATCGTCACCAATTATGGGTAGATTCTTGTCCTGAAATCGTTTTTGCCAATAGGCTTCTCTACCAATAAAAACTGGTATGCAATTCACAAATCCACAGCCGGCAGCCAATACTTGCTCAACGTACCATTTTGTAGCCTCTTCACTGCCCACTGGTAAGTAATTGATTACCACGTCCACTTTTCTTTCCTTTAAAATGTTCACTATATCTGCTGTGGAACTGGAATCCTTGACGATAACTTGAGAAAGGTATTTACCTAGTCCATCATGTGTCATGCCTCTCTCTACCGGAACGTTCATATTTGGAACATCCGTGAATTTTACTGTATTGTTTGGAGAAGTGAATATTGCCTCTGATAGGTCCTTTCCTACTTTGTTGTTATCTATATCAAAAGCTGCCACAATATTTATATCTGATATGTGATAACCGCCCAAAGTTGGATTCATAAGCCCCGGAATGAAGGTGTCCTCTGTGGTTTCCCAATATTTGTATATGCCCTGGACCAGAGATGAAGCACAATTCCCGGCACCTATAATAGCTACGTTAATCTTTGACACATCTAACCACCTTTTATTAGGCTATTATCAACCTGATACAAAAATCTTAAACCTTACTTGCAGAATCCTATCAGGTTTGGTGCAAGCCAACAAGATTAGACTAAGACCAGCCAGTTAGTAATGGATACAATAACACATTTATAGCCATGATTTACCTTGAAACAGAACCATATAAATCGGCTCACTATCCATTCCTGTTAAGTCTCCTCCGCTGTATAACCTCAGTCCCTATACCAAGACATATGAGCAATATGGCTATCACAGGAGATTCCATTATACTACCGATTCCTATCCCTATTACCACTCCGTTCATTAGACCCGACATTCTTTGTCGCTTATCTAAGCTAGCCGAAGGTTCTTGGTCACTCATAAATCCTCCTGTGCATCCTGATTAGCTTATCTTAACGACCAGATAAGCCGATTTATAACTTGAACATACTATGTGCTGACTAAGACTTAAGCAGTCAATGATTACTCTGCATAACATCTAGAACCTATCTTAGCAGTACCCATATGTAGTTCAACCTTAATGAGATGTTTCTTTATTGAGCTTTATCATCAACCTGGATTTGCGACGAGCACTATTCTTTTTATGGATAATGCCCTTAGTAACCGCTTTATCCAATGCTCTAATAGCCTGGGCTGTGTCTCGAGCAGCAGACTCCCCATCTCCTGAATCTATGGAGTCTTGTGCTTTCTTGACATGTGTCCGTAAAGCATTCCTTACTGGGCGATTACGGGATCCCCTTTTCAATACTACTCTGGCAGATTTCTCGCTAGGCAATGGACTCCCTTCATTTTGAAACTGTGTCATACGATTGTACACTAGAGCTATCATCTAATGTGCTCCGTGCAACATTAAACACCCCTGCAACCCCTTCAAGCCTCGACAACAGGCGACTTAATTGACCAACACCCTCCGTATATATGGTCAAATATGTAGAGCAACTACCATCCTCATGTTCACTAGTCACTACTGAAGCTATGTTAACTGTCTCCTGGGAAACCACAGTGGTTATATCTCTTAGTAATCCTACTCTGTCCCAAGCCTCTATCACAAGCCTTGCAGGATATCTAGGATAACTATCCCCCCAATTCACCGCAATCAATCTCTCATGCTCATTTTCATTAACGACATTGGGGCAATCTACTCTATGTACAGATACACCCCTGCTACGAGTGATGTATCCAATTATGTCATCTCCTGGCATAGGATTACAACACTGCGAAACTCTGGTTAGTAAATCACCCACACCTAGAACCTCTATGCCGGAGGAAGGCAATGTAACAATTTTGCCTGAGGTACTGGATAACTGGTATGCTTCTTGCTGTGTCTCTAGGGTAGAACTAATTTGAGATATTATAATTGTGCCATTACCTAAAGCATTATGAAATTCATCAACATTGTCAAATTTGAACAAGGACGCTATGTCTTCTTCATACATTTGCAGGCCTAAACGCCTCAATTCCTTGGACAGCAATTCTTTGCCCATTTGTATACTGACGCTCCTCCGTTGTTTACGAAACCATTGCCTTATTATTCCACGAGCATTAGCTGTGTTGGCATAGCCTAAGTTGACGTTTAACCAATCAAGACTTGGGCCACTGGCCACTTTACTCGTGAGAATCTCTACTGTATCGCTGTTTTTCAGTTCAGTGTAGAGAGGAACCAACTTGCCATTAACCTTTGCCCCAATACATATGTGCCCTAAATCCGTGTGAATACGGTATGCAAAGTCTATAGGGGTAGATCCCTTGGGCAATTCCCTGACATCTCCCTTGGGAGTGTAAACAAACACCTGATCTTGGAATATGTCGGTTTTGACGGATTCCAAGAATTCTTCAGCACCAATCACTTCTCGTTGCCATTCCAGGAGCTGCCTCATCCAACTCATGCCCTCTTCGAAGTGAGTATCTCTTGTATCACCTTCTTTGTAACGCCAGTGGGCCGCAATGCCATACTCGGAAACTTCGTGCATCTCATAAGTGCGTATCTGTACCTCCAATGGAGTGTTGCCCTCGAACATGACTGATGTATGAAGTGACTGATATCTATTCAGCCTTGGATTAGCAATGTAGTCATCAAATTCCCCAGGTATAGGGTGCCATAAACCATGGATTGTTCCTAAGGCACTGTAACAATCTTTAATCTCAGGAACCAGAATTCTGAGCGCAAATAGATCGTATATCTGACCAAATTCTTTTCCAACTTTGGAGTATGTCTCCATCTTGCGATATACACTGTAGATATTCTTAGGCCTGCCAATGACTTCCGCTATCACGCCAGATTCATCTAAATGTTGGCGTAATGCTGTCACTATCTTGTCAATGTATTCCTCTCTTTCGTCTCTCTTAGATGCCAGTAACTCAGATATCCGAACATATTCAGTAGGATACAAATAGCCGAACGCTAAATCTTCTAATCTTGATTTGATATCCCATATACCCAGTCTATGAGCTAATGGAGCATAGATATCTAAGGTTTCTCTCGCAATAGCAATTTGTTTTTCATGTTGATGAAACTCCAACGTTTGCATATTGTGTAGTCTATCTGCCAACTTTATCAGTACCACTCTTATGTCCTGCGCCATTGCAACCAACATTTTACGGAGACTTTCGGCCTGTCCTTCCTCGTAACTGTATCCCAAGCCACCATCCGACGTGACTAAGTCCATTCTGCTTAGTTTAGTAACTCCGTCAACCAATCTGCCTACCTCGACCCCAAATCCTGCATCAATATCAGCTATTGAAATATCACAATCTTCAACAACATCATGCAAAAGAGCCGCAGCCAGCGTGGTAGCATCTAAGTTCAAGTCTGCCAGCAGCAAAGCTGTGTTAACGGGGTGTACTATATAAGGTTCTCCGGATAATCGTTGTTGGCCTTTGTGAGCTTTGTACGCAACAAGATACGCTTCTTCAACTATCCTAGCCTTATCCGGTGACAGATAGTCGTTGACCTTACCAAACAGAATATTCTGTATGTCTATATTGGGCATCGCATCCTACCTAGCTCGCACGTGTGTTAGCAACACAGGAAGTATACCTAACCCCATCATTTACTGCAATGCGGATAGCGTTATTTCAGTATTTGAAGCCCGTGGCTAGCCGTGCCCAACATTTTCATGACGAATGCTCAAACAATACTAATCTCCACTCTGTAGAACCTGAGAGCAACATATGCTCAACGTTGTAATATAATGGGACCCTCTTGAAGCCTAAGTGGCTTTGCCTATATAATCCTCGGGGAACTGAATCCGCGAGTCTAGAAAGAGGTGAGATAGGGACATGGGATCTATTAACGAAGATGCGATGATCGATGTGAACGGTCTCACAAAATATTATGGAGACTGGCCAGCCGTTGAAAACCTCAGTTTCACAGTGACCAAAGGTGAGATATTGGGTTTCTTGGGACCAAATGGTGCCGGCAAGACAACCACGATGAGAATTCTAACTGGGTTCATGCCCCCATCATCCGGTTCCGCCAAAATAGCTGGGCACGACGTAGTCAGCCAATCTTTGGAGGCTCGTCAAAATATAGGGTATTTACCTGAAACGGTTCCCTTATACACAGATATGAATGTTAGAGACTACTTAGATTTTATGGGCAACATAAGGGGGATGGATAGAGCATGGCGCCAAAGACGTATAAGTGAAGTGATTGACACATGCCGTCTAGGTGAATACCGATCAACCCTCATAGGTAAATTATCCAAAGGCTTTAGACAGAGGGTGGGCATAGCCCAGGCTATATTGCATGAACCCAAAGTATTGATAATGGACGAACCGACTATAGGCATAGATCCGATACAAGTTGTCGAGACTCGCAGCCTAATAAAAGGTCTGGGAGGGGAACATACCATTATTTTGAGTACCCATATACTACCTGAGGTCAGTATGGTATGTGAAAGAGTAATCATAATACATGAAGGCCAAGTAGTGGCAATAGATAGACCAGAAAACCTGTCCGAGAGACTCCGCGGAACACAGAGGTTAGAGGCTGATATAAGGGGGCCATCAGCAGAGGTTATGGCTGCCATAAGAGATATAAATGGAGTGAGAGAGGTTCTGAGAGTAGATAAAAATGATATAGGAATGTATAGCATCGAAGCCGAAGGAGAGGTCGATGTAGGTGAACAGGTCTCAAGATTGGTACATCAGAAAGGATGGGGGTTAATGAGGCTACAACCCATCCAAATGAGCTTAGAAGAAATATTCCTGCGTCTGACCGCGAGTGATCAGGACTAATTACATGAAAAACACTATATCCATAGCCCTGAAAGAGATGAAGACCTACTTCGTATCGCCGATGGCATACATAGTAATGAGTGTGTACGCTGCAATCTCTGCCTATTATTTTATAACAAGCATTAGCGGTACGTTGCCTGAAGCCACCCTAAGGGGCTACATAATACCCAGCACCTTCGTATTTACCTTGCTAGCCCCCATCATGACCATGAGGTTGCTGGCAGAAGAACAGAAAATGGGTACTCTGGAATTACTTATGACAGCTCCAGTGAGAGATTATGAAATCGTCATAGGAAAATTCTTGGCTGCTGTCGCCAGTCTGATATCACTTTTAGTACCTACTGCTTACTTGGTTCTCATGTTAGCGTGGTTTGCGACCCCTGACTTCGGACCAATAATTACAAGCTACATAGGCCTTACTCTATTTGGCACAGCTACGTTGTCTGTAGGAATCTTAGCATCATCTCTTTCAGGTAACCAAATTGTTGCTGCAGTGGTAGGAATGGGTATCCTACTAATACTATCAATTATAGACATGTTGTCTCAGTACTTGGATGGCATTTTCGCCGACCTAGTAGTTCAGATATCAATCACCAGCCATCTGGACAGTTTCACTAGGGGGGTGATCGACACTCACGATCTTATGTTTTACCTGATATTTACGGTGTTCATGATATTTCTGGCCGTGAAATCTTTAGAGTCACGTAGGTGGAGATAACATGGGAGATAGTCGCAGGAGAGAAAGATCCAGTGACCCTATTGGGAATCCCAGAGGGACTCGGCTTGATCGTATTATATCAATAATTACGAATGCTGGGCCTATACTCTCCCTGTCCGGGGTGGTAATACTTGTAGCCGGGTTAGTAGTATTCATAACCATCACGGAACTCAAAGGCTCAGCCCAAGTCCTTATGCTTGTAGGACTGGTAATGTTGCTGACCTCCATATTAACTCATGGGCAAGCCGTCATAGAGGCGATAACTGCGAGAACAGGGAAATACGCTCTGAACACCTTGGTTATGGTCGTCGCTTTGGCTGCTATACTAGTCATGATAGGATTCATCTCTTCCGAAAATTCCTATCGCTTAGACATGACTGCCACAAAACAATTCACCCTAGCGCCCCAGACGAAACAAGTGATAGAAAGTCTGGAGCAGACTGTTATTGCCACAGTGTACTCAGATCCCGAGGACATGCGGCAAGAGCTGATCAAAAGACAAGCCGATGATTACTTTTTTGAGTTCAGTAGAAGAAATAAGAATTTCACCTACGACTTTGTGGATCCGGATTTAAAGCCCTCACAGGCCCGGAGAGATGGTGTAACTGAATATCCAACCATAGTATTTAAGGTCCCTGAATCCGTCACAAATCCCTATCTCCTAACAGCAGCATTTTTCGGGGAACAGTTCACACTTTTGGAACAAGACCTTGTAAGTGCAATATTAATCTCCACTGGCGAACAGCAAAAAACGGTTTACTTTACCACTGGACACAGTGAAAAGAGCACCGTGGATGCACTGGAAGACAGTGATGGTTATGGATTCGCCAGAGCTGGACTGCTGGGTGATAACTACAGTGTGGACACTATCAATCTGAAACAAGTAGAGGAGATACCAGAAGACGCGGCGGTACTGGTAATAGGTGGTCCTAAAAACTCTTTCTTGTCGGATGAACGGGACAAGATACAGAAATATCTTGAAAACGGAGGGCAAGCCTTATTTCTACTGGATGAAGGAATAAACACCCAATTGAATAACTTGCTAAATAAATGGGGTGTACATTTGCCAAATGGCACAATCGTTGACATAGCAAGTTCCACCGTAAACGATGCTCGCACCCCCATAATAAGAAGCGACTCATACAACTCCAAACATCCAATAACCAAACCACTAGACGATACATTCTTTATAGAAGCATCAGGAGTATCGGACATCATAAAGAGATCTCCAGAAGGGCTACCCCCAAACCCGGACGAAATCAACATTTCCCTCACTCCTCTCGCAGCAACTTCCTTGGTCAGTTGTATAACCACCGAGGCTGATAATTACGATTGTGGCGGGCCAGACGACATCTTTGGCCCATTTGCGGTGGCGATGTCTGTGGAAGCTGTGGCAATGATAGGACAGGAAACACCACGGGCAGAGATTGGTAAAGAACTGCCTGTTGCAGAGATGATAATATTCGGTGATTCTGATTTTGCCTCCAACAAGTACTACTATGCCCTAAACAACAGTGACCTGTTCCTCAATGCTGTAGGATGGCTGGCCCAGAAATATGACCTGATATCCATCAGGGCCAAGCCGACAGCTTTCAGACTTCTCGTAATCGATCAGAAAGAATATGACTTCATACGCTATTCTAGTTGGTTCCTCCTGCCTGCGGGTATAATGATGTTGGCAGGTATCGCCTGGTGGCGCAGAAGGTAGACTAACCCCTTGAGCATACGCACATCAATAATCCTTTTAGTCTTGCTAGCCATGATCGCCGGCTACGTATTTTTCGTACAAGTAAGACAAACTGAGGACTCTTCTGATATAACTTCTTGGTTTTACAATATAGACCTACCTGACTTGAAAAAGATCACCATAACGGATGGAGATAATGAGTCTTCATTTATTGAAGGGGATGATAGATGGTGGTACTTCGAGGATCCAGAAGGTTTGCCAGTGGGTCAAGGACGTTGGGAAGGTATAACCCTGCTTCTAACTGGTCCCAAAAGTCATAGGCTCCTCGATGAACAGCCCTCTGATCTCGAACCTTATGGACTGCTCCCTGCACAATCTAGCATAACAATGGATTTGCATAACGAAGAAACCATAACAATCCTGATGGGCCTTCCAACTCCAGATTTAGGAAATACTTATATGCAAATAGATGGTTTCCCTCAAGTTTTCACAATATTTGAAGGCTGGGGGAATGTCATAAAAAGCATGGTAGCCGAGCCGCCTTACCCTGATTGGTATTACAACATAGACACCTCCTCTATAGTGCGAATCCGTCTAAATAGTGGAGACTTCACCATGGAGCTAATCAGTAACCAAGCGGATTGGTTTATAAATGACGGTACTGAAAACCCCTTAGATAATGACTGGTTAGAATCTTTCTTGATAGCCTTAGAGAAACCCCAATCGCAGGAACTTACAGAGAGAAATCCAACTGATTTATTGCAGTATGGGTTGGCTTCCCCTTCTTTCCATTTATTCATAGATGTAATACGAGTAGACGAAGCTGGGCTTAATGTCATATCCAATTATAAGTTTGTAGTTGGTGATATGACAAAAGATAATAACCACTACTATGGACAAGCTCGCCATCAAGAAACCTCTACCGGTGATATATTTGAGGTGCCGGCTGAATGGGTTGATAGCCTGAAGCAGTTAGCGGAAGATCGTTCATCCCCATAAAACCAACCAAATCCTACATCATTTGATAGTTAATGAGCCGGCATTGAAAGCAGACATCATCTCAATCGGGACCGAAATTATAATGGGGGAGTTGGTGGACACCAACGCCCAATATTTAGCATCGCGCCTACCAGGCCTAGGCATAGAACTTTTACAGGTCCACCAGGTTAAAGACAGCATAGAATCATTAGTGAGCACTCTGCAACAATCCTCATCTACCTCATCTCTGATTCTTACCACAGGTGGACTAGGCCCTACAGATGACGATCTTACCAGAGAGGCTATAGGAGAATTTATAGGGGAGGTATCATACATAGACAAGCATTCCCTTTCATCTTTGCAACAAACATTTAGAGATCGTGGATGGGAAATGCCCAGCTTGAACGCCAAACAAGCCAGCCTGATACCCTCCGCATCCACTGTAAAGAATACTGTAGGCACGGCTCCAGGATGGTGGGTAGAGAAAGACAATCTTATCCTGATAGCTATGCCGGGGCCCCCACACGAGATGCGCCAGATGTGGATAAATCAGCTGGAACCATCATTAACTGGATTGTCGAATGATAACCTGACTTTTACCCGCAGCTTGAAGACTACAGGCATAGGTGAATCCCATATTAACAACGCTATAGCCCATCTTTTCCATTTGGAAGACGCTCAACTTGGCATATACGCCAATACTCAGGGAATAGACATACGTATAAGAGTCAAAGCCAAAACTGCCCAAGAGGCCAACCGAATCATATCTCCTATAGAACATTATATTCATCAGAGCCTTGGGCGCTATATTTGGGGAAAAGATGACCAATCACTTGAGGAACTCCTGGGCACTGAATTGATGAAAATGGGCCATACCATAGCAGTCATGGAATCTTGCACAGGTGGATTGTTGTCCAACACAATAACAAGCGTTTCGGGTAGCTCTGGTTATTTTATAGGAGGCATAGTAGCCTATTCGAATGATCTAAAAATTAAATACGGCGTAAACTCAGATACAATAAATCGCTTTGGCGCAATAAGCACGGAAGTCGCACAAGAAATGGCCCACGCCGTTAGAGCAAGTATGAACACAGATATAGGAGTAGGAATTACCGGTGTCGCTGGACCGGATTCCTTGGAAGGGAAACCTGTAGGAACAATCCACATGGCTATAGAACATCAAGAGTTCGCAGACGCTTTTACGCACATATATAATGGTTCTAGAAACCACATACAGCATAGGTCGGTAGTTCAAGTCATATCAAAATTAATGCAACACATTAAAGACCTTTGATTATATATAATGGAACTATGTTCTGTAGTATATAGATAAAAAATATTATATCGTCAGTCTTCTATACAAAGCGGGTAATCTTCTTGGCAAAGAATGTATGTCAGCCAGTACCTCGTAACCCATATCCTGGCACATTGCCCTAAGATAGTCATGCCCCTCTTTATCCACGGTTAAACAGAAAGGAGTGATGCCTTTCTTGCGAGCCTCGTTAAGGGCCACCCTGGTATCGTGTATAGCATATTCTTTCTCCACACCCTCTCTGCTATAACCTCTATCCTGGGGCCTGCCGTCACTAATCAATATGAGAAATTTGGTACGAGCCTCTAAGTCATCCAGTTTTGTAACAGCGTGCCTTATTGCAGGACCCATACGGGTAGCCTGAAGCGGAGAAATCTTATCGATGCGACGTTTTATTTTCTCCGAAAATGCCTCCTCTATATCCTTAATAACAAAGAAATCCACATTCTCCCGTCCGTATCCGGAAAACCCGTAGATTCCATAAGTATCACCAATAGCTTCTAGTGCATTTATTAGCAGTACAAGTCCTTCTTTCTCCAAATCAACTATACGTTTGTAGCTTCTCCTAACTCCCTCACCTCGTCTACTACGCAGCCAAAACATGTATTCCATAGGATCATCGGGTGCATCCCACTCATCTGCCATTCGTCTCGATTCATCTATAGCTTCTGCCGTAGAAGCACTCATATCCAATAAGAAGACAACAGCTACATCTCTTTGAACTTTATTCCTGCGGACATACACTTTTTCAGACGGTGTAACTCCAGAACGTCTATCTATAACGGCCTCCAAAACGGCGTCTAACTCCAACTCGTCACCATCTTGTTGTCGTTTAGCCTTAAGCAATCCTTGAGGTACCATAAGCTCAAATTGCCTTCGTATCTGCATTGCCAGAGCGCGATAGCTATCCAATGTAGCCATGTAATACGTAGAATCGCCTTCTGCAACATCCTTCTCTCTCAAAAGACACCATCTAGGTCTATAATCTGCCATACGATAATCCCATTCGTCATACAGGAAAGAACCTGGTTCGCTGATTTCTAAAGGACCTCCTTGTTCTTCTTCCTCAAAGCCTCCATCAGCAAAAAACTGATTTGGTTTAATGGAACCCCAGGGAGATTCCTTAGAAGCCAAATCTTTAATCCTTTGAGCGGCCAATTGACCATCCTGATCTACTTCCTTGGCTTCGCTGTCATATTTGTCTTCCTGAACTTCGTTGAGCAGTTGTTCGACCTCTTCTCTAGATACTGGTTTATTACCTCGTTCCTTCTGCGATTCCCTTAACGATGAAATGACCTGCATTAACTCTGGTTTGAAATCACCTCTATAGCTAACTTGCTGGGGTGACTGGTAAGGTTTCTCCTGGGAATCTCCCTCTTCTTCAGATCCAGTAAGTTCGTCATCAAATGAAGAGGATCCGTCTTCCTGTTGTTCATCATCACCTGACTCATTGCCAGCAAAGTCGTTAGATTCAGCGTCAGGGTCCGATAAATCTTCATTTGGGACCTGCAATATTATGTCATATAGACGTATAGTAGCTTCCGCGCTATCCTCCACGACCGATTCGAGGTTCATGAGAGGCTGAACAAACGGCCAAAGCTGATTCGCCCACTGATAATACTTGGGCGGAACCTCCATTTCATGACCCTGCTGTAAACTAAACCTTATCAATAATTCAACCAAGGCTTCTCTTCCAGGAAGTTCGTCTATGGGCGGCCGTTCTAGCAGTGACCTATCCTGTACCTTGTTATATGCCACCTTTATACCTGGATATTCTATTTTCACTCTGTGATCAAGTCTATAATCCTCTACAGCTGTAAATATATCCCTAGCCAGAGTGACATCTGAAAAAGACGCAAAGAATTGCTGTATGTCGGTCGGACCTATCCTGCGATCTGATTCGCTGTGACCAGTTAGGTTGTCAGCAATATTCATCTGATGGGTGGATATCGCCTCAGCATTGACTGAAACTATACGTTGATTTTTCATATCAGAGAATTGGGTTGCAGGTGTATCCAACGAAAATCCGTGACTCCTAAATTCCAGGTGGGCCACCTGATGAGTAGCCACAACCTTATACCAATCGAAGTTATCATCTTTAGTATCAAAATGCTCTGACACAGCTGGTAAATTTACGGTGGCACCGTCAGTGATCATGCGTTCTAATCCCACCCATCCCTTACCAATAGCAGAATCTTCTGTATGTTGCGTTACATCTATATCCAACGCTGACAGAGCACGACAATACAATCGCATCACTTCCTTTACGCCCGCTAGTTCCACGCATACGGATAACTTGTCCAGTAAGTCGTTGGATCCCCGTGATTCACATTTGAAAAATGCCTCCCCTGCCTCTCGATTTTCCTGAAGTATTATCGATCCTGCATGGCACCAAGTTTGCAGTTGGTTTATGCTAATACGTTTCAATAAATGAGGGGCGTTCCTCATATAATCCAACACTATACCCGATTCAATACTCGATAAATGTTCAGCCATATTCAATATGTAAGTATGGGAATGGCTGTCTATTTGTCCCAAGGATTCTGAACCGTCTTTAAGGAACATTGCTATATCAGCTGTCTTCATCTCTGCTACACGACCAGCCAATGCAAGGAATTTGGATCGCTCGGATCTCTCCACTCTGGACAGTACTTTCTCAATAATCCTTATACATTCAGGAACTTGGTCAAGTTGATTCTTTATCAGGGCAGATACTAAGGACAAACAAGACCTGGTATCTTCTCTAAGCCCAGGAAGAACTTTTCCCGACAAATCCATAAACTCTGCTGCTTGCTCAATTGATTTATCAGCCATGGACTCAGCAATTAAAATTAAATGCTGGAATTCACTGAATGACAGGAACCTTAAAAGATCTTTGCTGTTATCAAAATACAAAGAACTTAGTTGAGAATATCCATTACTCTTGTCGTACAGCTTTTTACCCAGTTGAGCCCATTCTGTTACATCCCATGGTTTCATATATTTTGTGACATAGGGACTTGCCTTAAAGTATGCGAGAGCCACATCATGGGATGCGCCGGCAAACATACTTCCCCAGTAGGCCCATTGCTTTAGATGCACGAATGGTAGAGCGTGTACCATATATACACTTGATTTCAGATATTGATGAATCACTTCCCAGTTTTCTGAACTTCCGTGACAGATCTCCACTCCTACGTCTGCCCATGCGGTTAATTCTTCACCGTCTAAAGTACCGTCAACCATTGGCCATGCTTGACTCAGGCTATCAATGATCCAGTCGGGGCATGGATTAAATTTTCGTTCATAGTCAGATAATGTCATATTTAACCTATCATACTGTTGAATTAATTAAACTTAGGAGTTGCTTCAATATTCTAGCAGTGGCTCCGGTTATAACATGTTCTTCGTAAGTATATGATGCACTATTCATAGATGTATGTAAATTTCCTGAAACCATCTCCTGCTCCAAAAGCGACCTTATAGGAACTTCCAATATATCTGCCACCTCCACAGGATTTGCCTCAAATGGATAAAGAGACATTATAATGCCAACAAACGGGGTAATCAAAAATCCACTACTAGTGGTTACTTGGTCCAGACGACTTATTATCTCAACATCATCACAGTTTATGCCCATCTCTTCTTGTGTCTCTCGGAGTGCCGTCTGCAATATATCAAGGTCTTCGGAACTCTGTGCTCCGCCAGGGAATGATATTTCACCTTTATGATGTTCCACTTTATCAGTGCGTTTCTGAAGCAATACGCACAAGGTTCCGCACTTTATGTACAAAATCACCAATACGCCAGCAGGGAAAAGATCTGTGATCTGCAGTTGGTTTCTGAAATCGACAGGATGCCTATAAGTTAGACTCTCCCTAATGCCCATTAGGATTTCATCTACGTCGTCGGTCATTAAGCCCCCAGTGTCAGAATTCACCATATACTAGATCAGCGTATGTGTTACAGCTTGTCATACATGCCAAGCATAATCAATAATCGGCCAAAGGCCCGCGGCTCATTACAGCATGCAGTCTAGTGAACAATTATAAGTGTACCTGAACTTGATACACAAAATTAGTGCGTCATTCGAAGATAGAATTGACCACTTCGTCTACACCTCGCTGCAACTGCTGGTCATCAGTAATAGCCCAAGTTACTGCAACCTGGCAAGCTCTTCTAGGAGCAATACCATTGCCTATTAACTTGCCTGCATATATGAGTAGTCTAGTGCCAACGCCTTCATTAAGGCCGTGATCGTCAAGGTTGCGAACCTTTTCACCTAACTTTGCCAAGGCAGAACTAATGTCCTCTGAAACCCCACTTTCATGCTGGATAATCTTGGATTCCACGTCGGGAGGAGGGGCCCCAAATTCTAAGGCGACGAATCTCTGTCGAGTACTATGTTTGAGATCTTTAAGGGCACTTTGATAGCCTGGATTATAGGATAAGACCAATAAGAAACCATCGTGCGCTTGTAATACCTCTCCACGTTTGTCAATGGGCAATATTCTGCGATGATCAGTCAAAGGATGTATAAGTACGGTAGTGTCTTTTCTAGCCTCCACTACCTCATCCAAGTAACAAATAGCTCCAACCTTTACTGCCCTGGCCAAAGGCCCATCCATCCACTTAGTCTCATCACCCTCCAATAGATATCTGCCTACTAAGTCGCTTGCGGTAAGATCTTCATGGCAAGCCACAGTCATAAGTGGAATACTGCCGCCTGATGTTTTGTCACCTGAGGAACCCTTTTTTGTTATCTTAGTAAGGGGTTTGCCAAGGCGATAACACATATATTCTATGAACCTGGTCTTCCCAGTGCCAGTGGGGCCTTTTAGTAACACCGGTAATTTCTGGGAGTAAGCGACTTCAAATAACTCAACCTCGTCACCCACAGGTACATAGAAGGGTTCTTCTTTAATTACATATTCTTCTGTCCTGTAGGAGGTGTAAGTTTCTTGACTAGACATTAAATCGTCCTGATAAACCTTGATCCATGATTAGTTGACTCCATAAAGATTCCACATTAAGGTGCAACTTTTCGAGATCTGCACCGTTATCTATAACTTTATCGGCATACTTTATTCGTTCTTGTGTTGTCATTTGAGAATTAATACGAGCGCGAACTTGTTCCTCGCTCAGGTTGTTACGCACTTGAATTCTATTCACAACTTGTTCCTCTGGGGCACTCACAACCCAAACTTCGTCCGCAACATCTATCCAGCCTGCCTCTATCAACACAGCAGCATCCAGAACCACCACAGGTGTTTCAGATTGCTCTTGTTCATAAATACTTTGTTGAACCATATCGCGTATCTTTGGCCAGGCTATCGCGTTAAGCTTGGCCATGGCGTCAGGGTTACCAAAAACCTTTCCACCCAAAGCACGTCTGTCGATTTCTCCACTAGGGGAAAGGACATCTTCGCCAAACGTCTCGACAACTTCTCTCAATCCCTCTGTATTGGGCAGGTAAACTCGATGCCCGAAGGAGTCAGCATCCAAAACAACCGCACCTAATTCCGTGAGGATTCTGGATACTTCGCTCTTGCCAGTACCAATTCCGCCCGTCAGACCAATTACAAACATGGTTCTCCCAGCAGTCAAACGTAACGCGCATTTTATACCACCATGAAATTTCGGTCAATATAATCCTGCACATTTTGGATTCCATATTGGGGAATAATCTGCCAGAATATGGGAGGCGTAAAATCGCTAAATATTTTCCTGGGTAGGTGCGAACTATGGCCAACAGACTAAGGTTTGAGACAAGCCCATATCTGTTACAACACGCTGATAATCCCGTGAATTGGTATCCTTGGGGAGAAGAACCATTCCGCATAGCCTCTATAGAAAATAAACCAGTATTCCTCAGCATAGGATATTCGTCATGTCACTGGTGCCATGTTATGGAAAGAGAATCCTTTGAGGACCCTGATACAGGTGCTTTTATGAATAACCAGTTCGTCAGTGTAAAGGTGGACAGGGAGGAGAGACCGGATGTCGACTCAATATATATGCTTGCTATTCAGGCTATGAACGGGAACGGTGGCTGGCCAATATCCATTTTCCTCACACCAGACGGGGATCCATTCTTTGGTGGGACATATTTTCCGCCACATCCACATCATGGTATGCCGGCATTCAAACAAGTATTGGAAGCAGTAGCTCAGGCATACCATGATAGACCCTCGGATATCGTTTCGGCAGCCAAACAGATAAAAAACGTGTTAGAAACGAGTCAAAGATTCACCGACAACTTAGAACCATTCACAATAGATATGTTACATACAGCTTACTATAAACTGAAAGACAGCTATGACTCAGAGAATGGAGGATTTGGAGGTAGACCCAAATTCCCTCAACCAATGATCCTGGAATTCCTATTGAGGTACCATGATAAAACAGCAAACCCAGAAAGTTTATCGATGGTTCAGTCAACACTAAATCATATGGCTAATGGAGGGATATATGACCACCTAGGAGGTGGATTCCACAGGTATTCCACTGATGAATACTGGCTAGTCCCGCATTTCGAAAAAATGTTATACGATAATGCTCTACTCAGTCGCGTTTACATACATGCCTACCAGCTGACCAAAAACCCTAGTTATGCGGATATTGCAGTAGATATTATAGATTATGTTCTCAGAGAAATGACCGATCCCCAAGGCGGGTTCTACTCATCTCAAGATGCAGACAGCGATGGCGAGGAAGGCAAGTATTTCGTTTGGGCATATGATGAAATTGACAGTTTGCTCACAGAACATGATTCCGAAGTCATTAAACAGTACTTTGGCATAACTGATACAGGTAATTTTGAGGGAGTGAACATACTAAATAAACCTTGTGATGATTCCTTGCTGGCCCACAAAATAGATTTATCAGTCAAAGAATTACATGCAGTAGTAAGCCGTAGCAGTAAAATCCTATTTCAGGCCCGTTCTCAAAGAATCCGGCCACAAACAGACAACAAAATTCTAACTTCTTGGAACAGCCTAATGATCCAAAGTATGGCAAAAGTTGCCACTGTGCTAGGTAACAAAGGTTATTTGCAGGCAGCCATAGACAGTGCCACATTTATATTGGATAACATGAAAGATGGCGACAAACTTCTACGAACCTATACAAATGGCACGGCAAAGATTCATGGATACCTTGAAGACTATGCCTGTCTGGCAAACGCACTACTAACCCTTTATGAATCAACTTTCGACTATAGTTGGCTAAAAACCGCGGAATCTTTGGCTATAGATACAATAAGGTTATTCTGGGACAATGAAAATCAGATTTTCTACGATACCTCATTTGATCATGAACAACTATTTATGCGCCCGAGAGATATAAGTGACGCGGCAATGCCGTGTGGTGGATCCATGGTGGCCGACATGTTACAAAGATTAAGCATTTACACCGGTGACCAGACATATGCACAAAAAGCAGTCGCTTCCATGAGATCGGTCAAAGCCTTCATAGATCGCGCACCACATGGATCTGGCCATTGGTTGGCTGCATTGGATTTCTATTTGTCTTCACCTACTGAGATAGCAATAGTAGGAGGGGCCAAACAGCAAAACACGAGAACGCTTTTAGAAACCGTCAACCTGACGTACATACCCAACAAAATCATTGCTGGATATGATCCATCAAAACCTGAATCATTTCACAATATACCGTTGTTGGAAGACAAGACTACAATAGGCACCAAACCAACAGCGTATTTATGCAAGAATTACGTTTGCCAATTGCCTGTCACGGAACCTGCCCGCTTAGCGGACCAGCTAAGAAATCGAGAGCCCTAGGTTTTCTCTAAAGCCACTAACTCTATTTCTTCCATAAGTGCTGACAACATGTCCTCTTCAGCCACCACCCTTGACTTTTGACCTTTACGAAAGATCACTGCGCGACCAACTCCTGCAGCAATACCTACATCTGCATCTTTTGCCTCGCCAGGGCCATTAACCTCACACCCCATAACAGCCACTTTAACATTGTAATTCTTTTTTTGCAGCAAATCGTCTACCGTGTTGGCCAGTTTAATAACATCTACATCAGCTCGTCCGCAGGACGGGCATGCAACCAATGTGGTGCCTTTCTCTCTCATATTCAATGATTTAAGAATTTCGTACCCTGCCTGAATCTCTTCTTTAGAGTCCGCACTAAGTGATACCCTGATAGTGTCACCTATCCCCTCATAAAGCAGGTATCCTAAACCTATCGAGCTACGAATGGATCCAGCCTTAGCAGTGCCAGCTTCCGTGATACCCAAATGAAGAGGGTACGGCACCATGTATGCCAATCTTCTATACGCTTCCACTGTAGTTGGAACATCAAATGCCTTTAAGGAAATCTTAATGAGATCAAAATCCATATCTTCTAACACACTAATTTCCCACAAGGCTGTAGCAACCATGTGATCCACAACAGAAAATTCACCATCTGATGCATCGGATGCTTTTGCCAACTTGTTAACACCATCTGTGTGCCTAGATAAACCACCAAACTTCCCTATCTGGCCTACCGGTGGCAAACTTCCAAAATTCACTCCTATTCGTATAGGAATCTGTCTCTCTTTCGCAGCCTTAACAACAAGCTCGACTTTTTCTCGATCACGAATATTACCTGGGTTTAAGCGAAGCCCATCAACTCCAGCAGCAATAGACTCCAAAGCTAACTGATAATGAAAGTGAATATCAGCTATCACTGGTATGTGTACTCGCTTCTTGATATCTCTCAAGGCTTTCGCTGCTTCCATATCGGGTACTGCGGGCCTGATAATATCACAACCTACTTCCTCCAATTCCAATATCTGACGAACCGTTGCCTCCACATCTCTAGTGTCAGTCTTAGTCATAGATTGGACAGTTATTGGTGCTCCACCACCGACTGTGACGTCACCGACTTGTATAGCCTTTGATATCCTTCTAGGTTTCATATGCATTACTTCCTAACAAACACTTTCATGATAGTCTATTCTAAGCCAACAATCAGGTCAATTACCTTCTAAAGTTCAGTATTAATAATAAACCTAACCCTCTCAATCAAATGTAAGTGGGCTCACAATGTCCAGGTAAACCCCCAATACCCCTATAAACACCAACAGGATTAACACCATAGCACCTACTGCAGTTACTTTCCCCATGTCCGGGTATTTTCCAGTCAATTTTTGAAGCAATGCTATAGCAAAGTGACCTCCATCCAAAGGATACAGGGGCAACGCATTCACTACTCCAACAAAAATGCTTACATAGGCGATCAATCTCAGGGTCACATTAAAACCTGACTCTTGACTAGCAGCCCCTATCTGAGTTATGCCTATAACACTAACAGGGCGTAATTCTTCAGGAGCCAAACCAGTGCTAAATACTGTTGCAACGATTCTCCAGAAGTTGCTGGCGAATTCCCAAATGCCCAATATGCTTAGGTTGGTAAGCGATGACATCTCATATATGGCTGAACCAATTCCTAATACAGGATTATCCCTCTCCTTGGTCTTGGTTAATTTGGGTGTAATTCCAAGAAATCCTGATGCCACGTTTGAAACTTGGTCCAGCTTAGAAGTCAATTTGATATCAAAGTCAACCACTTGATCCTCACGAATTATGCCCAATGAGACATACTGGTCGGGTTTATTCTTGAGTATGGAAGTAAGTTGGCTCCAGTCTGAAATACTACGCCCATCGATTGATATTATTACATCACCGGCGGCAAGGCCTGCAATAGACGCTCCAGTAGGCAAGCCCTCCTCATCCGTCAAGATAACATTCGCTATTTCTAGTTCTGGGTTACCCCACACAGTTTTCCCTACGACGACATTGGCGAACCATATTAGAACAACAGCAAGAACAAAATGCATCCCTATGCCAGACATAACTACCAGGGTTTTTTGCCAAAATGGTCTGGATATATACATCCTAGACATCTCTTCCCCATCTGCAGGATCGGACGGATTCATGCCTATAATCCGTACATAGCCTCCTGCAGGTATAGCTTTGACACCATATTCGGTTTCACCAAATTGACGCGACCAGAGAGTGGGACCAAATCCCAAAAAATACTGTGTGGCTTTTATACCGAACATTTTTGCAGCTACTAAGTGACCAGCCTCGTGAATCATCATTATGACCACGAAACCAGTGACCACCATTAAAGCACCTATCATAAATACCCCTCGAACTAGCGGGAAATCATCCAGGCCAAGTATGGGCGATTTCTCTCGCCCATTTATCAGCCACCAATATATCTTCCAAACCAGGATCACTTACTGGATCATGCTTAGCGAGGACCCATTCAATTAGGTCTGGAATAGTAGTAAAACCTATAGATCTATTCAAAAACATCTCCACTGCAACTTCATCAGCTGCAGATAGGACTGCAGGATAAGTAAGGCCCTTCTTACCAGCCTGTAGAGCCAATCGAAAACAAGGATACCTAGAAACATCAAATTCCTCAAACGTTAATTGACCAACCTGAGCGACATTCAAGGAAGGTGACACATATGAAGGGATTCTCTTCGGATAAAACAGTGCAGTTTGAATCGGTATTCTCATATCAGGTACACTCATCTGGGCCTTTACGGAACCGTCAACAAATTCAACCATGCCGTGGATAATGCTCTGATGATGTATGACCACGTCAATTTGTTCCCACTCTAAATTGAACAACCACCGTGTTTCTATAACCTCAAAACCTTTATTCATCAATGAGGCAGAGTCAATAGTTATTTTTCTACCCATAGACCAAGTGGGATGTTTCAGTGCCTCTTCAGGTGTTACTCCAGCCAAATAATCCTGTGATTTACCCCGAAGAGCTCCGCCTGAAGCAGTTATAGTGACCTTAGATACACCTTTCCCCTCTCCCATAAGGCACTGCCATATAGCGCTAGGCTCACTATCTACTGGTAATATCTGAGCATGATGAAGCTCAGCTTCTTTCATTATTAATTCACCAGCCATAACCAAGGGTTCTTTGTTGACTAACAATACAGTCTTCCCAGCTCGAACAGCTGCTAGAATTGGGGTTAAACCTGAACTGCCTACACCAGCAGCCAAAACAGTATCCACTGAAGGACTGGATGCCAATTCTTCTTGAGATACTATTGTGCATCCCTCATTAATATGACCCACCAATTCCTCTCTAGGACGTTGGGAGGAGATCATCTTGGGAGAAAATTCCTCAATTTGTTTTACCAACAAGTCAATGTTATATCCAGCAGCCAAACCAGCTACTGAAAATTCACCAGGATACGACCTGACCACATCCAATGTTTGAGTTCCTATAGAACCCGTACAACCCAATATCGCCAATCGATTCATTTCAATATCCACCATGAAAAATAGTACACAACCACTATAACCAAAACAATGCTGTCTGCACGATCTAAGATTCCCCCATGGCCAGGAATAATGTTACCAGAATCCTTAACACCTGATGCTCTTTTCAACGCAGACTCCAACAGATCCCCGGTCTGTGCAGCCGAGCTTATCAGGACTCCTAGGACTATCGCGAGTATTAATGAAATTGTTATGGGCATGAACAATACCATTAACGCTGATATTATGGTGCCGAAAACAGTACCTCCTGCAGCACCTTCCCATGTTTTCCTGGGACTGATACTAGGAGCCATTAATGTCTTACCTATCAGTCTACCTGTTATAAATGCACCAGTGTCAGTTGCAAAAGTCCCAAAGATGATTGTAAGCACCCAATATAATCCCATAGGTTCGTGTCTGATAATCAACAGGAGGGACATCGTCCATCCAATGTAATAAGCCCCCGCACAACTATAGATCCAGTTTATTAAGGCCTTTTTTAGAGCAGTAGACTGAGTGTGTGAGGTCATACCTAATACCGCAGGCATTAGGTATCTTACATTGCACCATATAAATAGAGCTAATGCCCCCACTGCGGCAATCCATGCGACCATCCCCGGCCATAAGTATCCAGCAAAGACAAAACTCAGAGTCCAAGAGAAACCTATCAATATGGGCGGCTGGATGCTCCTTAGTTTAAGTAGGCGATAGAACTCCAGAATAGCCAAACCCGCTATAGTACCTATAGATATTGCTAATACCAAGCCTCCCATCCATACAGCAATCAATATGACCGGTATTGCACATGTTGCACTGATGAATCTGACTATCATTTTCCGGTGTATTATGATGCGACATCAAGATTTAGTTTGTCCATAACGCCTAAAGCGTCTGCCATATTCCTGCAATGCCGTATCAACCTCTCCTGGTCCAAAATCTGGCCAATAAACCTCTGACCAATAATATTCACTATATGCCGACTGCCACAGAAGAAAATTACTTAACCTAAGCTCACCGGCAGTCCTTATTATAAAGTCCGGATCAGGAATGCCAGCAGTGTAAAGATAATTGCCAAATATTGCTTCATTCAATGCTTCCATGCGTATACCATCTTTAACAATATTCTTCACAGCCCTTAATATCTCATCCCTTCCTCCATAGTTGAACGCCAGGCTTATC
>CAZOCC010000028.1:0-77591 GCA_964578255.1 uncultured Dehalococcoidia bacterium | reverse complement strand
CCTTGGTCGGCTCTCGATAATCGGCATTGTAGGCATACATCAATATTTGTGTAGAGAAATTTGTTTGGATTAATGTTTGCTGAAAAATCGCAATACGTCTTGCCAGGCCTGTTCGGCTGCAGGTTCGTTGTAGGAATCGGGTTTGGCAGAGTTAAAAAAGGAATGACCAACACCTGGGTATATGTGTATTTCGCTTGACACATGATTATTCCTGAGGCTTGTCCTTAGGCTCTCAATTTGCTCATTGGATATACCGGTGTCTTGGTCTCCATAAGCACAAAAAAGAGGACATCGTATCATACTGAGATCCTGGTCTATTGGAGGGGGAGTGCCTCCATAAAAGATGGCCGCAGCACTTACTTCAAGCGTGGCTGGCATTGTGGCCCTAATTGCCATTCTCATGGCTAAACTCCCTCCCATGCAAAAACCGATAATGCCAGCGAATCTTTTATCGACATCTTGCAGGGATCTCAAATAACGAACTGCCATGTCCAATTCCAATTCTGCAACGTCCATTTGCATGGCAGCACTAAACTTTCGCGCCTCCTCCAAATCCAGACTTTGTGATCCATGGTAAAGATCAGGAGCGAAAGTAGCGTAACCCTGTTCGGCGAACCTACGGGTGATGGATCTGATGTCGTCGTTGAGTCCCCAAATTTCTTGAATGACCACCATTGCTGGCAATAAATCCCCAGAGGGGTTTTCGGGCAAGGCCAAAAACCCAGCGCCTATTTGGTTGTTGCCATAACTGTACTGAACATTGTCAGCGAAACGTAAATCACTCAAAGAACTGTCCTCCATTTAAGGTTAACAAATTACGGACGTTGATGGGTTACATTCACATCCAGCGCCTAGTGACTGGGCCAATAATGTTGATCAAAGGACGGTTGATTTGGTGGCAGATCCGAGATCACCTTCAAGGTATAGTCTATTCAATCACGAGGTTAAACGTCCAGATTACGAACACTGGTGGCGTAGTCTTGTATGAATGCTTTTCTAGGAGCAACGTCTTCACCCATTAGTTCAGAAAATACCCTATCTGCCGCTTCAGCGTCGTCCGCGGTCACTCTTAGCAGGCTTCTAGTTTCAGGGTTCATAGTTGTTTCCCATAATTGGTCTGGATTCATTTCTCCCAGTCCTTTGTATCTCTGGGTTGATACGCCTCTCTTGCCTTCCATTTTTTTAAGTATGTCGTCCTTCTCTGATTCGACGTAGGCGTAGCGAGCGTCCTTGCCGGCTTGGATTTTGTAAAGAGGCGGTTGGGCTATGTATAAATAGCCGTCTTCTATCAGGGGCTGCATATAACGATAAAAGAATGTGAGTATTAAGGTTCTTATATGGGACCCGTCAACGTCAGCATCAGTCATTATTATAACTTTGTGGTACCTCAATTTTTCCAAGTTAATATCATCACCTAGGCTGGCCCCAACCGCAGTGATGATTATTCGTATTTCCTCGTGACCGAGCATCTTGTCTAGACGTGCTTTTTCCACGTTAAGGATCTTGCCTTTCAGCGGCAAGATAGCCTGAAATCTACGGTCTCTACCAGCTTTTGCTGAGCCACCAGCGGATTCTCCCTCGACTAAATACAACTCAGACGCCGAGGGATTTTTTTCGGAGCAATCGGCCAGTTTGCCAGGAAGAGAGCTACCGTCCATTGCATTCTTTCGTAGAACCATATCTCTAGCTTTTCTGGCCGCCTCCCTGGCTTTTTGGGCTGTCAGACATTTCTCTATAATGCGACGAGCCTCCGCTGGATGCTCCTCCAAGTAATATGTTAGAGCCTCAGCAACTACTGATTCTACGTACCCCTTGACCTCTGCGTTGCCAAGTTTGCCCTTAGTTTGCCCTTCGAATTGGGGTTCCATCAATTTCACGCTAAGAACCGACGTCAGCCCTTCTCTGACGTCGTCGCCAGACAGATTGGGCTGGTCTTCCTTAATGAATTTCTGCTTTCTTGTATAGTCATTTAATGCCCTAGTGAGAGCAGCTCTAAATCCGGTGAGATGAGTTCCGCCATCAGCAGTGTTAATGCAATTGGCAAAGGAATACGAGACCTCTGAAACGCCTGTGGTATATTGAAAGGCGGTTTCTACCATAGTGCCTTCAACGGACTTTTGCACATATATGGGATTAATATGAAGCGGTTCCTTGTTGTGGTTGAGCTGACTTACAAAGCTAACAATGCCTCCCTCAAACAGGAACTTCTGTCGGGTTTTAGAGTATCCTTGTTCTTTGTGCCAGTCACTTATCAGAGTTATCTGTAAGCCTTTGTTGAGATAAGCCATTTCCTTAAATCTCTGACTCAATGTTTCGAAATCATATTCCAATGGGCCAAAGATCTGCTCGTCAGGTACAAATGTTGTAGTTGTGCCGGTTCCGGATGCTTTCTTAATTTTTTCTAAGGAGCCTAACGCTATTCCTCGTTGGAATTCTTGCGCATGCAGGTATCCATCGCGACGCACTTCCACTTTTACCCAAGAGGACAAAGCGTTCACTACGGAGGCGCCTACTCCGTGCAACCCGCCTGAAACCGAGTAACCCTTCCCGCCGAATTTAGCACCAGCATGCAATGTTGTCATTACAGTTTCTACAGCAGTCTTCCCAGTAGCAGGGTGTATATCAACGGGTATACCGCGCCCGTCGTCTTCAACACGAACCGCTCCTGTTGTTTCTATACGTATTGTTACGTTGTTACAAAACCCGGCCATAGATTCATCTACGGCGTTGTCTACAATCTCGTATATGAGATGATGTAAGCCCCTGTGGTCAGTGCTGCCTATATACATGCCGGGGCGGCGGCGCACCGCCTCCATACCTTCCAAAACTTGGATATCCTGAGCCGTATATTCTGTGGCCTGGATTTGTTCTGCCATGGTAGTCCAACCTCTCCGCCCTAGGGTTTCACCCTAGGAAATATGACTGTGTAGTAAAGGCGAGTGCCATTCATGCATCAGTATTTATTTGTGTCTAAGCCCGAAAGAGGGCATCGGGCCTGCCTACAGTTCTTGATAACAGATTAACGCGCTCATAGAATTGATGGAACCACTTACTATATTTTGTGATCACACCCAGTAAATTTAGCATATATTGAGTATTATGTCAAAAACGTGACCGTGGTTATAAGGATTGACTCGAGCCTCAATAGGTGGATGTCTACAATAGTCTGGCAGTCTGTGATAGACTTCCGCGTGACGATATGGAAAACCTGTCTCATAGAGTTTTTTCTGGAATGCGCCCTTCAGGACGCCTGCATTTAGGCAACTATTTTGGTGCCTTACGTAACTGGGTTGTGCTTCAGGAAGATTATGAATGTATTTATTGTGCTGTAGACGTGCACGCCTTGACAGATATGCAGGGCCAAGCCACTAAGGAAATACGGGCGAATATATACGAAATGGTCTTGGATTGGCTAGCTGCTGGCATCGATCCGCAAAAAAGTCTGATTTTCGTTCAGTCCCAAGTTCCTGAAGTGATGGTGCTTCATAGTTTGTTGAGTATGGTGACGCCACTTGGTTGGCTTATGAGAGTTCCGACTTTCAAGGACAAGGTGCGACAGATGCAAACTACGGAAGATTCCGTTAGTTATGGTTTGGTTGGATACCCGGTACTCATGACATCAGATATCATTCTGTATAAGTCAGACACAGTCCCTGTAGGTGAAGACCAACTCCCTCACTTGGAGTTGGCTAGAGAGATAGTTAGACGCTTCAATAATGTCTATGGGTACACTTTTCCTGAGCCCCAACCAAAATTGACAGAGTATCCTTTAATTACCGGCTTGGACGGCAAACAAAAGATGAGTAAGAGTCTGGACAACCACATAGAACTAGCTGCTACAGAGGATGAAACTTCAAAAAGAGTGGCTACTGCTTTCACAGATCCGGATAGATTAAGGCTCTCTGATCCGGGAAGGCCAGAAATATGCAACGTTTACTCACTGCACAAGCTTTTTAATCCCGGCAAACTAGGGGAAATATATGATCAATGTACTTCGGCACAGATAGGTTGTGTGGCGGACAAGAAAATCCTGGCTGAAGGGATTAATATGACTCTCCGCGAATTCAGAGATAGACGAGCAGAATTTTCTGACAACAAAGCAAGAGTACAGGAGATTCTAGACGAGGGAGCCAGTCAGGCTAGACAGATTGCCAGAAACACGATTAGAGAAGTTCTGGATAAAATGGGGATGTCCACTGATAGCCTGGGTTGAAAGTATTTATGCTGGATTTGCCAATCTCCCAAAGCGGAGCGCCTGCCGTGGACATTGCAACCGAAATCTTGATGGAATCTGGACGGATACTAATATCGAGGTTTAACGAAAACAACAGTGTCCGAAATAAACCAGGTAACGGAGATATCGTTACGGACGCGGACATAATCGTTGAGCATTCGATAATAGCCCAACTGATGAGACATTTCCCCGATGACGGATTTGTAGCAGAGGAATCGGACCCTGTTGAAGGCAATTCCGGATTTGTATGGGTGGTTGATCCACTGGACGGAACCAGAAATTATTCAATGCATATCCCGTTTTTCTGTACAACTCTGGCCTTGACAAGAAATAAAGAAGTTTTGATGGGCCTCACTTACGATCCAATGAGGGGAGAGTTATTCAGGGCAATTAAAGGTAAAGGTGCTTGTTTAAACCAAAGTCCTGTGCGGCCATCACGCAAAAAAGTACTATCAGAGGCTATGATAAGTTATGATTTAGGTAACTTGGATTATGCCACATTTGCACTAGAGATGCTTGTTAACGTAATACCAAAAATAGGAAGCACTAGGCTATTGGGATCAGCTGCCTTGGGGTTGGCCTATGCTGCTTGCGGGCGAACAGATATCTATTTCCACAACAGCCTGATGCCTTGGGATTTGGCCAGCGGCCTTCTATTGGTGTCGGAAAGCGGGGGTTTGGTCTCAGATAAAAAAGGAGTGCCAGCATCTCTTTCCAGTACTAGCATTATAGCTTCTGGTCATGATTTACACGCAAGCTTCTTGACAGCCATTGAAAATGAGAAATGGCGGTACTGAGCAATGCCGTACATGGAAGTGAATCACCTAAACATTTACTACCAAGTAGAGGGATCAGGCAATGCCCCTGCCGTGATCTTTATAGGCGGATTGAGTGGCGACCATAGAACTTGGGCGCGAGCATGCGATTCTCTCAAGGGATCTTTTAAAACTATATGTTTTGATAATAGAGATAGTGGTTTGAGCCAACGTGCCGGGAAACCGTACTCTATTCTGGATATGGCTAAGGATACTGTTGGCCTGTTAAAGTCACTAGATATTCAAAAAGCACACGTTGTTGGTTATTCAATGGGGGGAGCAATTGCCCAAGAATTGGCCATAAGCTTCCCCGACATTGTAGACAGATTGGTATTGATAGCCACTTATGATATGGGTGATGCCAGGGGACAGGCTTTGTTTAGGGGGTTGGCTCTGTTGAGAGAACAGTTGGATAAGGAAGCGTACGTTAGGATAACTATGCCTTTAATCTACTCGCACAAAGAATATGAAGCCCATGGATTTATTGAGAACGCGATTAAGCAGTTGAGTGAGGATGATTTGTTCCAGGAAGTAGCAGCATATAATCGGCAAATGGAAGCCACAATTGCATTTAATTCACGGGATAGGCTTAGAGCGATTTCTTGTCCCACACTACTTTTATTTGGTGCCGAGGATGTAATTACACCTCAACGTTTCGCTACTGAAATGGTTAATAACATTGAGGGGTCTCGATTGATAACATTTGAGGGTGCGGGCCATGGCTTGGTATACACGCGTATGAATCAAGTTGTTGCGATAACGGAGCAGTTTTTGTTAGAAGAGTATCCGGGGTAACCCCTGCATTAACCTGATCAGCCCGTTGCCTTTATATGCTGTAAGAAACGAGCAATGCGTTCCAAAGCCTCTTCTATTTCTTCAGCTGATACCGCATAACAACAACGCACATGTCCCTCGCCACTCGGCCCGAATGCTGACCCCGGGACTAGCGCAACCTTTTCTTTAGTAAGCAGAGCCTCGGCGAATTCCAGTGAAGTCATGTTACACGATTTTATAGACGGGAAGGTATAGAAGGCGCCCTGAGGTTCAGTGCAGGTAAGCCCTAGTTCATTTAATCCTTTTACCATCAAATGTCTTCGACGGTTATATTGTTCCCGCATCTCTTCCACTGATGCGTCACCAGATCTCAATGCTTCAATGGCTGCCATTTGGCCTTGTGTAGGGGCGCACATCAGGGTGTATTGATGCACCTTCATCATAGCCTCAATGATATCTGTATTTGCACAGGCGTAGCCAACACGCCATCCTGTCATAGCATAAGATTTCGAAAACCCTCCTAAATGTATAGAGCGGTTCTCCATATTCGGTAAAGATGCAAAACAAACATGTTCGACACCGTAAACTAGGCGTTCATATATTTCATCAGATACCACGGTGAGATCATGTCGGAAAGCCAAGTCGGCTATTTGTTCCATAGTGTCCCTGGGCATAACGGCGCCAGTAGGGTTGTTGGGATAGCCCAGTAGAAGCGCCTTTGTTCGATCAGTGATGCGGGACTCGATATCAGCTGGTTTTATTCGGAAGGAGTCTTCCATATTGGTTGGTATTGTTACAGGGATTCCTCCTGCTAAGGACACGCATGGAACATATGACACATAAGTGGGCTCAGGAATCAAGACCTCGTCTCCTGGGTCTAGAATGGCCCTCATGGCTAGGTCCAGCCCTTGGCTCACTCCGGTTGTTATCATAATCTGAGTCGCGGGATCATAATTCAATCCATAGCGCTCGTATAAATATTTACCTATTCCCTCCCGAAGCTCGATAAGCCCAAAATTGGAGGTATACATCGTAAAGCCCTTTTCTATTGATTCAATACCTGCCTGCCGTATGGGCCAGGGAGTAACAAAGTCCGGTTCCCCTACCCCCAGTGATACCACATCATCCATGTCTGTCACTATGTCGAAGAAGCGGCGTATTCCAGAAGGGGACAGATCGCGTACCCGCTTGGATATGGCGGATCTGGTTTGAGGCATTTCTTTTCTATCGTTATCTGTCATCTCTTAAATTATGATCCTAGGGAGTTAGGGGAAGTCTCTTTGCTCCGGGTTCTTCATCCAGGATGGTTCCATCGGTTTTGAAGCGCTTAAGGAGAAAATGGGTGGTTGTACCGTGAACTTCTTCTATGGTTGCCAGATGTGTGGCCACGAAATTCGCTACGTCTTGAATATTGCGACCTCTCACTGTAACGGATAGATCGTATCCTCCCGACATTAGATCCAAGGAGTGTACTTCCGGGAATCGGGCAATCCTGCGAGCTATTCTGTCGAATCCGACTTCTCGTTCGGGGGCAACACGCACATCCACCAGGGCCAAGACTTCCTCCTCATCTACGCGATCCCAATTAACCACAGCTTTGTATTTCACGATGATACGATTTTGCTCTGCCTGACCAATAATGGTCAAAACGTCGTCCAATGTATGACCGGTGATTTCCGATATTTCCTGTGGGGTTGCTCGCCCGTTTTGTTCAAGTATGGCAAGTATGTCTTTCATAACTCTGGCCTCATCTTGTGCCACTCAGTGGCGGTCTCGTAGTTATATGCTACTCCTAATATGGTGCTTTCGGCTAGAGGTTTCCCCATTATTTGCATCCCCACAGGCAAGCCGCCCGAGAAGCCTGCTGGAATGGACATTGCTGGTATCCCTGCAATGTTGGCCGGTATTGTGCACATATCGCTCGAATACATCTGGATAGGATTGTCAGATTTATCTCCTAATTTAAATGCAACCGAAGGTGACGTCGGTGTAATCAGGACGTCATAATTTTCGAAAGCCTCTTTAAACTCCATGTTTATGAGGTGGCGTATCTTTTGTGCCTTCATATAATAGGCATCGTAATATCCGGCAGATAGGGCATATGTTCCTAGCATAACCCGTCTTTTGACTTCCATGCCGAATCCGTGTTGTTTGGTACTTTCAAAGGCTTCCCAAATATCTCTAGGTGCTGGGGCAGAATATCCGTACTTGACTCCGTCAAATCTAGCTAGATTTGCAGATGCCTCAGATGGAGCGATAATATAATACGCCGCCAAAGCGTACCTTGTTAGAGGCAGAGAAATTTCTTGAACAGAAGCTCCCAGCTCTTCCAATTTATGAAGGGCCTTATTTATGGCCTCTAATACACCCGGGTCTACCCCTTCGTCGAAATATTCTGTAGGAACTCCTATGCGCAAACCGTCAATACCTAAGGTCAGCGCTTGAGTGTAATCGGGAAATGGCTGGGAGATCGAAGTTGAATCCCTGACATCATGGCCAGCAATTTGATTCATCACCAAAGCGCAGTCTGTCACATCTTTGGTTATAGGGCCTATCTGATCAAAGGAACTCGCGAAAGCAATCAATCCGTATCTGCTGACAAGACCGTAAGTGGGCTTCATGCCTACAACCCCACACAAAGAAGCAGGTTGTCTGATGCTGCCGCCGGTGTCCGAGCCAATGGAAAAAATACACTCGCCTGCGGCCACAGCCGCTGCAGGACCTCCGCTGCTCCCCCCAGGAACACATGTGAGGTCCCAAGGGTTATGCGTGGGGAAAAAGGCTGAATTTTCTGTCGATGATCCCATTGCGAACTCATCCATGTTGCCCTTGCCAACCAACACAGCGGATGCTGCATCAAGTTTCCCGGCCACTGTTGAATTGTATGGTGGTATGAAGTCGTTTAACATCTTAGATGCGCAAGTTGTACGGACTCCAATGGTACAGATGTTGTCCTTGATTTGGACCGGTATGCCTGTGAGAGGGTTGGCCTCTCCTAGGTTTAATGCCTGATCTGCCCGGGAGGCTTGATTCATGGCCAATTCTTTGGTTATCGTGACGAATGAATTTACTTTCTCATCAACATTCATCACGCGATCTAGAACAGATTCAGTCAACTCTACTGCGGATATCTGTCTGGCCGACAGGAGTGAATGAGCCTGATGAATTGTCAGGTCGTGAAGATTTGGAGGAATCACTCTAAGATTGCCTTCACTTTGAAAAAGTCATCTTGTGTGGACGGGGCATTCGCCAATACATCAGATTTGGGCAACGGTTTGGCAGAAATGTCTTCACGCATCACATTTTGCAAGTATGCTTGGTGTTCAGCAACACTTGTATAATCGGTGTTCACCTCTTCCAATACTTGAAAATGCTCTAGCAATGAAGATAGCTGCTGAGTAAATAGCTCCACATCTTGATCGGAGAGACCTATACGGCACAGACTGGCGATGTGGCGCACTTGATCTTGGTTAAGATTAGGAGTGGTCATAATTAACCCCAATGGGCGAGTTGGCTATTCCGTATTTAAGGATAACAGGATGCGGTTAGTTTAACAAAACGGATGTTTTGCATCAAGTTGCCGCATTGATGTATAAGGGACTCTCCCCAGGGATATACTGGATTCAATCAACTTATACTGAATGCTCAGCCAGGTCCATCTTATCCATTCTGCCTTGAATACTTTGGGGAAGAGGCATATGCGGGATGGCAATTGATGGTTTAGAAACATTGCGGATGATATACTCATGATATCCAACCGAATAGTCTAGCTTTAAGAATCAACCTAGGCTTGGAGCGTATACATGCAGAAACAGAACTACGACGTTATAGTCATTGGTGGAGGGCCGGGTGGTTACGTTGCTGCGATCAGGGCTAGCCAATTAGGAATGCGTGTGGCATTGGTGGAATCTGATGCACTGGGAGGCATATGCCTGAATTGGGGATGCATTCCTAGCAAATCCCTACTTAGGAATGCCGAGATATTGAATTTGTTTCATCGCGCCGATGAGTTCGGGGTTTATTTTGATCATATGCGCTATGATTTTGGCGTCGCCATTTCGAGGAGCAGAGATGTTGTTACTAGACTTAACAAAGGCATACAGTCTTTGTTGAAGAAGAACCATGTCTATTATGTGGAGGGATATGGTTCTTTGTTGGATTCCCATAGGGTGGCCGTTAATCAAGGAACAACTATCCTTGAGGGCCAGCACATCATAATTGCCACCGGGGGACATCAAAAACAGATATCTGGCTTAGACATAGATCGGGAACGGGTCATTACTAGCAGAGAGGCATTGATACTCGAAGAAATACCCGAGTCTGTAGTGATAGTAGGTGGTGGAGCTACTGGGGTAGAGTTTTCCTATTTGTACCGATCTTATGGCTCGGAAGTCACGTTGGTAGAAATTGCGGACAAACTGCTTCCTAATGAGGACTCCGAAATATCACAACAACTCGAGAGATCTTTCAAAAAGCAAGGCATTAAGCTATTCACCGGGTCTAAGGCAAGCATAGAAGAAAGGATCTCTAGTGAACTTGCAGGTAATGCTGATGGACATGAAATAACCGTATTGATTGAGGCACCTGGAGGTTCTCACAGGGTAGAGTGCCAGAAGGTGCTAGTTGCGACTGGCATACAAGGCAACACGACCGGATTTGGACTGGAGCACTTAGGAGTGATAATTGAAAAAGGCTTCATTAAGGTTGATGAATGTATGAGAACTAACGTACAGGGAATTTTTGCTGTCGGAGACGTTACTGGAGAATTGGCATTGGCACACGTGGCCCAAGCTCAAGCAATAGTAGCCGCAGAAACGATAGCGGGCAAACCGACTAACACTCTGAATTACCTGAATATGCCCAGGGCTACCTATTGCCAACCACAGGTGACAAGTTTTGGTTACACAGAGGAGCAAGCCTCCAAGCTTGACTACCCAGTCAAAATCGGCCGATTCCCATTTCGGGCCAATGGCAAATCCTTGGCATCTGGCGAGACGGAAGGATTAGCCAAGTTGGTGATTCGATCAGACACTGGAGCAATTATCGGCGCCCATTTGATAGGCGCAGAAGTTACCGAGATGCTGCCGGAAATATTGATTACCACTTTGCTGGATGGAGGTATGAACGAACTGGCTGGCTTGGTACACGCTCATCCCACGTTATCGGAGACAATCAAGGAAGCGGCTTTAGCAGCTGATGGAATTGCCATACACATCTAAATTGCGGATTGAAAAAAGGTCGATTAGGGATCGAGAAATAAGTCCGTGACATGAATCAGTCGGTGTCATTGCAAATGTTGTAATATGGTTCAATTAATGGCCTGTAATTATGTTGCAAAACATCGACAAGAAGCGGTAAAATGGATTAGGCTGAGACAGGTCAGGCACACTCTTTGTGCCTATGGCTAGCTTGAAGTTAGGGCAGCGCAGCCCCGACAAATAACACCATTGAAGAGGAGGATTTCCCGGCATGGCGATCACGCGGGAAACGAATTCGGCCTTATTGGGCCCACCGGTTGATCCGGGCTTTGTAATTGCCGTAGATGATTTAGTAAGAGTGGCTAAATTGGGCCATAGCCCAACCAGCAAGTTGTTTAACCCAACTGACAACGAACTTATCGGGATGATGAGGGTTTTTCAAGATCTGCCGGAAGAACAAAAGCACAAGGTGTTGCAAGAGGCACTGGACATTGAGAGAGAGTCCGAGCGTCTGAACGGAGAAGGCAAGGCAGGTTTACGAGCCTGGCCCGATACAGTCGTACGATTGGAAACCGGAGGCCTGGGATTCTTCAGTCAATTGGGAGTGGCCCGCCGACCGGATTTGACACAATATTTCATAGATGGATTCACCGCTAACCGTGATGCAATTGCATTTAGTTCATCCAACCAAAAATTGTTTGCCAAAATATTTCCGTATATCACTGGCCACATGGAGAAACATTTTGCGAGCGGGGATTATATTGTGCAAACTGATCGCCAAATAGGAGATGCGGGTGATCGGTCATTTCACGCCAGACAATTGCTATTCGGAACGGATTACCCACAATTGCCATACATGTGGCGGCAATTGACGTTTGACCTGCCGGATGGCGAAATGGAACAGTCGCCGGATATTTTAGAAGTATCTCTGCCCCGCTGGTTGGAAGATTTGGGGTTACCAGACGATATTTTGAGGGAAATTAGCGATGCAGGGTTAGAGCGCTTGGTTTTCAAGGCCCCTACCAAGGGGCTATCACTTCACTTGGGCTTTGATTACGTGGGCGAACACAAAATGGGCCCCCTGTCGATTGCTATGTTTATGGTCAAGCAAAGAAATGGGCTAGCTCTTCAGGCAGCCCTCAGCATGGCACGTATTAAAGATATGACTGGCGATACTAACAACATTGCCATGGTTACAACTGGCCCGTCTCTTCACGGCAAGAGCACTTTGACTATTATGATTGAATTGAAAGGCAGCCAATTAGCGTCGCTTTTGGGGTTACCTGAAGATGGGAGTGAAGGTATATACCCGATGAATGATGATATTGTGCTGCTGCAGAGATTTAACGATGATGGTAGACCAAACCCATCAGGGGTCACTTATAGCATAGATGGTACAGAAAATAATTTTTATGCGGTACCATTTGGCTTGAATGCAGAGGATGACCCGATCACGTATTCTGTTCTTAGGGGCTCTGATGGCATTCCTAATGCTCAGGAAACCTTGGAAAATGTGCCGTTTGATGTGTCCTCTGGATCCCCGGATTTCTCGCAAAATCCCGTTCGTAATATGAGGATGATATTATCTAGATCCAGGCTTCTTGATAATAAAGGAGTAGCGGGATTGCCCAGTGATTTCACTGGAGGGAAACTTGATGATATGGTACATGTTCCTATGGAAAGTACAGACAAGGTCCTCTGGCAGGGAGTAATGAGACAAAACACGATAGTTCCCCCGCTGGTGAAGTTGACGCCGGAAAAATATGTGAGAGCTCTGATGTTCGGTGAAGCCGTACAAACCGGGGCGTCTACGGGTGCGATAGGTAGGCCTTATGTCGAATATTTTTCTGATCCATTCATCATTGGTCTGGAAGATGAAAATGCCAATCAGATGTATGCAATATTGCAGGATGGAATTAGGGCGGGGTTAAATCAAGAATACTACATGTTTAATACTGGAGGCATTGGGTCAGATGGAAACGAACAGGCTAGTGGCCCACTGTATAAAAAAATAACCAGAGAATTAACGCTTATGCTGCAAGAGGCAGTATTGAGGGGAGCAGTGAGATTCGAGTACGATGATGCACTTGGGGTGGAAATTGCCGTTGCAATAGTGGACTCTGATGGACGAGAAGCCCTTGACTTGCGCAAGGACTGGTCTGCCAAGGCAATTTACGGCGAAGAGGAATATTTGACAAGAGTGTTGGCATTAAAACGTAAGCGATATTATGGGGAGAATTCTCAGGATAAAGCAGGAATTCTGAGATACACGAAGGCAGACAATCAAATCTTTGACATTGACGATATACCTGGTCCTTCCAATGAACGGGAGCTCTCCTGGCTGATCTCCTTTTATTGGAATCTCGATCAAGCTTATAATTCCATTCCGGAATTATGTCAACATTTGACGGAAGGTCATAATCCAGAGGAACTGATATTTACTAAAGTCTCGAAAATGTATCAAAATGGGTTGCAAAGCGGGCTTGAAATTGATGGCGCGGCGGTTATTGAATTAAGGAGTCTTGGACTGATTGTATAAGGGGTTTTCCGAATGATATCAGTTGTGGATGTCGGCAGGTTGATGTTGGGAATCATTTGATTAGGGAAAGTGAATTTATAGTTGGGTACAATAGGAATAGTGTCGGGTAATCCTGACGAATTTGGGGAACATCTTCAGCCGTTTCTCCAAGGTACTACGAATATTAGAGTGTTGGATCGATTTGAAGATGTTGAAACCTCACTATCAGAGGTTGATGGGCTTTTTCTGACTTGCATCGATGCTGCTTCTTGTCGGACTCTAGGAGTACCCAGCAACCTTGGCAAGTGGTATTCCGATTTGTTATCTAAAGCAATGTATTATAATATGCCAGTACTTGCTATGTGCCAGGGCATGCAGATTTTGAATGCAGCCTTGGGGGGGGAAGCAAATTTAAGGATGGATACCCATCTGTTGGACAAGGCTGGTGGATGGGACCAAAAGTTTATGGCAGATCGGCATCAGATATATATTTCTCCGGGCAGCAAACTTGCGGCAATACTAGGTTCTGGTGGCTTTGTGCGGGTCAATAGTTATCATAGCGCAGGCATCAATCAGGCCGGGCAATCCAAGACTCTAGTGTCTTCTGCCTACTCGGTTGATGATGGGGTGGTGGAAGCCCTTGAAAGCCCAACGCACGATTGGGTAATAGGTGTTCAATGGCATAATGAGATATATGGGGAAACGCCGAAGAATTTTGACAATATTTTCCATGCGTTTGTAGAGAGGACAGATTCGTACGCCCAGAAGACAAAGTCTGTTTTGCCAGAATCTTAGCAGAATAAGACTCATATTAGACCTCAGATAAGAGAGGATAGATATATGGTAGTTCCGTTTGCAGGTAATATCCGTTCCGTGCGCATAGAAGACGAGATGCGCAACTCCTACTTAGATTACGCAATGAGTGTGATCGTCGCTAGGGCATTGCCGGATGTAAGGGATGGCTTGAAGCCAGTCCAGCGGCGAATTCTTTATGCAATGGATGATCTAGGCATGCGATCCAATACGCCTTACAAGAAAAGCGCACGTTTAGTTGGAGAAGTGCTTGGAAAATATCATCCTCATGGCGATAGCCCGGTGTATGAAGCCATGGTCCGCATGGCACAGAATTTCTCCTTTAGGTATCCCCTAGTAGATGGACAGGGTAACTTTGGTAGCATTGATGACGATCCACCAGCAGCAATGCGATACACTGAGGCCCGGCTCTCAGGTATTGCCCAAAACATGTTGGCGGATATAGATAGAGACACCGTTGATTTTGCCGTCAATTTTGACGACACGCTTAAAGAACCTCAGGTATTGCCAACGCTACTTCCTAATCTATTGATAAATGGTGCTTCTGGCATAGCCGTCGGTATGGCAACCAGCATACCCCCCCATAATCTGCGAGAAATCTGCGATGCGGCCGTACATCTCATAGATCATCCAGATGCTACGGTTGAGGATTTGATGCGTTATGTCAAAGGCCCTGATTTCCCTACTGGAGGCATTGCCATGGGAAGAGAGGGGATATTGAGCGCTTACTCCACAGGACGTGGCCGCGTGCTGGTTAGAGCTAAAGCGACTATTGAAGAAGCAGAAAAACGAGGAGACCGGCAACAGATAGTTGTGACCGAAATACCATTTCAGGTTAACAAAGCTTCTCTAGTGGAGAAGATTGCCCTATTGGCAAAGGAAAAAAAGGTGGACGGCATAAGCGAGGTCAGGGACGAATCTGACAGGCATGGACTCAGGGTTGTGGTAGATTTGAGGAGAGAAGCCCAACCAGAAATAGTTCTGAACAATCTCTATAAGCACACATCAATGCAAACGGCGTTTTTTGTGAATACCTTGGCATTGGTAGATGGACAACCACAGGTGTTGCCATTGAAAAGACTCCTTAGGCATTATGTCGATTTTCGTCGGCAAGTAATTACTCGCCGTGCCCAATTTGAGTTGAAAAAAGCTCAAGAGAGGTCACATATACTTGAAGGGTTGCGGGTAGCGCTAATGAACCTGGATCAAGTGATCATTTTAATTCGTCAGTCAGCCAACGTTGATGTGGCCAGACAGGGATTGATGGAATGGTATAACCTATCTCAGTTACAGGCTCAAGCAATACTTGATATGCAGTTGAGGCGTATTGCCGCATTAGAACGAGATAGAATTGAAGAAGAGTTCCAAGAATTGCAGAAGACCATTGCGGAGCTCGAGGACCTTTTGGGTGACCAGGACAAGGTTTACGCTGAGGTTAAAAGAGAAACGAAGAAAATCCGGAAGGATTACGGTGATGATCGACGCACAGAGGTCCTCGATGAAGAACCTGATGCCCCTACCAGAGAGGATTTGATACCTCATCAGGAAATGGTGATAACCATAACGCAGAGGGGATACGTTAAGAGAATGCCGTTGGATACCTACCGTGCTCAGCACAGAGGCGGTCGAGGTATTACCGGTATGGTCACCCGCGAATCTGACGTATTGCAACATCTATTGGTAGCTGATACACATGACAAATTGCTGTTCTTTACAAATTTGGGCAAAGTGTACTCTATTAAATGTTTTGAAATACCCCTGGATGCTTCACGTACAACCAGGGGCATTCCGGCAGTTAACCTGCTGTCAATAGCTGAAGGCGAGCAGACCAATGCAGTGTTGGCCACATCTCCAAACGATCCATACGAATTTATTATGTTGGCTACTAGGCGCGGGGAAATCAAGAGGATAGGATTCGCTGCGCTGGCAAATATAAGGAGGAATGGACTTAGGGCGATGGACTTGGAGCCTGGAGACGAACTTGTGTCAGTCAGATGCGCTCAAGAGGAAGATGAAGTGGTAATGGTTACTGAAACTGGGCTGGCGGCAAGATTCGAAGTGGCGAATGTACGTAGGAGAAGTCGCCAAGCTGGTGGCGTTAGGGGGATAAAACTTTCCCCAGAGGATAGGGTAGTGTCCATGGATATCGCTACTCCAGGTGCAAAATTATTTGTAGTCAGCCGGAAAGGTTTCGGCAAATTGTCTCCTATAGAGACGTACAGGAAAACCCGACGTGGAGGGAAAGGAGTGATGACCCTGAGGATAACTGATAAAACCGGGCCGGTTGCAGCTGCACATTTAGTGTTGGATGCTTCTGAGATTATTCTGGTCTCTGATCAGGGTATCATTGAGAGATTGAGCTTGGCAGAAATTCCAGTGAAAGGCAGGGTTACCCAAGGCGTTTGGATCATGCGAGACAAGGAAAAGGCGGATATGACGGTTGCTACCTTGGCGAGTATCAGCAAGACGGGCATGTCTTCTGACGGCAACTAGTCTTGAAGATGTTGGATTGTTAGTCCGTCCTGATTTTCAAGTGTTTGAATAACAACGGGTGCCGTTCTGTGACCAGGTTGAGGGCCTGATTCATGACTCTTCTTAAAGTGAAATGAGCTTGGGGGCTGGTCCTTAATTTGAACAGGTGATAGCATTCTCTCAGATTGATTTTGCACAATGATCGCCTGAGATGGGCGTGTGTCACCATGTATTGGGCAACTTCTGGCAAAGACTCAGCAATGGCCTTGAATCCCTCGTTTGATTTTTCCATAGCGTTGCTGAAGGATTGTTCCAATCCTGCCTCTTGGATCAATTCGGGCACCACAAACCCCAAGTTAGTGGTCAGTGGCTGTGCAATGTAAGTTTGCATTCTGTGTCTTTTGAATTCCCTATATGCTCCATAGTCCATAATCATATCAAAACTGTAATCTACCGTTTCCAGTTCCCTTATTGGTATATCATGTGGGCCAAGTTTGTTCAGGCATTGATCAATAATACCCTCCATCTGAGAGTCGTCCATACTTTGAACGGTTTCCCATATTTGCTCATATGTTTGCGAGGAGAATCTGTACATTAATGCAGATACTAATTTGGACTGTGCCAGCGGATCGGAGTGTACCAGATTAGCTTGGCAATCTGAGTACGAAGTTGACAGAGATTGAGGTGCTTGAATGTGGTCTTGGGCGTCTCTAGTGACAACTAAATATTCGTTCCTGTCGGCATATTTTATCAAAGTTGGTGTTATTGTTCGTCCTTGGCCCTTTAGAGATTCGCCTATTTCCTGTTCTTCGATTAAATTTGATGAAAGCAGTTTGCGTACTGCGTGTTCCATAGATCGCGCGTTCATAGTTACACCGACGTTTGTTAGTGTGGCAGCAGGCAATAGGAATCGGCAAGAATCTGTTGCTACTCTTCTCAATCGTGAATTATATGAGGCTGATCTCTCTTCAGATCCCCTAGGTGTTATATTTGCCAAATATACTAGCAATCCGTCTAGGATTTCTTCGTAGCTTTGGAACAGATAGTCACAGGTTTCTGTATATAAATTCATTTCCCTACCAGGCTTAATTTCCTGTGGGATATAATAATGGCCTCGGGATAATAGCTGATATCTGGAAGATTTTTCGGTATACGATGCTAAGCGGTTATCTTCCAATGTGTCACAAGCGAGGCGGGATATGTTTTCCACTGCCATATGCAGTATCGCATGTTCAGCAACAGATGAATGGCCATAGTTAAGGACCCAACGCTCGTGAAAATTAGCTGCCTTTTCAGCATTAACAATCTTGGCTATGTTGTCAAACGATTCGGGATTGCGCGAGGTCATGGCGAAAACCACAGCAATTTGTTCTTCAGTCAGTTCTCTTGGGTCTAAAGGGTATATACGTCTAGAAATTTGCGACATCATTCGGTCGATCATACATCAAGTCATTGAGTTAGGAAAGGATGAGGGCTATAGAATACAAAATGAGTCTTCAATCAGCAAACTCAGATCCTTTAGAATACCACTATCTAGTGGGCAATATCAGAAAAGCAGTGGTTCTTCACTATCGCCACGACCAGAGAGATATGGTTGTTCATCTTCCGATGGAGGGCCGGCTATATTGGGCTCTCCATCCTCGTCCCAGTCTATAATCGGGGTTCTCATTATCTCAGGGTCTTCTTCTAATTCCATATCTATGGGTAATTGGGGGACTTCCAGGTATGAATAGAGTCCGCCTCCGCCCTGTTTGGTCGAAGGGAACGAAATAATTCCAGCCTGACTAGGATGCTGGTAAGTTTCTTTGATCATGATAATTACAGTTTGGTCATTGGCCGATGCTACTGCTGCAGCATATTTATTGCCACCACCAATCAGGTTAGCTATTCGCTTCCCAATGTTTATTTCTATTTCTCCCAAGTATTGTCCCTCAGGACTTTCAACTAACACGCCACGTCCCGAAATTTTGAGTACTACGGCATCTCCTGGTGTCATCTGTAGGTGAATCATGCTGGCGGGTAGGTTTTTCAGGTTTATAGTTGCAGATTTGCCACGCTCTTCAATAAACAGCTCTGGGCCAACTTTCGGCCCCGTTTTTGGTGGTGCTGCTTCATACTTAATTCGAGCCAATCTTTCGAGATTTTTCTTGGCTATTACGTTAGTGGGGGATATGCGGATGGTTTCGCTAAACGCCTCTCTTGATTCCTTGAAGCGACCTAGTTCCGAAAGAGCTTTGCCAAGGCGGTTAAACGCCTCAATATCACGAGGATTGTGACTAATGATTTCCCGGTTAAGATTCACGGCCTCTTGCCATCGGCCTAACGATGCCAAAGATATGGCATCTCTTATCATGTTGCGCTTGGTTTGCGATGTATCGTTGTTTATTGGTCTCATATTAATTTATACAAACATTAAGTAAGTCTTCAAGAAGTAAGAAGTAAGGCTTCTGTCTTCTTAAAGTGTAATTTGGAGACGCATTGTATACATACTGATGCCCTGATTGCAATCCCCTTAGGTCATATGGAATCAAATTTTGTCTCGCGGTCACGGTCAGATATTTGCTCACGGATCTTCGGGTGTGGTGCATTCCAGTTGAGCATTAACCACAACCGGAAAAGATCTAGTTAAAGCTTGGGGCCATATTTACCCAAAATAGCATTCAGGCGAACCATCGCCAGATCCTTCAGCATCAATATGCTGTCCCTAACCGGCTTAACTTTGCTCCCTTGGTGGTAATGCCAGTCAATGGGAACCTCATTAATTCGCAATCCTTTGCGTTGCGCTATAAATAGAATCTCGACGTCGAAACCGAATCCATTGGCGGTCTGCAAGGGGAATAAAAGCTCAGCTGCGTGAGCTTGAAAACACTTGAAGCCACATTGAGTATCACGGAGTCCCTTTATTGCAAACAGACGAACTATCCAATTGAATGTTCGGCCCATAAGATGCCGTGTTAAAGGTTCTCGAAACCTGTGAGAACCTGGCACCTCTCTTGATCCTATCGCTATATCGAAATCCTTTATTGCGGTTGGGATAAATCTTCCCAAATTATCTATAGGCATCGATAGATCAGCGTCGGCTATGAATCTGTACCTACCTTCTGCTTGCAATATGCCGTTTTTGATCGCCCAACCTTTTCCTCGATGTTCAAGTTTGACCAGACGAATGGAGGGATGTTGACTGGCTACAGACTCAACCAAATCTGTTGTGGAATCTTCGCTCCCGTCATCGGCAACAATGATTTCGTAAGAGTAGTCCAATTGTTGAGCGTAATCCAACAATGCAGACAAAGTTTGTGTTATTCGCGATTCCTCGTTGTAGGTAGGGATTACGATGGACAGATAGCATTTGGTCACGAGATACGAACTCTAACTTGTTTTAGTCAACTTCATCAAGCTGGAAGGCTTTATGCAACGCAGACACTGCTGCCTCCACTTTGTCTTCTGCAACAATACATGTTATTCGAATCTCCGCAGTGGTAATCATTTCTATGTTAACATCGGCTTCATACAGTGCCTGGAACATGCGTGAGGCGTAGCCAGGATAGTGCTGCATTCCGGTGCCAACGATACTTACATTGGCAAGTTTCGAATCTGTTATACAACCTCGGGCCCCCATATTTGTAGCCACGGGCTCAATTGTTGCGATCGCCTCCTCAAGATCGGCTCGGGCTACAGTAAAGGTTAAGTCAGTGATATGGTCAACACTTGCGTTTTGAACTATTGTATCTACGCTGATTCCCTTTTCCGCAAGCGGGGAGAAAATCGCCGCCGATATACCTGCTCGATCTGGCACCCCCAATACAGTAATCTTGGCAACATTCTTGTTGTGAGCTATTCCGCGTACTCGATTTCTAGATTCCATTTTATCGGCCTCTCAGTGAATAAGTGTTCCGGGTGTGTCTGTGAAACTGGATGTCACTAGTATAGGTAAATCGAACATAGCCCCCAATTCTATGGACCGTGGGTGCATTTTGGCCCCGTAACTGGCCAATTCTAGCATCTCTTCATATCCGATCTCTGCAAGCACACGTGCCTCGGGCACAATTCTAGGGTCTGCAGTGTATATACCCTCTACATCCGTATAGATCTCACATATTCTAGCATCCAATCCGGCTGCCAGTGCCACAGCGGTTATATCAGAACCGCCTCTACCTAGTGTAGTTATGTCCATTTCCTGGGTAATGCCCTGAAATCCAGCTACTACTACAATCTGGTCTTCTCGTAATTCTTTAAGGATGCGTTTCGGATCAACGTCGGTTATCTTGGCCCTGTTGTAGTCCATATTGGTGTGAATGCCTGCTTGACCGCCACTCAGACTGATGGCCTTATAGCCTAAAGCTCGAAGAGCCATGGTCAGCAATGAACAAGATATTATCTCACCAGTTGACAGAAGAATTGCCAGTTCCCTTTCATCAGGTTTTTCAGATATAGAAGCGGCTAGGCTAGTTAATTCATTGGTTGTATTGCCCATAGCAGAGACTACTATAACCATCTGGTTACCAGCATCTTTTGATTTAATGATTATATTGGCTACCGACTGAATTCTCTCGGCATTGGCTAGGGAACTACCCCCATATTTCTGTACTATTATGCTAGACATGCACTCATCATCCTCTACGAGATTATATGTGCTCCAAGATTAGACGGCTTCATTATCTTTATAGTGCCTGTAACACCAGCTTTATCCGCAGCATTGGCCATTTCGTAACCTATCGTCATACACCTAGCTGTGCCTAAGGCAAGTACGCTAGACCCGGCTCCTGAGAGGAAGACACCGGATGCCCCAGCACCTTTTGCTGCCCGGAATATTGCATTCATACCAGGGAAAATGGCTGCTCTTGCTGGCTGATGCAACCTATCTTGAGTAGCTATCATCAAATTCTCTAATCTATTCCCGGACAAACTATTTACCAACATTGCCACTCTGCCAAGATTGTACACTACGTCCTCAAGCATGATTTTGGAAGGCAGTACAGATCTAGCATCATTCGTTGGCATGCGCATGTCTGGTATGAACACTATTGCAGTAATGTCAGCGTTAATCGGAATGCTCTCGGCAATTATTCTTTTGTTGTCCCTTACTACTACCTGGCAGCCTCCTAGCAGTGCTGGCGCCACGTTGTCTGGGTGGCCCTCTATGGCTGTGGCTAATTCAAGCATGGATTGAGTGTCAAGCTGTCCCTCACACAGGGCATTTGCGGCTATTATACCAGCCACTACCGCAGCCGCACTACTGCCCAATCCACGCTGTAAGGGTATCTGATTTTGACAAGCAATTGAAATTTTGATGTCAGGTTTCCCGATCATGTTGAAAGCGGCCTGAGCAGATTCGTAAATCAAGTTGCTACTGTTGGGTGGCAGAGTGAGACTTCCCTCTCCAGCAACAGTCACCTCTGATTTATCAGCCACGCTAATTGTCACGTGGTTCCATAAATCTAGGGCAATGCCCAAACAATCGAACCCCGACCCCATGTTGCCAGAAGTAGCGGGAACCCTTACTGAAACTTGATCACCCTGCATGTCGGGAGTATACAGGGCCGATTGATTGGATTCAAGAAATAAGACTATCAGGATATAGAGGGAAGCTTAGGGCTATAACGTAACATGTTTCCCTAGGCAGGTTGAACATTGTTGGACAATTTCGAGACGGTTTCCACGTCTTTATCGCCTCTTCCGCTTAGGCAAACCAAGATTATTTCTTTGGGATTTAATGTTTGGGCGAGTTTAACAGCGTACGATATTGCGTGGGCAGATTCCAATGCAGGTATAATGCCCTCGGTTTTGGACAACAGGTGGAATGCTTCAAGGGCCTTGTCGTCAGTCACAGACACATACTCAGCTCTCTTTATGTCTTTCAAGTAGCTATGTTCAGGGCCCACTCCGGGGTAATCCAGCCCTGCAGATATGCTATGAGTTTCTTTTATCTGGCCATGTTTGTCTTGTAGTAAATAAGCTCGTGAACCATGTAACACACCAGGTCGGCCAGCTACCAGTGTTGCCGCGTGTTGACCTGATGCCAAACCTGAGCCAGCTGCTTCAACGCCGATTAACTTGACTGATAGATCTTCTATAAACGGATGGAAAAGACCTATCGCATTACTTCCGCCACCGACACATGCCACGAGGTGCGTGGGTAGTCTGTTTTCTATTTCGAGAATTTGTTGTTTGGATTCCACTCCAATGACTCGTTGGAAATCTCTAACGATCATTGGGTAAGGATGTGGACCAACAGCACTGCCGATTAGATAGTATGTACTGTCCACGTTTGTTACCCAGTCTCGAATAGCCTCATTAATAGCATCTTTAAGGGTACGGCTGCCGGAACTGACAGGTACAACCTCGGCTCCCAATAGTTGCATTCTGTATACATTCATGGTTTGCCTGTTGATGTCTTCCTCTCCCATGTAAACAAGGCACTGCAGGCCCAAAACCGCACACGCAGTAGCGGTTGCGACTCCATGTTGTCCTGCTCCAGTCTCTGCTATTACGCGAGTTTTACCCATGGCCTTTGCCACCATAGCTTGTCCCAGCGCATTGTTGATCTTGTGGGCTCCGGTATGAGCGAGGTCTTCCCGTTTTAGATATATCTTGGCTCCGCCGGCGCATGCAGAGAGATTACTGGCCATGTACATCGCGGTGGGCCTACCTGCATATGTGTGGAGATAATGGATAATGCGAGATTGGAAATCAGGATCATCTTTCAGGCCAAGGTATTTAGTTGTCAATTCGTTCAGGGCAACCATGAGGGTTTCAGGCACAAAACTGCCCCCATAAATACCGAAATGCCCTAATTCATCTGGGATAGATTGTTTAGCGTAACTCAATTGCTTACTCTGTGTACTGAATGTTTCATTGCATATTATAGGGATGTTCTGATGAATTGTCAGTTTGAGTCACTACAGATATGAAACTGGCAATTTTCGAGAGGTCTTTCTCTCCGTTTGTTTCTACGCCACTTGAGACGTCCAGACCCCAGGGCCGTATGGTACGGATGGCTTGGGAAACATTCTCTGGGTTAAGCCCACCGGCTAGCATTAGTGAATGTCGACTTGAAAGGTCCATGCCGATGTCCCAGTTGAATTGTTGTCCTGTTCCACCTAAGATGCCTTGTTTAAAAGTATCTAACATCAGTAAATCGCAAGTTTCTTTATATGTTGTCAGCAATCTATCTGCGTCCTGGACTGATGTTTCAGTCGGCGTGTCGTCATTGATGTGGATCACTTTCAATACCGGTCTTATCACATTCTTGCAGTAGAGCGGTGTTTCTTGACCCGATAACTGAGCCATATCCAAATTGCAATAGTTCAGAATGTGATTTACCTCTTCAAGGGGTTGATTAGCGAAGACTCCTACCCATAGTGGCCTGTCGAGATGCCAATGTGCCTTGAAGGAATCTATCAGGACTTTGCTGGAATCTGGGTCTAGATATCGCTTGCTATGCGACTCGAAGACGATGCCCAAAAACTCCGCACCTGCTCTTGCTGCAGTTAGAGCACTATCTAGGGATTTAATGCCGCAAATTTTCACTGTGGTCAAAATGTCTCCTAATTGAGATCATGAAGTAGTTCCTTTATCTTGTGCCCGGGATCTGGCGCAGTGACGATTGCTTCCCCCACCAGTACGGCATTGATGCCAAGCCTGCCGAGCCTTACCAAATCACTATGCTGATTGATGCCACTTTCACTTACCAGGACATGACCTGCCGGTACTTTAGGCGCTAGGTCTATTGTTGTAGATAAATTTGTCTCAAAGGTTTTCAGATTTCGGTTGTTTATACCAATGATTTCACATCCACATGATAAGGCCAATGCCAACTCTTTTTCATTGTGAACCTCCGTTAGCACCTGTATCCAAAGACTTTTGCAAATTGCGAGAAGGTCTGACAAGTTTTCTCTGGAAAGAATTGAGACTATTAACAAAACAGCGTCAGCCCCATGGGCTCTGGATTCATAAATTTGATACGGATCGAATATAAAGTCTTTTCTAAGTATGGGAATGCCAAGGGGTCTCATAACCGCAGCTGCTGATTCCAAATGATCCAATGATCCTTGGAAATTATTTGTTTCTGTGAGCACAGACATAGCAGCTGCGCCGTTGGAGGCGTATATGTTGGCTAGATCTGCAGGGTTGTAATCGGCTCGGAGTAGCCCCTTAGAAGGGGATGCTTTTTTCGCTTCAGCAATAAGACGAACATTGTCTCCCATCAATGCCCCGGAGAGATTAAGGGGTGTTGGCAGTGATTTCACATAAGATTCCAAAGCCGAGAATGGTCGTTCGATTTTGCTATGTCGAAGTTCTTCCCTTTTAGTATCAACGATTTTGTCCAGTATGTTAGGCATGATTATCTTATCTATGCTGTAGTTTGGCTTATTTGGGATAGAGACAGTAACTTTGTTGATGCTTGACCCGTGTCAATTGACTCGGCTGCCATTCTGAGGCCAGTAGGTATATCTTTAGCTGCATCTCCAGCGACCAAGGCGGCGGCAGCATTAATTAGGACTATATCTCTTTTCGGCCCCAATGCTCCTGAAAATATGTCTTGCATAATACTGACATTCTGCTCAGCAGAACCGCCTCGTACGGAATCTGGGGACGCACGAGTCAGACCGAATTCCTCAGGAGTTATTACATAGTTAACTATGGAGCCTTCAAGAAGTTCCCAGATGTGGGTTGGTGCTGTTATTGATATCTCGTCCATTCCATCTTCGCCATGAACTACCAGAGAGTGTTGACTGCCCAGATGCATTAATACCTGGGCCATCTTTTCTCCCAAAGATGGATCTGATACCCCGAGGACCTGATTTTTTGCGGATGCGGGATTGGTTAGGGGGCCCAGTATATTGAAAACAGTTCTAATACCAATTTCCCTGCGAGGGCCACCAGCATATTTCATAGCTGGGTGAAAATTGGGAGCAAACATGAATCCCATGCCTACTTTTTCTATACATTGTTGAACTCCCTCAGGTCCGAGGTTGATATTGACTCCAGCCGCTTCCAGTACGTCCGCACTCCCGCAGGCGCTTGTGATTGCCCGATTTCCGTGTTTGGCAATAGTTAGGCCGGCTCCTACTGCCACAAAAGCCGCCATGGTGGAAACGTTAATGGTCTGTGAGCCGTCCCCCCCAGTTCCGCATGTATCTACAACTTTTGCCGCAGAGGTTACTGGGACCGCTTTTTGGCGCATCACTTTTGCCATCCCTGCTATTTCTAGAGACGTTTCGCCTTTGAGGCGTAATGCAGTTACAAATGCGCCGAACTGGGCCGGAGTTGCCTCACCGGCCATTATCTCCTCCATGGCGGTTTCAGCTTCTGTAGCAGACAGGTTTTCTCCGGATACTACTTTCTGAATGGATTCTCTTATCATATGTTTAAGTACCTAAAAACTGACTATTCAGGCTCATTGGCACCGCTTCTAATATCGGTTCGCCTTGGGAGCCTTCTCATGTCTATTGAGACCTCATTGCAAGAAAATTACGCAGTATATCCTTTCCAGCTAATGTCAATATGGATTCTGGGTGGAATTGTACCCCTTCTATTTTGTGTTGTTTGTGCCTCACTCCCATAATCAATCCGCTATCTGTCCATGCAGTGATTTCAAGATCATCTGGTATGTCATCTCGATAAAGGGCCAGTGAGTGATATCTGGTGGCTTCGAATGGATTTGGCAATTGGTCAAAAAGACCTTTACCGTCATGGTAGATTAAAGACGTTTTGCCGTGCATTATTTCACCGGCCTTGTCGACAGTTCCTCCGTAGGAATAGCCGATACACTGGTGGCCTAAACACACCCCCAATATAGGAACGCGACCTTGGAAGTTCAGAACGGCGTCGTTGGAAATCCCTGCTTCTTTGGGAGTACAAGGGCCAGGGGATATCACAAGTCCGTCCGGGGACATGCCCTCCAATTCTTCTACAGTTGCTTGGTCGTTCCGGACAACTTCCACTTCCGCTCCCAGTTCGCACAAATATTGGTACAAGTTATAGGTGAAACTATCGTAGTTATCTATGAGAATAATCATGATTGATGGTGGTTATTAGATAAAGTGTCGTTAAAGAGTTTGCGGTCTAGAAGGAGAGTAGTCTTATCTCGACTGCTGCTTTGGGAAGTCAATCTGTTGTGCTGGTCATGCATTACAATAATGTGCTCGTTCTTGTCACTAAGGTTCAATACCATGTGATTTGAAATGGCTGTCCTTTATTTTTAAACTGTAAAGTCTTGGCCGATTCTTTCTCTATGTCTACAAATCAAATCATAACACGGTTTGTGAGTATCCAACCCATTGTAACCGTGCAGCCTTGGTAATGGAAGTCATATGAATGCCTGGGTGTAGACTGGAAAACTCAAAAACTAAAGTACTGTCGCCAGGGTCATACAATATAGTGGAGTGCTCTAGTAATTATAGTTTGTTGACCAGCGGTGGCAGCAAGGGTAAACTTGTCTAAGTAACAGGTTGCCGAGTGGTGTAGCGGTATCACACGTGACTCTGACTCACGTTACCCTGGTTCGAATCCAGGCTCGGCAGCCAGTTGTAATGTGTTCGCCGCCACAGCACATGCCAATGCCGAGAGAGTGGTATTGGGTACGCTCCTTTAGCTTTAGTCTGGTGGTTGCAAAAGCTGATCGATCTCTGACATTTCTTCTGGAGTCAGTTGCCAGTCTGCTGCCTTAACGTTTGCTGCAACTTGTTCTTCCTTCGTTGCTCCGGCAATAACTGAACTCACGGATGGTTTGGCTAAGAGCCACGCAATAGCAAGTTCAACTAATGGATGACCGCGATCGTCAGCGAATTTTGCGAGGTGTGACAGTACTTCGAAATTCCTAGGAGTAAGCGTATTTCCCCTGGCTCTAGAGTTACCGGCAAGTCGAGTGCCTTCAGGAGGTTCTTCCCCCTGTAGATATTTGCCAGTGAGGAAGCCACTGGCTAATGGATAAAAAGGTAAGACGCCGACATTATATTCATCACAGAAGGGTAGCAATTCAGACTCTACGGACCGATTCAGCATGTTATATTCCGGTTGAACTGTAACAAATGAGGCCAAGTTTAGAGATCTTGATGTCCAAATTGCCTCACAAACTTGCCATGCGCTGAAGTTAGAACATCCTATGTAGCGAACTTTGCCTTGGTGAATCAGGTCGTCCAGCGCCCTAAGGGTTTCCTCTATAGGGGTCTTGCCATCCGGTCTGTGAATTTGATAAAGGTCGATGTAATCGGTTTGGAGGGCCTTCAGGCTGCCTTCAACCTGCGCCATTATGTGATGCCTAGAAGCACCGCTGGTGTTTGGCCCCTCCCCCATGGGATTAGCCACTTTTGTGGCAATTATAACGTTTTTACGCATACCTTTCAGTGCAATTCCTATACGTTCCTCAGACAGATTCCTGCCGTAGCTATTCGCAGTATCCAGAAAATTGATACCCTGTTCAATGGCGTAGCGTGCAACCTTGACCGAGTCAGGTTCATCCATTCTGAAGCCAAAATTATTAGTCCCAAGGCCCACAGTTGAAACTTGTAAACCAGATGAACCTAATTGTCTGTATTCCATAGACTTACTCCTTGAAATAGAAATACGATATATACTGTTGAAGTAGAATGCCAAGTGCATATTGGGAGACAGGCGCATTATACAGGCATCGTGAGGACCGGGCAAACGATCAAAGCATAAGGATATCTTTGTTAAGACTGATGGTTAGTCTGTCTGAGAGTAGTGCCGATTGGGAATATGGTTTTAAGCCGGGACGTCCACTCAGAAGACTTATTCATACGCAAATACGTTTGACAGGTGTAACACCCTAGTATATGCTGAACTCAAAAGCCGACCCCATTAATATCGTTACGATGGTTGTCTTGGAGGATAGGTTTGACACCTGAAGGGTTAACCAACAATTACATTCCCGTCTTTGTAGCAGGGGTGGTTGGTTTTGTTGGAATGGCGATAATGTTTGCCGCCTCTTACGTTTTGTCTCCCAAAAAAAAGACACCATTCAAGGATATGCCGTACGAATGTGGTATACCCCCGGCCCCTTATTCTTGGTCTCAGTTGCATATGAGATACTATGTCTTCGCTATCCTGTTCTTGATATTTGACGTAGAAGCGGTTTTTCTGTTTCCATGGGCGATGGTTTTTATGGAAACCATCTCTGCTGTCTTCTATGAGATGTTATTATTCATCGGCATTTTGTTCTTTGGCATCATATACAGTTGGAGGAAGGGAGCACTGAAATGGAGCTAGAGTTGGGTAGTGGCAACCTAGAGCCGCGTAGTATCTTAAACAAGGCTGCTCCAGGGGTAATCACAGCTAGATCCGAACAATTAATAGCGATGGCTCGGAAATCGTCATTATGGCCAATGACTTTTGGGCTGGCTTGTTGTGCAATAGAAATGATGAGTACCTATATGGCCCATCATGACCTGGATAGATTTGGTATAGTAACATGGCCTTCTCCTAGACAATCCGATGTGATGATTGTGGCTGGCACTGTTGTTAAAAAAATGGCAGAGCCCATAAAGATTCTTCATGAACAGATGCCCGAACCCAAATGGGTTATAGCGATGGGCAGTTGTGCAACCAATGGAGGCCCCTATTACCGTTCATATTCAGTGGTTATGGGCGTAGATCACATAATACCTGTGGATGTATACGTTCCGGGATGCCCGCCTAGGCCGGAAGCTTTGATTGATGGCATATTGAAACTGCAGGACAAAATCATGCAGGATGCTAGAGAGCGTGGCAGAAAGGCATAGAGGGGAGGAAGTTCCCCAAGCAGAGACCTCCCTGGATTCGAAGGGACTTGCCCTTGAATCCGCATTGCCTCACGTCTTAAGCGACCATGACGCAGAGATTGCCCGTACTGTAAATCTGGTTTCTGTTGTTGTTGATAGCAACGAAATATTATCGGTATGCCGTCTACTAAAAACTGATCCTACCCTTCGTTTTGACTTCCTGACTTGTTTGTGTGTAGTTGATTATTCGGATTACATGCAGGTGGTATATCACCTCTATAGCACATTTTTCCATCACATGATGACGTTGAAGGCAAATGTAGAAACCGAACAACCACATTTATCTTCAGTCACATCCCTGTGGTCTGGAGCGGATTGGTTCGAACGAGAAAGCCACGATCTTTTCGGCGTTCTTTTTGATGGACACCCGAATATGACACCTTTGCTCTTATATGAGGGTTTTGAAGGATATCCGGGTCGGAGGAATTATGATATGCGGGAATATACGGAATGGTAAAGGATAATATGCAGAATCCACTAGACATGGTTGACATGTTGGTGAATATGGGTCCTCAACACCCTAGCACACATGGGGTGTTCCGGATGGTGCTTACTATAGATGGTGAACGAGTTGTGGATGTAGAGCCTCATATTGGATACTTGCATAGGGGCTCTGAGAAGCTGTGTGAAGGGGAACTCTATGCTCAAATAGTCACTCTTTTTGACAGATTGGATTACATAAGCAATCTCAATAATGAGATGGTGTTTTGTAGGGCTGTGGAGACTTTGATGGGTTTGGAAGTTCCAGAACGTGCAGAATATATAAGGGTTATATTGTGTGAGCTAAATAGAATTGCTAGCCACCTGTTATTTTTCGGTACGTTTGGCATAGATGCCGGCGCAATGACTCCGATAATGTACACATTTCGGGACAGGGAAAAGATACAGTCAATGTTTGAGTCAGTTACTGGCGCTCGGATGATGCACAACTTCATAAGAATAGGCGGAGTAAAAAATGATGTCCCAGATGAATTCATCACAAGAATGAGGACACTGCTTGGTGAACTCAAGCAAGGCATAGATGAGGCCGACCGCCTATTGAGTTTCAGTGAGATATTTTTAGCTAGAACCAAAGGTATCAGTGTGATAGATGCCGATACCGCAATTAATTTTGGTATGAGTGGCCCGATTTTACGGGCAAGTGGTATACCAATGGATGTCCGTAAAGACGATCCATATTCTATATATGACAGGTTTGAATTCGGTATACCAGTGGGAGAAAATGGAGATTGTTGGGATAGATATTACGTGCGTGTCGAAGAGATGCGACAATCTATGAAAATAATTGAGCAAGGATTAGCCACGATGCCAGATGGCCCTACTATCACTCCAACCAGACTGGTGCTTCGTCCACCTGCCGGTGAGGTATACGTAAGGGGAGAAAATCCAAGGGGAGAGATAGGAGTTTACTTAGTGAGTAATGGTGCAGATAGGCCTTACAGGATCAAAGTCAGGCCGCCGTCTTTCTGTAATCTTATGGGTCTGCGAGAACTGCTTAGAGGAACATATGTAGCTGATGCCGTTGTTATATTGGGGTCACTAGATATAGTGTTGGGAGAGGTTGATCGTTGAACTTACTTGACACTGTAATATTGATCAGTTCAATGTTGAGCTTGCTGACTGCCCTGTCAGTAGTTGTATTGTCGTTGACCTGGCTGGAGCGGAAGTTCTTAGGGCGTATACAGATGAGAATGGGTCCCATGCATGTGGGTCCATTTGGGCTCCTTCAGCCGATAGCAGATGCAGTCAAGCTTATGGCTAAGGAAGACGTAATGTCTTCTTGGGTGGACCGAGTGGTTTATTGGTTCGCCCCACTGGTAGTTTTCGTTCCATCCTTCATGATATGGGTGACAATACCTGTTACTAGGGATTTGGTTATAAGAAATATGGACATGGGGCTGTTCTATATCATAGCCTTTTCTGTGTTGTCTATAGTAGGGTTGGTGGCTGCTGGTTGGGCTTCGTCGAATAAATATGCTGTCATGGGTGGTTTCAGGGCTGCAGCTCAGCTGATCAGCTATGAAATACCACTTATTTTGGCGTTACTTGGGGTTGCCATGTGGGCCCAGTCTATGAATCTAGTAGAGATTGTTCATAAGCAAGGATCTGTCCCATTCGCGTTGATCCAGCCTCTAGGGCTGGTTCTTTTCTTTGTTGCCGGATTGGCAGAATTGGGCAGGACGCCTTTCGACATACATCCGGCTGAATCGGAAGTGGTTGGGGGTCCTTTCGTAGAATATAGCGGTGCCCATTGGGCAGTATTTTTCCTGGCGGAATATATAAACACATTCGCTATAGCGGCTTTAACGGTGCTTTTATTCTTAGGGGGGTGGCTTTTCCCGGGCATTCCTGAGGATATGGGCTATTTGGGCATTGTGGTATTTCTCGTTAAAACATATATGGTGATCTTGGTTATTTTTTGGATACGGGGTACCTATCCTCGCCTTAGGATCGATCAGCTGATGTCTTTGGGTTGGAAGGTATTGGTACCTTTGTCGTTCGTAAATATAGTTATTATGTCATTTTGCATGTTCTATGGCTGGCCAGATTGGACTCTCTCGTTAATGTCCGTCTCGATAATTGCTGCCGTGTCTTGGGAACTTAGTAGAAGGATGCGTACTAGTCCAGCCCCTGAATACACCGTTAAACTATACGTGCCTGGATCGGAGGCGTCCAATGTTGGGTAATTTGAAGGGTCTTGTTGTAACATTTTCTACATTCTTCCGGAAACCTGTAACGTATAAGTACCCAGCTGAGCACAAGCCAATAGAGAATCGCTACATGGGCTTTCCTGTACTAACCTGGGATGATCAGGTAGGCGAGCCATACTGCACAGGGTGCATGGTTTGTGTGCGTTACTGCCCAACGCAGTGTATGAGTGCTGTAATGAAGGATAATCCCCTTCATGCTGATGGCAAGAGCAGCCGTCGCAAAATAGTGGAGAGCTTTGAGATCAATCTTAGCCGCTGCATAGTTTGCGGAATATGTGTAGATGTCTGCAATTTTGATGCGATAGAAATGAGCCATGAACATGAATTGAGTAAATATTCGAGAAATGGCAACAGAACCAATCTTGAGAAATTATTGGAAATGGGCAAGTCGTATCAAGTAGAAATGAATTGGAGGCCCAAAAAGGAAACAAAAAAACAGGAGACTAAGGAGTCGGAAGATTGAATCCGTCTTCTATAGTTTTCTTTTTGCTCGGGACACTCTGCATTGTGAGTGCGATAGGAGTTGTTGCTTCTAAAAATGTGATTTACTCTGCTATTTTATTGTTGGTCTCACTTATGGGAATTGCAGGCATATACTTGCTGTTGCTAGCAGAGTTTTTGGCATTGGTGCAGATCCTAATATACGGTGGGGCCATTACAATAGTGATCCTTTTTGTAATTATGTTAACTCGTGTGCAAGACTTGCGAGAGGTTAAGGATAACCCACAGCGACCACTAGCCTTCCTTGTGTCAGTTGGTCTGTTTGGTGTTTTAGTAGCAGGTATATTGAGTGGTTCTTCAAACAACTATGATGTGCGGAGCTCATTGTCATTTTCTGAACTAGGAACCAGCCTTTTCACAAAATGGGCTATACCATTCGAGATAGCGTCTCTGGTGCTGTTGGTTGCCCTGATCGGTGCGGTGGTAATTGCTAGAGAAAGTGGTGAAGAGTGAGCCTGATTCATTTTCAATTGCTGAGTGCGGCGTTGTTTTCTATAGGAGTTTATGGTGTTTTGGCTCGCCGTAGCGCGGTTCTGGTACTGTTATCGTTGGAGCTTATGCTCAATGCAGTCAATGTTAATCTGATAGCTTTTGGGGCATATGGTGACAAGGCACAGGACCTGGGCCAGATAATAGCGATATTCGTTATCACTGTGGCTGCAGCCGAAGTAGGATTGGCAATGGCGATCATACTAAGAATGTTTCGTGACAGGAGCTCTGTAGATTTGGATGAAGTGGATCTAATGAAATGGTGAAGGAATAAACTTAATGCTTTCAACAGAAACTTCTCTGTATGCAGGATGGCAGGTAGCCTGGTTGGCGCCATTGCTATGTGCAAGTGCTTTTGGTCTTATAGTGATCGCAGGTCGTTTCCTACCAAAGCAAGGGGCATTCATTTCGCTTTTGGCTATATTTGGTGGTTTCGTTATATTCTGGTATGTATTCTCGGATTTCTTAACTTCAGGAGGAGGGACCTTCTCTAGGGAGTGGTTTTCTGTGGGAGAGAGCACCTTCACTATAGGTATAATCGTTGACGAGTTGTCTCTGATCATGCTTGGCCTAGTGACATTTGTCGCTATGCTAGTACAGCTGTATTCGTTTGGCTACATGCATGGTGATAAATTATTCGGTTGGTATTTTGCGGTACATTCACTTTTCGCTGCCGCCATGCTTACATTGATCTTAGCGGATAACTTATTATTAATGTACATAGCATGGGAGTTGGTAGGTGCGTGTTCATATTTACTAATTGGATTTTGGTATGAGAGACGTTCTGCGGCAGAGGCTGCTAAAAAGGCTTTTATAACTACGCGCGTAGGGGATGTGGGACTGCTGATCGGTATATTACTCCTATTCAATGAGGTAGGCACATTTGATCTCCAGGCCATATTCCATGTGGCAGAGCAAGGGGCGATTGGCTCTGGGACTTTGACGTGGGCGTTATTACTGATATTCCTGGGAGCTATGGGCAAATCTGCCCAATTCCCATTGCACGTATGGCTTCCGGATGCTATGGAAGGACCAACCCCAGTCAGTGCACTTATTCACGCTGCCACTATGGTAGTGGCAGGAGTATTCCTGGTTGCACGGATTTTCCCGTTGTTTGTCATGTCTGATACAGCGATGCTGGTAGTGGCATTGACAGGATTGATAACCGCTTTGTTGACTGCTTCTATGGCTTTGGTAGTGACTGATCTAAAGCGCGTTTTGGCGTATTCTACTATCAGTCATCTAGGATTTATGATGCTGGCTCTTGGCTGTTTCGGATATACAGCAGCTATATTCCACCTGGTGGCCCATGCCTTCGCCAAGGCACTCCTTTTCTTGGGAGCAGGCAGTATAGCTCATGGCACAGGGGACAAACGTGACATAAGGGAAATGGGAGGCTTGTGGAAACGCATGCCGGTGACCTCTATCACATTTGCCTTGGGCATACTGGCCCTTGCGGGCATTCCACCATTGAGTGGATTCTTTAGCAAGGACGAAATATTGCTTGCGGTTAGCCATCATGAACAATGGGCTGCTCCTCTGTTTATTCTGACGCTCGTGGCAGCCTTGATGAGTGCTTTATATATGGCCAGACTTTTGTTCATGGTAGTGTTAGGTGAACTTAAACAAGATAATGAACATGCACACGAATCACCCTGGATGATGACTACCCCATTGATACTTCTAGCAGTTTTAGCCGTGATAGCGGGCTTTTTGGGTCCAGATTGGATACCCGGATATAATGGCTTTGGTCAGTGGCTGTATTTTGAGCATCCTGAGGCATATCATCTGAATCCGTTGGTGATGGGTATTTCGATTGTGTTGTCAGTTGGTGGATTCATCTTAGCTTGGGCTATCTACTCCAGAAAGGTGATTTCTCTGAATTTGACTGAAGGACTTTTAGGTAAGATGCATAGGTTGATTATCAATAAGTATTATATCGATCACTTTTATCAGTGGTGTATAGATCGTGTAATCTTAGCATTGGCTAGATTGGTTGCTTTGTTTGATCGAGTGGTAATTAATGATACTGGAGTGAACGGAAGTGGTCGTTCGGTATTTCTCTCCGGCTCTAGGCTTAAGTATTTGGAGACTGGGAAGATATACAACTATGCATTTGCTATGACTGGAGGTTTGGTGCTGATAATCTTGCTGTGGGCCGTTGGGCTTTTAGGGATATAGATAAATGAGCCGTAATGAAGGATTGTGGTTATTTATGAGTGATATGTGTGACAGGAGTTTATGGAACTTCATGTACTCTGAATCTTGGTTGATTACTGAAAAATGATGGATGCTCTGAATTCTTACGTCTTGATGTTGCTTATAGGACTACCCTTCGGGTGGGGAGTCCTTCTCGTATTTTTGCCAAAACACAGGGTTCAACATATACGATTAACCTCGGCTGTGGTGGCTTTTGTTGGTTTGTGTTTAACCATCTACGTATTCCTAAACTATGACAACAAACTGGGGGGCTACCAGTTCATTGCTGAGTATAAATGGGTGGAGTCGTTAGGAATATCGTTTTCGATGGGTGTGGACGGTATATCAGTTCCAATGGTATTACTCACTGGAATAGTAATGTTCACAGGAGTACTTATATCCTGGAATATAGAAGTAAGAACCAAGGATTTCTTCGTACTTTTATTCTTGTTGGTCGCAGGAGTCTACGGTGTTTTTGTTTCAATCGATTTGTTCTTCTTCTTTTTCTTCTATGAATTAGCTGTCATGCCCATGTATCTACTCATTGGAGTTTGGGGTAGTAGCAGTGATTTCGGGGCCTTCCTGCGCCCGAAAGAATACGGGGCCATGAAACTCATGCTGTATTTGGTGGCTGGGAGTATCTTGGTGTGGGTAGCCCTTTTAGCAGTTTTTGTGGAAGGTGGCACAGGGACATTTTCTCTCACTGACCTAGAAACTGTACAATTTTCGGAAAATTTCCAGCGGTTGTTTTTTCCTTTCTTCATGATTGGGTTTGGCATACTAGCCGGCCTGTGGCCTTTTCACACCTGGTCGCCAGACGGTCACGTTGCTGCTCCTACTTCAGTCAGCATGCTGCATGCAGGGGTGTTAATGAAATTAGGAGCATATGGCATTATACGTGTTGCTATAGACTTGTTGCCTGCAGGGGCCGAATATTGGATGCCGGTGCTGATTATTCTTGGGACGATCAATGTAGTTTACGGTGCAGTAACAGCTATGGGACAGAGGGACCTAAAATATGTGATCGGTTATTCAAGTGTTAGTCACATGGGCTATGTTTTTATGGGTTTCGCAACACTTAATGCTGTAGGCGTTGGAGGCGCGGTGTTGCAGATGTTTTCTCATGGCATAATGACTGCATTACTCTTTGCTCTGGTGGGTGCTATATATGATAGATCTCATGTCAGGGATATAGGGATTTTGGAAGGACTTGCCAAGCGTATGGGATTGGTTGCTTCCTTCTTTGCTGTTGCAGGACTTACTTCCCTAGGCCTGCCTGGCCTGAGTGGTTTTATTGCTGAATTGATGGTGTTCGTGGGGGTTTTCAGGGATTATCCTGTGCTAGGTGGATTGGGTATCATCGGTGCTGGCATTACTGCAATTTATATTCTTAGATTATTGGCCAAGGTGTTCTTTGGGCCACTGGATCCACGATGGGAAGGATTAACTGATGCCACAAAACTAGAGGGTTTTTCTATGAGCATATTAGTGGCTTTGTTACTGGCCATAGGACTCTATCCAAGACCATGGATGGACATGATTAATAGTGGTGTTGCTCCTATCCTTCAAAGAGTGGCAGGTTCGTAATGAATTTCCTACTGTTTGCACCTGAGTTCGTTGTTTTGTTCACTGGATTTGCCGTATTGGGGTTGGATCTGGTGATGAACCGAGAAAAAAGCAATTATCTTCCTGGCGTTTGTGTGTCCGGCCTTGTAGTGTCTCTCCTTGTAACTCTTCTTTATCTTGGCGGGAAAGACACAGATCTTTACGGTGGCATCTTTCTTATAGATAACTTCTCTTTGTTGTTCAGGGTAGTATTCTTGGTAATAGGCATCTTTATTGTTCTAATGTCAGTAGACTATGTCAAAATTCATCTGAGTCGTTCAGGTGAATTCTATGGCATACTCATGTTTTCTGTATTAGCCATGATGCTTATGGCCGCTTCTGGTGAATTATTGACCGCATATATATCCTTGGAGCTCTTGAGTTTCAGTCTGTATGTTCTGGTTGCTTACGGGCGCGAAGGTTTAAAGCCTAGTGAGGCAAGTATAAAATATATTCTACTAGGAGCTTTCGCATCAGCCTTGTTATTGTATGGCATCAGCCAGATTTATGGCTTACTGGGCACCACCAAATTTGCGGAAATATATAGTGTTATGTCAGAAAATGGCGATCCGGTGAACCTTGGTTTATTGGTTGCTCTGGTACTTATGATCGCCGGGTTAGGATTCAAGGTTGCGGCGGTGCCATTTCACATGTGGGCGCCGGATGTTTATGAGGGCGCTCCAATTCCAGTGACCGCTTACTTGTCTGTGGGCTCCAAAATTGCTGCCTTTGCTCTTGTCCTACGGTTGTTCTCTCAGGGATTGCTGCCAACCTTTTCTGATTGGCAGCCAATAATACTGATGATTTCCGCTTTGACCATGACCATTGGGAATCTCGTTGCCCTAGTTCAACACAACATCAAACGACTATTGGCTTATTCTAGTGTAGGACAAGTGGGCTACCTGTTAATGGGAATCGCAGCACTTTCTACTTTGGCATCTAATGGCTTGATTTTTCATCTAATAGGATATGGTGTCACTAATTTAGCCGTATTCCTAGTGATTATTATCGTATACAATTCAACGAAAAAGGAAGAAATCGTAGACTTCGCAGGCTTGTCTGAAAGGGCCCCTTTTGTAGCTATGGCATTGAGTGTGGGGTTGTTCTCGTTGGCGGGCTTGCCATTCTTTGCCGGATTTACCACTAAATTCTATTTGTTCACTGCTGTAGCCGACGAAGGTTTGCTTTGGTTGGTCGGGTTGGCGATAACAAATAGCCTTATATCACTTTACTATTACCTGCTGATTATAAAACAGATGTATATGCATTCATACACAGCATCAGATACCGTGGAAGTGTCACGGCTGAATGGCGCCGTTTTGTGGATATTGGTAATGGGTATAGTGGTAATTGGTATTTACCCGGGTCCGCTGGTCAAGGCAATAGAGGCTGCCACAGCGGCCATATTGTGAAATACTTGGATATACCTTGACAAACATGAGGGTTATGCTACCATGGTCACTCGCATCCTGAATTGTTTGGGTATGCGGAAAGTGTGGTATTGAAGGTGATGATGGAGAGCAGTAAGAGGACCTGTTCATTAAGCGAGTCTGGTATGGTGGAAGCAGATATGAATTTCCTCCGAAGGTCACTCCGGAGCCGTCGAAAGAAAACCCTAGAGGGTGAGTAGAATCGGCCGGGATAGACTCCCGTTATAAAAGCAGGGTTCACATGAATCCTAATGAAACGAGTGCTTCGGGTTGTATGATCAATCTGGGGAAAAAGGGTGGTACCGCGGGATTAGATTCTCGTCCCTTGGGGCGGGAATTTATTTTTTTAACCGATGGGGGTGCCTAAAATGAAAATGACAGGCGGGCAAATAGTTTGCGAAACTTTATTGCGTGAGGGCGTGGATGTGGTCTTCGGACTGCCGGGCGGGGCTATTTTACCATTGTATGGAACCTTGCCGGAATACCCACAGCTCAGGCACATTTTAGTGCGCCACGAACAGGCTGCTGCGATGGCAGCGGACGGATATGCTAGAGCTACTGGTAAAGTGGGTGTTTGTTGGGCGACCTCAGGCCCTGGTGCAACTAACCTGATAACCGGGTTGGCTGCTGCGAATATGGATTCCGTGCCTATTGTTGCTATTACTGCTCAAGTTTCCCGTGCGGCCATAGGCAAAGATGCGTTTCAAGAAACTGACACAACGGGTGTCACTCTACCAATAACTAAACATAATTATCTTGTGATGCATGCTTCTGAGATAGCAGCAACCATAAAGGAAGCTTTTCATATTGCAAGTACTGGCAGACCATCTCCGGTATTGGTAGATATCCCTAAGGATGTATTGCAGGAAATTAGTGAATTCGAATACCCAGATACAATAAATTTGCCAGGTTATCGACCAGTTGAGGATGCTGACGTGCGACAAATCAAGGCAGCTGCTCAATTAATAAATGAAGCCAGGCGCCCAGTGATAATGGCAGGGCACGGAATATTGATATCCCGAGCGTTTGATGAACTGCGGGAGTTGGCCGAAAAGACCCAGATACCAGTAATTACTACTCTTTTAGGTATAAGTGGCTTTCCAGAGGACCACATATTGAGCCTAGGAATGCCCGGCATGCATGGGGTAGCATGGGCCAGTATGGCCCTTGATCAGGCGGATCTTATAGTTAGTCTGGGAGCGAGATTTGATGACCGAGTCACAGGGGATTTGGAAAAATTCGCTCCAAATGCCAAGATAGTTCATGTAGACATAGATCCTTCTGAGCTTAACAAAAGTGTGATGGCCGATGCCCCAATCCTGGGTGATTTAAAGCAAGTTTTGATTCAACTGAACCAAGTAGTAAACACAAATACACACGTCGACTGGCTCACACATGTCCAGCAATTGCGAGATACTCACCCTTCTCTTAAGATTCGCAAAACTTCCAAACTTTTGCCACAGAGCATTATCAAGGGCATTTCCGATTCCACGGAAGGACAAGCGATTATTGTTACTGGTGTTGGCCAGCATCAGATGTGGGCTGCACAGCACTACTTATTCCGAGAACCATATTCCATGATCACCTCTGGTGGTGCTGGTGCAATGGGGTATGAGGTACCGGGTGCTATGGGAGCACAAGTGGGCATGCCTGACAAGGTTGTTTGGTCTATAGCAGGTGATGGTGGATTTCAGATGACCATGTCAGAGTTGGCTACTATGGTTGAGAATGACATACCTGTAAAGATTGCTATACTTAACAATCGACATCTGGGTATGGTGAGGCAATGGCAACAATTTTTCTATAATAGAGAATACACTGCCAGTGAGTACAGTCATAATCCTGACTTCGTGAAGCTGGCAGAAGCATTTGGTATGCCAGGGATACGGGTGACTGATGCAAGCCAAATAGATGGAGCAATAAAAGAAGCAATGGGATATTCAGGCCCAGTCTTGATTGATTTCGTTGTCGAGGAAGAGGAAAATGTGTATCCGATGATCCCCGCAGGTAAGAGTATCGAGGATCTTATCGAAGAACCAATCGAAGTAGAGGAAAAGATCTAGATATGGATCCAGATATTAAAGAACATACTTTGGTTGCATTGGTTCAGGATAAACCCGGCGTTCTGAATCGTATTGCCAGTATGTTTAGAAGGCGAGGGTTCAATATTTCCAGTCTGGCTGTCGGCCATAGCGAAGCAGACGGTTTCTCACGGATGACATTTGTGGTTCAAAGTGACAGTGCAGTTGTTGACCAAGTTATTAAACAGCTGTACAAACTTATAGACGTGGTAAAGGTTTCTGACATATCAGAGGAAAGTGTTGTAGCGAGAGAATTGGCGTTAGTCAAAGTCAGTACTACGTCAGAGACCCGATTGGAGGTACTACAGTTGGTCGAGATTTTTCGGTCTAATGTTGTAGATGTATCTGAAGACTCAGTCATTATAGAAGTGACTGGAGACATGAACAAGGTAGATTCCTTGTTACGTATACTGAGTCCATTCGGTATTGCAGAAGTGATGAGAACTGGAAGGATAGGGCTAATGAGGGGATTGTCGAATTCTCTCGCCTTGGATAGTATCCAATAATATCTTCAGTATTTGATCGTAAACGGGTGCCCGAGCCCGGCTACGAGAGAGTCCGTGCCGGCGTCAAATATTGGTTGATCTTGTCATCCGATTCGACATCAACCTAGTGTAAGTTGTAAACTGTGCCACTAGGATATATCACAAACACTAATAAGGAGTCTGTTAATTATGGCGATCATATACTATGCAAATGACGCGGACTTATCACTGCTTGATGGGAAGACTGTAGGTATTATTGGTTACGGGAGTCAGGGCCATGCTCATGCACTAAGCTTGAACGACAGCGGAGTGAATGTGGTTGTTGGTCTGTATGAAGGCAGTTCTAGTTGGTCTAAGGCCGAGGAAGCTGGACTAAATGTTGAAACAGTGGCGGATGTAGCAAAACAGGCTGATTTGATAATGATGCTTATCCCGGACCATTTGCAGGGTAGAGTATACAGGGAATCTATAGAGCCTAACTTGTCAGATGGCAAGACATTGATGTTTGCTCATGGGTTTAATATACATTACCAACAGATACGACCTGGTCCCGGAGTGGATGTGTCAATGATTGCTCCTAAAGCTCCTGGTCATCGCATGCGAGAGATATTTACCAGAGGATCAGGCGTTCCAGGTCTTTTGGCGATACATCAGGATGCTTCTGGTAATGCCAAGGAAATGGCCTTAGCTTACGCTAAAGGAGTTGGGTGCACACGAGCAGGAGTTTTGGAGACTACTTTCAAAGAGGAAACTGAGACCGACCTTTTCGGCGAGCAAGCAGTTTTATGCGGAGGTGTCAGTGCACTGGTTAAGGCTAGCTTCGAGACTTTGGTTGAAGCTGGATATCAGCCTGAGTCGGCTTTCTTTGAGTGCATGCATGAATTGAAACTCATCGTGGATCTTATATACCAAGGTGGCTTAGAATATATGCGATATTCTGTGAGTGATACCGCGGAATTTGGCGATTATAGTCGGGGCCCTAGGATTATTGATGAGAGTGTCAAACAGAAGATGAAGGTGGTTCTGGAGGAAATACAGAACGGTTCTTTTGCGCGAGAATGGATTGCCGAGAATGATGAAGGCCGACCTAGGTTCAACAGGCTTAGACAGGAAGATGCTAGTCACCCTATAGAACAGGTTGGCAAGTCTCTAAGAGAGATGATGGGCTTTCTTAAAGAAACCTAGTCTATTGTCTCGAAATACATTGAGGAGTTTCTAGGATGCCTGATGAAAAAGTGATCATATTTGATACAACATTGAGGGATGGCGAACAAGCGGCCGGGGCAGCAATGACCTTAGACGAGAAAATGGAAATTGCGAAGCAGCTGGAAAGGCTGAGGGTGGATGTTATTGAAGCAGGCTTCGCAGCCAGTTCTCCGGGCGATTTCCTGGCAGTGCAGACAATCGCTAAGGAAATCCGCACACCTATAATTGCATCTTTGGCTCATGCTAACTTGGCAGCTGTTGACAAAGCCGGAGAAGCACTAAAGGGTGCCTCTAGACCTAGAATTCATGTCTTCCTGTCAAGCTCTGATATTCACATAATGCACCAGCTCCGCAAAAATCGAGAAGAAGTCATGGATATGGCTGTAGCTGCTGTCGCTAGAGCAAAGACACATGTTGAGGATGTTGAGTTTTCCCCAATGGATGCTACACGGACTGAACCTGGTTATTTGTACTCTTTACTTGAAGCGGCTATAAATGCCGGGGCAACTACGGTTAATATTCCCGACACCGTGGGTTATGCAATACCAGAAGAATTTGCCGAGTTAATCGTTGGTATTAAGAACAACGTTCCAAATATTGACCGGGCTGTGATTTCTGTTCATTGTCATAATGACCTTGGACTTTCCGTTGCCAATAGCCTTGCGGCAGTCAAAGTAGGAGTGAGGCAAGTTGAGGGATGCATTAATGGTATAGGAGAAAGAGCCGGAAATGCCTCTTTGGAAGAAGTGATTATGGGTTTAGCCACTAGGGGTGATTTTTTCGGCATTAATATTGGAATAGACACGACACAGCTTTATCGTACGAGTCGCCTAGTAAGTGATATAACTGGATTCTCTGTGCAACCTAATAAAGCCATAGTGGGCCAAAATGCCTTTCGGCACGCATCAGGTATTCACCAAGACGGCGTTATTAAGGAACGTTCCACCTATGAAATAATTGATCCTAAAACTGTCGGTGTTTTGGATAGTCGACTGGTTTTAGGTAAATTGAGTGGAAGGGCAGGTTTGAGGGCTCGTCTGGAGGATCTGGGTTACAGCTTGAATCAAGATGAGCTGAACAAAGCCTTTGATGATTTCAAAGAACTGGCTGATCGTAAGAGGGAGATTACAGATAGGGATCTGGAAGCATTGATGAACGATCGCAGAAGAACAGAAGTGGAGCTGTATAGACTAGATCATACTCAGGTCTCGTGTGGTGACCACGAGATACCTACTGCGACCGTCAGGTTAATTGATAAGGATGGGCGTGTTCTAACTGACGCAGCTACTGGAACAGGCCCCGTAGATGCCGTTTACGTGGCCATAAATAGAATTCTTCAGGTATCTAATACACTAAAGGAATTCTCTATAGGTGCTGTTACCGAAGGGACAGATGCTATGGGTGATGCGACCATACGAATTGAGAAAAGTGGGAGGATTTATACTGGCAGAGGATCCTCCACCGATATAATTGTTGCTAGTGCCAAAGCCTACGTGAATGCTCTAAACAAATTGATGGCCATAGAGGGTGTTGACACCTCGGCAGATAGGGAATCTGAATAGAAATTGGTTCCTATTGGCTAATTATGAATTCCAGGCGATAAACTTTTATGGGACACCATGGGAAGGGGCAAGAAATGCCAAAAACTATGTTTGACAAGATTTGGGAAAGCCACATCGTTCATGAAGAACCCGGCAAACCGGCTATGCTGTATGTTGATTTGCATTTAGTTCACGAAGTTACTTCAGCTCAGGCATTTGAAGGACTCAGGCTGTCTGGCAGATCAGTTCGTAGACCGGAGTTGACTGTAGGTACAGTGGATCACAATGTTCCAACAACTGACAGGTCAATCCCGATAGCTGATGAAATATCCCGTAGGCAGATTGAAACATTGAACGCCAATGCCGAAGAATTCGGTATTACATATTTTGATATGTTTAGTGCGGGTCAAGGCATAGTTCATGTGATAGGCCCCGAACAAGGATATACTCAGCCAGGTAAAATGATCGTTTGTGGTGATAGCCATACCTCCACTCATGGAGCATTTGGTGCTTTTGCCTTAGGTATAGGTACTTCTGAAGTGGAACATGTCCTTGCCACACAATGTCTGCTACAGCAAAAGCCGAAGAACATGGAGGTACGAATAAACGGACAACTCCCATTAGGTGTTACTGCCAAAGATTTGATATTGGCAATTATCGGACAGATAGGAGTAGGTGGCGGGGTAGGCCATGTCATAGAATATACGGGCGAAGCAATAAGATCTTTATCGATGGCCGGTCGCATGACGGTCTGCAACATGTCGATAGAGGGCGGTGCTAGAGCTGGTTTGATTGCACCTGACCAAACCACCTTTGATTATATGAGGGGTAAACCCCAGGTTCCTCAGGGTGAGGAGTTTGATAGAGCGATTGAACGTTGGCTTGAATTGCCGAGTGACGAAGGCGCCCACTTTGACAAGTTGGTGGAGATTGATGCAGCAACTCTATCCCCTTTTGTGAGTTGGGGTACTAATCCAGGGATGGTTGCCTCGATCACTGATCGAGTACCAGACCCGAACTCCTTCAATACTGAGAGCGAAAAAGCTGCTGCTGAGCGAGCGTTGCAGTATATGGATCTTCAACCAAATACCCCTATTCAAGAAATCTCGCTTAACAAGGTATTTATAGGTTCCTGCACAAATTCTAGGATAGAGGATCTTAGAGCAGCAGCAGAGATAGTTAAAGGTAAACAGGTAAATCCAGATGTAAGCGCTATAGTAGTTCCGGGTTCTTTTACCGTGAAAGTTCAGGCCGAAAGAGAGGGTTTGGACGGTGTATTTAGGGATGCTGGATTCGAATGGAGGGAGGCAGGCTGCTCTATGTGTCTGGGGATGAATCCGGATATACTACAACCCGGCGAAAGGGCTGCATCTACATCCAACAGGAATTTCGAGGGTAGACAAGGACCTGGAGGGCGGACTCATTTAGTAGGTCCTGAAATGGCTGCGGCAGCGGCCATAGCGGGACATTTCGTGGACATTCGAGACTGGCAATAGGCTGTTGTTCATGGGATCGCACACAAATCAATCTCATGTGATCAGTGTTTAATTAGTTTATAGGAGCATATTATGGAACCGTTTATTAAATTGACTGGCATAGTCGCAGCATTAGACCGGGAAAATGTGGATACCGACCAGATTATACCAGCCGTACATTTGAAAAGAATTGAACGAACTGGTTTCGGACAGTTTCTATTCTCGCAACCTGGTTGGCGCTTTCTACCGGATGGCCAACCAAACCCAGAATTCGAGCTAAATAAAGCTAACTACAAAGGGGCATCTATACTGGTTTCCGGGCGTAATTTCGGTGGTGGTTCATCCCGTGAACATGCACCTTGGGCATTATTGGATTATGGGTTTAGAGTGATTATTGCACCTAGTTTTGCGGATATTTTCCATAATAACTGTTTTCAGAATGGAATGTTGCCAATAGTTTTGGAAGAGCATGACGTTAAACAATTGATGGAAAAATCTCATTCCAGAATAGAAGGGTATGAGCTGACGGTGGATCTGGAGAACTGTCGCATATCCGACTCGGAAGGATTCGATGTGAGTTTCACTACCGATTCCTTCAGGCGTGACTGTCTTTTGAAAGGCCTCGACGATATAGGGTTGACTTTGCAAAATGAGGACAAGATAGATGCCTATGAACGGCAGCATTCTTAATTGGTGTCCGGTTGTGGCTAGGATATTGCGGACATATGATTGTTAATGTGGTTTTGATATAAAGTTATTTCACCAGGATTCGATTATCGAGTGAATATTTGTAGGTGATTAACAGTGGATTATATAATCTTAGGCTCTGTGATCTTTCTTGCTGGTATGTTGGCGTTGTTTTTGGCAAATCAGAAGAAAACCGGAGATTCTTCTAGAGATAGGGAAATACAACTAAAGGATCAATTGATCGCTTTTGCTGAGATTGGCCAAGCGATACAGAAATTGACTGCACAGCAGGAGGAAGCCCAAAAGTTGGGGCAATCTCTGAAAGATTTACTCCAAGCTCCCAAGTTGCGAGGCACTTATGGGGAAGTCATTTTGGAAGAGATGCTTGATAGGGTTTTGCCAGTTGGTATATGGCAAAGACAATACACGATAGATCACGGTGCCATAGTAGATTGTGTGGTCAAATACAGAGATGTAGTAGTTCCTATTGATGCGAAATTCCCCAGAGTGGATTATATCAGATATATGGAAAGCGAATCCAAGGATGATAGATCGATTCACTGGAAAGCATTTGAGGATGCAGTTAGAAGACAAATAATGCATATTAGTACCAAGTATGTAAAGCCTGAAAAGGGCACCTCTGACTTTGCCCTCATGTTTATACCATCAGAAGCTATTTATTATGAAACTATCGCAGAGAATAATTATATTGGTGAACCTTCAAGAATATTTGACTTTGCTCAGACTCATCATGTCTTACCAGTGAGTCCGAATACTTTTTACGCTTTTTTGCAGATCGTTTTATTGTCAATAAGGAATGTTGAAATTATTGCAAATGCTAGGAAATTACAGGATGGTCTGCTAGACATGCAAAAATCATTTCAATTCTTCTATGGTAAACATGAGGACTTAGGGAAAAGATTGGATCAGATGTCAGAATCCTATAGGATAGGAAGTGACCATTTGGAGCGTTATAAGCGTAGATTGGATAACACCCTACAGCTAGATGATTGGCAAACTGAGAACACACCCTCAATGCAGGCATCGGACGAGCAATAGTCTGGCAGTATTACTCTCATGTGGTCTATGATCTGGTTTGTTTGTAATATTCACACGTTATCCTGCAATGACAATCAGATATGCCTTGACCGTGTTTGTCACTTACCATAGTGTCGGATACAAGTTGTACCATAATCACTTGACAATTCCTTTTCTGTCAAAATATTATGCGGTTGGTTTAGGTGTTATATCAGTAAGTGTGGTTCGTTTTGTTGGATTTAAGTTTTAAACAGCGGTTTAGGCATAATGCCAAAGCATATCCCGCATGCTGAGGCACATTACAGTGAAGTAAGGTGCGATGAAAACCCTCAGTTCTGTAGACTTCAAATAGGAGAATGTAGAAATTTAATATGACCAAATACGTGTTTGTTAGTGGAGGGGTAGTTAGTTCCGTGGGCAAGGGCATAAGTGTGGCCTCTATAGGTCGCATTCTGAAGAGTCGTGGTATAACTGTCTCGGTGCAGAAGCTCGACCCATATCTTAATGTTGATCCAGGAACTATGTCTCCATATCAACATGGAGAGGTTTTTGTGACCGATGATGGCTCTGAGACTGATTTGGATCTAGGTCATTATGAGAGGTTTATAGATGTCAGGCTTACGAATTTATCGAATGTAACCGCTGGCCAGATATACAGCTCTGTTATTGCTCAAGAGAGGAGGGGGGAATTTCTGGGAGGTACTATACAGGCGGTTCCACATGTCACTAATGAGATTAAGAATAGAATTGAACGATTGGCTGGAGAATCCGAATCTGATGTTGTAGTGGTTGAGGTTGGTGGTACTGTAGGTGACATAGAGGGCTTACCATTTTTGGAAGCCATAAGACAAATGAGGAATCAGGTTGGTCGTGATAACGTATTCTATATACATGTGACTTTCTTGCCATATATTAGTTCCACTGGTGAGCTAAAGACTAAACCTACTCAGCATAGTGTTAAAGAATTGAGGAGTATAGGCATACAACCGGATGCCATATTGTGTCGGAGTGATTATGAGGTACCGGAAGGTATAAAAGCCAAGATATCACTTTTCTGTGATGTGGATAGTGATGGGGTAATACCGCTGCCAACCGTATCAAATGTCTATGAAATCCCAATGATATTGGAGAAAGCTGGCCTGGCAGATCGTATCATAACGTCGTTAGGCCTGAAGGAAAAAGGGAAGGATATGTCTCAGTGGGAGTCGATGGTTGAGCGTATGAAGGCATTAGATGAAACTATACAGATTGCCGTTGTTGGTAAGTACGTAGATTTGCCTGACTCATATATCTCGGTACGAGAGGCACTGCGGCATGCAGGCCTGTACCATGGTACCGATATAGAAATTAGGTGGGTGAGGGCCGAGGATATTGAACAAGATGGACCAGATGCTCATCTAGGATTGGCTAGTGGCATTGTTGTGCCTGGCGGATTCGGTCCTAGAGGCATAGAGGGAATGATAGAGACTGCAAGGTATGCTAGGGAACATAAAGTCCCTTATTTTGGTCTGTGCCTAGGCATGCAAATGATGGTGGTTGAAATGGCTAGGACTGTGCTGGAATTTACCGAAGCCAACTCGACGGAATTTGACGAAAGCACTTCTCATCCGGTGATAGATCTAATGCCTGATCAACGAGGAGTTCACTCCAAAGGTGGTACGATGAGGCTTGGAGTGTATAAGTGTAATTTAACTGAAGGTAGTAAGGCTGCCCTTGCTTATGGCACCTCAGAAATAAGTGAAAGACATCGCCATAGATTTGAGTTCAATAACTCCTATAGAGAAAGGCTTCAAGAGGGAGGCCTGATAGCGAGTGGTCTCTCACCAGATGGGAATCTGGTGGAAATTTCGGAATTGACAGATCATCCATTTATGATAGGAGTGCAATTTCATCCAGAATTCTTGTCTAGGCCTACAGAGGCACATCCATTGTTTAGGGAATTCGTGGGCGCTGCCAAAAACATCATAAGAGAAGGCGGGCAACATCCTTTACCTATACAGTCTAAATGACCGAAAGGCGATTGATATTTGGAAGTGTCTTAGGTTACGGTAATAGTTGGATGGACGTATCTGGATAAATATGATAGACTGGGCTCAGTAGAGCTTTATGCCTCCCCCGTATACCTTGTCTGCATCCAACATTTATTCTGAGGGTTCTCATAGTGTTGACTCGATGGGCGAGTTTATACTGGATAAAGATTTCTTTCAGATAGATTTGAGTTTGTATGTAGCGTCACATTGTTCCCGCACGGGGGGTGAACAACGGTTTATGTATAGACAGTGTAGCTGACTAGTGAAATGGAAGCTGGTTCGAAGAATATATGTACAGGAGTCCGTAAGATGGGTGATATGCGGTCATGAATCTGGCAGAATTAGATAGTAAGAATAAAGAGGAATTACTGAAAGAAGCTCAGGAATTGGGATTGGAAAATGGTCTGGCTGCTTTGCCTAAGAGCGAAATCGTTTTTAAGATGATGCAAACCTATGCCGAACAACAGGGTTGCATATTAGCCTCGGGTATATTGGACCTTGCGCACGACGGTCACGGTTTTCTCAGAAAACCAGACCTTAAACTTAGCTCTAATGATGTTTATGTGTCCCAGTCCCAGGTTCGAAGATTTGCTCTTAGAACCGGCGACCAAATTATGGGACAAGTAAGACCTCCTAAAGATAACGAAAAATATTACGGCCTGGTGCGTGTAGAGGGAGTTAATGGAGGTGATCCGAACGCCTCTAGGGACAGGAGGACATTTGATAGTCTGACTCCAGTGTTCCCAAATGAACAATTGAAACTGGAGACTAATAAAGACAATCTGTCCACTAGACTCATGGACCTTATCGCTCCAGTGGGTGCAGGACAGAGGGGCCTGATAGTTTCTCCTCCTAAAGCTGGCAAAACCACATTGCTTAAGCATATAGCTCAAGGGATTATGGCTAATAATCTGGACGTCAATCTAATGGTGGCCCTTATAGGGGAAAGACCAGAAGAAGTCACTGATGTCAAAAGATCTATAGATGGGGAAGTTTTTAGTTCGACTTTTGATGATCCTGTTGAAGATCACTGTCGTGTGGCTGAATTAGCTCTTGAAAGAGCCAAGCGTTTGGTGGAAAGTGGTAAAAATGTTGTTATATTGTTGGACAGCATTACGAGATTAACTAGAGCCTACAATCTATCTCTGCCTACTAGTGGCAGGACTCTCTCTGGAGGTATTGATCCAGTTGCGCTGTATCCTCCTAAGCGCTTTTTCGGTGCGGCCCGTAATATTGAAGAGGGAGGTAGCCTAACCATTATGGCTGCTTGTTTAGTCGATACTGGGAGTCGTATGGACGAAGTAATATACGAGGAATTCAAGGGTACCGGGAACATGGAAATTCACTTGGATAGGCGTATGTCAGAAAGGCGCATTTTCCCGGCAATAGATATTCAGCGTAGCGGTACCAGGCGGGAAGAACTCTTGCTGGGTGAAGAGACCCTGAAGCAGGTCTGGTTGCTTCGCAGGATGGTGTCAATGATCAATTCTGGGTCTATGGATTCAACTGAAGCTACGGAGACCCTTATGAATAGATTGAAGGGTACTGCTACCAATACTGAATTCCTCAATACTCTTAACAAGGGTGTATAGGGAACTTGGGAATCCTCGAAATGGTGATGGCGAGGTGTCATCACAGAATTTAGCGTTTTTGGCGTAACTAAGACCGTAATACAACGGGCAATTTGCTCTATTTATTAACATGCGGTCCATTGGCATTTGATATGTTAATGTGCAATTTCAATTGTCTGTATCCTATTCCACGGTGATATCTCAAGGGTTTTGGCTTTACTGATAGAAGGAGATATTGGAGCATTGTGACTAGCCGGAAGCGACTGGATCACGCACTTACGGAACTTGGCATAACATCTAGCCTAGAAGAGGCTAGAAAATATGTACTGGCTGGAAGGATAACGGTCAATGGTAGAGTCGCGATTGCTCCCAGTCAAACGGTTTTTCCGCCATCAGATATATCGTTGAAATCACAGCCCGATTATTATGGCCGTGGGGGCAACAAGTTAGCACATGCGATACATGACTTTGAGCTGGACCTCAAGGGACTTATAGCTCTAGATATAGGTTCTTCAACTGGAGGATTTACTCATTGCCTCCTTAAGCATGATGTAAGCAAAGTCTATTCGTTAGATGTTGGATATGGTCAATTAGACTACAGACTAAGAGAGGACCCTAGGGTAACTGTGATGGAAAGGATCAATGCTAGTTATCCATTTGTGATAGATGAAAAAGTTAATATTATAACGGTCGATGTATCGTTTATATCACTGACCAGGATATTATCTTCGGTGTCTGAACATTTGGCTAAAGAGGGGATCATCTTGGCGTTAATCAAACCGCAATATGAGGCTAGGCCTGATGAAATTGGTAAAGGAGGCATAGTTAGATCCCCCTCATCCCATGCAGATATAATAGGCAGAATTATTTCATGGGTTGTCGGAAATGGATTTAGGTTGCGTGGTCTGATTGCGTCCAGAATAACTGGATCCGGTGGTAACCGGGAATTTTTCCTGATGCTCAATAAGCTGTAAATGAATTCCCCAAATGCCCGATTGATTTACAGCTGGTATATTGCATAAATGAATGAGTGCTTATTATAACGTCAATGTTTCACTTAGGCCTGTATAATCGCCCTCAGGGCCTACAATTGCGAGGTTAAGTTTGCTAGTGACCAACGTTTTTCTGGCTATCTCCATCACTTGTTCTGGGGTCACCGAGTCAATTCGTCTCACAGTCTCCTCAATTGTGTCAATATGACCAGTTAAGATTTCTTGGGTGCCAATCCAGTGGGCGACGTTTCGGCTGTCTTCCATTCTTAACATGAGACGTCCTTTGAGAAATTCCTTGCATTTGTGCAATTCGACCTCAGTTAGGCTTTCCTTAATCAGATGATGTTGGTAGAGGATGGATTGTATTGCCTTAGCAGTATTTCGTGGTTCTACACCTGCATAAGTGATCAAGCTACCGCAGTCATTTAGATTGGTGGAACTGGTATGTACGTCGTACGCTAAACCCTGGATCTCCCTAAGTTGAAGAAACAATCTGCTACTCATACCTTCGCCGAGCAAGGTGGCCAGTAGTTGCATAGGATAGGCGTCTGGGTCTGAATAAGATACTCCCTTAAACCCTAAACATAGATGTGCCTGCTCTGTATCTCGTGTTTCTATAGCGAATTTGGGTTCAGCTTGGTTATCTTGCTTAGGGAATAATGTTCCTGGTTTGTGATTATTCCAGTTCCGAAAATATCTTGATATGGAATCAATAACTTGTTGTGGTTGTATATTGCCTGCGACGATTATAGCAATATTGCCGGAGGTGTATTGGCGTTGATGATAATCCACTAACATGGCTCTAGATATGCCTTGAACAGACTCTTTGCTGCCTCCTACATCTCGACCCAGAGGTTGATCAGGCCACATAACTTGATCCATCAATAGGTCTGCTCTATAACTAGGCACATCATAGGTCATAGACAGTTCTTCAAGTATTACTTGTCGCTCTTTTTCCATTTCATCTTTGTCTAGTAATGGGTCCAGAATGATTCCAGACAGGATGTCAAGAGCCTGTTGGCAATGTTGGTAAGGCACCTTGCACCAATAAGTAGTAAGTTCGCGATCTGTGGCGGCGTTCATAGATCCACCCATGCCCTCTATGGTCTCGCTAATCTCTTGGGTTGTGGGGTGCCAAGAGGAGCCCTTGAAGCACATGTGTTCTAGGAAATGTGATATTCCAGCTTCACGCTCCGTCTCGTACCTGGAACCTGTTCCCAAGAAGAAAGCCAAACTAGCCGATTTAGTGTGGGGCATGTAAGACGTGATTATTCTCAGTCCGCCATCTATGAATATTTTGTCATACATTTTGTCATATACTCGACTATCGCATTAGTTATTCCGGTGTTATATGCGTTGGTCTTGAAAGGGTATGATATTGGTTGCTATGAGTCAACCACAGCAAATATTGGGATCTATTATATATAGATGTTCACACAACCTGTTCGATATAGTGATTAACGTCGTTATTAAGAAGTTGTTGCGATGTGGAGCGCTTAGCAATTGGTGTATTTCCTGAAGCCCGTAGTATGTGTGTTGATTCCTATTCAGCTAGCGCAGTACGTTCCATTAGTTGCATCACAGCCTGTTTGGGATCCATTTGATTGAACACTACAGAGTGAATTGCCTCAGTTATCGGCATAGAGATCCCTAATTTGCCAGAAAGTTTCATCATTGCCTCTGTCGTATCTATGCCTTCTGCTACGTTGTTCATTGATGATAAAATGTCCTGTAGTTTGTAACCTTCACCTAATTGGTGACCTACGTATCTGTTTCTGCTGAGGTTGCTATAACAGGTGGCTACTAAGTCTCCTAAGCCTGCTAAACCAGCGAATGTAAGTGGATCAGCTCCTGCTGACTTGCCAAGACGAGTAATTTCTGCGAGGCCTCTAGTAATGAAAGCGGCTTTGCTGTTGTTACCGTAACCCAAACCGTCACTAATGCCTGCGCCAATAGCAATGACATTCTTCAAAGCGCCGCCCAACTCGACTCCTATGATATCGGTGTTTGTGTAAACCCTAAATGAGGAAGATGTCAAAAATGCCTGGATCGTTTGGGCAACTGTTATATCCTTGGAGGCAATCACAGTAGATGTTGGTATCCTTATTGCCACCTCTTTGGCCAAGTTTGGGCCAGACAATACGGCTATATTGTCCAGATTGGCTTTAGGCAATTCTTCTTCGATGACTTGACTCATACGCATAGATGAGCCCTTTTCAAGTCCTTTGGTGGCACTTAGGAGAATGGTGTGTTTGTCCAGATAAGGAGCCAATGCCTTTACATTATCTCTCAAGGTATTGGATGGAACTGCAATGATAGCCATGGCTGCGCCATCGGTAGCATATTCTATGGAGTCTGACACGTGCATGGTGGGAGGGAATAACAATTCTGGTAAGAACCTCGCATTTTGTCTGGACGTTTCTAGATTTTGGGCTTCTGATGCAGAACGAGCCAATAATGTTACATCGTGGCCGTTGTTGGCCAGCAATATGGCTAATGTGGTTCCCCAGCTAGTGGTGCCTGTTACAACAATTTTTGACATGTTCAATAATCCTGGTCAAGAGGAACGTGTAGATGGGTCTTGTGTGTTTATGCGCTTTCCTAATTTGTTTTCTTCGCCTTTCATCAGTCGGCTTATGTTTTCTCTGTGACGGAATATTATTATGGGCACTGCCAATCCAGGGTATATGGCGTATTTCAACGATGTGACTCCCATGGGTGCATCTGGATAGTAGATGGGCATTATAATCATTGTTATTAACACCGCTAACGATCCGATTATAGCTCCCAAGGATACATATCTGAAAAATGCTATGAATGGTAAGCCAATGGCTAGCATTATTATGCCTGCGCAGGGAGATATGGCGAACACAGAACCAATGCCGGTTGCACTACCCTTCCCTCCTTTGAATTTTAAAAATATAGGCCAATTATGACCAACCATCACAGATATAGCGGCCCCTACTTCAAGTTCTGGAGACGGCGCAATTGCTTTCGTCACCAGAACCGCCAAGATTCCTTTACCTACGTCAAATGTTAATACAGACAGGGCAGGCCATATCCCAACAGTCCGTAGAACGTTTGTCACCCCTGCGTTACCACTGCCGTATTCGCGTACATCAATGCGCTTGAATATCTTAGTGATTATTAAGCCAGAGGGTAGGGTTCCCATCAGATAGCAACTGATTAGGAGTAACATTGGGGTCAATTTATCTACCTCTTTTCGAGAATATCAGTTGTAAGGGATTACCTTTAAACCCGAAGGCTAGTCGAAGTTGATTTTCCAGGTATCTCCTGTATGAAAAGTGTATTAGCTCTGGATTATTCACGAAAGTCACAAAAGTTGGAGGGCTGACATCCTTTTGGTACATTCTTGATATTCTTAGGTTTTTGCCTCCCCTGCTTGGTGGCATATGTGATGCTAGAGCTGAAATCAGGACACGTTTTAGATCGCTGCGGGATATCATAGTCTTGCCGTGTCTATAAACCTCAATGGCTGTTTTTACTGCATCCTCTACACCTATGCGATTGATAGCCGATGTAAAACAGATTGGGGCATAAGGAATAAATTTAAGTCTGCGGCGAATCTCAAATGTTGCTTCCTCTTGGGTCATTTGATCTTGTATGAGGTCCCATTTGTTAACTACTACTACAACTCCCTTAAAACTGTCTTTAATGTAGCCAGCTATATGGGTATCCTGATTTGCGAGTATTTCTGAGGCATCTGTCAACAGTAGGCATACATCTGAATTTTCCAGTGCTCTGATTGTTCTAAGCACACTATATTTTTCGATACCCGATTCGACTTTGCCAGATTTCCTGACTCCTGCAGTATCTATGATGGAAATCGGCTCGTTGTCAAAATGAAATTGTATATCTATCGAATCTCGAGTGGTGCCTGGTACACTTGAAACTATGGTCCTGTCATTTCCCAATATGGCATTGATGAGTGATGATTTGCCAACGTTCGGACGCCCCAATATTGCAAACCTAGGGCCTTCAAGAATATCGTCAGTGTCAGGTTCTGGTGGTAATAAGTTATTCAATTCATCTAATAAGTCAGATATGCCCAAGTTATGATATGCACTTATCAAGAGGGGATCTCCGAGGGCTAATTGGTAGAATTCCATTGCCTGGAGTTCTTTCTGATGATTGTCTACTTTGTTAATTGTGAGAATCGAAAGTTTACCTAGCTTTCGAATAGAATCAGCAATCTCTATGTCTTGATGTGTTACACCGTCATTAACATCTACCACGAATAACAGAATGTCAGATTCTTCGATGGCCAGATCAACTTGATGCATTACCTGCTCCAATGGTTCAGACATATGGGATGATTCAATGCCACCGGTATCTATCAGGATCATGGATCCTTCTTTCCATGGTATTGTGGCTGTTATTCTGTCTCGTGTGGTGCCAGGGGAATCAGAAACTATGGCCTTGGAATGTCCAACCAACCTGTTGAATAAAGTGGATTTCCCTACATTAGGTCTACCGACTATTGCTACTAAAGGCTTGGTCATGTCTATTCCCCATTAGCCTAATATTTCGGCTAGTATGGCTTTCTGTATGTGCAGTCGGTTCTCAGCCTGGTCAAATACAATTGATTGGGGATGGTCCAACATACCTAAAGAGATTTCTTCTCCAGGGTGGGCAGGTAGAGGGTGCATGAATACTGCATTGGGTCCAGCGATAGCCAATAAGTCCTCATCTACTCGGTATTTCTCAAACGATTGAAGTCTTTCTTTAGTTTCTGTCTCCTGTCCCATGCTCACCCACACATCTGTATAAATGACGTCAGCCCCGCGTAGCATTTCTAGAGGGTTGTTGCCGATTTTGATCTGCGCGTTCGTATCTTGGGCTCTTCTTTGGATTTCGTGTGCTATATTGATTGGTAGCTCGTATCCGACAGGCGATGCTATAGAGATATTGATGCCTACGCTTGCAGCAGCAATTGCTAGACTTGCAGCCACGTTATTGCCGTCACCTACATAGGTCACATTAATGCCGGTCAGTTTCCCTTTGTTCTCATATATAGTGAGCAAATCTGCCAGCGCCTGACATGGATGCTCCTCATCGGATAATGCGTTTATGACGGGTATGGAGGAATGTTTGGCCAGATTTTCCAATACCGACTGAGCGTACGTACGTACCACCAATGCATTTACGTACCTGGACATAACTTTGGCCACATTAGCCGGTGATTCCCTCACCCCCAATCCTACCTCTTCTTTTCCAAGATACACACAGTGTCCTCCTAGCTGTTCCACGGCAATATCGAAAGAGACTTTTGTTCTCAAGGATGGTTTTTCGAATAACAGAGCCACTGATTGGTCCGACAGGATATTTGGACGAGTCTGCTCCTTAAGGACTTGGGCCCTATTTATCAGTAGTTGTATATCTTGTGGGCTAAGGTCCGATATTGATAGAAGGTGTCTGTTTTTCATAATAACTTTTGGTATGTAGCTGTGGGTTAGCAGATATAGTAGAGTATATCAGAAGCTGTTCACAGTCAAAATCAAGCAGTATGTTTATTAATCGCAAGCTAAGTTAGGTAGATAGCCCCCATTGATTAATCCAAGGGATAGAATATAGGTTTCTCAGTTTCAGGCAAAATGCCTAGGGATTGGGAGGTGGATATTGTTTAGAATCTCTGGTGCTACCATCTGCCAGCTAGCTGGAAGTATTTTCCTTCCGTCTTGATAGCGGGTGCGATAACAAGCTCGGCATTTTGCATGTCAGCAATAGTGAAGCATCCGCACATACCCATAGCAGCCCGGAGGGCTCCGGTTAAGTTTTGAGTGCCGTCAGTCATAGATGTTGGGCCGAATAGGATTTGCTCCAGTGGCCCTTTGGAGCCTACATTTATCCTTGTGCCACGCGGCAGCGCTGGATGGAAACTTGCCATACCCCAGTTGTATCCCATGCCAGGAGCTTCTTCAGCCTGTGCAAAAGTTGTGCCGAGCATTACGGCATCTGCCCCACTGGCAATGGCTTTACAGATATCCCCGCCTGTTCGCATGCCGCCGTCTGTAATGATCGGTACATACCGTCCAGTTCGCTGGAAATATTCTTGCCGAGCTGCCGCGCATTCCAAGGTAGCTGTTACCTGTGGCACTCCTATTCCCTCTACTTCCCGGGTAGTACAGATGGCGCCGGGTCCTACGCCTACCAGTATTCCTTGTACGCCAGTTTCCATAAGCTCGAGAGTGGCGTTATATGTTACCGTATTGCCTACTACTACCGGTATTTTGGATTGTTTGCAAACATCAGCCAAATTAAGACCAACCGTGCTTTTTGAAATGTGTCGGGCAGTCGTTACTGTTGATTGGATGAAGAGCACATCTGCACCGGCCTCCACGGCTATCGGTATCAGCCGTTTGGCATTGGCTGGAGTTACCGACACAGCACAAGCAACACCGGCCTTCTTGATTTCTTGAATTCTTTCTGCTACAAGATTATCTTTCATTGGTGAAGAGTAAATTTTTTGTAACAGAGAAGTGGCTTCTTCTTGTGGAACTTCTACTATTTGCCGTATTACCTGTTCAGCGTCCTTGTAGCGAGTGTAGATGCCTTCCAGGTTAAGTACTGCTAGGCCTCCAAGGGCCCCGATCTTGGCCGCGAATTGCGGGGAAGCTATTGCATCTAACGAGGATGCAAGGAATGGTATAGACAACTTAATATCTCCTATAGAGAAATCAAGATCAGTCTGGTCAGGATTGACGGTTACATCTCCTGGAACGATTGCCACCTCGTCAAAGCCGTAAGCCCTGCGCACTTCTTTAAGATGAGGAATCTGCAATGGTTGCCACCTAGTAGTAAATATGATTGAGCGACTATATCATTGGCCCATGCTTAAGTCAATTGGGAGCACACCATCGGAGATGATCCAGTACATAATTCATGGTCAGGGTCTAATAATCTCAGATTGCTAGCTGCTATGTAGACGTAGATAACGTCAGTTAAGCTAGGATGGTCACCCATGTCACACGTTACATTCACGCACTTGACGCAGTAATTTTAGGATGGTATCTTGATTGTTGACCTGAGAGGTCAACAATTATTTATGAAATTGATAGCTTGTATGGCATGATTGCCGCAAGCGAATTTTAGGCTCCTAGATCGTTTGAAATATCTTATATGTATTGTGAGGATCTGACTCGTGACTAGCTCCAATCAAGTAGTTAAAGATGTAGCTAAGCAGGAATATAAGTACGGTTTTGTTACTGACATTGAACCTGAAACGCTCCCTCCTGGATTAAATGAAGACACCGTGAGGTTTATATCTGCCAAGAAGAATGAGCCAGAATGGATGTTGGAATCACGGCTTAAAGCCTACAGGCATTTCGTGTCATTGATGGATAAACAGCGATTACCTGGTTGGGCTAACATAAGTCATCCTCCCATAGATTTCCAGAACATAATTTATTACGCTGCACCCAAGGCCCAGGAGAAATTAGAGAGTCTCGATGATGTAGATCCTGAGATATTGAATACATATGAAAAGCTAGGCATTCCACTGCAGGAGCAAAAACGCTTGGCTGGAGTTGCAGTGGATGCCGTTTTCGATAGTGTTTCGATAGCTACTACATTTAAGGAAGAGCTATTGAAACAGGGGATAATCTTTTGTTCGATGTCTGAAGCAGTTCAGAATCACCCGGAATTAGTTAGAAAGTATATGGGATCCGTGGTGCCATATTCCGATAATTTTTATGCAGCCCTTAATGCGGCTGTATTCTCTGATGGTTCGTTTTGCTATGTGCCAAAAGGCGTGCGTTGCCCTATGGAACTCACAACATATTTTCGTATTAACACTCAAGGTTCTGGTCAATTTGAACGGACATTGATCATCGCTGATGAGGGTAGTTATGTCAGTTATTTAGAGGGTTGCAGTGCACCAATGAGAGATGAAAATCAACTGCATGCCGCAGTTGTTGAATTGTTCACCGAGGCTAATGCTGAAATCAAGTACTCTACCATCCAAAATTGGTATCCTGGCGATGAGAATGGAAAAGGTGGTATATATAATTTTGTCACCAAGCGCGGCAAATGTTCTGGTAAAAACTCCAAAATATCATGGACTCAAGTAGAAACTGGATCGGCAATCACATGGAAATACCCGAGCGTTATACTTCAAGGTGACAATTCAATAGGGGAATTCTACTCAGTGGCCTTGACGAAAGGTTATCAACAGGCTGACACGGGTACCAAGATGACACATTTAGGTAAGAATACTCGCAGCACAATTATTGCTAAAGGTATTTCTGCTGGCCATGCTCAAAATACTTATAGGGGACTAGTAAGGGTTAATCCAAAAGCGGATAAGGCTTGGAATTTTACCCAATGTGACTCCTTATTGTTGGGTGATGAGTGTGGTGCTCACACCACACCATATGTTGAAGTTCGTAATAATTCAGCCCATTTGGAGCATGAGGCTTTTACTTCTAAGGTGAGTGAGGCCCAATTGTTTTATTGCAATCAGAGAGGTATTTCCATTGAGGAAGCACATTCTCTAATCATTAATGGTTTCTGCAAAGAAGTTTTTAAACAGCTCCCATTAGAATTTGCAGTTGAAGCAACGCGCCTCTTGGAGATGAACTTAGAGGGTACGGTAGGATGATGATACAAGGGGGTGTGTCTTGCTTCAAATAAGAGACCTTCATGCCGCTATAGGTGGCGTCGAGATACTTAAAGGCGTTGACTTGGATGTAAATCCTGGAGAGGTCCATGCAATAATGGGTCCGAACGGGTCTGGTAAAAGCACTCTGGCGAACGTTTTGGCGGGGAATCCTTCTTATGAAGCAACCTCTGGTAGTGTTTTGTTTGACGGTGACGAATTATTGGGTATGCTTCCAGAAAATCGAGCCAGGGCAGGGTTATTTTTGTGTTTTCAACATCCCACGGAAGTGCCTGGGGTCAGATTAGATCATTTCATGAGGGCTGGTTTTAATGCCATTAGAAAAAGTAAACAACTGGAAGAGATGGATGTATTAAAATTTGACCGTTTCCTCAATGAAAAAGTAGAGGTTGTACATATGGATCGCAATCTGACTAAGAGGGCAGTGAACGAAGGCTTCTCTGGTGGAGAAAAGAAGCGAAATGAAATTTTGCAAATGGCTGTATTTCAACCCAAACTAGCTATCCTAGATGAGCCGGATTCCGGATTAGACGTGGACGCACTGAGGATTGTGGCTGAGGGCATCAACAGTTTGAGAAACTCGGATAATGCGGTTATTTTGGTCACCCATTATCAGAGAATATTAAATCTGGTGGTACCTGACTTAGTCCATGTCTTTGTAGACGGAAAAGTTATTGAGTCTGGCGATAAAGACTTAGCACTAGAGATAGAATCTGAGGGATATGACCGATTTGAAACAGCCTCCGGTTTGCAATAATTACGGGTGATTTTTATGTCTATCGATCGTAATGCTAGCAAAGAAATCTCCTTGTCAGATATCCAAGCCGTTCAAGAACGCTTTAGTGATACGAATCCACATTGGATTCGTGAACTACGCGAGGCTGCAGCTGTTAAATTTCAGAAGATAGGTTTGCCGACAGCCAGACATGGTAACGAGGAATGGAAATATACTGACGTTGGTCCAATAGCCAAAGGAGGATTTCAACCGGCTGTAGCAGAAGTCATTGACGATTCTGGTAGTGATGCCCTTAATTCTATAGATTTGGGCGGTCCCTCAGCCATTCAACTGGTATTTGTTAACGGCCGTTATTCATCGGGGCTGTCCAGTGTGGGCAATTTGCCCTCGGGCGTGATGGTAATGAACCTCGCTGATGCCGTGGTACTTGCTTCAGATTTGGTGCGAGATAATCTGTCCAGGTATGCTGATTGTGACTCCAATGGCTTTACTGCCCTTAATACAGCTTGTACTGACGATGGGGCCTTCCTGTATATTCCTGAATCAACTAGCATAGATGAACCGATAAAATTGCTGTTTTTGACTGGGGCTCAAGGGGTCGATATTTTCGCCAATACCCGAGTCCTTATTGTTGCCGATGTAAACAGTAAGGTCAGCGTGGTGGAATCCTTCGGATGTTTGTCTGACTCGGGCCGATATTTTAGCAATAACGTGACCGAGATACGATTAGCTGATGGAGCTAATGTCAATTATAGCAAAATACAGCAGCATAGTGACAATGGTTATCACGTTAGTACTACTGAGGTAGCTCTAGGTAGGGACAGCAGATTTTCTTCTGTCAATGTCGATTTGGGCGGTAAATTGGTGAGGAATAATCTCAATGTTCTTACCGAGGATGAAGGTAGTACGTGTAATCTTAACGGGTTGTATATGGTAAATGGAAATCAACATGTAGATAACCAGGTCATCATTGATCATGCCAAGCCTTACACTGAAAGCAGGGAACTTTACAAAGGGATATTGGATGGAAAATCCCGATCTGTATTTCATGGTAGCATTATCGTGCGTGAAGGGGCAGTGAAAGTTAATGCCAGCCAAGTAGATAAGAATTTATTGCTATCTAACGAAGCCGAAGCTGATACCAAGCCTGCCTTCTGGGTTTACTGTGATGATGTGAAATGCGGCCATGGAGCAGCATGTGGTCAGATAGACGAAAATAGCCTGTTTTACCTGAGAAGTAGAGGGATAGATGAAAAAGTTGCCATGTCTATGCTAACTAGGGCCTTCCTTAGTGAAGTTGTTGACACTGTGACTAACGAGGCATTGCGTGTCCAAATTAGTGGTTTAATTGAAACTAAGTTGGACAGTTGGTTAGATGCCTGAATAAATCCATGCTGGTGATTGTAGAAATATCATGCATATTGAATGTCACTAGAGGGAAAGACTTGTAGAATGCTTGACGTAGAATCCATAAGGAAAGACTTCCCTATTCTGTCTAGGGAAGTCTATGGTAAGCCCTTGGTGTACTTGGATAACGCTGCTACTTCCCAAAAACCCAGTTCGGTTATCAGTGCATTGACCGAATACTACGAAAGATATAATTCTAATATTCATCGCGGGGTTCATTTGCTGAGTATGGAGGCAACTGAATGTTATGAAGAAGCTCGCCAGAAGTGTTCTGATTTCATATGCAGTCCGTCTAAAGACAACCTAATATTTGTAAGGAATACTACAGAGGCTATTAATTTGGTTGCCCAGAGTTGGGCTCAACACAACATTGTAGAAGGGGATGAAATTCTTACTACCCACATGGAACATCACAGCAATCTGGTTCCATGGCAAAAGGTCGCTCAAGATCGAGGGGCCCTGTTGAGATTTATCCCATTGACTGAAGACCAGAGCCTTGATCTATCCGATTTGGACAGTTTGCTGACGTCTAGAACCAAACTCCTGGCCCTAAACCATATGTCGAATGTTGTTGGGACTATTAACCCGGTGAAAGAATTGGGTGAAATGGCTCACCGTGTCGGAGCAAAAATTCTGATTGACGGTGCACAAAGTGTTCCTCACATCAAAGTGGATGTAGTGGACATGAACTGCGATTTCCTGGCCTTTTCTGGCCACAAAATGTTGGGGCCTACAGGAATAGGTGTTTTGTACGTTAAGGATGAGGTTTTGCAGGACATGGAACCGTTTTTGCGGGGTGGAGAAATGGTCCGACAGGTTTGGGATGACTCTGCAACCTGGAATGATTTGCCGATGAGATTTGAGGCGGGCACACCAAATATAGCTGATACTATTGCTATGGGATCTGCCATTGATTATTTGGTATCATTGGGAATGAATGCGGTTCGTGATCATGAAATCAAGCTCACAGAATATGCGCTCAATGCTTTCAAGGATTTAGAAGAATTGAAAGTATATGGACCTACGGACGTCGAAAAACGTGGAGGTATCGTGTCTTTCTATGGAGGTGGTGTACACCCTCACGATGTCGGTACCATATTGGATCGAGAAGGTATTGCTATTAGGACTGGTCATCATTGCGCCATGCCACTTATGAGCAAACTAAAAGTTCCCGCCACAGCTAGGGCAAGTTTTTATATATACAATACAGAGCAAGAAATAGATATACTCGTAGACGCTCTGCGAGCAGCGTTGAACTATTTCAAAAAATGAATGAGATGAGATTACTGGAGCTGTTATAGGCATGAGCAATTTCGATTTTACAGAGATTGATGATCTCTATCAGGAGATCATACTTGACCATTACCGTACTCCCAGGAATCAGAAATATTTGGAGACTGCCGATATAGCAACGGAGGGAATGAACCCGTTCTGTGGGGATGAAGTCGAAATTCAGATTAAATTATCAAACGGCACGGTAGAAGATGTGAGCTTTAGAGGTGTTGGGTGTTCAATAAGTTGTGCATCCACTTCAATTTTGGGAGAAGCCATTAAGGGGAAGAACCTGGATGAAGCCCAATCACTATACATGTGCTTTAGAGACATGATGTACGGCAAAGATTTATCTGGCTATGGTGATATAGATATGGGCGAAGCGGAGGCATTGGCTGGAGTTAAGAATTTCCCAATCAGAATTAAATGTGCGTTGCTTGCCTGGGCAACCCTTCAAGACGCTATTGATAAGTATGCCGAAAAATGATTACAGGTATAGAGTTCGGGTTTTTACCTTAGCTGAACAGAAGGAATAACCTCCATCCACTGGGATATTTGGAATTCCAAATATCTGCTTTAATCTTAGGTGTGAGCTATTGCGGTACGGCATTAACCTCAGCCTGGTTAGTTAACTTGCTTATATCATCAGTTTATTCACATTGCCACAACAGTGACTCCAACGACAATCAGGCTTGTGGAAAAGACTTTATTTAGGGTACTGCTAGCGGCAATTTCTTCTCCTAGAGCTCCTTTCCACACCGTGGCTATAGATAGACTATATAGCACTACAAATAGTGCCCGAGTTCCAAACATTGCGGAAACCAGGGACGCCGGTCCTAGGGATAAAGCCCAAAGGAAGGTTATCAGACCCAAATTTGCTGTTAAGAATTCGTTAACGGATACAAATAAAAGAGCGGGACTGCGATCTTTGAAGAATTGTTTAACGTCAGACCAAGGTTCAGGTCGTAGGTTGAAGATCAAGAATATGATGCCTAACGAAAGCATTCTTAGGCCATGTGTAAATATCAGCGGTAATTCATTCAGGGCTACCTTGCCAATTACGTTAGCGGCACCAAAGAAGAAGGCCGATATCATTAGTAAGTAAAAGGATTTATCCAGAAATATACTCCCTGATACACTATCTGTCCGGACTGATATGAGCATGCTGCCTATTACTGTTATGATTATTCCGAGCCACTGAATAGGAGTTATTGCCTCATTCAGTATTACCAGGGCCAAGATAGCGGCAAATATAGGAGCGGATTGGGTTATTGGGATGGTTCTGGAGACTTCTTGGGTGTATAAGACTCTTTGGGAAAGTATACCGCTTAGTCCGAAGAGTGCTCCTGATACCATTGCCGACAAGATTGATGTTAAATCAGCGTTATTTGGCACGTGGGTTACCAGTAATGTAACAATGCCAACTGTTGTCTGAGCCATGCCTATTAGCAATGGTAAAGTACATGGCGTCCTTGCATACTTGTGTATGACGGTTTTGTCCGAAATACTAACTAGGGCTGTAATGCCCGCACCTATGAGGGCCACTAAAGCCCAATGCATGGCTAACCCCTAACAGCCAGTATAAATTGGAGGTTCATGGGAGTCATTATACCTGTGTATTAATATAACAGCCAGTACGATGATACTGGTTAAAGACCCTTTATATTTGGTCATAGAGTCAGATATAAAAAGTACTGAGGATTAGGACCCGCCTAACTAAATAAAAATTAGTCCTTATGTTTAAGGACCGGAGGCATGTTCTATCTGGTAGGCAGTGAGGTCGTTTATTGTGTTAGTGTTGATTGGATTCAGGTTTGTATTGCCTATGAAGACTTATAAGTAAAGACAATATAATGCCGCCCACTAAGAATCCTCCAAGGACATCGCTTGGCCAGTGAACACCAAGGTATACTCTGGATATACCTATTAAAGCTATCATTGATAAGCATGTCACCCTCATTAGGCGCAGGGTTTTGGATCTTCTTACTGATAACATAGTGGGGGCTAGATAAAACAGTAGACCAAACAAAACCATTGATGTGTAGGCGTGGCCACTTGGGAAACCCATCCCGGCAGAGTCTCTCCATATCGTTACTAGTTCTTCTGTTGGCCTCGGTCTGTCTATCAATAGTTTTAGGATAGGATTTAGGCCAAAGCTGAGCAGGGCACTGCCGAGGACTACATATTCTGCTCTTTGCCGCTTAAACAGAAACCAGCAGAAAAATCCTACCGATAAACATGCCATTGGCAACGTGGTGCCAAGTACAGACGCGGTTTCCATGACCCTGTTCCATGGAGAGATGTCTATTTCCTGGATAGTTCTTGAAATCATCAGATCTATTAGGAAATAGTCCCGTGTGGCCGCACCAGCTGATAGCAAAATAGCCACTAATATGGCCATTACAAAAATCCTGTTACTCATTACGGAATGCTATCAGCGCTCTACAGATAAGTCAATCAGGCCTTTCAGCGGTCCAATTAATTACTTTCGCTTCATGTATCAACACATTTGTTTTAAGGTCGTCACGATCCATATTTGGAAGTATTATTCTGGTTAGCCATTGACCGACCGTAATGTGACGGATAACATTGCATATATTGGGAATTAAGGTGTACCCGTGCGGAATTAGCGACTAACCGATAAGGATTTTGGTCACACAAAGGCTTGGTTATTGTAGAATGCGCTAGTTGTTGGTAATCTCTGACGGAATGGATTGTTACTAAAATGAGCTTGGATTTGTCTAATTTGTCTATTGATGTCACCCCCATTGAATTGATTCAACTTGCCTCAAGCATATTGGTTGGTTTAATTGTGGCATTTGTGGTTAGATTTGGATGTAACAGGATCAAGTCAAAACTTCTGTCACGGTCGCGAAATAGCGTAGGTGGGCATATCCTGAATGATGTGGATGGTGCCTTATCCCTTTGGATAATAGCTTCCGGTATGTATACAGGGGTTCTGGGGATATCCTCGATTAGTGAGTATTTCTCAGTAATGAGAAATATATTCGTAATTCTGAGCATTGTGATACTCACTTATTCTGGCATTAGGGTTCAAGGAGATTTGCTCAGTTGGTCCATCAGGAAATTGGGGAGGAGAACAGGGCAAACAAAAGCCCTGAATTCCCTATTACCTATGGCCAAACGTATTGCTTCTATAATCATTACGGCTATGGGTGCCTTGATGGTGCTGGATCAGATGGGTATTGCTATCGCGCCTTTGGTAGCCGGTTTGGGCATAGGTGGTTTGGCGGTGGCGTTGGCTCTTCAGGGGACACTGACTAATTTCTTTGCAGGACTTAATGTCATCACTGATGGATCTATACGTGTTGGAGATTTTGTGCAACTAGAAGGTGACCTAATCGGCGAAGTAGATCAAATTGGGTGGAGGACCACTCGTATAAGATTGCTGTCTGACAACATGGTAATTATGCCGAATGCCAAATTAGCTGAGAGTCTAGCAACAAATTATAGTAGGCCAGCTGACGCGATGTCTGTTTATGTTCAGGTTGGTGTGTCCTATTTCAGTGATCTGGATCAGGTGGAAAGTGTTACTATTGACGTAGCTAAAACCGTGCTTGCTAATACACAGGGAGCAATTGTTGATTACGAACCGTCGGTATGGTTCTCCGATTTCGGTGATTCGAATATTAATTTCTGGGTGGTTTTGCGTTGTTCTGGATATATGGAATCCTGGACCGTACGGCACAACTTTGTAAGAGAATTATTCAAAAGGTATAAGCAGGAAGGAATTGAAATATCGTTCCCTGCCCGTAACTTTTTTATGAGAAGCGAGTAACTTGCAGCCACACCAGCATATTGATGAAACTGATTCCTGCATTCAGGCATATATATAGCTGTGGCGGTTCTATCTGCCAGATACTAGAGATTCATATTATCGATTATGCGCGAACCCATTTCGTTGGTTGACAGGACAGATTTTGCTCCTTCTTCAGCGATATCTGGTGTGCGATATCCGTCTACCAGTACCTTTTCCACAGCTGACTCTATCGAAGCAGCAGCATCTGACATCCCAAGCGAATAGCGTAACATAAGAGCTACACTTAATATGGTAGCTATAGGATTAGCTTTGCCTTGGCCTGCAATGTCCGGTGCAGTGCCATGGATTGGTTCGTATAGCCCTAAAGCACCTTTGTGTTGAGTGCCTTCGCGTGGTATGCCTGCGAGACTGGAAGATGGTAGCATGCCGAGTGAGCCAGCCAGGATAGCAGCTTCATCGGTAATAATATCTCCAAACATGTTCTCGGCTACCAGAACATCGAATCTCGCGGGTGTCCTTATGAGTGCCATAGCACAGGAGTCCACTAACATGTGTTCCGTGTCCACATCAGGGTAGTCTTTAGACATCTCAGTGGCTATTTCTCTCCAAAGTCTAGAGCTTTCCAATACGTTTGCTTTGTCCACTGAGGTTAGTTTCTTGCGCCTTGTTCTGGCTAATTCAAAACCCACTCTCAGTACACGCTCTATCTCTTTCTCCGTGTATCTTAGTGTGTCAACCCCTTTTCTGCCACGGGCGGTCCTCCAGCGTTTCTTCGGACGTGCAAAGTAGAGCCCACCGGTTAGTTCACGTATTATTACTATATCTACACCTGATATTACAGAAGGTTTGAGGGAGCTGGAATTTATTAAAGATGGATATACCTTGACTGGACGAATGTTTGCAAACAGTCCAAGGGCTTTACGTAAGCCCAAAATGGCGTCTTCTGGACGGTGAGGAGCTAAGGGATCATCCCATTTGGGCCCACCCACTGCGCCGAACAAAACAGCGTGGCTACTGAGGGCTATATCTAGGGCTTCTTCAGGTAAAGGGGTGCCGATCTCATCTATGGCTATGCCTCCAACTAGGGATTCACGGAGATTGAAAGTAGAATTAGAGGATTCCTCTACTCTTTTGAGGACTCTCACTCCCTCCTTTATGATCTCTGGTCCTACCCCGTCTCCTGGTAAAAGAGCTATGTTAAATTGCATATTGCACCTCTCTGTTTAGATTATTAATCAGGTTTTTGTTCTTGGCCAACATAGATTAGAAAATATCACGAGTGTATGCTTGATGTTTTATAGGTTCAAATCAGGCTCTAATGATTTTTTGGCTTCTTGCCATAGCGCTTCCTTATCATCCATAGACATGTTGTTAAAGTCAATGCCTTGTTGCGATGACACGTATTCCATATTTGTAAAGCGTTCATAGAAACGTTTGTTGCATTTCCTCAGAGATTCTTCAGCATGGACATTGATCCATCTGCACACGTTGACCAAAGAGAATAATATATCCCCTAACTCAGAATCCATAGCCTGATTATTCAGTGCTTCGCGGAATTCTTGGAATTCCTCTTCCACTTTCTCAAGCGCTCCGGTGATTGAGGTCCAGTCAAATCCAGCGATAGAGGCCCTGTCTTGTAATAATTGTGCGTATGCTAGAGCAGGCAATTCTTTTGGTATGCCTGACAAGCGTGAGGAACCGACACGTTCATTACGCTTGATTTCTTCCCAGTTGGCCTTAATATCCTTGATGTTGTTCACATTTGAGTTACCAAAAACGTGTGGATGCCTCCTGATAAGCTTTTGGTTGATATTGCGGAAAACATCTTTAGTGTTGACTTTCCCTTCTCGTTCCAACAATTGAATGTGGAAAACTACCTGCAATAGGATGTCCCCCAATTCTTCTGCCATATTCTCCTGGTCGTGATTGTCGATTGCCTCCATAAGTTCATGACACTCTTCTAACAAATTACGCTTGAGTGTCCTGTGGGTTTGTTCGCGGTCCCATGGACAGCCATCGGGGCTCAATAGCAAAGATACAATGTTTTCTAAGGAGCCATATGTTTCTAGGTTTCTGGGGTCAGTGTTGATACTGGTCATTTTGCACCTGTCATCTCTAATATTAATGGCATTATAGGTATCGTAAGTATGTTGATCAATCCTTGCCCGGGAAAAGTAATTAAGGCTTACTTGACTCTCAGCAGATGAAATGTTAGGCTGGAAACTAGAACATACGTTTTAAAGAGGTGAGTCCTTGCCAAGTTCTGGTCTTAAGAAAAAACCACAGCAAATTCTAAATTTTATCGTCAGTTTTGGAGACGAACGTAGATATCCGCCCACTGTCAGAGATATTCAACAGGCCTGTAATATAAGTTCTACCTCTGTTGTTAATTACAACCTTAATGTACTGGAACGGGAAGGCTATATAAGGCGCGACAAAGAAGTTTCTAGAGGCATAGAAGTGTTAGGTTCCACTGCAAATAGTAATGGTCAACCTTGTATACCGATACTGGGATACATTGCTGCTGGAGAGCCCATACCCGTACCAGATGCCGATTCGTATGAACCTATGGATTATATTGAGGTATCAGACACTTTTCTGAAACAAATAAGAGAGCAACTCTATGCCTTGAGAGTAAAAGGATTATCTATGATTGATGCACTTGTTGATGATGGTGATATAGTTGTGATACAACCTTTAGACAACGTTAGGGATGGTGATATGATTGTTGCTTGGTTACAATCAGAGCAAGAAGTTACTCTGAAGCGTTTCTATAAAGAAGGTGATTTGATACGATTGCAACCAGCTAATTCTACTATGGGACCGATTTATGTAGATGCGGATAACTTGGCAATACAAGGCAAAGTTGTTGCTGTCCTCCGTGGTGGTATGTGATTTTATTTTATTGACGAAATACACAGATGATTAGCTCCAGTGATAGCCATTAATTAGATATAGGCTAATAGGAGGTATAAAGTAGATTTGCCTAGAGGTAAGACATATTGGATGATTGTTGACTCTTACGAAAATTTCCGCATAACCGCGGGAATTGGTTTTACTATTCAAGGCCTGATGAGCAAGCAACGGCGTAAGGCCCAGCGTATGGAGCCAGGTGATAGGTTGGTCTACTACGTTAACAACCGCTGGTTGTTTTGTGCCACAGCCACTGTCACCTCTAAGTGCAGCGAAAATCACGAGATCATTTGGACAAGTAACGGGAAACCAGACGATTTTCCATGGAGAGTTAATATCAAAGCTGACGTGATTCTAAATGACAATCAATTTCTTGATGCAAGACAGATTGGTCCCCGTATGGAGTACCTGAAGCGATGGCCTCCGGAGTTTTGGCCTCTCGCATTTCAAGGCAATCTTCACATTCTACCCAAGAATGATTTTGATTTGCTTGAAGGTGAAATGGAAAGACTAGCCCGCAGTGACCGAAAACCACGGCAGGAAGCTTCTCGGAATATGAGGATCAGATAGTCTCGAATATCTGATCTCCTGCCTGGTTGTGATCGTCCATAACTCTACAAATGTCTTTCATCATATCTTCCGTCAATAACTGGCTATTAGAGACATGCGCTGCCTCATTTAGGTTTAAGTTGCTGGAAATGTCTAAAAGGGTTGTGGTAATTGATGTATTCGCTAATATGAACAATGTGGCTAGTTGACTAAGCGAACAATCTGTCCCGGCAATTAATGAGTTTAGGTCATTGATTATTTTCTGTTTGATTTGGTAAGGATCTGACGCTATTTCCAATGTATAGTTAGATTCCTTGTTTGTGAGCATTCCTGAGAAGTTAATATCGCTTGCTATAAAACCTGTTACATGCTTGCTATCGAAATCCACCAAGGGGTTCTGTTGTAAGATATTGTGTACTAGCTGGACTGATGATATCTTCCTGCATGTGATACAGGCTTGTCCCTCCTCCAATAGACTCGTACCGGGCTCCAGAGAGGCGCCATAGTAACGTATTTTCCCCTCGTAAACAAGTAGCTCTAAAGCCTCGAATAGTTCATCGTCCTCAATCATTTGAAAAGCTGGATTTTGGATTTGGTACAGGTCTATATAATCACTGTTTAGGCGTCTCAGGCTCTGTTCGCATTCATATTTGATTGACGATATATAACTGTGTTGGTTGAAGTTGTGGGTGTATGAAGCTCGATCTGAATCATATCCCGCGGGAATGAATTTCGTGCCCACTATTGAGTGGCTGCGTGCTCCACCAAGTATTTTGGCTATCAATTCTTCCCCTTGGCCATTCTGGTAAGTACTAGATGTGTCGAAATAATTTATTCCCAAATCCAATGCTTGATTTAAAACATATACCGGATTGTTGTTAGGATTTGAGTCTATAAGAATGTTTGAAAGTGGCCACAAGCCAACTCCTATTTCAGAAATATCTAGCTCTGTTAGGCCCAGTTTACGATACTTCATATTCTATTGTCCTGAATGGTATGTTGTGCGCAACTTAATCTATCGCAGTTGATGCCTGTGGGAATTAATGGGTTTATATTTCAGTATCCATGTAGTATGGAGTGTGGACACACATTAACACATTAATAGTACCTGAGATCAAATACTATTATGGACTGAGAAATTAGTCCAGTAATCACTATAAGCTAGAGGCATGGTCCAAAATAGGACGGTTGTTATAGGTTATATGTAGATCGGTAATTGAATTGGTTGATTGACATGGCAGAGTTTGGGCAGTACTCTGCCATTCTCGTGTAGGGAAAAAATTCCAACTTCAAGAGGTGCGCGGTATGAACTGTCCTAGATGCAACGTCGGACTTACTGATACTAAGTACAGGGGTATAGAGGTTGCAAAATGCTCAACATGCAAGGGTATATGGTTGGATCAACATGGGCTCGATGCGGTTGAGGACATTGAATTTGATAAGGATGATGAAAAGGGCTCTCTTATGTTTCGTTCGTATAGAGGTGATCTTCATTGCCCTATATGTTTAAGTGACATGCAAATGTTTCATTATAGGGCGTATGATTTAGAGTTGGATTTTTGTCCCAAAGACCACGGATTTTGGCTGGATGAAGGTGAGGAAAAGCGTGTTAGGAAGCTAATGAAGGTTCGCGAAAAGGACATTAGAAGATCACGTAGGCTGGAATCTGATTGGACTAAATTACTTAAGAGATTTAAATCTAAATCTTTCACAGACCGCATTAAGGATATGTTTGGTGGCTGAACGATGTAGTATTGTTAGGTTTTCTTGGTACGACAAAATCTGTTGCCATATTTATTATCGGTGGAGATGATTGTAACGATGAAAATGACTCAACATTTTGGCAAAACTCTTCGAGAAGATCCGACTGAAGCGGAGACAATTAGTCATACATTGCTTCTAAAAACTGGGATGATTAAGCAATTGTCCTCAGGCATATATACTTATATGCCGTTAGCATTCAGATCTCTGAAAAAGATAGAAAATATAATTCGGGAGGAATTGGATTTCATAGGATGTCAGGAATTGAGAATGCCAGCATTACAACCATTAGAAATTTGGCAAGCCAGTGGCAGGGCTGAGGCATTTGGGACGGCACTTTTCACTGTAACTGATCGTCGTGAGAGGGACCTAGTAATTGCCCCAACCCATGAGGAAGCTATTACTATGGTAGTGAAATCTGGCGTGCATAGTTACCGTGATTTGCCTAAGATACTGTATCAAATACAGACAAAATTTCGAGATGAAGCTAGACCTAGAGGTGGATTACTCAGGGTAAGAGAATTTGATATGAAGGATGCCTACAGTTTTGATATTGACGAGGCAGGTCTGGCATTGAGCTATCAGAGTATGTCTTCCGCCTATAGGAACATTTATAGACGATGTGGTATAGATCCGATTATGGTTGAAGCTGATAGTGGGGCCATTGGAGGTAAGGATTCACATGAATTTTTACTTACTACTGAAAGCGGCGAAGATATAATGTTGATTTGCCCTGGATGCGGATATTCAGCCAATGAAGAACGGGCCGAAAGTGTGAGGCCTGTTACTACACGCGATGAAGTCGCACAGCAATTGGATGAGATTTACACTCCTGGCATAAAGACTATAGATGAACTGACGAGATTTCTTGGTATAACCAAAGACCAGACATTAAAGGTGGTAATCTACTCTGCGGATGGTGACCTCATTTTGGTGGCCATACGGGGAGACTTAGAAGTTAACGAGATAAAGCTTAAGAATCTTTTAGGATCAAATGATTTACGTATCGCTACGGACCAAGAATTAGAGCGAGATGGACTGGTTCCCGGGTTTGTGTCACCCATAGGCTTAGATGGTATAAAGATTGTGGCGGATAGTTCCATAGGGATTGCTGGCAATTTCGTCACTGGTTCCAATAGACTAGACTATCACTTAATTAATGGGAATTATCCGAGGGATTTCAAACCCGACTTGATGGTGGATGTAGGATTGGCTAGGGAAGGTCACGGCTGTATACATTGCGGTGCGATTTTGGAGGCTAAAAAGGGTATAGAAATAGGGCATGTGTTCAAACTCGGCACTTTTTTTAGTGAAGTAATGGGGGCAAATTTTCTTGACAGTCAAGGAGCTCAACGGCCTATTGTTATGGGCTGTTATGGCATAGGAGTTGGTAGGCTACTGGGTGCAATAATAGAAGAGCATCACGATGATAAGGGTATAGTTTTTCCTGTATCTGTCTCCCCTTATCAGGTTCATATGATAACGCTTAATGCTGAGAGATCAGAAGTCACCGATGAAGGGGACCGACTGTATCAGGAACTTTCTGACAAAGGTTTTGAAGTAATGTACGATGATCGACAGGAAACAGCGGGAGTGAAACTGAACGATGCAGACCTCCTGGGGTTTCCTGTCCGGATACTTATAAGCCCGAGGACACTGGGCAATGGTGTAGCTGAGATTACAGCTCGCGCCAGCCAGGAAACGACATTTGCAGATCTAGACGGCGTGAGCCGTGTTCTAGCTGAGCTCCTTGCTTCATACGACGGATGATTGACTCGTAGTATGAAATACATTCTACGAAGATGGTTGCAGGGGACCACTTTTGGACTATGTAAGTTAATCTCTAGTTGTCAGCAACCCCTTTGTTGGTTAAATAGGTTATTGCATCCTGTACTGTTAACAATGTTTCGGCATCTTCGTCCGAGATTTCTATAGGATTATCGTCTGTACTGAACTCGTCCTGAAACGCGAGGATCAAATCCACCAGATCCAGGGAATCGGCTTCGAGGTCATCCGTGAACGAGGCGCTCGGTACTACTTTCGATTCATCAACTCCGAGCCTTTCGGCTACTATAGATTGGACCCTTTGCAAAACTGTTGCCAATTGAAACCTCCTAAAATCTCATTAATATAATATTGCCTAAGGCAATTAAATACGCAATTCTTCTGTTCCCATTATGGACCCTAACACACCATTTATGAATTTAGATGAATTCTCACTTCCAAACACCTTAGCCAATTCTAGAGCCTCATTTATTACCACTTTGGCCGGGGATGACTTGATCATAGTTAGTTCACAAATAGCCAGTCTGAGTATGTTGCGATCTACTATTGATAGCTGAGCAATCGGCCAGGAGGTGGCAAATTTGGATATCGTCACATCAATATACTCAGTATTAGTGACTACATCCTCTACCAGGTTGGTGGCAAATGTGATGGTCTCCCTGGCAATTTTGCGGTTATTGTGTCTGCTGAGCACCCCATCTAAATGATGGCTAACACTATCTATCTCATACAACATTTGTAGTGCCAGAGTTCTGGATTTGCGTCTGGAAACGATAAACTCATCCTTTGGTAAATTGCTATTGACCAATTGTTCTATTCCTTTGTTAAATTGCCTGGGCGCCATATTCCGCCGATATAATTATATTTCACACAGCTCGTAATGCCAACCGGCTGAATTCTGTGCGAGTTAGTGGTGCTTTTGTTAATCCAGAAGAGATTTTATAGATTCCAAGTCGTTTATATTGATAATCGTGGCATCTTCGTTGATGCGTCGGACCATGCCTGTTAGGGCCCTACCGGGGCCTATCTCGTAGAAAACGTTAATGCCGCAACTTATCATATACTGCACGGAGTCCGTCCACATTACGCACGAACATAACCCAGATATCAGTTCGTTTTTTAATTCCTCCACTGAGCCTATGGGCAGTCCACTAGTATTGGCTACAATGGTAGTAATTGGAGGAGCACATTGCAAAGTTGCGACAATATTTGATAGTCCGTCCTGCGCTGGCTTCATTAGACGGGAATGAAAAGCACCTGCCACTGGTAGCTGAACGGTTCTTCTGGCTCCCGATGCATCTGCCATTTCGGCAGCTTTTGTTACGGATGCTAGGTCTCCACTGATTACAGTTTGATCTGGTGTGTTGAGATTAGAAATTTCAGTGTTTGTGGCGTTGCATATCTGTTCCAGAGACTCTAAAGGCAGACCCATTATTGCAGTCATGCCTCCGGTGCTGGTATCGGCAGCTTCCTGCATCAAGCGCCCGCGTTCTCTAACCAAAAGTATGGCATCCGATATACTGATAGCATTGGATGCGGCTAAGGCTGTATATTCACCTAGGCTATGACCGGCCATTAACGATGCTTTTGGCATACCTTCTGGGCCTACGATTTCCTCCGTAGCTTTCAAACAAGCCAGACTCGTCGCTAAGATGGCAGGTTGGGCGTTTACAGTCATTCGTAGCTCATCTTCCGGTCCTTCGAATATAAGCTTGGAAAGATTCATTCCTAGAGTGTCGTCCATTTGGTCAAATATAGCTCGGGCAGCTGGCGAGTGTTGGTATAGGTCTAGCCCCATTCCCACCGTTTGAGAGCCTTGACCTGGGAATATGAAAGCTGACCCTGATTGGAGATCACTGCTGTTAGCATTTGTATTCATTCTTGATCGTTAATCCTAACCAATCCGATTAATTATATTGTCTCATTGGCTGGTAATTAGTTGGGGTTGGTTTCAGTTGATGTGGGTTCTTGTGACGAGATAACTTCACGGCCATTGTAATAGCCACATTGGCCACATACATGATGGGGTCGTCTTGGGCTACGGCATTGGGGACACCTACTTAACTGAATTGGGCTAATGTTATAGGAAGATTGACGGTTCCCTATTCTGGATCTGGTTCTCTTTTTCTTTGGTAACGCTCCCATTCATCTACCTCCGTTGCTTTCACTTTGCCTGTCTTTTTGACCCTAAAAGTCCTAATAATGGGCTCAGTCTAGGGTCAACTTTACCTATGTTGTTACATGCACATACTACATCGTTTAAGTCTGTTCCACAATTCAAGCATAATCCTGCGCAAGAAGTATTGCAAAGGGGCTTCATAGGCATGTTTATAGAAACATATTGCCTTATAGCCTCAGATATATCCAAATTATGGCTGTGGTCTAAGACAAAAGTCCCATCTTCAACATCTCTTTCGTAGTCACTGGTAGTGATGTTGCCATTAGATATTTCTGCAACTGACAAATATTCTTCATTTATTTCGAATTGTACTACATACTCATATGACTTTAGGCAACGTGAGCAACTGGTGAATGAGTTTGCTTGAATCGGAGATGTTACCCAGACTCCTTTGTCCACACGCGTGACAGTCATTTCTCCATTAACTATGGTTGTTCCAGTCTCTGGCATGGCGGTGCATTGTTCGTTCAGCACGTATTTTCTGCGTGCTCCTACACCTTCCTTCAGCAATTGGGCTAGATTAAAGCGCATCACGGCTCCAGATCCACAGTGATATTTGGCCAGTGACGGATTATATCCTTCGGTTATTTTTGTGTCAAGAAAAACTGACCAAGATTTTATCAAAGGCAGTACAATAGGGGACGCGATAATAGCCGTTGATTGTGGGGATTCATCTGGTCATAATTGAAAGTGCCTTAGTTTGATGTTTGGCGAAGTGGGTGAAATTTACAAGGGCTATATATCATATATGTGTATATGATGAGAGTTTCAGAATAGAGGATTTCGCAAGTTGGATCCAGTAATACTATGGTGTGGGTTGTTATGTCGAAAAAATATGAACGGGAACTCCGGGAAATATTAGAAAGATCTGGGATCAGAGCAAATGACTCCCCCAGCAGGTTCCGATGGTTTGCTATTCTGAT
>CAZOCC010000027.1:0-22872 GCA_964578255.1 uncultured Dehalococcoidia bacterium | reverse complement strand
GGACCAGCGGGGGCAGAGGGTCCTTCAGGATCGGGCCCATCAGTTGACTTGCCTGCGTTTGAAGTTTGGGCAGTTGACCAGTCAGCCACTAAGAGTGATGGGAGTGGTGGACTCGTCTATATATGGGACGGGGCTGAAATCTCTGAAAATGCTAACGAGGCAACACCAGAGATCATTGATCTGGCAGAGGCCGCCGCAGCTGCCGGCTGCGAAGCTCCCAAGAAGCCACACCTGGTACTGGCCAACCATACCAGCCCTAAACCTAGCCATATGATTCTAGCCAATGTAGGTTCCGGTAATACATTCTTTATAAACATTGCCAGCCGGAGTGTGGTTGGATGTGTAAACACAATAGGAGGTTTCAATGGAGCGGGAGGAACGGGAAATACCCACGCCTCCGCTAGCTCTCCTGATAACAGCATGACTATCGTCGTGAATATTGGAGCCAAAGGTGAGTCCGGGTTCTTGCATAAGATCCATACTGACTACACTAATGATGACTACAAATTCGTGGAGACATTGGCTCTAGACCAATTCTCCAGTGACCTAGGAACTTCGGTAGCACGACCTATCTGCAATGAGTTCACTGCTGACAGTAAATTCGCTTACGTAACTCTAGCTGGCGGTGGTCTCCTAGTGGTCGATGTGGGCGCTGCTGATGGAAGTACAGCCATGAATGTGGTAAAGGTATATGACGCTGCAACAGTTCCTGGCATCGGCTTCGGATGCGGCATGGCCCGTCTTCCCCTTGGCAAGATAATGACCAATGGTGAGAGTGGATCTAAAGGAGGAGATGACTTCCTATATACCTTCGATGCTAGTAGAGCTGCCGACGGGGTATTTCCGGATCCAGTACAGGTTTCATTGCCTGGAGAAGACACCCATGGTACAGTCACCTGTACTGACGAGAATGGCGAACTCTTTGCAGTATCTGTTATGAGAGTCAGTAATGACGTGAATTTCGTTGACCTACAGACCCATAAAGTCGTCGCGACCCAGACGATGTCCGCTGACTTCAGCCTAGACCCAAAACCAGACTTTGCAGATATCGCGGGCAACAAAATGTTCGTTGCTCTGCGTGGTGCTAAGCCACTTACTGCTATAGGCTCACTTGAGTTCGCTGGTCGAACACCAGGTGTAGCCGTTCTTACCATCAGCGATGATTGCAAAGGCATCGATTGGGAATCCAAGGACCTTGCCTCTATGGACGACCCTCTCAGGCTGGTTGATGGAATTTTCCCTGGACAGGAAATCAGTGCCTCTGACCCGCACGGTCTGGAAGTGGTACTAAAGTAAGTCTTTATTAAAGGTCAAACGCGGATTCTCATGGGTCGTGCTGCGACCCATGAGAATCCCAACGCAAGCTACGCTTGCCTTGGGATTCTCCAGTCACAATTCACACGAATGAGGAACTTTTATTTCCTAGATCTTCATCATAAATATTCATGAAATAGAATGCCTTTGCACACCTGTGTCGTTTAGAGATCAACCAACCACACGCAAACATGCTCACGCTCCAACATATGGACGCAAAGGATAACAAGCGGTTTTAGTAGGTTAGAGTGGATCAACTAAGAAGAACGACAATCATTGAAAACGGGGGGTGGTTAGCTCTTCTAAGCCGTTGGTTGGGGGTTCGTGTTTTGCCTGGGATACCATCGGTCAGGTTTCATTCCACATTTTTGAGAAATTACCGCACCGCTATTGTCCTGTGGACCGCGACTCATCTATATTCGCAAACCCCGAGCTGGCTATTCTAAGAAATCTTTAAGTTTTTTAGACCTAGAAGGATGCCTGAGTTTACGTAGGGCCTTAGCCTCTATTTGGCGAATGCGCTCCCTGGTGACACCGAATTCCCTACCAACTTCTTCCAAAGTTCTGCTGCGTCCATCATCTAATCCGAATCTTAATTGCAGCACCCTTCTTTCTCTCAAATTCAAAGAATCCAGTACGTCTTCTACAACTTCTTTAAGTAATTGATATGAAGCGGCATCCGCCGGAGCTATGGCTCCTCTGTCCTCTATGAAATCACCCAGATGATTATCTTCTTCCTCACCTATTGGGGTCTCTAGGGATACTGGTTCTTGAGAAATCTTAAGTATTTCCCTTACCTTATCTGCGGGGACTGCCATGTCCTCACCGATTTCTTCACTGGTTGGTTCTCGGCCATATTCTTGCACAAGTCTTCTACTAGTTCGCATTAATTTGTTTATTGTTTCGACCATGTGTACTGGGATGCGAATCGTTCTGGCTTGATCAGCAATGGCTCTGGTAATGGCTTGGCGGATCCACCAAGTGGCATATGTGCTGAATTTGTACCCTTTGCGATAGTCGAATTTCTCAACTGCTCTTATTAAGCCGATGTTGCCTTCTTGGACTAAATCTAGTAACGACATGCCTCTACCGATGTATTTCTTTGCCACACTTACCACCAGGCGTAAGTTTGCTTCCGCCAAATGTCTTTGGGCTTTGGAGCCATCTTCCAAGGTTTGGTTTATGGTTGTGCGTAAAGCAACTTCACGTACTCGAAGGTTCCTGATAAATTCCCCATCTTGGACGATTTGAGGCAATAAGGAAATTTCGGTATCTTCACCGATTATGTCTAGCACATCTTGGGGTATTATGCGACTGTTGGCCGAAAGGCGGAGTAAATCTTTCCTTAACTCTTCGCCAGGGTACTCCAGTTCCATGGCCAACTGTTCGACAACCTCTGGGTCTATTTCCTTGTCTATTATCGACAATATTCTGGGATTGGAACGCAAATGTTCAATTGTCAGACCCTCTTCTAGCCCAGATGGTTCCTCTTTTTCCAATAATTGGGCCAACGAATTGGCCAAAGACGATGCCTGGCCTAGACGCGCGAGTAATCTCAGTACAAGTTCGTAGGCCTTTGGGGCAATACTGTCTTTGGCTGTTAATTCTCTTTCCAGGTTCTTAAGTTGAATCCGACATTCCATTTTGCGAGCGAGATTTCTTTCATCACTAGCAGTTAGAAGGTGCACTCGGCCGATTTCTCTGAGATACATTCTAACCGGGTCATCTATCATGTCTGGAATATCCAGATCTTGTTCGACGTCGACTTCAACTTCCACATCTGCGTCCACATCTGCGTCCATGTTCAGTTCACTAAGTTCTTCTTTGATCAGACTACCTGGTAGCTCCTGATTATCTAACTCACCGTCTAGTTGAGAGCTGGAAGTGTCTATACCGAGCTCTTTGGCGCCGGCTGGCATATCTCCGCCATCCGAATTGTCTATCGTGGAATTAGAGTCCTCGGTGATGTCGTCTAGGATTTCTTCTAGTTCTTTTTTTCTACTTCTTGGCATTTCAATCTCACACTATTCTATTATTTGGATCAGAAAACACAATTTTTAAATTATGATTGATTTCCTCAAATTTATGGGAGGAGTCTTCGAGGTTTGACAGATCCTTCCAATCTGCATCTTCCATTTGGTCCATTATTGCCTGGCTTCTCATCTTGAGGTGACGCTCTTTAAGTCTGTTCGCGACTTCCTTTAGTGCCCGCTCGGACTCTTTGACGTTTAGAGGTGGGCTATCGAAGTCTAGTATAGTATCAATATGTTCAGTTAACATTGGTGGTAGATTGTCTCTTAGCTCGTCTATTGTAGCATACATTGTAAGTCTGCCGATTAGATCTCTATTTTCTGTAGACTCAAAGTGTGCGTCGTCTACGGGAATGCCAGCTTCCTTCAGATAGGGATACCGCAATAGTAAAAAAAGGCAGTATTCCTCAAGCGGTTTGTAGGGTGTGCTTTTTACGACATCAGTTGGCCTAGCAACGTTACGAGCATACTGCCTTTTTTGTGGGCCTGCGGTTTGCCATATATGTTTTTCAAGATCTGACCCGGTCAATGACGCAAGGGTTGCTAGGTTCCTTATATATCGCTGTCGGCTGAATGTATTCTGTTCTCCTCTGATGAATGGTGCCAACGTATCTACGAGCTGCATTTTCCCAGTGTCATGGCTTATATCGAAACGTGGTGGTAGCACCTCGAATAAATAGTCCAATAGGTCACTGGCCTTGGAAATGACTTCGAGCCATTTATCTGGATTCTGTCGGATCAATGTGTCTGGATCTTGATCATATGGCAATGTGGCTATTTTAATTGATTTAGCCGACTGTTGTTGGCTGAATGCGATGCCGTTTCGGCCTCGGGACCTTAGTACATTAATTTGAAGTGCTTTCCAGGATGATTCAAGACTTCGAAGAGTCGCTTCTTTGCCAGCATTGTCTGGGTCCAGAGCTAATACGAAAGTGGACGCCTGGTTTCGCAATGCAGCCACCTGCTGTTCTGTCAGCGCTGTGCCCATTGATGCAACCACGTTCTGATAACCGTTTTGATGAGCTGATATAACATCCATGTATCCTTCAACTACCACCACAGAGTCATGATTCCTAATGGATTCTTTAGCCAGTGATAGACCGTACAGGAGGCTACTCTTATCAAATAGTGCAGTCCTGGGAGTATTTAAGTATTTGGGAGTTGAATCGTTTAATGTTCTGCCTCCGAATCCAACTATATGTCCAGATGAATCTGATATAGGGAACATTAACCGGTTGTGGAATAAGTCTCGTATATCACCAGTGTCATTTCTAACTGATAGGCCAGCTGAGATAATGTCCTCTTCTGAGTGTCCAATCTTCACAAGATGTTCGGTTAATCCGCGCCAGTTTGATGGACTCAGCCCTAGTTGGAACATCTCTAATGCGTCGGCGTTTATACCTCTATCTTTTATATAAGTCCTGGCTATATTCCCATTAGCAGATTCCAGAGTAGTAATAAAATAGTTGGTTGCATCCAAGATTAATGAGTGCAAATCAGTCTGAGTTTGATTCGCATGTGAGGAAGGCAATGTTATTCCAAGACGCTGTGCTAAGATGCTAATAGTTTCACCAAAATCTATGCCGTTGGCTTTCATAAAGAAAGACAATACATCTCCGCCAGTGGCGCAGGCTCCGAAACACCTCCAACTTTGCCGGTCAGGGAATACTATGAACGATGGGGTTTTTTCAGTGTGGAATGGGCAATTGGCTTTAAGGTTTCGACCGGCCTTATGGAGAGGCGCGTATTCAGACACTATCTCCACTATGTCAAGACGGTCTTTAATATCTTGAACTACGGTCATTATTAAACCTTTGAAGGCAGAAATTTGGGTGTGATATATATTTTAACAGACCTTATCGCCATATTACCAAGACTTATAAATTAATTTCTACTTCATGTTATGTCGACATGTCAGGTCTTACGTTGGATATATGTCAAATTAGTGCGTATATCTTATCTATAGAAGAGTGCTGCTAATGACCTTAACGGTTTGAAGTTACACTGGGATTCATGCCTTCAGCTAGACGGAGTGCGAAGTAATCAGTCATGCCAGATATGTAGTCTACTACCATTTGAGATTTGGATTTATCATCAGAATGGTATTCATCAGGAACTTGATCAGGATGTTTAAGAAAGTGCTTGTAGAACATATCAATTATGTCCCTAGCCTGATTACCCAACTGCCCAGCTCCGGCTGGCATGTATACGTTCTGGAACATGAATTCTCGCAGAATATTTGCTGCATGTTGTATCGCTGGGCTCATAGATATATAGATATCCTCAGGATCAATGTTAGTGTATAAGCCTTTGGCATTCCAGGAATATTGTATTATGTCTGTGACTAATGTGTTTATGCGCTGTGAATGGCGTGTCCCAAGTAATTGCTTGCTTTCTGTAGGCAAATCGTCCTCGGAAAGAACCCCGGCTCTTATCGCATCACCTATATCATGGTTCAAGTATGCTACTGCGTCAGATATACGACATATTTGAGCCTCGAGTGTGACAGGATCTTGCTTTAGTGCACCCATCACGTTTTCTCTTGGCTTGGAGTGTGCTCCTATACCTTCCCTGACCTCTGCGGTGAGATTGAGTCCTGTACCGTTATTCTCAAGTCTTTCTACCACACGAACACTCTGTGATGCATGCTGGAATCCTTCTGGGTGCAATCGATTCAGTTCATCTTCGCCTATGTGACCGAATGGAGTGTGCCCCAGGTCATGGCCCAGGCATATGGCCTCCGTCAGGTCTTCATTCAGGTTTAGGGCACGGGCTATGGTACGGCCTATCTGGGCTACCTCCAAGGTATGAGTTAGCCGTGTGACGTAGTGATCTCCTGTGGGTGCTATGAACACCTGAGTTTTGTGTTTCAGGCGCCTGAAAGTATTGCAGTGTATGATACGGTCTCTGTCGCGCTGAAACTCTGTTCTCACTGAAGGTTCGTCTTCCAGCTTGATCCGTCCCTTAGAGTCCTTGGATTTCATGGCGTGACGTGACAGCTGTTCTTCTCGAAGAATTAAATCTTGTTTAACTTTGTCTAACATTAGGAATTTCCTGATCTCATATATTCATCTTTGTTGTGCTGTGATCCATTGCTCTGTCCTTAATCCTCTAAGGTTTTACTTAGTGATATCGAAACCATCAACGATTTTATTTTCATAAAATAAGGACACGCCTATTTATTCCACGGTCACTGTCTTGGCCAGATTCCTTGGTTGATCTATATCACAACCTCTTTTAACGGCTATATAGTATGCCAATAATTGCAATGGTATTGAACATACAATTGGACTCAATAATTGGGACGTTCTTGGCACATATATCACGTGATCAGCAACTTCCTTGATTTGCCGGTCTCCTTCGGTGGCTATTGCTATTACTTGCCCGTCTCTGGTTTTAACCTCAGATATGTTGTTGATCATCTTGTCTCTAAGTGAATCATCAGGAACGATGGCTACCACAGGCATGCTATGATCTATCAAGGCTATTGGGCCGTGTTTCATTTCACCTGCGGGTGACCCCTCTGCATGTATGTAAGAGATTTCTTTCAGTTTAAGTGCTCCTTCCAGAGCTATTGGATAGTGTAAGCCCCTGCCAATGTAAAGGAAATTGGGTTTATTGTAATACAGTTCTGCTATTTCTTCGCACAAATGAGCGTTTGATAATATGTCGCCTAATAAGCCTGGCAATGTTGCTATATCGTCAACAACATTATGAATGGATGCTTTGGAAAGAAATCCTCTGGCTATTCCTAAATGTGCAGCTAGTATGTATATTGCCATTAGGGAACATGTGAAGGTTTTGGTGGATGCTACGCCTATCTCAGGGCCTGCCCTCAAGTATATTGTACCGTTTGCGATTCTAGCCGCTTGACTCTGTTCCACGTTGCATATGGATATCAATCTAGCCCCGTGGTTAGCACATTCTTCCATGGCTGACAACGTATCCGCTGTTTCTCCTGATTGTCCTACGGATATTACCAGGGTGTGGGAGTCAATTATTGGATTCCTGTACCTAAGTTCTGACGCATTCTCCGCTTGGCATGGTATACCACTCAATTTTTCTACCATATGGGCCCCAGCAATTGCTGAATGCAAACTTGTTCCCATGCCTGTGACAATCACCCTGTTTATGTTGGCTATTTCTGTATCAGAAATATTCAGATCACCTAAGGATATGCCAATTGGATTAAACGATACTCGGTCTCGCATAGTGGATACTATGGCCTGAGGTTGTTCAAATATTTCTTTAAGCATGAAGTGTTCGTATCCACCTTTAGCGATAGATACGGGATCTTGGTTAACAAATTCTGGTACTTTAGTTATATCAGTTCCATCCTGTAGTACTTTATAAAAGGCTGATGTTGGACTGATAGTCACCATTTCACCAGGCAACAAGAATGAAACTGTTTTGGTGTAAGATATAATGGCTGGGAGGTCACTTGATAACAGCATCTCCCCCTCACTGTATCCGACTATTATCCCTCCAGCGTGGCCGCTTCTGAAGGCTATTAGGATTCCGGGTTCGTTATTGAATATGGCTACAACAGCGTGGGAACCACTCAATCTGGTAGCGGCTTGCCTAGTAGCTTCGGACGGTTGCAAACCCTCCTGCAATAATTTTTCTATCAGGTGGGCTATAACTTCGCTATCTGTGTCTGATTTGAAGGAATGGCCTAAAGATTGTAGTTCCTGTTTTAGTTCTATGTAGTTTTCAACTATACCGTTGTGGACTATTGTCACGGTGTTGGAACAGTCTGAATGGGGATGAGCGTTTAATTCATTGGGTATTCCATGAGTGGCCCATCTAATGTGGCCTATGCCAGCATTGCCAGATAGGTCATTACCATGCAGCGACTTTTTTAATTCACTTAGTTTACCTGGGGTTTTCCTGATGTTTACGGTATTGTCTTTGCTCATTACTGCAATACCAGTGCTGTCATACCCTCGATACTCTAATCTAGATAACCCGTCTAAAAGCACCTGGCCAGCAGGTTTGCCGCCGATGTATCCTATAATGCCGCACAAATTTCAAACCCTACCTTTAATTAATTGTCATGCCAATGACAGCGTTCAAGTTAATTATCCTGTTCATTTTTAAGGGCATATGCGCCACGATAGTTTTCTGGCAATAGTGATGCAACTCTATCCATTATCATTGTAGTTATAGATTCTAGGTGAGTTCTATTAATCTTTCCTTCTAGTGATGGTATCGAGAATGGTTCTCCTATCTTTACCTTGAATCTACCTTTTGGCACTGCCACCTGCCAGGTTGGGCCAATTACTTCAGTTCCTGTGATTCCCACTGGTAAAATGGGGGCTCCAGACTGCATTGCTATCATTGCAATACCTGGTATGGCTTTCCTCATCCCGTTTGGGCTTCGCGTCCCTTCGGGGAATATTGCCAATACCCTGTTTTCCCTCAATAGACGTAGGCTTTTTTGGATTGCACCCAGATCTCTTCCATGGACGTCCAAAGGAAACGCGCCATATGCCTTGAAGAACATTGACGCGATAGGATGAGCAAATAGACCAGGTTTAGCCATATAGCTGATTGGCCTTGGAATACTAACCGCAAGCAGCGGAGGATCTAGATTGCTTGGATGGTTTGAAGCCAGAATCACAGGGCCTCTTGGAGGGACGCACTCTGAGCCTTCAACTTCCCAGTGTCCGAAGATGCTTAAAGCACCCCTGAACAAAATATTGGAAGTCCCGTATATGAATCCCATTAGTTAGTTTCTGCCAAAGCCAGTATGAGATCCACGACCTCCGTTAGAGTTATTCCGTCTGTATTGAGTATGTGGGCTCCAGATGCTGGCTTGAGAGGTGAGTTGTGTCGTTCTGTGTCTATTTTATCTCTCTGGATCAAGCCATCCAAGACATTGCCATAGTCCGTGATTTGCCCACTGTCTTCTATGTCGATATGCCTCCTGCGGGCCCTTTCTTCTGGCGAGGCGGTTAGGAAAATCTTAAGATCCGCATTTGGGAGGACAACCGTTCCAATATCCCGTCCCGCCATAATCAACATTCCGGTAGATGCCAATTCCCTTTGTCTTGACACCATAGACTGGCGTACCCCGTCATATCTAGAGACGAGAGGCACGCCCTTTTCTACGGCTGAGGTTCTGAGGTTAGCGGTGATATTTTCCCCATCTACTATGATTTGGGGACCATTGGAACTTTCGTCATTATCGATTTGTATGTCAGTTATTTTTGATAGTTCTGTGACTGCTATTTCATCATTAGCGTCAACTTTGTCTCTTAACACAGCCCAAGTTAGAGCCCTGTACATAGTGCCTGTATCTACAAACTTGTAATCCAGTCTAGAGGCCAATTCTGTCCCGACTGCCGATTTGCCTGCAGCCACGGGTCCGTCTATAGCTATTGTCAACGATTTTGGCAATTAACACCTTCAATACCTGAATTAGCCTTAATTGGGTTTGGTCTAGTGTAGGAGCAATTATATTGCCCAATCAAATTATCTACAAGGGCGAGAATGGTCATTGTATGTATCACTAAAAATTATTTGCCCAGCGCATTGTTAATTTGAGTACGCAAATCCTCTGCGCTTTGCCTGGCGGATTCTGAAAAGTTAGTAGAGTCTCTTGAGGAATATATTATTCCGCGAGACGAGTTAATTATTAGGTTATTGCCGTTTTTGTCTGTGCCGTATGTGACGGTTTCTAGTAGATCTCCCCCCTGAGCTCCTATTCCTGGTGCTAATATGACCATATCTGGACAAATCTGACGTATTTCCATTAGTTGGGCGGAATATGTAGCTCCGAACACCAGTCCAATATTGCCGGCAATATCCCATTCCCGTGCTTTGGTGGCTATCCTTACATACAGGGGTTTTTGATCTCCATCGTCGTTTGTATAGAGTTCTTGAAAGTCTTTAGATCCAGGGTTGGAGGTGTGACACAATACTAGGACTCCTTTTCCGGTGTGTTCGATGAATGGTTCTACAGAGTCCCTACCCAGGTACGGACTGATTGTTGTGGCATCGAAGCCCCAGCGTGAAAACATCGCATCCGCATATGCTTTTGCAGTGGAGCCTATGTCACCTCTTTTGGCGTCTCCTATGATAGGTATGTGGGAAGGGACGCAATCTATGGTTTTTTCTAGTGCCTTTAGGCCATCCATGCCAAGGGCTTCGTAGAATGCCAAGTTTGGTTTATAACAACATGCTATATCTGAGGTGGCATTAATGATAGCCCGGTTGAATTCTGCAACATCTTGAATAGCCATCATGTTTAGGTCTGGATCCAGCCCAACGCACACTAGTGAGTCGTTTTTCTTTTGTGCTGCACCAAGTTTTTCCTGGAAATTGGTCATTGTGTCACCTATTGCTAGATTGCCATGAGCAGAATTGTAGACGGACTTATTATTTGGGTTATTCAGGAACTGAAATTTGGGCAGATATGCGAGGTACATCGCCTATAATGCGAGTAATGTGACCTTCACCAGTGATATCCTCGGCTAGCACCAAGTCTCCTGGTCCGAATACCCTGGTGGTTCCATCACCGAGTTGTATTTCTGCTTGACCTTGGATAGTTATGACATATTGTCGTCTTGGAGCGGGATGCATGGAAATAACAAACCCAGGTGGCTGATACACGAATTGTATACCAGAAGCATTTTCAACTGATGTTCGGTTTACCTCAGTCACTGCATCGAATTGAAAATCCAAATCTTCAAAATGGGTTTTGCCATCGTCACCGGTGTACATCCTTACCGATTGCATCATATACTCCTTTTAGCCTGACTAGGTTCATGTAATACGACTATGTTGGCTGACCGATTGGTGCCCAGGGAGGGATTCGAACCCACACCCCCTTATCGGGGAGCGGATATTAAGTCCGCCGCGACTACCCTTTCGCCACCTGGGCCCAGAACACGTGGACCTTCCAAGGAATTTCCTAGCGAAGTGTTGACATGTTTCAAGTAATTTCAGTTGGAGGCGACGGGCGGATTCGAACCGCCGAATAAAGCTTTTGCAGAGCTCCGCCTTAACCACTTGGCTACGTCGCCGCTCAATCATTATAACACTTTATGGTGCCGAGGAGGAGATTTGAACTCCTACGGGTTTGCACCCACGGCCCCCTCAAGACCGCGTGTCTACCAATTCCACCACCTCGGCAATTTAGTTAAATCCTTGGCAGGAGTGGGAGGATTCGAACCCCCGGCCTGCGGTTTTGGAGACCGCTGCTCTACCATCTGAGCTACACTCCTGTAACGAAGGAGTATATCTGAAATGGACGTTACTTGACTAGCTAGTTATAGGGCCAAAAGTGCAACTTTTCTCGAATATACTATTGAGGTTATTAGGATCGACATCTGGTTTCAGATGAGATATTCTTCACATGAGTATCCTGACGGATAGATATAAATTGTCATTATGATAGCTACTTGATTGATAGCTAAATCTTTTGCAGGAGCGATCAATTGCCAAATATAGTGCCTCTTCCTAATGAATTAACCAAGCCGTTTTGGGATGCCTGCAAGGATGGTCGCCTGATAGTTCAAGAGTGCAATAATTGCAACAGAATGCAGAATCCTCCAGAAGATAAGTGCTGGGAATGTGATTCCTCGGATAATCTGATTTGGCGTGAAGTGCAGGGTAGGGGAATAATAGACGGTTATGTCGTAATATACGATTCGAGGTTGGAGGCATTCTGGGATCAACAGCCCTACAATGTCGCAATAATAAATTTACTCGAGAATCCTGAAATCAAGTTCTTTTCTAACTTACCAGGGACACCAGTGGATCAAGTTCCAATAGGCTCAGAGGTTCAGGTTGAATTCGAAGAGGTTGCACCAGATCAATTTATACCGCAATGGCGGGTTGTTTAATAACTCGGCTTCAGATTCCTAATGATAGATTTATTTACTTTGCTTTAGCTAGTTTCAAGAGAGATGGTACCTTTTCAACCAAGTGACCAATGATGAGTAGCATCGGCAATAGAAAGAGGTGAATAATGTCAGACACTCCAATGGCTCCAGCTTCACTATATCGTGATAGAGAGGATATGGGTATCTGGGAACACAGAGGAAAAGTAGCTGTTGTAGGCGTAGGACACTCTAAAACAGCTAGGCGATGGGATGAAAGTCTGGAGACTAGTGTCGGATCAAATACCATAGTTGCAGCTCAACAGGCTTTGGATGACGCAGGTTTGTCCCCTGATGATATAGACGGCTTGGTTGTAGTTCCTGATGGTACTGGAGATCCTTGGTATCCTCGGCCTATACCAGACGATTTTGCGAGTACTTTCCAAGCCACTGACAATCCTGAGGACGGACTAACCAGAATGAGTGCTGATTGGATCGTAAAGAATCTTGGGCTGAAGAACATTAGGACTGCTTATCACACCCCAACGTGTATGTCGAAAGCCATAGTAGTTGCTGCACAGGTTGTCGGTGACGGAGAAGCACAAACTGTCCTGGTGGTCAGGACTCTGAATAATTTGGCTGGTCGGTATCATCATGTTGGCGACAACCTACTGAAAACCGCATCTGGCAATAACCAATGGACTAATCCATGGGGCTGGAACGCAGCTGGCACACAATATGCCTACCTATTCGACCAATACTGTAGAAAATATGGTAGTAATCATGACAGGATGGCCCCTTTTATAGTGAATCAGAGGAGAAATGGTCGAATGTTTCCCGAAGGCTATTATTATCAGCATCCTGAACCACCTCTTACAGTTGAAGATTACATTAATTCCAGGTGGATCAGTAAACCAGTGTGTCTTCATGATTGTGATAGGCCGATACAGGTCAGTATCTGCTACATTTATACTACAGCGGAACGCGCCAGGGATCTTAAGCAACCGCCTGTCTATATTCTCAATCATGCTTCTAATAGGCCAAAGGTGAGGAGTTTAATTCAAACTTTAGATGAGTGTGAGGCATCCACCGATTCTATTGCCAGAAAGGTATATGGGGGTTCTGGTCTTCAAGCCGGCGACGTGGACGTTTTCAATCCATATGACGGTTATACATTGTTCACCCAATATTATTTAGAAGCATTGCAGTGGCATGGGGTACAACGAGGGGAAGCCCATGATTTCTGGGCTGGTGATATCAGCGTGGAGGGTCCTCATCCCTTTTCCTCCAGTGGTGGTAATTGCGGTAATGGTAGAACCAGAACTTGGCTTCATACGGACTGCATCCAACAATTGCGTGGGCAAGCTGGAGAGCGACAGGTGAGGATTAAGGCCGAAACAGCAGTTTCTGGAGCTTATACACCTACAGACTCCGCTTGGACAGTGTGGAGCAATATTCCAGATTAGCTGACAGGTTTCAACTGTTGGTGATACCTGCCTACATATGTGTATTTGTATAGGGGTTTGGTGTGACCAATTACTAGACTTGCTTTAACCCCTCACGAATCCTGACCTCGTTACGTAATTGTGCTAAGTGTTCGTCGTAATGGTTGGCCATTAAGGTTAGTACGTTAAGCACATCTACAGTTTCGCCGTTTCTTTGTCCGCTTTTCTCCAATTGGTCGTCTGACATGTCATTAGCTGCACTAATGTTTTTGTCGATATCGTTCATCAAAGACTCTTTTGCTCTTGACCAGCCTATTTCTGGGTCATATCGTCCACCTAGATCTGGACTATTTTCTTCTAATAGCCTAGTGATAAGGGGTTGGTATACACCAGTCGAATGTCGAAGGAGATCGGCAATGGACCACTCAGTTCCCTTACTGGATGCCTCCGCTGTGACATCTTCTATACATTTTTGGAATCCGTCGCGAGCTGCTTTCAATCTGGCTATAACTTCTTGTCTGCGTTGCGATGTTGACTGGTCAGTCATCGTTTGCCTCCTCAGAATTCGATATTGATTTAGTCCTGTATTATACTATACAGCGGTGTCTATTTTATATTGATTTTAATCCATATAAGTCATATTGATAGATAAGTCCGCCAAATTCACTGTGGAATACTTGACTCAGGATGTGCATTTCATGGCAATGTTTAGGTCGGAATTGGTGAAGAAAATATCTAGTAATATGAAGGGGGGTTTAGTTTGCAAGAAAACATAAATCGGCAAGTTGTATTGTTGAAAAGACCTGAGGGCTATCCCAATGAGAATGATTTTGGATTGCTCGAATCATCTGTCCCAGAGATTGCTGACGGTGAAGTACTGATTCGAACCCTTTGGCTATCTATCGATCCATATATGCGAGGACGTATTAGTAATATGGTATCTCCTCATCCTATAGGCACTGTTATGCCTGGTGGAACTGTGGGAATAGTGACCAGCAGCAAAAGCAACAATGTTTTGGTGGGTTCAATTGTTGAAAGTCCAGCTGGTTGGCAGGATTATTCAGTTTCCAATGCGAGATCAGTTAGAGTTGTTGAAGAGGATAATGTTCCTGTATCTACCGCTTTAGGTGTTTTGGGTATGCCGGGATTGACTGCTTATCATGGACTCTTCGAAATAGGTAGACCTAAGGCGGGAGACACGCTTGTGGTTTCTGCGGCTGCAGGAGCGGTAGGTGCTGTCGTAGGACAACTTGGCAAGATATCTGGTTGTAGGGTCATCGGAATAGCTGGAACTGAGGCAAAGGTATCATATGTATTGGACGAGCTGGGTTTTGATGCTGGTATTAATTATCGGACTCAGTCTGTTGAGGATGAGTTGAAATCTTTATGTCCGCAAGGAGTGGATATATATTTTGACAATGTAGGCGGTACAATTACTGATGCCGTTTTGGACCAGATAGCGGATAGGGCTAGGATTATAATTTGCGGTCAAATATCACAGTACAACTTGGAGCAGAGGGAATTGGGGCCAAGAAATCTTTGGCAATTACTGCGACATCAAGCCAAGATAGAAGGTTTTACTGTGGGTAGATATGCAAACAGGGCCGAAGTTGCTAGAGGCAAACTTAATGGCTTAGTAAAGAATGGCCTACTGAAATACAAAGAAGACATAGTGGAAGGGTTACAGAATGCCCCAAAAGCTTTCATAGGCATGATGCATGGCTCAAATTTCGGGAAGCTCTTGGTTAAGGTGTCAGATCAATGAGCTAATATAGAGTCAAATATTATGGTATACGGAGCTGTATAATTGATTGCCGGAAACGAAATATTCTGAGGAGGGTTTGCCTTACTAATAATCTGTGGGCTATCCTGCCTAATGCCCCGAATGGTAATCGATATATCACTCTGTCCTGCATATCTACTGTCCCGTCACTCTTAGGAATTATCCTGTGTTCGTGCCACCATATACTATATGGACCCGATTGTTGGTAGTCTATAAATACATCGTCTGGTTTCCATACGATTATCTTTGTAGTCCATTTGATGCCTATGAACCAGAGGCCTATGCGGTATTTGATGATTGACCCGACACCCATTTTATCCGGCATTTCCAAGATGCGAAAATCCACCCACCTAGGTGTCAATAAACCAAGGTTTGCAGCGGAAGAGAAGAATTCAAACACCTTTCCTTGAGGGGATCTTAGTGGTATCCGAGCATGGAGTTCGTATTGTCCTTCACTTGGGATGTCAGGCTTCTTAGCACTAGTCCTGGAGTTGCTGTTGAGGCATTTGGTGATTTCTATACATTCTGGGGTTAGTTCTTCTTTGAGGGCCTCTGTAATGGACGGAAATTTGAACACATGTCCTAGGGACTCAAGTTTTTGCGGTATGACTCTTTGACTATTTGTAAGAACATCGGTAGCCTGACCGAGCAATGGCTTTAGCATTGATGGGTGTATTGGCATTAGGTACTTAGTGCCAACAATATCTGCTATTTCCCGTGATAGTTCTTTATTTGTGATTTGGGAAGGAGCAACGCAATTTATAGGGCCTTTGATGTCATCATTTTCAAGGCATTTACCGATTATATATACCATGTCATGAATGTGTATCCAAGGTATAAATTGGTTTGCTCCAATGTACGCACCTATACCCATTTCAAATGTCGGGAGAACGGATTTGAGAAAACCCGCCTCCCTGGATAGGACTATACCTATTCTAAGTGTACATACCCGAGTACCGTATTGCTCCGCTTCCATGGCGGCTTGCTCCCAATCCTCACACAACTGTGATAGGAAGCCTTGCCCTGGCTTATCAGACTCTATTAGCGGTTTATCTCCACTGTTACCGTAATATCCTACTGCGCTCGCAGATATCAACATTTTGGGTGGTTTCAGGCAGCTTGAAATGGCACTTACTAACTTTTTGGTGATATCTATTCTACTGTATCTAAGCTCTTGTTTTCTCGATTTAGTCCATCTAGTAGCTACAGGGCTACCGGATAGATTTATTACTGCATCAGTATTCTCTAGTTCTTGAATTAATCTATCCTGTCCTTGGCTATAGTCTATTATATGAGTACCTTGACCCAAGAGGTTGAGGGCCCTCTCTGGGTCTCTGACCATTGCTGTAACCGAGTGTCCTTTGCCGAGTAAATACGATGTGGTGAATCTGCCGATATTGCCTGTTGCTCCAGTCAAAAGGACTTTCATGATGTATGTCCAATTGTCAGTTGTGGGCCGTTGGGCGCAAGCATCTGATTGTTCACAGCGATTCCTTGTGCCTGGTTGAATGATGTTTGTCTACAAATGGCCACCAATTCCATTTCCCGAATAGCATAATGAATGATGGTACCATGAAGCCTCGTACGAAGAAGGTATCTATAAGAACTCCCAATGCTACCACAAATCCTAGCTGGAAAAGGTCTCTAAGTGGTAAGGTGGCCATGGTTGCGAAGGTACCTGCAAGTATGATACCCGCAGACGTAATGACTCCTCCTGTGTTTGACAAAGCCGTAATAGTGCCATCCATTATGCCGAGTCTTGAAGATTCTTCTCTGACTCTGGATATTATATAAATATTGTAGTCCACACCTAGGGCCACTAAGAAAAGGAACATGAATATCGGGACTCCACTTCCTACCCCGTCGTGCCCTAGTAGGTTCTGGAAAATAAAAACCGAAATACCTAGACTACCAAGGAAACTCAATACCACAGTTCCCAAGAGATATAGCGGTGCGATAATGGCTCTAACTAATATTGCAAGTATGACGAATATTACGGCCAATACTATTGGGGTTATTACCTTTATGTCCTTATTGTTGGCAACCTTGGTGTCGTATTGGATGGCTGTACTTCCTCCCACAACAATACTATCCAAAGTGGGTGATCGAATTTCCTTTAAGACATTCCTGAGATTTCCTATCTTGTTCAATGTATTTAATGAACCAGGATCTTCCTGAAATACTACGTCTATTTTGGCGATATTGTTAGATGGGGATATTAATTTGTACGATGATACAAGTAGAGACGCAGTAAAGGAGTCCAAGGGGTATAATTCTTCCGCCTCTAGGAGTGCTTTTATGGATGGGAAGCCATCTAATTTAAGGCGATCTCGCATCTCTAAAGGAATATTATTGAAGTCCATATTGAAATAAAGGTCAGCCGATGGGCCAATGATTTTGTTTCCTAATGGTCTGGATGGACTTGTTACATTACTTATACCATCAACGGTCATAATTGCCTCAGAAATGGACTCTATCAGTAACAGATTCTGAAGTACATTTTCATTCAAGGAGACATATATTGTAGTCGGAGATACTGATCCGGCCGGGAAAGATTCTTGCATTACTTTGTATCCACGAACGGATTCCGCACTGGATGGTAGACTTGCCATCAGATCAAAAGAAGGCTTCATCGTAATAACACCTGAAGACATAACGATTAGAAGTATTGTGGAACTTAATGCCGTGAACAAAGGTCGTTTACTGACCATTCTGCCCACGTAAGCCCAGAACCCATAAGGCACAGGTTGATGGGCCTCATTTTGGTTGATTGCTATTTTGCTTGGCCAATATGCCTTTCTGCCGAGTAAACTAAGCATGGCTGGGATAAATGTCAAACCTGACAAAACAGCGAATGCCATCCCTAGGGCCAATAGAGGTCCCAGTATTTGGAATGACCGCATTGTTGCCAATGCCAATAGCAGCATAGCCAAAATAGTTGTGGCCGCTGAAGAGAAAATTGCAGGACCTATCTTCGAAATAGATTCGTATATCGCAGCTTTGTTGTCTAACCCCAGTTTGAGTTGCTCTTTGAATCTGGAAGATATAAACAACATATAATCTGTTCCTGCACCGAATATGAGAACTACCATGATGGCCGTGGCCTGTGCGTTTATCGGTAATCCAGTCCTTTCTGCGAGAAAAGCTGCAATGCCACTGGCTGCCATATACGCTAAACCAGCTGATACAAGCGGAAATATTGCAAGTAGAGGTGCCCTATAAATCAGTAACAGAATGATCAAAACCAATGTCACGGTTGATAAAGTGATGCGGAAATCTAGTGACTGAAATACAGAAACTGCATCATTTAGGGTGCCAGCAGCTCCGGTTAGCCATACTTCTAATTTGTCGTCCCTATTTTCTATGAGGATTTTTCTTATGGATTTAATTTCATCTTGGATTAGCTCGACTGACATATCTTGAGTATTCAATATGTCGAACATTATCATCATTGTGGTTTGGTCTGCTGATAGCAAGCTATCTTGCAGCCCCGGGTTGTCAAATATGGACGTGACATCTCCTATGTTTCCTTCAGCGGAACGATCTTTAAGCCATAGGTAATCCTTTTGTATGGTTTCGATGTTCTGTTTGTTAAGGCCATCTAGGTTTCTGTAAATCAATATCCCAGGAGTACCAGTACTCTGGAAGTTTTCTTTTTGTATAGCTATGGCCTTGGTGGATTCCACCCCTACCGGCAGAAAATCCTCCTGACTACTGCTTGAAACCTCTGTAAGAGATGGAGACATCATTAGCAACACTAATGGCACAACAAGCCAAGCTGCTATAGATACAAGTCTGCCGTATTTTGAAGTTACTGAGATTGCGATTAATTGCCACATGTTTATGTTATGGTGTCTCCTTGTTTGGGATATATGTCCACTATTCTATTGGTGTATAAATTGTACTGCTATATAGGCGATCGGCCCGGGAAACCACTCTCAACAGTGTGCCAATACATTATTGTATTTTCACCAAGCATCCAACATAGGTATACATTTCTACCGTCACGTATCGAAGGGAAATCCACCAGTCCCCTCGATATATCCTTTACTAGAATACCCTTATCAGCTACAGATTCTAGAAGTTGCAGGATGTAACGCCTTATGTCCTCGCTGGACGGTTCAATGTTTAACGATATCTTATTCCCATTACCTGAAGTGCCGTTCTGATGATTTCCGGATTTTAATGCTGGAGGTTCGTGTCCTTGATCGAGCTCATCCATTGACGTCAATAGCCCATTGATATCCTGGAAAAGTTCCTCTAGCCATGGAATAAGTGACTGAGCTTCTTGGATGGTAAAAATTCTATTAATCATAAGCGTTTTGCGAGGCAGTATCTGGTAGTAATTCTTTCGGTGTTAGATGATATCAGATGGAGATATTTTCATCTATAGATATTGGTCAGATATTCTTGAAAGATTTGTCACGTATCATATAGTGAACAATTGGCGTAAAGATCCATTCTCACCAAGAAAATCTTCTACTATGATATATATATTGCCTATAGCAAACAAAAACTGTTAATGTGAGTAGTCTCTGGGTACGTATTCCCGTTTTTGTTATTTCAGGATAATAAATTAGGCTAAACTAGTATCCATATATGTATGAGATCTAAGCCATATCATTCCTGGGAATGTTGAGGAGCAATTCACTATGACTGTTGACTTTATTGTAGAGGCAAATGGCATTAAGAAAACCTATAGTACAGGTAAGGTAGAGGTTCAAGCTTTGAAGGGGGTGGATCTGGCATTGGAGAGGGGGGAAATAGTCGCGATAATGGGTCCAAGTGGCTGTGGCAAAACTACTTTACTAAACTGTCTATCCGGCTTAGATGAGATAGATGCGGGGGAGGTATTAGTGGACGGGGTGGTTTTGCACGATCTATCCGACAACAAACGGAGTGATTATCGGGCTCGTAGAATGGGATTTGTATTTCAGCTTTACAACTTGTTACCGGTGTTAAATGCCGTTGAGAATGTGGAAATGCCTCTGTTACTGTCTGGGATAAGCTCTGGGATTGCGAGATCTAGATCCATGGAAATGCTGGATTTAGTTGGGCTGAGTGATCGCGCAATGCACGTTCCTGCGGAACTTTCCGGCGGACAAAGGCAGAGAGTTACTATAGCTAGGGCCTTGGTGAATGAACCTGCCATTGTTTGGGCAGATGAACCTACAGGAGATCTAGATAGTGAGACTGCCGATGATATTGTGAACCTGATCCTTGAGCTGAATCGCTCTAAAGGTCAAACCTTTGTTCTTGTTACACATGCTCTGGACGTTGGTCAAAAGGCCCACAGAATTGTGAATATGCGTGATGGGCTTATTGAGGGCACCGGGATAACCAATTGATGGTGTGGCTTATTGTGAGGAATAGATAATGGACGAATTATTCGGCATTTCAATGGATCACATAATGAGAGTACTGTTAAGTTTATTCTCTCTAGCGATTCTACTTGTGTTTGCTTTAATGCTGTTGAACCGGATAATTGCCAAACTAGGACTTCGTAACATACCCCGCCGTTGGGCTCAGACTATACTGATAGTTATTGGTGTAATGCTTAGTACCGTAATAATGTCTGCGGCCCTGAGCATGGGAGATACCATAAGTTTTTCCATACGTAATGCAGCCGTCACCAGCATGGGGCATATAGATGAAGTACTGATTTACTCTGGCAGATCTGATACGGATTCCGGACATGTTTTGACAATGGATATGTTTAATGAAATAGATTCGGCTTTATCAGGTATTAGTGAGATTGATGGCTTGACTCCTCAAGTTGCCAGATCTGCACCCACTATTAATTTGAGATCTGATATGAGTGAGGGTGGAATGAGGGTTGTGGGCGTTCACTCAGACAGCCTGGATGGTTTCGGGGAACTCAAATTGATTTCAGGGGCAGGAATAGTTGATGTAGGGGGCCTGGGCCTGGATGAGGCTTATGTGAACGATAAAGCGATTAAGACATTGGATGTTATGACCGGTGACAGGTTAGAAATAAATACCGGCGCGTCAAAGCATGTTATTACAGTTATGGGTGTAGTTGAGTCTGGAGGGATAGGTGGTTATGACAGCACCATAATAATGCCGTTGAGCCGTACTCAAGAGATGTTCAGGGAACCAGATCAGGGCGTAGATATAGATTACATAGATGCAATTATGGTTTCCAATACTGGTGATGAAATCACAGGTACTGATTTGAGTGATAAGGTCACTGGCATTCTCCGTGTTCACTTCTCTTCTAGAGAAATCGTGTCTGATTTGAAACACCTACTTAGTCAACAAAGCGTATTGGATGTTCTGCAGAACCGCGAGGTGGATTCTTTCCGCGAAACACAGGAGACCAGTTTCGATAAATTTCTCAAGGAACTCTCCAAACCCAATGTCACAGACCAGCTGATTATGTTTATGTCCGACGACGAGATTGTTGAAACGGTACGTGACTCTATTGAAGATGCTATAGAGTCTGAATATGTTAGAGATTCTTTCAACAGTCTTCTTGGTGGTGAGGCTGATTCAAATACTAACTCCATTCAAGACTCTTCATCTTATGGAGGCCTAGACGGATTGAGCTCAGTGTTGGATCAAGTCGATATACTGCTTAGAGATCTAAGTGAATTCACGGTTTTGGATTTCAAAAAAGATTTATTAGATGCTGCTGATGACGCTGGTAGTGGGGTAACTAGCATATTTTTGATAATGAGCCTTTTTTCCATCACCGTTGGTATATTGCTGATATTTCTAATATTCGTGATGTTGGCTGCTGCAAGAAGATCTGAGATGGGTATGGCTAGAGCCGTTGGTGCGAATAGGGGACATCTGATCAAGATGTTCATTATAGAGGGGACAGCGTACGCTTTGATTTCTGCTTCTGTGGGAGTATTGATTGGTCTTGGAGTGAGTGCGGCAATATCCTATGTTATAAATCTAATAATTAGCAGTATTACAGAGGATTTCGCTATAGTCCATCATTTCACAACGCGAGGAGCTATTATAGCTTACTGCTTGGGCATGTTGATAACTTTTATAACTGTAGGAGTATCTTCGTATCATGTCAGTCGTATGAACATAGTGTTGGCGATACGTGGATTACCAGAATCTCTCATGTTAGCTAGCAAACAATCTTTTGTGACTCGGATCTTGTATGTAGTTAAGGCTGTATTGCATCCTCTTATCCTCTTGGCTAGGTCATTCAGGGCATTGATCAAATTGGATTGGCGATTGTTCCTAAAAAATATATTCTTGTCAATATTCACATCGTTTCCACCGATTTGGATCTTCATGATAGGTATCTCACTTATTAGATTTGCTAGACCGTATTTCCAAAATGGATGGCTTACCATCATGGCGGGAATAATTGTAATGATGCTTGTGCAGTCAGAACAACTTCCCCAGAGGGAATCTCTATTCGGTGCTGGAGTGTCTCTATTTATATTGGGGCTGGGATTAGTGATTCGATCATTAATGGGGGTAGC
>CAZOCC010000026.1:0-18944 GCA_964578255.1 uncultured Dehalococcoidia bacterium | reverse complement strand
GAACTTGGCATTGCTAATCTCGGAGAAAACCAAGTTGCTGAAGCCGAATTGAAGTTTAAATCTCTTGAGCGTCCGAGTAAGCTCCAAAGCTTGCATTTCATAGGAAAGCTCCAGTCCAATAAAGTTAGGCGGGCTCTGCAGCTCTTTGATGTAATACAATCTGTGGACAGTATTCGCTTAGCATCCAGAATAGATCAGATAGCTGGTGAATTAAACATGAGTATGCCAATTTATATACAGGTGAATATTGGCGGTCAACAAACCAAAGAGGGAATTGATACAGAACAAATTGAAGACTTGGTCAGATTAATTGATGGATGCAGGAACATCAGTTTACAAGGCCTCATGACTGTGCCTCCGCACACGGATCACCCAGAAAATTCCCGGCAATATTTCAGCGAACTTAGGGAGATTGGTGTTAAGGTTAGCAGAATGTTGAAAAAGGATAAGGATCAACTGGATCTGTCTATGGGTATGACTAATGACTATGAAATAGCTGTTGAAGAAGGGGCGACTGTAGTGCGTTTGGGGTCTGCAATATGGGGGCCTAGGCCTTACCCATAAATAGAGACATAACACACATGATGCTTCACTAATAGATTATGCCTCAAACGATGATATACAATGCCCGATCCTGAGCAGGATTTGTTTGTGTGGTGCGTTGTTTTGCAGTCTGTGTTATACTCTGCCCGGTGGCAATGTTATGAGTCCCATAGAAACCCTTAGCTATAGCGTCCTTTGTGCCCTACATGGTCCCAGGAGAGTGTCCTGGGTGCCCACGGGATTGTTTAGAGTAGCCTCGGTGTCGGTGACCAAGTATCTAGCCAACTAACAGTAGAAAGGAGGTCATTGATGGAATACGAGGATAAGACTCTTACATGTCAAGATTGTGGACAGCCGTTTACTTTCAGTGCTGACGATCAATCTTTTCATGCCATGAAGGGCTTTACCAATGAACCAAAGCGTTGTGTCTCTTGCCGTCAGGTAAGGCGCAGTGAGCGTAATGGTGGTTACGGCCAAGGACCAAGAGAAGCTCACCCAGTTGTGTGTGCGGAATGTGGTCAGGATACCACTGTACCCTTCGTGCCACGTGGCGACAGGCCTGTTTATTGCAGTGACTGTTTTAGCCAAAGGCGTCCGGTTGGACGATCCGGTTGGTAAATGTTAATTGTGCAGGGTCAGGGTCGAGCAAAACCCAACACCTGACCCTGCATTATTTTATTAGTTACCATGTCGTCGATAATTCATCCCCCCATTGGACAGGAAAATCACCCAGTCTCTGGCCGTTGCCATGTAATGTGTAGCGACTGGTAGCATATTAGTAACATTACGACTATCTATGCAGTATTATTCATACACGAAATTTATAGATTCACTTTAATTTGCAGGACAATGGAATTGGATGTTTGCTGAGACACTTTAATGGTATACCTATCAGGTATTTTGGGAGTTGTCTTGATGATCTGTGAATGAAGTGCCTTCTATGCTGATATTAGGTATCCAGTTGAGGGCTTTTGGATAATACCAGGTGCTCTTACCCAGCAACTTGAGAACAGATGGTACAAGTAGAGATCTTACTATGGTCGCATCCAATAGGATTGCGGCACCTAATCCGAACCCCATAGATTGGAAAAAGGAAATCTGGCCGAGAGCGAATCCACCGAATACGGCAACCATTATAAGCGCGGCTCCGGTGATTATTCTGGCGGTTGTACGCAAACCGAATGCTACAGATTCCCCGTGGTCTCCAGTCTCATCGTAGTGTTCTTTGATTCTGCTTAACATGAATACATGATAATCCATCGACAGACCAAAAAGTATGGAAAACATGAATAAAGGCAGCCAAAACTCGACTTGCTCCACCTGCTGGAAACCAAAGATATCTATAAGGAATCCCTTCTGGAATACCAATACTACCAATCCGTAAGCAGCGCCCACAGATAGCAAGTTCATGAGAATAGATGCTATTGGAATTACTATGGATCTAAAGGCTATCAATAGCAAACAAAAGCTTAATCCCAATACTGCAGTGAATACCCAAGGGGTGTATTCGTCGGTCAGATCAACTGAGTCTACAGTTTCGGCTGACGCTCCACCTACAAAGGCAACATATTCTGAACTCTCTAGATCAGCAAAAGCTCTTGGTATAAGTACGGTTCGGAGGTGCCTAATGGTGTTTAAGGCAGGCTGTGAAAACGGATCGCCAGGAATTGCTGCATTGATTATAGCTATTGTATTGTCAGGGCTGATAAGGAGGGTTGGGGGTTGTAATCCAGGGTAGTTATTTATGAGGTCTTGTAACGAGTCTAAAGATTCCATTATTTCCGTGGACTGTATATCTGCTTCTATTACCACTATTGCTGGTTGGTCGCTGCCGAATCCGTACTTTTCGTTAAGTAATTCGAAGGCTTGTTTCGTGTGTTCTTGGTCGGGTAACACCGAAATACCGCTGGTACCTTTTTGAAGGTCGGCAAAGGGTATAATCAGTGCTCCAAGAATTGCCACTGAAATGAGCATGCTGACTATAGGGATTCTCATAACTAATTTTGTGCTGCGGTCCCAAAACCCCGGCCTGGTAGGCCTATGATGCTCTACGAGGTTGTTCTCCATATTTTTGCTCTGGTCTCTAGAATGTCGGATTACTTTCCAGATGCTTAACAATATGGATTTGCTTATAAGCAAAGAAATAACCGTAGCGGCTACAGTCATGATTCTAAATGCCTCTGTACGATCAGGTATGGCGTAGACACCAATTATGAACAGGAGTGTCACAAATAGTTTGGGCACGCCTACGCTATTCACTCGGTCACCCAATATGCTTATTAATGCTGGCAATAGAGTAAGGCAAGCTATAACGGCTACGAAAACCACTAGGATTGCCCCGGTACCGAAGGCTTGGAAAAACCTCTCGGGCGTTATAAGCATTCCTGTAAGTGCTAATACGACAGTGCCCCCACTGAAGAATATGGCTCTGTTGGCTGTGGCACCTGTGGATCTTATTGCGTCCAGCTTGTTTAGTCCTTTCCCCCTTTCCTCGTTATATCTAGACAAAACAAACAGGGAATAATCTATACCTACCGCCAAGCCCATCATTGTAACTATATTTGGCACGAATTCGTTAAGCTCTAATATCTGTCCCACAATACTAACAAGGCCGATTGTAGTAAATACCGATACCAAAGCCAAAATCAGAGGGATGAGACCAGCGATAACTGCCCCGAATACTAATGCCAAGATGATTAATGCCACTCCGATTCCTATCGACTCACCTACTAGTAGGTCACGTTCTGCCAAATGCGAAAATGTCCAGTTTATGCTTGAATCGCCAAAAACGAATGCTTGAAAATCCTCATTGCTTAAGGAAGAAGCTGAATCTATTAAGGCCTCAATCCTGTCGCCATCACTTGGGTATATATTTATGCGGTACATATGTGTTGTGCCATCAGGTGATGGTATTGGCTGATATGTCTCGAAAGATCCTACCAGTAAAGAACCGTTGTCTATGTTCTCAAGATTTTGTCCAAAGGAGTGTGTGTATTGCACAAAGGAAGGATGATCGGCCCCTAAGGACTCGGATGTTATCAATAGAATTTCTGTTGATGTACGTTCCTTGGAAGTGGTTGATCGTTCTTCAGTATCTTCTAATGGCTGAAGTGCTTTGAGAGTTTTATCAGCCATCTCCTGGGCTGTTTGTGATTCCAACGTCTTGGTTGCGCCGCCTTCTCCTTTCAGAGCTGTTTCCAGTAGTGAATCAGTTAGGAAATAGGCTGTTCCCATCACGCATATCCAAATTAGTATTGTGATGAACGGGTGTTGTGCGCTATATCTGGCTATCGATTCAGTAGAAAGTTTCATAACTTCTTGGCTATAGGCTATGTTACGGGTGAATGTCGTATATAGGTTGACGTTCCATTCCTAAGGCATAGACGGCAACTTTTTAGCACATGGCGACCACACTACTTCCTTAACTGCAGGTGTGGCGACCCGGAGCGGATTTGAACCGCCGATCTCCGCCTTGACAGGGCGGCGTGTTGAACCAAGCTACACCACCGGGCCGTGTTTAATACTGACATGTGTTTTTTGTAGTCTGTTAATTCTGGTGAGTCTTATGACAAATCATCCTATATAACTATACAAAAGTTGCAGGCGTTCGAGGGAGGAAAACTTCCTCTCAATTAGAAAGTTCAACCTACGCCTCCGAATCCTATGGTCACGGAATCTCCATCGACGATTACCGGGGTTATACGTTGGCCTCCTGTCAATTTCTCCACATCGCTCCATGCCGCTGTGATAACACTCAGATCTATCTCGTCAAACTCCAAGTTGTTCCTGTCTAACTCGTTCTTAGCCTCCAGTGAGTATGGGCAATCAGGATGGGTGTATATAGTAACTCGACTCAAAGTGACCCTCACCAAATATCGTCTTCGATTGAGCGCATTGTAACTGACGTTCGGACAATTTGCAAAACACTTCCTGGCTACAAACTTCTTGGTCGAAGAAGTATAAAACTTACCACTAGGAAATTATCAATCGTGTGATATGTGGTGCCATCGCATCTGCTCCTTGATTGAGTTGGGATATAATGGTATCTTATAGGCATTGACCTTGGTAGATTTGCAATGAAGACACTTGTGATAGCTGGAGCGTTGTTATTGGGGCTTTCAATTGCCTGCTCATCTGACGACACTCCGATCCCGATAACTCCTACATCGACAGTGACTGTAGTGATAGTGACAGCAACACCCACGCATACCCCTGTGCCGACATCCACTCCTATTCCTACAGCTACACCTGAACCTACTGCGACGCCTGAACCTACTGCTACACCTATACCACCTACAGCTACACCTGAACCCACAGCTACACCTGAGCCTACTGCTACGCCTATACCACCTACAGCTACGCCAGCGCCACCTACCGCTACCCCTAGCCCAACCCCAACCCCAACCCCTTTGCCTACGCCTTACGGGGAACGCCCATTATTGTTTAATCAATTTTATGGGGAGGCCACTATTGGCGGTGTTCCGGCGGCAGATGGCACATTAATAGAGGCTAGGATCCAGTGGTGGAGGTCTGATCCTTCCGCGGTTTATCAAGGAAAGTATTCCAACATAATAGTTACCCCAAATGATTGGGCTCTGAACGGTAAAATTGTAACCTTTCATACTGGTGAATTACAGGCTCTAGAGACAGCCATATATAATGGAAGAACATTCCAATTAATGACCATCAACTTGACATTCCCATAAAGAGCATTTGAGTTGTTCATATGCAATATGGTGTTGATTGAGAAGCGTATGATTGTCATCCCCCACCGATGAATACCAGGCTCGTGTATCCAAAGTTTCTCAGGCCTAGGTTGATATAATTGTGTATAGTTGACACTATTACCAAAAATCGTTAGTCTCGATAAGACCAATGGGAGGAATAATGGACGTCATTGACGCTATCATAGACAGTGCATTATCGGATGGCCGCACGTTGCTATCAGAAGTGGAATCTAAATCATTATTAGAGCAGGTCGGTATTCCTGTTGTAAGAACGGAATTAGCTAAATCCAAGGGTGAGGCAATTGAGATTGCAAGGCGTCTTGGCATGCCAGTAGTATTGAAGATAGTTTCGGAGGATATTCCTCATAAGAGTGACGTTGGAGGGGTCAAGATTGATATTAAGCATGTCAGGCAAGTCGGGCTTGCCTATGACTCGATAATGTCATCAACAAAATCCGCTGTTCCAAATGCTAGGATACAGGGTGTCTCGGTTCAAAAAATGGCTGAACGAGGGGTAGAGATCATTATCGGTGCGACCAAGGATCCTCAATTCGGGCATGTGATAATGTTTGGTCTCGGTGGAGTTCTAGTTGAGTTATTGAGAGATGTATCCATTCGTTTAGTACCTTTGCATCAAAGAGATGCCAAATCTATGATAAGTGAGATCAAGAGTTTTCCACTCTTGCAAGGATACAGAGAATATCCGGGTTGTGATATCGAAAGTCTGGAGTTGGCCCTAATGAACCTTTCTAGATTCTTGGAAGAAAAGCCTATTATAAAGGAATTAGATCTAAACCCGATAATATCGTATCCAAAAGGTATATTGGCAGTAGATGCTAGGGTTATACTGGAAGAGAGATCGCTCGAATTCTAGCCACCTAACGTTGGAGGTGTGATGGGTCTGGAACTTGATTTTATTTTTCACCCGAGAACCATTGCTGTTGCGGGTGCATCTGAGTCACCTGAAAAAACCGGACACACTTATTTTAAGAATTTCTTGGATCACTTTGATGGCAAGGTTTATCCTATAAATGTAAGAGTGCCAGAAATACTTGGGGTGGAGACTTACAGATCCGTCCGTGAAATTCCAGAAGATGTAGATTTTGTCGTATCTGCCATACCTAGTAGGGATGCTATGGATCTAGTACAGGCATGTGTTAGCAAGAAGGTGAAAGCCCTTCACCTGTTCACCGCAAGGTTCAGTGAAACTGGTTCTGAAGAAGGTGCACAACTTGAGCGAGACATACTCTCGAAGGCAAGAGAAGGTGGCATGAGGATACTTGGCCCAAACTGTATGGGGCTGTATTATCCGAAAGGTGGATTGGCTTGGGGAAAAGATTTTCCTTGGGAGTACGGTAATGTTGGAATAATATCTCAGAGTGGTGGCAACGCGGGAGAAATAATATCTGTGGGTGCCACTCGAGGTGTGCTGTTCAGTAAGGTTATCAGTTATGGAAATGCCTTAGATTTGAACGAATCTGATCTAATGGAATATTTGGCAGATGATCCAGACACAGAGGTGATTGGTGGTTATATTGAAGGTGTTAAAGACGGCAGACGTTTCGTAGACGCTTTGCGTTATGCCACTAAACGTAAACCAGTAGTGTTACTAAAGGGAGGTCGCACCCGGGCCGGCACGCACATGGTTTCATCACACACTGGTGCTCTGGCTGGTGCCAATGAAATATGGCGTGCAATGTGTAGGCAAGTTGGAGTAATAGATGTGTTCAGTATGGAAGAGCTTATGGACACTATTGTAGCACTTACCAAAATGCCACCAACGCACGGAGCCAATTTACTGGTTGCTGGAGGAACTGGCGGTAAAGGGGTTATGTCCGCTGACGAATGTGAAGAAGAAGGACTAAATCTCTTACCTATACCAGAGTCTGTTAGGGACGACCTGATATCAAAGGATCCGTTCTTTGGTGCCTGGGTTACCAACCCAGTAGATGGTTCTATGATGGGTGGTAGTAAGTTGTCACCGCATGAGGTTATGAATTCCATCGCCAGGAATAGTGAATATCATGTAGTTATAAATAGCGTCAGTGCAACCGTTCCTAATGATACCCAGAGTAAATCTGTTTCGAACAGAGCAGGGCAGATGTTGGATAAGACTAGGGACATTGTTAACAACTATCATAAGCCGGTAGCCATAGTTGTATCAGACTTCACTCCAGATAGTGACCTTTTATTGGAAGCTACTGTTGAGCTTAGGCGTAGCTGCGTTGAAGAGGGATTTCCTGTTTTTCCAACTATAGGTCGGGCTGCTAGGGCCATAAAGCGATTAATTGACTACTACGTCTGGAAAGATCAAATGTGAAAAATGGACACCGTCGTGATATTCATGAGTGTCCTTAAATATATTCATCTTACGGACATATTATCTGCCTCCAAGGCTATTGTAGATTACTGAGGTTGTGATATTCTATGTTGGGCTTTTTGAGTTCCCTGTTAGTATAAAGCAGGGACAGTTATTTCTTGTAAGTTGGGGCGTATGGCAAAAAACTTAGTAATAGTGGAATCCCCCGCGAAAGCTAAAACAATCAGTAGATATTTGGGTAGTGACTTTGAAGTTGTTGCATCTGTTGGTCATGTCAGGGATTTACCAGCAAAAACCATGTCTGTCGATATTGAGAACGACTTTAAGCCTGCCTATGAAATTATGCCTGGAAAGAAAACAATTATCCGGAATTTAAAGAAGCTAGCCAAGGATGCAGAAGTTATATATCTGGCGACGGACCCAGATAGAGAAGGCGAAGCTATATCTTGGCATATATTAGAAGCTATAACTACGAAAACCACTGCAAAAAGAGTTATTTTCCATGAGATAACTGAACAAGGAATAGAAGAGGCGTTCAAAAAACCGACCTCATTGAATACGGACCTGGTAGATGCCCAACAGGCCAGGAGAGTATTAGATCGCGTTGTAGGCTACGAATTAAGTCCTTTGTTGTGGAAGAAGTTCACAAGTGGATTTAAATTAGGTTTATCAGCAGGGAGAGTTCAATCTGTCGCACTAAAACTCATTGTGGAGAGAGAGCGAGAGATCAATTCCTTTGTTCCTGAACAATACTGGAACGTATCAGCTGATTTGTCCAAATCTAACAATGGATCAGATGCCTATTTTACAGCGAAGATGAATGGGTCTCCAAGATATGGGTTTGAACAGGCCAACGATATTCAGAAGGCATTGGAATCAGCTTCTTTCATTGTCAGGAGTATTAATAAGAGGATTTCCAAATCTAAACCTGCTGCTCCTTTTACTACAAGTACTCTACAGCAAGAGGCATCGAGAAATCTTAGGGGATTTTCGGTTTCTAGGACTATGCGTGTAGCACAACAATTATATGAAGGAGTGGCTTTAGGACGTGAAGGTGAGAGTGGCCTAATTACTTATATGAGGACTGACTCCCCTACTTTGTCATCGACTGCTGTTGCGGAGATTAAGGAATTCATTCTGAGTAATCATGGTGAAAGGTTTATTGGCTCTGGAGCTAGAACCAATCGAAGAAAAATGGCTGTTGCGGCACAAGAGGCTCACGAAGCTATTCGACCAACTTCTATATATAGAACTCCGGATAGCTTGAAGAGATATTTGTCATCGGATCAATTGGCGTTGTACCGGCTGATATGGGCGAGAACATTGGCAAGCAGAATGTCTGAAGTGGAAAATGAAATAACCGTTGTTAACATAGAGGCGCGGGATATTAAAAACGGTTCTCATTGGCTTACATGCTCTGGTTCCGAACGCAAATTCGATGGATATATGGTTCTCTATAAAACCTCCACGGACAATAATGTGGAGACATATGAGGACGAGCATATTGATGCGGAGGATGAGAACATTCCGGAAGAAAGTCATGAGATAGCATTACCCAGCCTAGTCAATGGTGATGAACTTCGATTGAGGCGTGTTAATAATGACGATAGATTCACTAGACCTAATGCAAGGTATACTCAGGCAACTTTTGTAAAAACTTTGGAGGAGTCTGGTATAGGTAGACCAAGTACCTACGCGTCTATAATGTCTACTCTAGAAGGGAGAAACTACTGTTCGTTGGAGAATGGCAGATACAAGGCGGAACCTCTGGGAGAAGCTATAGTCGACCAATTGGATCCTTATTTTCCTAACATCATGGACGTACAGTTCACCGCGAAAATGGAGAACAATTTAGATGAGATAGCCAATGGTAAGAGAGATTGGGTGTCGGTACTTAAGGACTTTTACGATCCTTACAGGAAATTATTCCTGGAGGCGGAATCTTCAATGCCGAAAGTGACTGTTCAGAAAATTCTCGCGGAAGGGTGCCCTGAATGCGAACGCCCTCTGGCCGAAAAGATTGGCCGCAATGGGAAATTCATAGCCTGTACAGGTTTTCCGGACTGTAGATATAGTAAGCCTTACCATGTTAGCACAGGTGTTGCCTGTCCCAGATGTGGAGGTGATCTGGTACAACGACGTGGTGGCAAAATGGGGAGAGTATTCTACGGATGTTCGAGCTATCCTGCGTGTGATTTTTCTTTGAGACAGAAACCGATACCTGGTGCCTGTCCGGAATGTTCTGGACTGTTGGTAATGGCTAGAGGTGATAGCATTTCCTGTTCGTCATGTGAATTCACTGGTCTCGTGGATGACTTAGTGAAGGAGTCAAAGGCTGTAGAGACCTAAGAAGCATTATGCAAAAAGATACCCTTGCAGCGTATATAGACATCTATAAAAAGCATTTAATTGAACGTAATATCCTTTCTGATTACACTATTCGTAACTATGTTGACGACCTGAAACCATTCGGACAGTTTTTTCTTTCCAAACACATGTCTTCTCTCTCTGAAGTCAGGCGACCATTTGTGCGGGAATATGTGGCTTGGCTGATGTCCAAACGTATTCTTAAGATTGGAAAAAGTTTACGCACAAATGGGCATGCAAGGGCAAGCGTTAATCGATATATGGCTACATTACGTTCTTTTTTCCGATTTCTGGTGTCCGAGAAACTGATAGCAAATGATCCAATGTGGAAGCGTGGTAGTAGGCAATCCAGAAGGTTACTACCGAAATTGGATAAATCACTGCCAAAAATTTTAGATAGATCATCTATGGACGCACTATTATCTGCGCCTAGTGATAAGCAATTGATACGGAATGCTTTATCCAGACCCATAGCGATTCGTGATCTGGCAATACTTGAAGTGCTTTATGCTACTGGGCTCCGGGTGAGCGAATTAGTGTCTGTCAACCTGTCAGATCTTGATTTGCATACCAGAGTCCTTAGAGTATTGGGAAAGGGAACTAAGGAAAGAGAAGTTATTATGGGGAATCAGGCCAAGTCAGCATTGGAGGTATATCTGTCAGATTCAAGACCAGTGTTGTTAAAGGATAGGACTACCACAGCATTATTCCTCAGTAAATCCGGGTTGGCCCTTGGGAAACGTTCGGTACAATATATTGTCAGTAAGTATGGTGATTTGGCACTGGGAAGCAGGGTACATCCACACTTGTTCAGACATACATTCGCCACGCACATTTTGGATGGTGGAGCCGATCTAAGGGTAGTGCAGGAATTATTGGGCCACGCATCACCTGCCACAACTCAGATTTATACTCATGTGAGTCTTTCAGAGTCTCGCAAGGTTTATATGAAGACACATCCCAGGGCTTAGCCTTTCACTTGGTGGCAGATACAGCTGACTGGCGGTATTCAAAATAAGAATTTATCTTCCGCCTTTTTAAAGTAGAGTCTGGTTTTGTTATAATTTATCTGCTCTCTCTCTCCACCAAATCGTGGGAGAAGTATAGGTCCGCTGGCCGTCCCATTCTGAATGGTAAACTCCTCTATAGCTTTCTGGAAGAAGATCAGCGATTCTTGCCATAATAATATCTGTTGCTTTTTCTACATTCGCCCTGAGTCTGTTTTCAGACAGATATTGAACAGAGAAAGGTTCGCCTATAGCAATGCGGAATTTACCTTTGGGATAGCAAATTCTAAACCCGTCCCCGACCGTTTCTGTGCCAGTAATCCCAACAGGTAAAATTGGTGCTCCTGATATCATAGCTATCAATGCAGTACCAAGCATTGCTCTACCTAAAGATGTTGGATTCTTAGCCCCTTCAGGAAATATACCCATAGCTCCATCACTGTTTAGGATGCCTAGACTCTGTGATATAGAATAAAATTCTCTTCCATTCTCACTTATTGGGAATGCTCCATATGCTCTGCAAAGTTGTGATATCAGTGGTTTTTCGAACAAGTCTGCCTTAGCCATGAATCTGACTCGTCTAGGGATAGTAATGTTCAATAAACCAGCGTCTATATCACTTAGGTGATTAGCCGCTATGATTAGAGCTCCATTTCTTGGTACATTTTCTTTGCCGTATACCCGGCAGTCACCAAAAAGTTTTACGGCTCCCTTTAAAAGTATATTAGAAGTTCCGTATATTATGCCCATATTATGTTCATCCTAGCACCTGAAATGCTCGCTGACAAACCTGTATGTGATGGTTGGGATTTTGTCATAATGTAATAAAAGCATATAGCTACGATCAATTGCTCCTTGTATCATCGATGCCTACTGGGTGGAATTGGCCGCTCCGTAATTCATTAACCATATCCTCAATTGAGTTAATATTATTGTAGAAATATGTTGAGCATTTGCCTATAGAGCTGACGTAGTGTGAATCACTGCCGCCGATCGACTTAAGTCCATATTGAGCGGCAAATTGGTTGGCCAGGTTATTTTCAGCTTCATTGCTGCCACCGTTAAGGCTTTCCACGGTGTCAATACAGTCAATAGTTGCCCCAGATGCCATATATTCGCACAGACCTATTGTGGTCCTACCTGGGTGGGCTGCTACAGCGTACCCGCCAGTTTGCTGCATTGCCCTAAATACTTCGTAGGCTGGCAGATGTATGTTGGTTAAGTCGAATTGGTTAGTTAATGCCTCTGTAATGCCATATAGGAGGACGTGCCCCAGGTCTGTCTCTACCTCTGCACCTTTTAGAACCAAAACGTCATATTGATTTGCTATTTCTGAATAATCTATATCGAAATCGAACCCTCTGTGTTCAGTCAGTACTATGCCGTCTAATCTATAGCCCTTTTTTCTGAGGACACCAATCCATTTGAGGTATCCCTCTACAGTCCCACCCGCATCATCGGATTGTTTCGAGTGAACGTGCATATCGATGAACAAGTTATCTACTCCTCAGGATATGATCTGTTTTCTGTATGCTTCCTATTGTATTAATTATGGTCTTTTACTCTACTATTGTGCAAGTGCTGTGGATTATCAGGTTTGACGTTGTTTACTACAACTAGCGTGGTTCCATTGTTGGAAGTTTTCTAGCCCCGGTTTCTGGTATTGCTACCCCACCAATGAGTAGAGAAATTGCACATGGTGCCACTATGGATAGGCCAGTGAATAGCGAGCCAGAATGTTGGTCAATCATGCCAACGAATATAGGGCCTATGGTGGCACCTACAGGGAACAAGGTTCTCATAAGACCATGGGAAACTGCTACCTCTCTTGGAGCCAGACGCATATCCATTGGTATTGTGGCCAATATTACTGGAACCCCCATGGCTAGGAAACCTGCTGCAAACATTATCAACATCGATATTAAAGTAGAATTGATCACCAATAGAGAGAAATACATTCCGGGTAGCAGAATACCAGGAATGTATACGAACGGCCTCCTCATGCCAATGGTTTGTGACAGTGGACCTGAAGAGAGGGATCCTAATATGCCTCCGGCGGGGAAAGCAGCCATCAATATGCCCACAGTTGATAGAGAAATACCGAGATGTTCCATTGCATATGTGGGATAAAACGTCATGTAGGAGGCGAAAGTTATTGCTGCTCCAAGTTGACACCCGGCGACTACCCATAGAATCTTGTGGCGCTTTAGAACACCTGCAGGGTTCCCATGTTGCGGTTTTAGATTATTGTTTACCTGATGAGTATGTTGGCCTCTCTCGGAAAGAACCCACGTAACAGACAAAATTACTAGCAATAGTGATACGCTGGCAAATACGTGTCTCCAGCTGCCCATTAAAACTATCAGTATTGGTGTAGCAGCAGCAGCGACCATTTGTCCCAATGAACGCACGCTGAAGTCTATGCTGTTTACGAAGGCATATAGCCTCGGGAAAAACCACCTTTGGATGAATATAACCTGAATCTGTATTCTGCTAACTGCTAATATGACAAATGCTATTCTTGCAAATAACAGAACAGTCACGGTTGGTGCGATTGCGTGTACAAGAGCAACAAACGCCATACCAAGTGTACATATCAATGTGATAATTCTTGGGTTGTATTTGGTCAGCCATATGCTGGCGGGCAGAGCCATCAGTCCAAATCCCAGGAAGCCTGTGGAACCCATTAGACCTGCTTGTAATGATGTCATGCCCATATCTTCTGTCCATACGGGGATCAGAACACCTATGGAGAAGAATACGAACACATTGCAGGTATCTATGCCCCACAGATTACCCATCAACACCCATGAATATGGTGGTTGCCTATCAGAATTGGGTGTTGTGGGATCACTTTGGGTCTGATCCAAATGATCCATGTCTTTGTCGGGATTCAAAATACGATACCAGGAATACTCAATCTATTTTATTTTGCCATGCCAGAGCTGATCACAGGATAAAGTGGGGTTTTCTGGTAGCGCACTGGTCTAATAAGAAATTACATGCATTACAACGTGGTTATATTACAGTGCCTTATGACGTTTGTATAGCTAACACTAACCGGCTCATGGCTCCCGGTGTCATTAGTTACTGCTACCAACTTGTTTCATTGCTAATACACTAATATACTTCCGATGTTGAATACATATTACGAATGGCTATCAGATATGTGCTTATGAACGATTCCAATAAATATGAATCCGATATAGATGTCACCAATGGTGTCATGCACTATATGGTCACGGGTGATGGCCCCGCACTACTATTTTTACATGGAGCCTTAGGTACAGGATATAGCCATTTCCGTCATCAGATTGAGGCACTGTCACATGATTATAAGGTTATAGTCCCTGATTTCTTAGGCTATGGTGAGTCTGGTAAAAGAGATATATATGATGAGCATTTTTATAGACGTGATGCTGATGATATAGCTTCATTAATGGTTAAATTACAATTAACCAAAGTTAACATATGTGGATTTAGTGACGGTGGTATAGTAGGCATGAACGTGGCGGTTCACTATGGGCAGTTGATCAATTCCCTAGTGCTTATTGGTGCACAACCAGTGTGGGATGAAAAAACTATAGAAACCATTCGGACTTGGGGCAATGTGGAGCAGTTGAGTCAAGGGTTTCAGGATGCACTGGCTAAAAGCCATGGTGATCCTTACTGGAAAGATTTGATTAAGCTATATGTACAAGCAGCGGAGCGAGTTTTTGCGAATCAGGAATTGATAGCCCCTGATATGTCAAATATTGATTGCCCAACTCTTGTTGTACACGGCGATCAGGACATATGGGGTGGCATAGAGAGTGCCTACATAGTGAATGATGCGATTGCTGGGTCCAAACTGAAAATTTTTATTGGCGCTGGGCATTATGTTCAGCGCGACGCTCCTGATGAATTTAACAGGAGCGTTATGGAGTTCTTGGACTCAGTTTGTCATTCATAATTATTCTCAGAACCAATTAGTTTGTGTATATTATTCTGAACCTTAGCTATTAACATATCAGCTGACCGGCTGTCTAGGTTGAATGGTTTACGATCTGTGGAGGGTGCAGTCATGTATTGCCACATGGCATTGATGGCTTTTTGATAACCTTCTTGGGTTGTTGCCGACATGATCGCTGGCAAGTATTGTCCTAGAAATCTGTACATAAACTGATCTTGGGCGTTTTTGTCATCTTTAAAACCATCAATTTCCGTCGTCAAATCCCACCATATCTCGAGGCTGAATATCTTATCTGTTTCCATGCTGAATCACCACGTTTTCATTAATTGTTTCGTACTGGGTTGATTGTATATCAAATGATTGTATATAGTGTAAGCTCATAGATTGAGGAAGGTCCAGTAAATGGATCTAATTTTAGATAGGCATATTAAATGGAATATTGATCTAAGATGTCTAGGAGGTATCGACCTGTGAATAACGACAACGTGGCGACTTTAGCCGGCGGTTGCTTTTGGTGCATAGAGGCAGTTTTCGAACAGGTAGAGGGAGTAGATATTATTGAGTCGGGATATACCGGAGGACATACATCAAATCCTTCTTATGAAGAGGTATGTGCCGGTATCACAGGCCATGCCGAGGCTGTGAGATTAAGTTTTAATGCTGAGGTTATTACATACCGTGAGATACTGGAAATATTCTTCTCGATACATGATCCTACTACTTTGAATCGACAAGGACCTGACGTCGGTGATTCATACAGATCGGAAATATTCGTACATAATGCTGATCAACGAGATATAGCAGATGCCGTTATCAATGAAATTAGTGTATCCCAGCTATGGGGATCACCAATAGTTACTAAAATTACGGAGTCAACAGAATTTTTTATAGCAGAGCAATATCACCAACAATTTTATAGAAACAATGGATACCAGCCATATTGCCAGATCATCATAAATCCCAAGCTTGATAAATTCCGACGTCAATACCCTGGTAAGATCAAGGTACCTGATCAAATAAATCAATAATCTCGCAGATTTACCACAAGATCACCAGAGGATACAAAAATTAAGATTTGTAATCTAATCCCAACCGGTATTTGTGTTGTAACTCTCAACACTAGCTACACCAGTGCGTTGGGCATTATTCTTTGTTAATCCATATTCCTGTTATTGTGAATTTTCGTTTCTTAGCGTGAAGATCTAGAAGAATCTGATGGAAGGCTCTCTCTAGCACGTGAATATTGGTGCACCCAATCCGCGCCAGATTCCAGCTCTTGCTGAGCATACATTGGCCAATAAGGCGCCCTTAAGAATTCTCGGCCCATTAGTATCACATCTGCCTGGTTGTTGACGAGTATATCCTCTGCCTGTTGTGGCTTGGTTATGAGCCCTACAGCCCCAGTCAGCACGTTGGCACCAGATTTAATCTGCTCAGCAAATTGTACTTGGTATCCCGGATATGGAGTCAATTTCTGTAATGGAGAATTGCCACCTGATGAGCAGTCTATCAAATCTACTCCGTGTTCCTTAAGAAGGCCGGCGAATATGACTGAATCCTCAATATCCCAACCGTGTTCCATGTATTCTGTGCTTGATATGCGTACGAACAAAGGAACAGATTCTGGTATAGATTTGCGAACGGTATCTACTATCTGGATTGGGAATCGTATTCGGTTATCAAATCCCCCTCCGTACATGTCTGATCTCTGGTTTGACAGAGGCGACAGGAATTCCGAAGCAAGATATCCATGTGCAAAATGGAGCTCAATGACTTTTATGCCAGCCTGGATTGATCTATATGCAGCAGATCCGAAAGAGTCCGCAATGTTCTTTATCTCGTAGGCAGATAATTCGTGTGGGATAGGTTCTTGGTCGTTGTATGGTATCGGGCTAGGGCCTATTACTTGCCAGCCACCATCTGCCACACTGATAGGAGCACCTCCACTCCATGGCTTCTCGTGCGAGGCTTTCCTCCCAGCATGAGCCAGCTGTATGGCTGGAACAGAGCCCTGGGAATCTATGAATTTGGCAATTGATTCGAATGAATCTATATGTGCGTCATCCCAAATGCCTAGGTCCCATGGACTTATTCGTCCTTCTGGTGTTACAGCAGTGGCTTCAAACATCACTAAACCAGCCCCTCCAACAGCCCTACTACCCAAATGTGCCATGTGCCAGGATGTTGGGTGCCCATCGCGTCCATCAGCCGAATATTGACACATAGGGGACACGAATGCCCTGTTTTTAATACTCTGTCCTCTTATGTTTATTGGAGTGAATAACTTGCTCATTAATCTTATTCCTTCTGGATCTTAGATTTCACGCTTGGTATATATAGGTGTTATTGGCGAGCTTTTTGAGGTGACCAGGCCTCACCGGGTTGCTTTGGGTGCCTGTACATATGACCGGAATTTATCTCAGGGAATTTTACCTGTTCAGCCAGTGAAATGTTTTCCTGATACAACCTAATGAGTCTGTCTTCTGCTTCGAAAGCGAATGGATCTCCCAGTTGTTGTTCTATTTCACCACCTGATTCTGGTTGATTTGCGACTAGCCATTCTACCGACCGTGTTATGGCTTCCGGTATCGGCACTACGTCTTGGTATCCCAGTTGTTTTACTATCTTGGAGATGTCGAAATCATAACCTCCACCGCCCATAGTCGCTTTGCCTCCCCTATATACCTTAATGGCTAGCGATGCAGGCATCTCTATCAATTCCCAAGTATGGTTTAACAAGTTTGCTATATATTCAACTATTTGTCGCTGAGAATACTGTGTTTGTTCACCAACATTGTATATCTGTCCGCTTGATTCTAGAGGTTTATCAACTCCCAACAGAACAGCGTGGGCAGCATTTTGACCGAACGATCTGCGGCCTATAGCTCTACCGCTAGATACTATGATATGTTCTCGCGAAGCAAGAACACGTTTAACTATGCTCCATTCAGGATTAGCAGGAGCTTGTGGCCCGTATACCTGGGGATACCGGAATATCGTAGCGTTATAGTGACCCTCATTATGTGCTTTTAGAATAGATTGTTCTGTAAACCATATCATGTACGGTAGTCTGGGGCCGTCAGGGTTGTCCATAAGTGGGCTGTCTTCTGAGATCACTGAAGGTGCTCCCATTGGACCCCAACGAGGATCTGTTCTAGGGGCGTATAACATTCCTCCACTAATCGTTATCAATCTTTCTGTCTTCCCCTTGATTACATCGCCTATCAATCTTATTCTGCCGTAGGTCGCTATCGTTAAATCGAAACGACGTCCGCTTAGGCTCTGCTCCAATGTCTCTACGAAGTGCGGATCTGTATGTATATGTTCAACTGGCTGAATGAATTCTGTCTCGTGTTGACCTCCATGTAATACTGAGACTTCGTAGCCTCTGTCGATCAGGCCGTTCACAATATGCGGTCCAGATGGTCCAGTGCCGCCAATTACTAAAGCTTTCATATTGATCTCCTATTTCAGCGATTGATTGTCAGGTCAATCATTAAGGGTACATCGGATATCCCGTATAAAATCGTGGTTTAGAGTGTTATTCCCAGCCGGTACCAGGGTCATATATTTGGATGGATGATATACCTTCACGGGTATCCTCTGCACCATATTTAGTGAGCCCAAGTGCATTGCCGCCGACTATAATGACCTTACCATCGGGCATAAGGGTGGCTGTATGGAAAGCTCCGGCTGGACCGCCAATCATTGGAGAGCCTCTTTGTGTTGACATGGCACCTGCGGAAGACCATGTGTCCGATGCCGGGTCATAGAGTTGAGCTGAGAGTGGGCCTACTGTGAGGACTTTACCGTCGGGCAGGAGAGTTCCTGTGTGACCCAATTCTGGTGCATACATATTGCTTGCAGAGGACCATTCTCCGGTGGATGGGTCGTATATATCTGTGTTGTTTATTGGAGTTGGAGGTGATACTTCTACGCCTTCAACCCATCTACTATGGCCACCGCCAGCTACTAATATTCTCCCGTCTTGGAGTGTTGTGGCGGAGAATTGGCCGCCGTGGTCACTT
>CAZOCC010000025.1:0-59199 GCA_964578255.1 uncultured Dehalococcoidia bacterium | reverse complement strand
CCAATTGTTTGAGTAGCATTTGCATGTACGGTATGAACTGTTCGCATCGTTGGTCTGTTTCTATTGTTTTGCCATAGAATCTATCTAACCCATGGTTCCCCAAGTAAAGCGCATTTTGTATACCTATCATATCTTTCGCATTAGTAGAACTTCTGCCGGTTATAAAAGCTAATAAATGTAAATGGGAGGTTAGTTTGACCAAGGATTTCCTGCATTGTTCGGATATTCTTGCATCCTCTTGTCGAGGAGCAATGTGGGAAATGGTGCCATCGATGTCAGTTATTAACCCTACAGGATGGCTAGCAAGGATTTCTCTTATCTGGGGCATTTTATCTATGAGATTGGGTGTAGTTATGACGACCTCTATAGAGAACTAATGGTACCGACCGGTATTTGGAATAGTTGCGGGATATATTATCGTATCTCGTCAGTATGTAGTATGAGATATATGGAGCCTAGCATGCTATTTGTAGCATTTTCGAAGATTGTTAGGTTTGTTATTATTCATCATAATCTCCGTCGTCGTCATAGTCGTCATCATCGTTATAGGTTTGCTCTGGCTCTTGGTTCAGAGTGGGAAGCAAAGCTTTCGATCCTATATTTCTAGTCTTTCGTGGTAACAGAGTATCTATTTCGTCCCTTAGCGTTATGGTAAGTTGTGGATCCATCCATTTGCAATCTACGATAATGCCTTGAATACCAATGTCTCGAAGTATTTCCAATTCCTGCTTCGTGAGCGTTACAGATCTTAGGATAAGTATTGGTTTGTCTACAATGTCCCGAAAAGATCGGATGCGCAGAAGGTCTTTTACGGATATAGGGGAAGTGTCCTCTATACCTGTCAGTATTATCGCGTCTATTGGTATTTCATTTAATCCATGGGCCAACTCCTCAGGAAAGTCCGGAGGAGTGGCTATAATTCTGCCGAGATTATCTGATGCGAGTATTGTTGCAGGAGCAGTTATATCCGAGAAAACCAAATAATCGACTGCTTCATTTCCCAGTACTTCCAGAGATTCAGGTTCAAATTCGTTGATCCATATACCCCATGGTACATCATTGGATAGTGTCAGGAAATTTTGCACTGTGGATTTGTTTATGACATCGGTGGTGAATATCAATGAGTCTAGTGGTAGTTTCGCTGCGACTCGTCTGGATTTCAGTTGGGATAGGCCTAGCAACATTAATGGTGGTGACTTTTTGGTGTCACGACTCGTACCAAACCCCATGGGGCTTGGAGTTATGGTGCCCACCTTATCGAGGTTTTCTATAAGCTTACTCATGCAGTACTTCTGGAACGTGCCATCTCAGAAAACAGCGAAAATAGGAACAGCGACAAAATCCCGCCAAACAGGCATTCAACGGTCAATGATTCCTGAGGAAATGCACTTATGTACAGGACTCTTCTAGTCGGATGAAGGTAACCTGCGAGCGTCCTGCAGGCCCATTTCAGCGTCACAACACATTATTGGGCCATCGCCAGCCCTGGTACAAAGAGCTACTGTGCCACAGGTTTGGCACTGATACCTTTTCCCAAGTTCGTTAGCCATTCCGGACCTCCGTCCTCATCAGTATGTTTTGTTAGGTAATTGGCAGCTGGTCAGAGCTATTTTTGCTCTACGGGTGCTCCGCAGCATGACATAGATCCGTCTCCACCAGTGGTTACTATGAATTCGGAGCCACAATTCTTACATGAATATCTTTTACCGGATTCGTTCGCCAATTTATCCCCCTCGTTGTGTCTTTTAAGCCATTATAACTTTCGCATTATAAGTGGTCAACTGTGTTGGCCAAATTATCACTCCAAATGGCGGCCAATTCCATGATATTGATGTTATATATATATATTGATTAGTCGGGACAACTGGAAATATGTCTGATATGATGAGGCTTATGGGTGATCGATTTGGTATGACAAGTGAATCTTCTGGCAGACTACCGTCTTGGTTCAAGGTTCCAATGCCAGGGAGCTCTAACTTTATCAAATTACGTAATTTATTAAGGGAGAGCGAGCTTCATACTGTCTGTGAGGAGGCCCACTGTCCAAATATCGGTGAATGTTGGGATAATCGTAGCGCCACATTCATGATACTTGGAGATATATGTACCAGGCGTTGTGGTTACTGCGCTGTCACCACGGGCAGGCCAGGACTTGTAGATACCGAGGAACCTTTTCGATTAGCTAACACTGTGAAAAGATTGGGCTTGAGTTATTGTGTAATAACATCGGTTAACAGGGATGACTTGCTTGACGGAGGGGCTTCTATATTCGCTGCTTGCATCGGAGAAATAAGGAAGATTAGTCCTGAATGCGAGATAGAGGTTTTAATACCTGATTTTCAGGGATCGGAGGATGCTCTGGTTGAGGTATTGCTCGCAAATCCTGACGTCCTTAACCATAATATAGAAACAGTCACGAGAATGTTCAGGAAGGTCAGACCTAAAGGTGACTATAACCAGTCTTTGGATTTACTGTCTAAGGTCAAGCGTATCTCCCCTGACATGGTCACTAAATCAGGCATGATGGTTGGTCTTGGAGAGACGTGGGATGAAATAATTGACACTATGACGGATTTGAGGGCGGTAGGCTGTGATCTTTTGACAATAGGGCAGTACTTACGGCCTTCAGCAAAACATTTTCCCATGTATAGGTTCTACGAGCCAGAAGAATTTGTTCAGTTAGGTGTCAAGGGTCGTCAATTGGGTTTCCGTCATGTTGCATCTGGTCCTTTAGTCCGTAGTTCTTACCATGCTAAGGAACAGCTAACTACGGCCAGGAATATAGCCTATTAGCAGCGGCAATCAATATAGCCAGGACTTATCTTTATGTTTAGGCCTTCTATCGACTTATTGCTGTATAACGCCAATGTAATCACATTGGATAAGTCGTACCCGCGTGCAAACTGGATATCGTCTTCTCAGGGACGTATTCACAGGTTTGGCAATGGTCAACCCCCAAGCTCCTTAGTGAATAATTCCGCGCGTAACGTGAATTGTCATGGAGGGACAATATTGCCTGGGTTTAACGATGCTCATTGCCACGTATTAGCATCCGCTGCGTCAGCATTGGCGGTTGATTGTGGGCCAAAACGAGTAAAATCAATAGATGATATAAAATCCAAGCTGCGAGCACATTCTAAAGGTGTATCCAAGGGCAGTTGGATAAGAGCCACTGGGTATGACGAATTTCGCCTCTCTGAGGGTAGGCATCCCAGCAAATGGGATTTGGACGAGGTGACTATTGATCATCCCGTGAAACTTGTACATAGATCAGGTCATGCTGTTGTACTTAACAGTGCTGCCTTAAAAATGGTTTCTATAGATGTACGCACTGGGGATCTTGTTGGTGGGTACATTGATAGGCATATAGAAACTGGGGAACCCACCGGACTTCTGTTACATATGGATGACTATTTGGATGGCATGATACCGATGATATCGAGGGGAGAATTGACTGAAGGGATTCGGGAATTCAACAATAGATGTTTGGCAGCTGGTATTACATCCATACAGGACGCCAGTGTTGTAAATGACTTGGGCAGATGGAACACATTTGTTGATTTCAAGGAGAGGGATTTAATCACTCCATCCGTGACATTTATGATAGGTTTTGATCACATGGACGATTTTCTAGCACACGGACTATATGCTGGATATGGTTCAGATGACTTGAGAATTGGTGCAGTCAAATTGGTGGTTACCACAGGAGATAGATTATCACTTAACAGTGAGATGTTAAGGGAATCGGTAGAGAAAGTGCACCGTAATGGATTCCAAGTGGCAATCCACGCTATAGAGGTTGAGGCTGTGGAGGCTTCTATAAACGCCATAAAATCATGTGATGATGGGTGCTCTTTGATTACCAGAAGGCATCGCATAGAGCATTGCTCTGAATGTCCACCCAATGTTGTAAACAGTATGGCGGATAGTGGAATAGTTGTAGTTACACAACCTGGCTTTGTGTATTACAGCGGGGACAGATATATTTCTAATGTAAGTGCCAATAGACAGCAATGGTTATACCCTGTTCATTCTCTGCGATCGGCTGGAGTTGTTGTTGCTTTAAGTTCAGATTCTCCGGTAATACCACTGAATCCCATGATGGATCTATTTGCTGGCGTTAACCGACTGACGGAAAGGGGCGAATTACTACTTTCTCACGAAGCTCATCCTATTGAGGATTTGTTGGCTATGTACAGCTATAGTGGCGCTTACGCTTCTTTTCGGGAAAATGTTACAGGGTCTGTAGTGGTTGGAAAGAAGATGGATCTAGTGGTTCTTGATAATGATCCAACTTCTGTGGATCCTGTATTTATCAAAGATATAAATGTACTTTGTACAGTTGTAGGTGGTGTGATAGCCTGGCAACGCTGATTACCAAAGCATTCATACAAATGCCCATTAAAATCGTCTTTCTACGACGTATGTTGCTAAATCACATAGAGATGTCTTATATGAACAGTTTGGAAGGTTTTCCAGTGCAACCTGTGCCTTATTCGAATATTCCATAGCGGCGGAATAACACTGTGGTATTATATCCGAGTTCTGGATTGCATCTATAGTGTTGGCGATGTGACTTAAGTCTGCCGTGTTTTCAAAGAACTTTCTTATATGGTTATTTTCAGGATGTTGCTGTACTAGCAAAATAGACGGAAGAGTCATGGTTCCTTGTATAAGGTCATTACCGACAGGTTTTCCCACTTCCTTCTCCTCTCCTTCAAAGTCCAGGATATCGTCTATTATTTGAAATGACATTCCTAAATTATATCCGTATGATTTGAGCGCTTGATTCTGGGTTTCAGGAGCTCCACTCAATACTGACCCTGATTCAGCGGCCGTGGAAAACAGGGAAGCGGTTTTATTGTAAATGCGCTTTAGATAGGATTCCATGGTAATGTTCCATTTGAAAGCGTCGGATATTTCTGAGAGTTCTCCACTAGAGAGTTCCATTATGGTTTCAGAGAATCTCTTAATAACTCTTATGTTGTTTGTGTCGCATACCAACGTTGCTGATGTGGCGAATACGTAATCTCCCAACAGGATTGCTACATCCTCCCCCCATTTATTGCTGACGGTAGCTTTACCTCTACGTACTGACGAATTGTCCACAGTATCGTCGTGTATAAGGGTAGCTATGTGGAGTAATTCTACCGCTGCTGCCATGGTAATTGGAGTTTCACTTTCGTGGCGTTGGAATTTAGATGCCAATATTGTAATGGCAGGTCGTGTCCGCTTGCCTGGGACCGATAACACATGTTCGAGGGAATCCATAAGTAAAGAATCCTCTTCAACTGTATTTCGTTCGCTAAGGAGGCTTAATTTTCTGATAACTTGGTTTAATTCCTCGTTTATTTCGTCGTAGACTGATGCAGTGCTCAAAGTTCTCCTATTAGCGTATCTAAGGTTGTGACATCTTTAATCTTTCTACTTCCTGATCAGCTATTTCGGGTTCTAGTTTAGTGAAGAGTGGTTCAGGTAAGTTCATAACTTGATCAGGTGGTAGTTCTTGGAGTGATGGTTCCCAGTGCCATATAGGTTGTGATTTGATATCAGTAAAACCTAGGGTGCGGTGCAATTTTTCTGAGCTAAATGGCAGAAAGGGCCAAAGGGCTGTTTTTAGACAGTTGATGGCTGACAAAGCCACCCAGAGAGTCGTGGCTGTACTTTCGCGATCCTCCTTTATGGTCTTCCAAGGCTGTTGCTGATCAAGGTATTTATTGGACTCTTGAGCTATTGACATGGCACTTGAGAGAGCGTTACGGAAATGGCAGAGCTTCAGGTTATTATCAACCTCTACAAAAAGGTCTTGAACCTTACTAAGGAACGCCTCGGATGTTTGATCCAGTTGATTAGGAGTAGGTATGCGCCCTTGAAAATTCCTATAAGTAAAAGTGAGCACCCTATGGGCCAAATTTCCGTAAGTGGCAACTAGCTCATCGTTGTTACGCCTCACAAAATCCCACCATGAGTAATCTGAGTCACTGGTTTCAGGCATTGTTATGGAAAGGTAATACCTTAATGGATCCGGGTCATATCTACTGAGGTAGTCTGAAATCCAAACCGCCCAATTCCTGCTAGTTGATAACTGATTACCTTCTAGGGTTAGGAATTCGTTGGAAGGGATATCATACGGAAGTTTTAAGTCTCCGTATGCCATCATGATTGCTGGCCATATTATGGTGTGAAATGGAATGTTGTCTTTTCCAATAAAGTAATAACCTAAACTGTTATCCCCCCAATAGTCTAGGTAGGAAGCTGGCTCGCCAAGGCTGTTTGCCCATTCTTTGCAAGCAGATAGGTATCCTATGACCGCCTCGAACCAGACGTATATCCTTTTATCATTAAATCCAGATTCAGGGACTGTTACTCCCCAGTCCAGATCTCTGGTGATAGCTCTATCTTTAAGTCCTTCTTCTAAAAATCTAATTGTGAAATTGAGCACGTTGGGTCTCCAATGTGACTGTTGTTTTACCCAGGACAGGAGTGGTTCTTGGAACGCGCTTAATCGAAAGAACAGGTGTTCAGAGTTTCTTATCTCTGGTGTGTCACCTGATATTCTGCAGGTTATGTCCTTTAATTCTTCGTGGCTAACTGGCTTTCCACAGTTGTCACATTGATCTCCACGTGAATCTGTGTTTTCGCAGTTAGGGCACGTACCTTTAAGGTATCTGTCTGGCAGGAACCTGCGGCATTGATGGCAATATGGTAATGCGGTAGTATTGGAATATATATATCCCTTACTTTTCAGAACTTCAAAAATTTCGTGCACTGTGTCGCGATGGTTAGCAGTACCTGTTGTGGTGAATAAATCAAATGTTATTCCCATGCGGTCCCAAGAATCTAGAAAGTCTTGGTGGAATTTATCAACCACTTGTTGAGGTGATATTCCCTCTTGTTCGGCCCGTATTGTTATTGGAGTTCCGTGTTGGTCGCTACCAGATACCATGAGGACGTGATTACCATTCATGCGGTTATATCTAGCAAATATATCTGCAGCCAGATAGCAACCTGCCATGTGGCCCATATGTAGCGGTCCGTTCGCGTATGGCCATGCGACTCCAATTAAAATATTTTTTGGCATTAGTGTTTCCGTAGGTCACCGGATGGTGCAAATATTGCTTCATTGTAGCATAGTGCACTAACTAAAGGTGTATTCAAGTAGCATTGTAAGGGTAGGATATGACGGTGACGGTCAATTAGGGTTTTAAGGGTTCATTTTTGGTGGCTATTAATACTAAGCCAAAGGTTGTACACCGATTTCTTTGATATACCTGTATCATAGGACACCTTACTCCGAGCGTCCTTGGCAGATATTCCTTGTTCAAGCAGTGAGTTCAGTAAACTTGTAGCTTCCTCTATCGAGAAAATGTGCTTGTCGTTATTGCCTTCTATTACCAGCGTAAATTCCCCACGGGGACTTTTGAAGTAGTCAATGCATTCAGCGGCATTACCCCTGAATACCTCCTCATAGAATTTGGTGGCCTCCCTCATCACAGCCATGTGTCTGGTTCCGAAGATTTCCTGTAAATCTTTTAAAGCTGCCGTTAGCCTATGTGGTGCTTCGAATATTACTAGGGTGTGAACCTGAGATACCAAAGACTTCAATATGTGTCTGCGAGCAATCTTCCTCCTTGGAAGAAATCCTATGAACAGGAAATTATCCGAAGATATACCTGAAGCTGCTAGTGCCGTTATTACAGCAGAAGGCCCCGGTATGGGTATTACATTGAATCCATTTGATATGGCGGATCTTATTAAGTGAAGTCCAGGATCGCTTATGCAAGGTGTGCCAGCATCGGAAACTATCGCTACATCTCCATTAATTAGAGCTTCGAGAATTATTGGAATTCTATTGGCAGAATTGTGCTCTTGGTAGCTAATCAATCGCGTCGTTATATGGTAGTGATTCAGTAACTTACGGGTTGTTCTGGTGTCCTCCGCTGCGACAATATCTACCTGTTCCAGTATTCTCAAGGCTCTGAGTGTTATATCTTCAAGGTTGCCTATTGGTGTTGATATTACGTACAGGGATGGCATTGGAGAAACATACTATCTTATGCACATTATTATTGGCAAGTGAATGGATTTGATTGTTGGAAGTTAATTAATCTACAATTGGTAATGACAAAATACAGTCAAACTGCGTATCTGAGACAGGATTGTTGAATACCTGATCGTTATATAGTATGTCTAGATATCACTCGGCTATCGAGCGCTTTCTAGTTTCAGTAACGCCAAAAAAGCTTCTTGGGGTATTTCTACGTTGCCGACTCTTTTCATTCTTCTTTTGCCCTCAGCTTGCTTTTCCAGCAGTTTTCTCTTCCGTGTTATATCTCCGCCATAGCATTTCGCCAGAACGTTCTTGCGTAGGGCCCTTATTGTCTCCCTGGAGATAATCCTGTTACCTATTGCTGCTTGCAGAGGTACTTCAAACATTTGTCTAGGGATAAGAGTTCTAAGTCTTTCGACTACAGCTTTTCCTTGCTGCTGTGCTTTATCTTTGTGTGTTATGAGTGACAAGGCATCGACGTTTTGGTTATTAACTAACACATCCAATTTTACTAATGGAGCGGTTTGATATCCATAGAAGGAGTAATCCATGGAAGCGTATCCTTGGGTCCTGGATTTCAGTTGATCATAGAAGTCCATAAGGACCTCAGAGAGAGGTGAACGATACTCTAGCAAAACGCGAGAATCTGAAGGTGATTGGTCTTCATTGTGGTGTTCATGTCCTGTGTCCATAGATTGCAGGTATTCCATCCTCTGGTATTCGCCCCTACGGCCAGTCACTAACTCCATAATGTTGCCTATGAATCTAGCTGGAGTGACTATACTTAGGTCTAGCCAAGGTTCTCTCATCTCTGCTATTAAGTGGCTATCAGGCAATTTTGATGGACTGTCTATAACCAGTTCCTCTCCGTTTACCATGAGGATTTGGTATGCAACGCTAGGAGCTGTTATCAAAAGGTTCAATCCGTATTCTCGCTCAAGTCTCTCTTGTATTATTTCCATATGTAACAGTCCTAGGAACCCGCATCTGAATCCAAAACCAAGTGCAACGCTTGTCTCTGGCTCATAGCTTAGGGATGCGTCGTTTAATTGTAGTTTTTCCAGGGCTGACCTTAAGTTGCCATAATCGTCACCATCAGCTGGGTATAATCCCGCGAATACCATGGATTTTAATGGTTGATAGCCAGATATTGGAGTATTGGCTGGGTTGTTGTACAACGTTATTGTGTCTCCTACACGGCATTCGTTAACATTCTTGAGGCCGGTGGCTATATACCCAACCTCACCACAGGAAAGAGTGTCAACTTTGGTGAGTCGTGGCATAAAATTGCCTACTTCAAGTATGTCTCCACGTGAACCTGTGTACATCATTAATAACTGAGATCCTTTGCCTATGGATCCGTCGAAGACGCGTACATAGGCTACCACTCCCTTGTACGGGTCGTATGAGGAATCAAATACTAAAGCTCTAAGAGATTCCGATGTTGAAACTGGATGCGGGACTGTATCCACTATCCTTTCCAAGAGGCTTTCTATGCCAGTGCCATCTTTGGCGGAAACATAAATGATCTCCTGATCTGAGAACCCGAATACCTGCTTGATTTCTTGTGCTACTTGGTCTGGCCTTGCTACTGGGAGGTCTATTTTGTTTATTACAGGTATTAATGTTATGTTGTGCTCTAAAGCAAGGTAGACGTTAGCCAGAGTTTGTGCTTGTACCCCCTGAGTTGCGTCAATAACCAATATAGCGCCTTCGCAGGCTGCCATAGCTCGGGATACTTCGTAGCCAAAGTCCACATGTCCTGGGGTATCTATCAGATTTAGTTGATAATCAAACCCACCAATTTGGTATGACATCTTAACCGCTTTGCCCTTGATCGTGATGCCACGTTCTCTTTCTAGGTCCATCTGATCCATAAATTGATTGGTCATCTCTCTAGAGCTGATGGTACCGGTGATTTCAAGCATGCGATCTGCTAGGGTGGATTTCCCGTGGTCTATGTGAGCAATAATGCAGAAGTTGCGGATATATCTCGTGTTCATTGGTTCCATGTTAGCATAGCAATAACATAAGCAACAGGGGAATATCTTGCCTATGGGTGCTTCAGGGTTATTCGTGTACCTATTTTGTGGACTTTTACTTAGGTAGCTTAGAGTTAGCAGGCATTTTTGCCATAAAAAAAGAGGGAGCAACCGCTCCCCCCTTTTTTTATACGAAATCTAAGTGTTATACCTTTATACAAGAAACCCAGTGGTTTGGGGATACCTCCCTTAGTTCCGGCACACCAATTTCATTAGTCAAACCTTCACTGTGAGTTCCTGAACAGTTCTCACCTGCTATTGGGCATCTAGGATTGAATACGCAGCCCGGTGGGGGTCTCAGAGGGCTCGGTACGTCGCCAGTCAAGATCACACGCTCTCTTGTTGCTTCGACAGTTGGGTCAGGTATAGGTACTGCGGACAACAATGCTTGGGTGTACGGGTGCAGAGGGTTTTCGTAGAGTTCTAGTCGATCTGCTATCTCTGCGATCTTGCCAAGGTACATAACTACGATTCTGTCACTAATATGTCTTACAACAGACAGGTCGTGAGCTACAAACAAGTAGGTGAGACTGAACTGTTCTTGTAGTTCTTCCAATAGGTTTATCAATTGAGCTTGTATTGAGACGTCTAGGGCGGACACTGGTTCATCACAAGCGATGAAGTCAGGCCTAACTGCCAGTGCTCGAGCTACGCCGATTCTCTGGCGTTGCCCACCACTAAATTCATGTGGGAATCTACTGATCATGTATGGGCTTAGCCCCACTGTAGTCAATAGTTCAGCTACTTGATCCCTATACTCTGCTCGCGATCTAGTCAGTTTGTGAACAATCAGAGGTTCGCCGATTATGTTGCCACAGTTCATTCTCGGATTGAGAGAACCATAAGGATCTTGGAATATCATCTGCATCCGGCGACGCATCTGTCTAAGTGCGCGGCCCTTGCTTTGGGCAAGGTCAACACCCTCAAATTCAACTTTACCAGAGGTCGGTCGGTATAATTGCAGAATGGTCCTGGCTGCTGTGGTCTTTCCGCAGCCGCTTTCTCCCACCATTCCCAGGGTTTCACCTCGTCTAATAAAAAAGCTGATGTCGTCGACGGCTTTTACATCGGCAACATGGCGCTGAATTACTGCTCCGGTTTTGACGGGGAAGTATTTCACCAAGTTTTCTACATTAAGCAATATGTTGTCGTCTTGCATGTTACCCCTTAACTCAATTAAAGTTGATCAGACACCCAACAAGCGGCAGTGTGGCCTTCCCCAACTTCTACCAAGGGCGGCACTTCAGTTGCACACTTATCAATCGCAAATTTGCATCTGGCTCTAAAGCTACAACCTATCGGCAGTTCTATAAGGTCTGGAGGTAATCCTTCTATAGGCTCCAACTGGGCCTTAATTGCCTCATCAAGTCTAGGCACAGATGCTAAAAGTCCGATGGTGTAGGGATGTTTCGGATTGTGATATATGTCTTCGGCTGTGCCTCTCTCAACAATCTTGCCCGCATACATGACATTTACCCTGTCCGCATACCTGGCCACCACACCCAAGTTATGTGTTATCACCAACACAGCTACCCCGTTGTCTTTGCACAAACGCTGAACCAGTTCTAGTATCTGGGCTTGAATAGTTACATCTAATGCTGTTGTAGGTTCGTCTGCTATAAGCATCTTGGGCTCACAGCTAAGGGCCATCGCGATCATAACTCTTTGACGCATGCCTCCACTGAACTGGTGGGGATAGTCGTCAAGTCGATTATTACCTTCCGGTATACCAACCGTCAACAGTAGTTCTCCGGCTCTCTCTGCTGCCGCGGCTTTGTCTAAACCGAGATGCAACATTATCGACTCGGTGAGTTGCAGTCCTATAGTGAGAACTGGGTTCAGAGAAGTCATGGGTTCTTGGAAAATCATGGCCATGTCCTTGCCTCTGATGGCCCGCATTTCGGTCTCGGTTTTCGATAACAAATCGCTACCATTGAACATAACCTCTCCAGCTACGTTCCTGCCCGGGTTTGCTATCAAGCGCATGAGAGACAATGCACTCACACTCTTACCACAGCCGCTTTCACCAACTAGTCCCAGTATCTCTCCTTCTTCCAGGTCGTAAGTGATATCGTTCACGGCCTTTACAACACCCTCAGGTGTAAAGAAATACGTCGACAGATTCTTGACTTCGAGAAGATTGGCCAATTTCCCATTCCTCCTTAGCCTCTAAACTTTTATTCCGACCACGACCTGCTTCGGTTGACCTAAGTCTGCATTCAACCGTTGCAACCCCCCTAGCCCCATTGAACTGGGGAAGAGGAGACTCGAACTCCTACGCCTAACCGGCACATGATCCTAAATCATGCTCGTCTACCAATTCCGACACTTCCCCGTCTCAGCTTCGTGACCCGCACAGGTCTCGAACCTGTTACCCGCTGATTAAGAGTCAGCTGCTCTACCACTTGAGCTAGCGGGCCGAATGCCAAAATAACGGCACGGCCGAAAATTAAGTCGAAAGTATCATTTTACTCCGCTTGTGTCAAGAGCCACAGTAACCGTTGGTGAAGCATTTTTATTGAATACCTATATATTGTAGTGATGGGATTTTCCTAGTGCTCCTTGGGTGTGTTGGGAAAATGACAAACGTTAGGCGATATTTTGGCTTGTTGATTTATTGAGCCTAGTGTTGAATGATGCGGTAATTACCAATCTGACGCTGTTATCCCTGCTTTGGCCCAATTGTTTCGCTCGATGTCATGGAAAATGATAACTGTTTCTTCGGCAGTTGTCTTAGCAATATTTACGACAGCCTCTGTAATTACCCTGGCTAATTCCTTCTTTTGGTTTTCCGATCTCCCCGCAAACATTTGTATGTTGACTACTGGCATTCCTAACCTCCTTGGACGAATTTGTATACCGAATTCCAATAAGTGGGTTTGATTATTTGTTTAATTATGGATGTAGATGATACCTAATTATATTGGGATTGTGGCAAATGTGCCACTTAAATTGATAATGAGTTTTGTGGTGTCTACACGCACATTGATATATCTATTATCTATCGAAATAAGTGGAGATACGGATTTGCCCCCTGATATTCAGGCACTGCACTCCTGGGATATCAAATCCTTGTGACTAGGCATTCGGAAATATATAATGTGGGAATGAGTATGAGTATAGGAGATGTCGGAGAATTTGGTGTGATAGACTCGATCCGTAGCTTGGTGTCTGGGTGTGCAGTGCCTGACCCAAGCATGGGACATGACCTAGTTCTGGGCATTGGTGATGATGGAGCTGTCTGGACAGATGGATACTCACAGGTTATCACTACTACCGACACAATGGTAGAGGGTGTTCATTTTCAACATCACTTAATTTCATGGGGTGACCTTGGATGGAAAGCCATTACCGTGAATGTTAGTGACATTGCTGCTATGGGGGGCACTCCCCTGTATGCCCTTGTAACGGTTGGACTCCCTAGTGACACCGAAATGGAGAGTATCCATGATTTTTATACGGGTCTTTTGAGTGCTTGTAAGGAATATGGTTGCTGTGTCGTGGGAGGAGATCTTGTCAGATCACCAGTCACCTTTGTGACAATAGCGCTTACAGGTGTTGCCACTGAACAACTTCTAAGAAGAGATCAATGTAAACTAGGTGACGTCATAGCCGTTACTGGACCATTGGGGTGTTCTGCGGCTGGACTCGATATACTTCTAAATGGTGATCCGCTTGAACAGGAAAGTAATTTTCATCTAGTGAAATGCCATACTAGGCCAGTCGCTAGATTGGATGCAGTACAGATTCTCTTGGAAAGTGGGGTGAATGCTGCGATGGATATTAGTGATGGTTTGGTGGCCGATTTGCAAAAAATGTGCCTAAGCAGTGATGTCGATGCGTTGGTTTATGCTAAGGACATACCAGTGGATCGTTTCTTGAAGGACAGTCGGCCTGTTAACTACTTGCAATATGCTATCAACGGAGGAGAGGATTATGAGATATTATTCTCTGGTAACAGACAGATTGTAGAGGAAGTTGTAGGGAAACTAAATGGTGAAGCCAAGATTATAGGAAGCATAATAGGCCACGACAAGAATTGCCAAAATCCAGGCGCCAATATTTTGCCTGGAGACACAAGAGTGAGAATTCTGGATGAAATCAACGGATTGATGACCATTAAATCACATGGTTGGGACCATTTCAGCTGATGAATAATCTGTCTTTGATGAGCAATTCCCATTCCTTTACCAATACGATTGGAATACGGCTGGGTCAATTGGCGCAACCTGGGGATGTTTTCCTGCTTAGCGGAGATTTGGGTGCTGGTAAAACTTGTTTGACTCAGGGGATAGCCCGTGGCCTTGGAATAGAAGGGTATGTCAGAAGTCCCACCTTTGTATTGGTTTCTCAACACCAAGGTAGACTACCGCTGTATCACATGGATATTTACAGACTTGGTGGCCTGGAAGAAGTATTAGATTTGGGACTTGAGGAATACTTGTTGGGTGTAGGGGTTTCAGTAGTGGAATGGGCAGATAAGTCAATGGAGGCTTTTCAACAGCCATTTTTAACGGTTTCAATTGGGATCAGTGGCGTGAATGAAAGGCGCCTAACTTTTCAGGCGTATGGGCAGCGTTATGAAGTTTTAATCCAGATGCTATATGATGAATGTTCTGTAATGGGAAGGTAGGGTGTTGATTTGGTATTTTATAAGATCCACTGGGCTTTTGCGAATGATCGCATTGTGGCAATTTGTTCATTGAGGATGCAATGGAACTCTCGATAGACACCTCAACCCGATATGCTAGCGTGGGAGTATCTGACCAGGGATCCCTGGTAGAATACTATTCTTGGTATTCAAGATATAATCATTCCGTTGAGTTGCTACCCGCAGTGGAATCTGTACTAGGGCGATCAAAGGTGAATATCAGCGGCATTGACTGTATGATAGTTGCCTTAGGCCCTGGAGGTTTTAGTTCTCTCAGGGTTGGTTTAAGCACCGTGAAAGGATTTGCAATGTCTCTTGGTGTGCCAATTGTTGGGCTGAATACATTGGATATAGAGGCTTATCCTTTTAGGAATCAAGCTTTGCCTGTATGTGCCATGTTGGATGTAGGTAGGGGCGAATTGGCTAGGGCCATATATGTTTCTGATGAGTCGGGTTGGGCCAAAGTGAAGGAAGACAGTATATTGAGTGTCCAAGATATAATACAGTCTACCGAAACAGCCACACTGTTCTGTGGTGAGGGGTTGATTCAGATAGAATCGGAATTGAAAACTGCTTTGAATGGATTGGCAGTTACTACTGGACAGTATGTGCCAACCAGACATCCTTCAGTATTGTCCGCTTTGGGTTTTGCAAAATTCATCGATGGTGCATTGAGTGATGCATATTCCATGGAACCACATTACATGCGTCGGCCATCTATAACGGAACGGAAACGATAATATATATTTGTGGCCAATGTGTGATTTGATAATTGATGGTATGCTTACTTATGGTCCGAATGTTAGGTGTTTTTAGGAGGCAATCTTGAGTACAGAGAGAACCCTTGTGCTAGTAAAGCCAGATGGGGTACAGCGTTCTTTGATCGGTTCAATCGTTTCGAAAGTAGAGTCTAAAGGGTTAAGAATAGTGGGCCTGAAATTGATGCTGATATCAGACCAGTTGGCTAGACAGCATTATGGTGCTCATGAAGGTAAACCGTTTTTCGATGGCTTGGTGGAATTCATAACGTCCGGGCCTGTGGTGGCTATTGTGTTGGAGGGTCGTGAGGCAGTGTCTATGGTCCGGAACGCAATGGGTGCTACGGATCCCCTTAATGCTGCACCAGGTACCATTAGAGGGGATCTTGGTTTAGATATAGGCAGAAACCTTGTTCACGGCTCTGATTCCCAAGATTCTGCAGTGCGTGAGATTGATCTATTCTTTGAAGCAGGTGAATTGGTCAGCTATGGGCGAGATATAGAAAAGTGGGTCATTGAATCCTAAATAGCACGACGCTACTGTCCCAGAGATTCTCTATGTTGTAAAATTCCCTATTGTCGTGGTCAAAGACGTGCACCATGACGTCTCCATAGTCTATCAGTATCCATCCGGAATCTGCAGTGCCTTCACTGTGATGGGGTTTTACTCCGGTTTTAGCCAAGGACCCCTCTATATTGTTTGCCAGAGCTTGTATTTGCCGTCTACTATCGGCTGTCATCAACACGAAATAGTTCGTGAAGTATGAAATCGTCCTGACATCCAGCACCACTATATTAGAAGCCTGTAAATCTGAGGATATACTCATTACTGTTCGGGCAATGTCGATGCCCCTAGGGTCTTCGGTAGTAGGCTCATTAATCATTCGTGTGAAGTCTAATATTTACAGGATGACAGGTCAATGATCATTGATCAATTGACTAGTGGGAGGGGTATTGTTCCATGTAAATGGCGTTCTTTACTTGATGTCTCGTGAGTTCCTATCTTATCGATGTGGATGCGCCAATGGCGTGTGGTGTACAGAATGTCCTCTATTTCACCGTGTAACACAACAGGAACATCCATTGAAAGGGTTGAGGAGTCTTCTCCTAATGGGAATTCTGGCTCCAAGTCCATTACAGATAATTTTGTCAGCATTTTGCTAAATTCTCCTGATCATTTAATTATAGAGAAAGAATAGAACAAATGTACTACTTTGTCAATATGGTGTTCACCTGTGCCAATAACCAGAGGTTAATGTTGATATGTGAAGTTACCGTGATAACCAACTGTATGCTTAGTAATATTAAGGATAAGGATAGTCTAATGCTATGTGTGGATGAATAGGTCTCTCTAGGATTCATGTGTGTCAATTTTCCGATAGGAGATTTTCAAGATTAGATTCACACCTGTTGGTGAGTGTTGATTCGTCTGATAGGATATGTCTGTTAATTGATAGCTGTTAATTGTTATTAGGGAGGTGATAGATGGTGTTAATGCCAGATTATGATCCGGTCGTGACCAAAGTTACCACTGGGGATAATGCTATTAATTCTTATGTCATTGTGGATCCTATGACTGCTAAAGGGGTCATTGTTGATGCCCCGTCCGATCCTTCTGCAGTATTTGAACAAACTCATGGTATGGAGATTCAATCGATACTTATTACACATACGCATCTGGAACAGATGGAGGGGCTTGATTGGCTGCGGGAAATTACAGGAGCCACTGTATGGGTCAATGCCATTGATGCCAACGTATTTAACTACTTTACACCTGTTAACTCGATTAGACCTGAAAACCCGTTTCACGCTGGCGTTGTAATTCCATGTGGTAATATGGAAATCAAGGTTATACATACACCTGGTCATACACCAGGTTCCTCCTGTTATGTCATTGGCAGACACCTTTTCTCAGGACATGCTGTTTTTGATCATTCGAAGCAAGATCTTACCCCTGAGAACTTAGATCAGTCCATACAAAGTGTGGTACATAATTTATTTGTGCTGCCCGATGATGTCATTGTTCATACCAGTAACGGAGCAGACTCAACAATGCTGGATATTAGGTCAATGTACCGTTCCTTTTCTGGCCATTGAATGAATCCACTGCTGATTGTCTATGGTGATTATATTTGTGGCAACCAGGCGATTGAACTTCAATCAGCTTTGTAAAATCAGTGGTGAGTGGTAGTAGTCAGTATGTTCGGTCTATGAATAGCATTTGTGAGTTTGTTTGAGCCTTAGATGGAAGCCAAACGAATATATTCCTGTGTTGTGTCATGAACCTAGGATGGGTACTCGTCTGACCATGAATTGTTCCAATCCCATGAAAGATGGGGGTATCTCCCTAACATGATATTCACGTGTCGTTTAGATATTAAAGGTGTATTAACAAGGTTAGGTTCTAGTTGAGGTTCTCGCTGTTTTGGAGATAGGCCAACTAAACTAAAGTTATTGGGAAGATTTTTCGACTGGATATGAACTTTGAAATTGCCAAAACCATCAGGCTTCACTAATTCCAACATACCCATACGATTAGAATCCAATTGGTGCTGTGTTAGGTCTTGTTCTGATAAATTGTCCCATAGCTTCCGGAAACCCAAATTATTTAAGAATGCTCCCTGTTCAATCAGTCCCAATGTTTCTAATCCAGCAACTTCTCCTGTTTGTCGGAGTAATGTAAAGTCAACATGTGAGGTGATGTCTTGGCGACCTATCCTCTTGTATGGATTGTCGCTTAACATATGATCGTAATAGCATCTAAGTGTTCCGCCAGAGCGTTGTGAAGAATATAGATCTTCTTCTTGATGGCCGTAGTCCACAGTTATGACGAATCCTTTGTACAACATATTGGCAACGTTACGGACCCACTCCATAGCAGCCAGATTTACTTCTCCTCTGAATCCATCGGGTAGATCACATTTGAGGTTGCTAATTCTAGAGACCAGTGCCGGACATGACGGTTCTGCAAAGATCTCCTCATAAAATCCCATTTTGAGTCCAACAAATATTTCTTGGAGTCTATTGTTGTGAATAATGAATCTGTGAACTGGCATAGCATCTATTAATTCGTTGGACAATACGCAGCCTACTACGTTTCTGAATGGCAAAGTTTTGGCGAGTATAGTCTGTATGTTAGCGGATGGGTGTAGGGGTAAAGTGTAGTCAATAGATATGTATCTGATGGCTACGGCGAATTCCATGTTCAACTGATTGGAATAATCCAATATGTCTCTGGCTAAGGCTCCTTGGCCAGAACCCATTTCTACAACATAAAATTGAGCGGGACATCCTAGTGTTTCCCACATCTGTTCCAACTGAATTGCGATGAGTGCTCCGAATGCTGGATGGGCTAATGGCGCAGTATAATAGTCTGCGTTATGTCGGTCCTCAGGAGAGGAAGTGTAATAGCCACCGTTGGGGGAAAAAAGGGCGAGTTCCATGAATTTAGCAAAGCTTATCTTGCCATATTCCTGTATGAGATTATTTATCTCACTTTCGGGGCTAACTTCATTCAGCATGGCAGAAACAATATTCGTGGAATGATTTTAGTGATACTACAACTTTGGGCTATGCATCACAGCTTTTGTTGATCCACATGGAACTGGTGGTATGTGGGCCTATTGCCGTTTTTCTATTGGTACGTACTCTACGTCCATTGGGCCATCATAAAGCAGTAATGGACGAATCAAAATGTTGTTTGAGAATTGTTCCATTACTTGAACAGTCCAACCTGGTACTCTGCCCATAGCGAAGATACATATGAAAAGTTCCTTGGGTATGTCCAAAAGATGGTACATTGCACCTGCCCAGAAATCCACATTGGGGCAAATACCCCTAGAAGCGTACGGTTCCATAACGTCTGCGACTTTAGTCAGTATACTGAACCATTTCGGCTGTCCTTTTGCTTCTCCCAGTAGCTTGCACTCAGCCTGGAGATGTCGTGCTCTAGGGTCCTCTACCTTGTAAACTCTATGGCCAAAACCCATTACCCTGCCACCATTCTCCAGAATGTTTCTAGTGTATTGTTCGGCGTTTTCTTCTTCACCAATCTCGAGGGCCATTTTCATGACCTCTTCAGCAGCGCCACCGTGGGACGGTCCTTTGAGTGTGCTTATTCCAGACACAATCGCAGAATGCAGGTCAGCTATCGTGCTGGCAGTAACCCTAGCAGCGAATGCTGACGCATTGATGCCGTGTTCTGCGTGAAGGATGAAATCTTTTTCCATAAGTCTTGTTTCATTTGTTGTTGGCTCCCTATCAAAGAGCATATATAGGAAGTTGCCAGCATGGTTCAAACTGCTATTTGGAGCGACGGGGTCCTTCCCCTCTTTTATCCTGGCGTGTGCTGTCACTATAGTAGGTGCCTGAGCAGTCAAACGTATGCCTTTTCGTAGAGTTGCTTCTGGACTGTTATCTTCAACATCAGGATCATATGCTGCGGTGGCAGATATGGCCGTACGTAGAACGTCCATGGGATGGGCATCCTTAACTAGGCGTATGACTTCGAGTACCCCAGGGTGAACTGAGCGGTTGGCTCGTAACTCACCATCGAAATCTGAAAGTTCTTTTATTGTGGGGAGTTTTGCGTGCATCAACAAAAAAGCGGTCTCCTCGAACGTTGACTGCTCTGCTAAATCGTGTATGGAATAGCCCCTGTACAGTAGTTTACCCTCAGCACCATCAATGAAACTCGATCTGGATTTGTCAATATAGACACCCTGTAGACCCCTTTTGATCTCTATCTCGGTTGTCATTGTGTCTCCCCTTCCGGATAATTTATTGCCACTCGTGAGTAATTGGCCCATTAATTTCGATAAAGTCTCGGTTTATTGCTTACGCGCACCACTTATGTCTGTCAACATTGCCCATCGATACCTCCATGAGCGAGGCAAAGGTCGGGCAGGCCAGGAGCAAAATAAATAAGGTGACCGATTGTGGTCATAATACGATCGGAGGGTTGTTGACCAGGAAGCTCAGATCTGTCCCCACCGATTTTTGAACAAAAGCCGCAGCTAATAGAACCGTTGCAAATATATCATCCGTATTGCTGCACTGTCAATGTAAAATACTCCGATAGGTGTTCGTTTACTAGATGTTAATAGGAGTCAAATACGTGTTCTTATTGGGCAGATAGAGCGGCGGATTTATTGACATATCTCAAATTGGAATGCTATAGTAAGGCGCACGTGAAAAGCATCGACTATTGCTTGCGGGATGTCGAGATGCCACGTAGCGTTAGGATGGGTGTTTGGCTTATGAGTCTTGACAGTGTCCTAGGGCAAATACAAAGGACTTATCTTCATGAGTCCATCCCTCCCAATAGCTTAAGTTTTCGATATACGCTTGACTAATATTTCCCCATTAATGCTTAGCGGTGGCACCAAAATTTGACAGGATAGGAGATCGTGTAGATGCGTACCAGTGACTTTGTGGTTCGTTTTGCAGGTGAAGGAGGAGGAGGCTTGGTGACTTCGGCGGAATTGCTGGCACAGGTTACCTCTCAGGTAGGTTATCACGTCAAAACTTTCGTGACTTTCCCATCTCAAATTATGGGTGGGCCCACTTTTGCGCAAGCCAGAATTTCTACCGAACCAGTCTTGAGTTATGGAGACCAATTGGATGTACTCGTCGCTCTTGATAGAGAGGCTTTCAATACCCACCAAGGTGAGGTCAGGGAAGGCGGGGTAATAATATACAACTCAGAGGATTTTCAATTGGAAGAGGATGGTAAGAGTTTTGGGATGAGAATCGATGAGCTTGCCAAGTCTACCGGTAATCCTAGGGCGGCCAATATGGTTATGTTGGGTGCCATAGCAAATCTCGTGCACCTTCCGGAGCACTACCTCCCAGAGTATGTTACTAAAAGATTCACGCGTGGTAGGCCTGGTGACGAGGAGATTATTAAGGGTAACATAATGGCTTTGACGTTGGGTAGTGAGCAGGCTGAAAAAAGTGGTTTCAGTTTGGGTGAATTGGAAGATCCTAAGCCTTCTGGGCAGGAGCAATTGCTGATAAAAGGAAATGATGCCTTGGCCATTGGGGCTATAGCGTCGGGTCTAGAGGTGTTTGTAGGTTATCCGATATCTCCGGCTACTACTGTACTGGTTTATATGGAACGTAACTTAGTTGGGCCTGGCAAATTTGTATATCAGGCTAGTTCTGAAGTGGAATCAATTAACGCCATACTTGGGGCTGGCTTTGCGGGTAAAAAGGCCATGACCTCGACTGCTGGTCCAGGGTTGAGTTTGATGAGTGAGGGTATAGGGTTGGCTTGGATGGCAGAGATCCCTTGTGTAATTGTAGATGTTCAGAGAGGTGGCCCTGCTACTGGTTTGCCTACCAAGGTTGAACAGTCTGATCTGCTAGCGGCTATTCATCCAGCACACGGAGATGTCAGTATACCGGTGATAGCAGTCGGTAGTGTTGAGGAGTGCTTCGTGGCAGGGGCAATGTCGTTGAATTATGCCGAACGATACCAAGGCCCGGTAATTTTGTTGAGTGATCACGGTCTATCTGAACAGGCTGCAAACATTGTTATGCCGTCCTTAGATGACCTTCCCGTTGAAAATAGAGATATATATCGTGGCCAGAATGGATACGAACGTTATTCAGGAGACGGGGTTTCTCCTATGCCAGTACCTGGTGGCTCAGGGGCATATATTGCTAATGGAAGTGAGCATGACCCTGTGGGTGACACAACACACCTGCCTATAAGGCATATTGAGATGACCCAGAGAAGATTTAATAAGCTTAAAGTCTTTGATGATGGTCCTTATGAGAGTGAAAATACAGATCATTCCATAGCAGTAATGACTTGGGGTGGATCAAAAGGACCAACTAGGGAAGCATACGATAAGATGATGTCAAAGGGACTGGAAATAGGCTGGTACTACACGATGCAGATTAATCCGTTGCCCGCTAAACTGTTGGAAGAGTTGAAACAAAAGGATTTAGTTATAGTTCCTGAGCTAAATTACCTGGGCCAATTATCCATGTTGCTTAGATCAAAAGGTGTCAATGCAGAGTCGATAACACAGTACACCGGTACGCCATTTAAGGTCGATGATCTTGTGTCTAAATTAACTAATAGATTGCATGATGCAAAGAAAGATTTGGTGAAAGCATGAGCAAAAAGAATCCCGAGTATGATTTTAAGTGGTGCCCGGGTTGTGGCGACTTTGGTGTTAAGAGAGCCCTCGAGATGGGTATAGAAAAGCACAATATTGATTTAGAAGCACCAATGGCCAATACTGTAATAGTGGCAGGTATAGGTTGTTCTGGTAATATCGTGCATCTTCTTGATGGTACGCAGCCATTTGGGCTTCATGGTATACATGGAAGGACACTGCCTATATCGTTTGGGGTCAAGATGGCTAATCCAGATCTCAATGTTGTGATAGTATCAGGTGATGGCGACTTTCTAAGCATAGGAGGGGAGCATATTGCGCCTCAGGCACAGCGCAACTTGAATGTCACAGCAGTGGTTATGGATAATGGGGTGTACGGTTTGACAAAGGGCCAAAGTTCTCCTACGACAGAGCTTGGGGTGATTACTCCCACTACACCATATGGCAAATTGGAAAATGCCCTCAATCCACTTGAACTATATCTCACCCTGGGTGTTAGTTTCATAGCCTCAGGTTTTTCTAGCTCGGTAAAGGATTTGTCAAATCTGATAAATGAAGGTATGAAACATCCGGGATTTTCTGTCGTACATATTCAGTCTCCGTGCACAACTTACAATGATACGTTTGATGCTCTTAAGGGTAATGTTAAGAAAGGTATAGCACCATCTATATGGGATATTCCGGATGATCATGATAAAAGTGACAAGCAGGCTGCTTACAGTTTGTTGCAACAAGAAGGTCTGCCTGTTGGTATCGTTTACCAGGATCCTGATTCCGTATCGCTAGATCAACGAAACGATAAAATGAAGGAAACTACTAAACCCAGGACTCTGGAACAGCAATTAGGCGCATTCAAAATATAATTTGTGTATCGGTCTGAGCACCGACTGCAACCCAAGTAAAGCTAGTCTTGCCGTGGTCAAGGATTTGCTAGGGTGTTGATGTTGAAATGCCTTGTCAGGTCTGTGTGTTGGTTTCTTTTTCCTCTGCTTGGTACTTGGATGGGCATTTCACTATTATTGCTTCTGCCTCGAATAGGTCTTCCGCGCTGTATATGCCTTCAACCAGGATTTCAGAGTGTTCGTTGAAAAACAAATCTGGTACTAGACCCTGATAAGTAACTTTTATTGCAACGTCCCCGTCTGTTAGTGCAAAGTATATTGATGTTCCGTCGTTGTCTCGCACGAAGGAATCGTGGATCAATTTCCCATTGACCCTGAGATTTTTTTGGTGTATTTCGTCTCCCTGTTGTACAAGTTCTCCTACAGTCATGTAATATGCGCTCGCTCCATCAAACGCATTTATTCCCAAGTATGTCAGCGATATAAGAAAAACTCCAACAACTATCAACAGCTTACCACGATGGGCTATTACTGAGTTACCGTCTTGTGTTATAGGCTGTGCGTACCTAATCTGATTTTTTTCTTCTGTTTCGTTCATGTCATTTATTTGTTAGTCTAAAGAATAGATGTTCAATACGTCATACAAAGCTTGGTTATGATATAGGTTTGGTAAAGTAAGGTATACGCAGGACAATGATAGCATCTATTGGGAGGTATTGGATGCTGATAGAACCTTGATTAAAGACTAATGTAGCGGTTTTCAAACGTCCTCCAGATCCGTCATATCATCAAGCATCTCGCCGGCATCCATACGGGCCAATATTTCTTCTCCCTCAGGTCCTATGTCTTCTCCAGTATTGTCTTTCATTCTTCTTAGCATATCCGCTGCACTTCTAGGGTCATCCTCGTCGAAATCCGTCATAGATTCCCACGAAGGCATTCCTCCCATGAAATCTTGCATACTTGTGATAACTGTAACTTTTGATATCAGGCGTTCACCACCCGGATTCCCACAGTGGGTGCATTCCGGATCCTTGATTTCTGAAAAACTACGATTTAACATAGAAAACGTTTTTTTGCAGCTTTGACAACGATATTCGTAAACAGGCATTTCAGACTCGCTTGATGGGCAGTAATTCTAACATAGAGTTTGACTATGGTAAACGGTTGTAGTGTTGGTTATACGGGGTTATTAGACGAGTTTTCAACAACCTTTCTAACGGGTGCGAAAGATGTCCTATGGATTGGAGTCGCTCCTAAGCGATATAAATTGGACACATGAAGTTTGGTGGGATATCCTTTATGTTGCCCGAAACCATACCCTGGGTACTGCTGTTCAGCCAGCTCCATTAGTTTGTCCCTAATCACTTTCGCTACGATAGAGGCTGTTGCTATAGACATGGAAATCTGATCACCTTTTATTAATGACATATACGGTTTATTCATGTATGTCAGGCTCACAGCATCGATCAGTAGAAAATCTGGCTCTGGAGTCAGTTTGCCCAGAGCAGCTGTCATCGCCTTTTTAGTGGCATTAAGGATTCCTAATTGATCTATTTCCTCAGAGGATGCTATACCGTATGACCAGTATATGTTTGATGCTACGAGGTTCTGAAAAATCTTGTTTCGCTTATTAGGAGTTAGTTGTTTGCTATCCCGTACTTGCGACAGAAAGTTATAGGATACAGTACTTGGTATTATCACAGCTCCTGCTACTACTGGACCCGCTAAAGGCCCTCGGCCTGCCTCGTCTATACCTGCCACCAGGTTATAGCCTCTGGAATTTAAGATCTGTTCATGTTCAAGTGTAGGAGGATTGTCAGGCATATATTTGACCACATCTCGCATTAGAAATATGCGTCGTATGGATGTATATATACCGAGTGTTAAGCATACAAAGCGCTTTCTATGAATCCGCCTCCTAGTACTTCATCTCCCACGTAAAATACGACAGGTTGACCAGGAGTTACGGCTCTTTGAGGTTTATGGAAATTAAGGTATGCCCAGCCATCCTCAGGGGTCAAGGTGGCTTTGGAGTATTCTGACTTGTATCTAATCTTGGCGTCTACCTCAATAGGTGCAATGGGTCGTTTGCCGGAAAGATAGTTGACATTACTGGCCCACAAGTCATGTTGCAGGAGTTTATGTGCAGGTCCAACCACGATCTGATCGGTATCCTTATTTATGGATATGACGAACAGGGGATGATCAGACTGTATACCCAGGCCTTTTCGTTGTCCTATTGTGAAATTTATTATTCCCTGATGGCTACCTAGCACATGTCCATATGTGTCAACTATCTGGCCAGGTTTTGTGGTAGATCGCTGGGATATGAATGAACGGTAGTCGTTGTCCGGTATGAAGCAGATTTCTTGACTGTCAGGTTTGTCAGCCACAGGGAGTCCATATCTAAGCGCGATAGATCGTATGTCTGACTTGGTATATTCCCCAACAGGCAACAATAGATGCTTCATCTGATATTGATTTAGGTTGAACAACACGTAGGATTGATCTTTCATTTGATCCATCCCCTTCAATAGTTTGGATGTGCCATTGCAGGATTGCAATCTGGCGTAATGGCCTGTTGCGACGTAATCCAAATTCAACGCCAATGCTTTCTTCATGAGGAAATCAAATTTGATTTTGTCATTGCATGCCAGGCATGGGTGTGGAGTTCTGCCAGATTCATATTCCCTTACGAAATAGTCAATCACGTGTTCTTGGAATTCTTTTTGGAAATTCATTACATAGTGTGGGGCGTCAATGATTTGGCATACCCTCCTAGCATCTTCCACGTCTTCTACGGAGCAGCATCCTTTGGATTGGATATTGTTATTGGTTCCATCATCAGCCCACAATTTCATTGTGACACCTATGACGCTATAGCCATTCTCTTTGAGAATGCAGGCGGCTACAGAAGAGTCAACACCTCCACTCATTGCCACTAAAACCGTACCTTTATTGTTCAAATACCCCCCTATGATGGTAGAGACTATATCCAAAGATAACCAGTCAAATAACGGTTTCGATATTAGCATAATCTAATGACTTTGTGGGAAAATAAAGTACTGATGAACACATCTGATGGATTGCTTGCTTTACGGATGCTTTATTTGATTGTAGCGACTACGTTTGTGGGTTGTTTGCTACTTGTCACGAACTCTTGTATAGAAGCTGATGGGTTAACTTCAACATATTCTAGTGGACATGAATATGATCTCACAAAAGACGACCTAGAAAACCGAAATAATCCCCAATTGAATAATGTCGACACCAAACCATTGGAGTTTTCAAAATACATCTCATCGGATGGTTTGGATGGGAAATATGGAGGCACACTTATCGTGGGCAACCGAGGAGATCCTCCATATGGGTTCGATTCATTGAGGACCAGTAGTATTGCTTTGAACAATGTTTCGGGAGCAATATTTGGTCCAGGTAATCTGGTCATGAGATGTCGTGAAGATATTTATGTGGTGTGTCCTTATCTAGCCACGAAATGGATATCTAATCAAGACTTTACGGAATGGACTTTTAACATACGACAAGATGTGTTTTGGCATGATGGAACTCCACTCGTGGTTGAGGATTTGAAATTCTGGTTTGATATTGCCTTCTTCGGAGTTCAGATTGATGATGCCATCCGTGCACCTGCTTATTTCAGTAACGAACTGGGTAAGATAGATTCTGTAAATATTTTGGATCATAATCGGCTAATGATAAGGCTGGCTAATCGCAACCCATTCCTGCCTGATATTCTGGCAAACCCTAGGTTCAAAGTGGCTCATCCTAGACATCTAATGTACGATCGCTTGGTTGACGGTGAAATTAGTGTGTCGCCGGTAGATGTTGGATTGATAGGATTGGGACCTTTCAGATTTAAGGATTATGAACGAGGTAGTTCTATCAGGCTTGAGAGATTCCACCAATATTGGGAAGAAAGTTTTCGTGGAGACTCACTTCCGTATTTAGACAATATCGAATATGTCATAATCCCAGAACCCTATATGATGGATGTGGCCTTCCGTACTGGCAAAATTGACGTCGGTGCGCGTGGGCAGGCTCATTACCTGACTACAGATAGGAAGCAAGGATATGATCGCGACCTTGGTGCTGATGTTATTTTCGGAAATATTGAAGGAGGTAGCTTCAGGTTGGCTTTCAATGTATTAAGAGAAGGCCCTTGGAATGACTCAAGAGTAAGGAGGGCGATATCCTTATGGATTGATAAACAGGCAGCTATTCCTGCTGTACTTGGTGGATTCGGATGGACTTCCCCCGATCTAGGGCCACCAGATATACCTATTCAGAGGCATTTCATAAATTGGCCCAAATTTGATGTGGGATCTACGGTAACAAAAAGAGCTGAGGCCAGGCGCTTGATGGATGAAGCCGGATATACAGGAGGCTTTTCTATGGGCCATCTCTGTCGCGCATTAAATACATTACCCTGTGAATTTCTTAAGGATCAATTAAAGGGTCTGGGCATAGATCTCCAATTGCAAGTTGTGGATGAAGGGGAGTGGAATAGGGCTAGAATTAGCTTGGATTATGATAGTCAGCAAGGTAGATTATCGCATTCACATGTTCCTGAATCTACGGAATCAGTATACGGGCGATTCGAAAATAATCCGGATGCTTATTCTAAACACGATGATGTTTTGGTTGACGGACTATACAAGGAATTGCGGAATGCGACAACTTTTGACGCTAGGATGGAAGCATGGAGATCGATAGAGCATTATGTTTTTGTTGAACAAACTTATGTTATACCCATCGCGGAATACATAAATGTACTCCCATACAGATCATATGTTAAAGGTCTTGTAATTCCCATTGAGGATTCACATACCCATACGGATCTGTCTACAGTTTGGCTAGATTGGTGATGATAATTCTTGTTAATATATTTTAGGGCTAACCATATGGCATTGATATGAATAGATACTTAGTTGGAAGATTAGCACTTATTATTCCAACTGTACTAGTAGCGTCGTTCTTGGTATTTGGAATAATTCGGGTAGTGCCCGGAGATATAGTTCTGCTCATACTGAGTGGATCTGGGGAATCAGTTGCTAGTGTGGAGGCCCGTAGTGCTCTGGAACAAGAATTGGGGTTTAATAAACGGCTTGTGGTGCAATATGTTGATTGGTTGAGCAGCGTACTGAGTGGAGGATTCGGAGGATCGTCTTTGGAAAGTAGAGATGGCATCGGTAGCATAATAGGCAGACAATTGCCAGTCACATTACTGTTATCTACATACACAATTATTGTATCTCTACTTTTTGCCATTCCAATTGGTATTATATCAGCACTGAATAACAGAGGATGGGTGGGTTATTCATTGGACATATTAGCATTATCTGGTATTGCTATGCCTGGATTTCTTGTGGCAATTGCATTTGTCTTGGGCCTGATGTTGGTTTTTGGATGGTCTCCACCTGTCGTATATTCACCGATTATGGAGAATCCCGTGTCGCATTTTCAAATGTTGATATTACCAGTTTTGATATTAGCATGGGGGCATAGTTCTCAAATCTCTAGGATAATTAGGTCGAGTATTGTTAATTCTATGAAAGCAGACTACGTAGTCACTGCTAGGAGTAAAGGTTTGTCACAGTTTACTATCGTGTCACGCCATGTTATGCCAAATGCCTTAATACCTATCATAACTGTTGTTGGATTACAATTTGGTGGTCTATTGGGGGGAGTTATTGTTATTGAGACTATATTTGGCATACCTGGTATAGGCAGAGGCATATTTCACGCCATCTCAGTTCGTGACTACCCTGTAGTCCAAACGTTGGCCTGTGTCTTAGTTCTAATGTCCCTCATGGTAAATTTGATTATTGATACCACTTATAGATACCTGGATCCAAGAATAGAATAATAATTTGACGGTGGCGTGGAAAATCGTTGATATACATTATTCATACTGACTATTAATAATATGTGGAGCGTCAGGAGAATAGAGAATTGAGGGGTGCAGGAATAAACTCTAGCTCGTCTATTACAGGTAGAGCATTACTCTTTACGGTATCTATATTTTTAATTGTTATATGTGCCGCAGGGTTACTGGCGGACATTATCGCGTTAGCTGATCCTTTAGAACAGAATGCCCGTTATCGTCTACAGCCACCTAGCTGGGATAATTATTTCGGAACGGATGGTTTAGGCAGGGATGTGTTTAGCAGAGTAATTTATGCTTCACGTACTTCGTTGTATATCGCCTTTTTGTCTATTTTAATAGCAGGCCCATTGGGTGTATTGATTGGAACAATATCTGGATATTTGGGGGGATTACTGGATATCATAGTCCAGAGATTGGTGGATGTGGTGCTAGCATTTCCCATGTTAGTGTTGGTGTTGATTATATGTATCGCATTAGGCACATCTGCCACATCCATTGCCGTGGCAATATCGATTGCTCAAACTCCACACATCATACGTTTATCCAGAGGATGTACTGTTAAGGTTACTAATGAGACTTACTTGGAGGCCGCTACGGTTTTAGGCGGGAATGCTCTGTGGATAATAAAGAGTCATGTGTTGCCTAATACACTCCCAATTGTACTGCCACAGATTACTGGCTATTTTGGTATTGCATTAGTAGCTGAGGCATCGATGAGTTTCTTGGGTCTGGGAGTCCAAGCACCTTACCCATCGTGGGGTGGTATGATCGAGGATGGTGCATTAAATTACTTTGAAATTGCTCCATGGACAACAATATTTCCAGGTCTTGCACTAGGTTTAACCACACTGTCACTAGGGATAATTGGGGACAGCGTTACAGACATGATTGATCGTAATCACCACATCGTGGCCAATTGATTATTAGTGGAACTTAATTACATATATAATGTCTGACCTAGGACAGAGCTGCCCTGCCTCGTTCCAGAGCCGTATTAATGGCGCCTATTAGCGCAACCGCAGATTCCTCAGACAGTTCGACAGCTACTCTAGCATCCATGCCCAACTTTTTGTTAACAAAGTCTATATTTAGAGCATTCTCAAGTTGGGCACTAAAAGGATGGTCAAATGAGACATTAGCTTGAGTTAATTCAAACCAGCCTTTGGAACCTTTGCCACTGCCATTTATAACGACGTTCTCAACTATATTTGTGCACATTATGGGTACTCCCCTCTTTATCCCACCTTAAAGACAAGTTTTATTTTAGATTTTGACCGAAAAATTCCAGGGTCTTATTCCATGAGTCCATAGCCTGTTCCTGTCTATACATTGGTCTGTCGTAGTACCATAAACCGTGCCCTGCGTCATCGTATCTATGCATTTCGTAATTCTTACCGTGCTTAACTAATTCTGCTTCTAGTTGGTTCACCTGATCAGCAGAAGGATTTTGATCTTCATTGCCATAAATACCCATCATGGGGCATGAGAGACCTTCGGTATACTCGATTGGGGCAACTGGTTGCTTTTCGGTTATTCTGTCCGGCGACATGATTATATTACCTCCCCAACAATCAACCAATGCACTGAAACCTGGCACTCTGCAAGCAACTAGGAAGGATTGTCTCCCGCCTGAACATGTTCCTATTATTCCAACTTTGCCGTTGCAGTAGTCCAATCCTCGAAGATATTCTAATGAAGCTTGGCAATCGCCAATCACACTCTCATCTGATACTCCGCCCTCAGCTCTAACCGAGGCAGCCACGTCTGGTGGTGTACCATGTCCGAAGCGCTCGTATAAGTTAGGACTGATTACAACATATCCATGATCCACGAATCTTCTGGCTGTTTCCCTGAAGAATTCGTCCCAACCAGGCATGTGATGGACGAGAACTATGCCGGGATGCGGGCCTGGAGAGTTAGGTCGTCCAAAATAGGCGTGAATCTGATCGTTTTGATATCCGCTGATTTGTATAGTATCCACTGACATGCCTTCTATTGAGTCGGTTGTTTGAGTATTCCACATGTGAACCCACCTTCCTTTATTCCAATATTCTATATTCTAGTACAAGCGTATCCTAATGTATGGTGCCACCAATACGGTGAACATGGTGTTAAAACTTTCCAAATGAGCTTCCGGTATTGAGGTCATCCACGATTCGAGATTTGATTGTCGCACATATTCCGCAATTTTTGGATGGCTGTTCCTATGCCGTCAGGGTCCTCGAATATGGCCGAACCGGCTACGACTATATTTGCTCCTCTTTCGACGGCTGTGCCGATAGTTGATATGTTAATGCCACCGTCTACTTGTAATTTAATGTCGTATTCAGAACGAAGTATCTGATCGGATACTTTCTGGATCTTGGATCCCATTTCTGGTATGAATCTTTGTCTAGGTAGGCCTGGATTCACAGTCATGACGAGTACTTGGTCCAAGTATTCGAATATTGAATCAAGTGTAGATATGGAAGTACCGGGGTTAATGGCCACACTAGCTTTGGATCCATGTTCTTTGATCTTGTCTATTACCCAATGGATATGGGTACAGGCCTCAGCATGTACGGTTATTATATCCGAGCCGGCCTCCAAAAACGAATCTATGTGTTTTTCAGGTTGCTGAACCATCATGTGTATGTCTAGTGGCAGATGGGTCCATTTTTTTAGAGCGGCTACAGTTTGGGGACCCCAAGTGAGGGCAGGGACAAAGTGCCCGTCCATTATATCTACGTGTATAATATCGGCTCCGCAGTCAGTTGCCTCTTTAACTTGTTCACCTAGCCTGGCGAAGTCTGCTGACAGTATTGATGCAGCCAATTGATATCTGGATTGCTCAGTTGGGTTCAAGTGTAGCCTCAATTAACGAGAATGCCTGTTTTATTGATTGCTTTACCTGGTCGGCATTGGTGCCGCCAAGGACATCTCTATTGTTTATGGACGACTCAATGGTTATTTCATACAAATCCTCGTCGAATAACTCTGAGAACTTTTGATAGTCCTCCAATGGTATGGCTTCCAGTGATTGGCCTTGTAACTCAGCATGCCGCACCAGTTTGGATACGATCCCATGTGCAGTCCTGAAAGGAATGCCTTTTGTTACTAGATAGTCTGCTAGGTCAGTGGCCAAAATATTAATATCGTGTCTGTCTACTAGTGTATTGGGCACATTAACAGTGAGATGTTCTATCATATCTGTCACAATATCTAGCGTGTTGAGCAATGTGTCGACGGTATCGAACAAGGCTTGTTTGTCTTCCTGTAAATCTCTGTTGTAGGTGAGTGGAAGGCCCTTTAGCATTGTCAGAGTTCCAATTAGATGTCCGTATATGCGTCCGGTTTTGCCCCTAGCTAGTTCAGCTATATCTGGGTTACGCTTTTGCGGCATTATGCTACTACCAGTAGTATGGTTTTCTGATAATCGTACAAAGCCGAATTCCTTTGAGGACCACATGATCAATTCCTCGGACAGGCGTGAAATGTGCATGGCACACAATGCTGATGAGGCCTGATATTCGACTACGAAATCTCTGTCCGACACTGCGTCCATACTGTTATTGCTAATTTCGCTGAATCCCAATTTTCTAGCCACTAGTTCCCTATCTATGGGGTATGGAACACCAGCTAGTGCCCCGCTTCCTAATGGCAGTACGTTCGTACGTTTAAAACAATCGTGGAATCGCTCTATATCTCTTTGGAACATGTGGAAGTAAGCTAATAAATGGTGAGACAGTAGTACGGGTTGTGCCCTTTGCAGATGGGTGTACCCGGGTATTATGACTGCTTGATTAGCCTCAGCCTTATTCACCAGGCTTGTTTGCAGTGCCTTGATCTTTTGCTTGGTTAATTCTATTGCCTCTACACAGTAGAGCCGCATGTCTGTAGCCATTTGATCGTTTCTGGAACGAGCTGTGTGGAGTTTTCCCGCCGTGTCGCCGATTTTCTTGAACAGATGAGATTCTATGTTCATATGTATGTCTTCTAATGCTGGGTCCCATTGCAAAATCCCAGCCTCGATTTCCTCATATATTTCACTCAGTCCAGATACAATAAGATTGGCTTCTTGTGCGGTGATTATACCTTGGGTGCCCAGCATTTCAGCATGGGCAATAGACCCCCTTATGTCGTGTTTACACAGACGCTGTTCGAAGGTAATCGATACGGTATAGTCATATGGCAGTCGTCTATTTTCAGTCATGGTATATTTTCTTCAGTCACTTACTTTTCATTTTATTGGGATAGACGTAAAGTTTCTATGGTACCTTTTTATGGAAGGTCCCCAAGTTCAGGCATTTTTATTGGTTGATGTTCAGCCTGGGTCCGACTAGCAAGGCCAAATATATGTATGAATCCCTCTGATGCCATGTGATTGAATTGATCACTACTGTCATATGTTGCAAGTCCATGCTGATACAGAGAATATTGTGATTTTCTGCCTACTACTGTGCAAGTGCCGGCTACTAGCCGAAGCCTTATTGTGCCCGTAACGTATTCTTGTGTGCTCCTTACATAGGCATCCATATCCCTATGAATACCCGTGTACCACAGCCCATTATAAACGTGCTCGGCATATTCTTGGGCTATCCTAGCTTTTAGGCGCAACTGGTCTTTGCTTAGTGTCATACTCTCAAGGGCGTTGTGCGCTAAGTGTAGCACAGTTGCGGCTGGTGCTTCGTATATCTCACGTGACTTTATGCCGACCAATCTATCTTCCAGGTGGTCTACACGGCCAATACCGTAGCTACCTGCAGTCTTATTCAACTGTTCTATGAGAGAGACTCCGTCCAACTCATTACCGTCTATTGCAGTGGGTATTCCATGTGTGAGAGAAATTTCAATATATGTAGGATCTAGGGGTGCTTTATTGGCTGCAACTGTCCAAGCGAAGGCTTCTTCGGGTGGTTCTCTCCAAGGATCTTCTAGATTTCCAGCTTCTATGCTCCGACCCCATATGTTTTCGTCCGTTGAATATGGGTTCTTGGGCCCCAAGTTCAAGCTAATATTACGGCTTGCTGCGTATTCTATCTCTTCTTCTCTTGACATAGCCCATTCTCGCGCAGGGGCTATTATTTTGAGAGATGGGTCCATGCCGGCAATGCTCAAATCGAATCTTACCTGATCGTTCCCCTTGCCAGTACAACCGTGAGCCACTGCTTGTGCACCCTCCCTATGTGCAACCTCCAACAGGTATCTCGCTATCAATGGGCGGCCTAATGCAGTGGCTAGTGAATATTGTTGTTGGTATATCGCTCCTGCCTGCAGGGCAGGGAATACGAAATTCTGAACGAAGTTTATTTTGCCATCAACCTCAACCGCTTTTGATGCACCAGCAGCTAAGGCTCTTTGCTCTATGTCACTTCTTCCTGCAGCACCACCTAAGTCTGCGGTTAGAGTTATGACCTCAGCCCCATATGTTTCAATTAGCCATGGGATAGCCACGGATGTATCTAGACCTCCACTGTAGGCTAACACTACTTTCATTGCCAATTTCTAAGTTCTCCTTCCGGAATTTTGGGGTGAATGAGATTACATTTTATTCAATGCAGACTCAAGTCGTGATACTGCCTCGTCTATTTCGTCGCCGGAAACATTCAATGGAGGCATCAGTCTGATAGCGTTAGGTCTGACTGGGTTTAACAGCAGTCCCTCTTCATTACATAAGGATACTAGTTTTGCCGAGATGTCCTCTTTGAATTCTAGTGCCAACAGTAAACCCATGCCTCGGACTTCTGTTATGGATGGGAATTTAGATTGGAGTTGAAGCAAAGCGTTGGCAAGTTGTTTGCCGACGCTTTGAACATGGCTAGGCAAATCCGTATTAATCACGTGTTCTACTACTGCAAATGCCCCGGCACATGTCAGGGCGTTCCCCCCGTAAGTTGATCCATGATCTCCTGGTGCCAAAACAGAAAATTTCTCTTTAGCTAAGAACGCACCTATTGGTACGCCCCCACCCAATCCTTTGGCCAACGTTACCGCGTCTGGTTCCACATCAAAACTCTGATAGCCGAAGAGGGTTCCCAGTCGTCCTACACCAGTTTGTACCTCATCCAATATCATAACTAAGTTGTGTTCATCACACCAAGATCTCACTTGTTTTAGATAATCACTTGAGGGTACATTAACACCGCCTTCTCCCTGTATAGGCTCAAGCATTACAGCACACGTCTCATCGTTGGTAGCCCTTTTGATTTCATCTATGTCGTCGTATGGTACGTTTATGAATCCAGGAGCCAAAGGTTTCCATTGCTCTTGGTAGTGAGGTTGTCCTGTTGCAGCTGCCATGGCCATGGTACGGCCATGGAAAGAATTTAGAGCGGTTATTACTTGGAAGGCGCCGTTGCGGTTATTTTTGCCATACTTGCGGGCAAGTTTGATTACACCCTCGTTGGCCTCGGCACCACTGTTGCTAAAAAAGACTCTATCAAGACAACTGTTGTCTATAAGTATCTGAGCCAATTTTACCTGTGGTATGGTGAAAAACTGGTTGGATGTTTGCATCAGGGTTTTCGCCTGTTGCTGTATGGCTTCGACCAAACATGGATGACAGTGACCGAGGGTGTTAACGGCCCAACCAGATGTAAAATCTAAGTATTCCTTGCCGGAATCGTCCCAAACCTTGGTTCCCTGTCCCTCGACTATGACCACTGGTTGACGCCTGGCTACCTGCATGTAGTACTTGCTTTCCAAGTCCATCCATTTATTCATTGTGGCACTCCATTCTTAATATAATTAGCTGATTGATCCGTTGATTGATGTGCCTATTACCATTATAAACAACCAGTGTAAATTAGTTACCTGAACTGGTAGGTTCTATGTGGGACCTGTATCCAATTGTACAAAGGCACGGTTTGTTTGCATTTTAAATTAATCTATACAATCTTGGTTCCAAAACTATTTCCATCGACAAGAGCCAATAGTGAGCCAACTTTTCGACCGTCTATTATATGGGCAGTATTGACATTCTCAAGAGCATTTAAGCACGCTTCGAGTTTAGGTATCATGCCTCCGCCAACTGTACCAGATTGTATCAAGTCATATCCTTCTTTGGAATCTATTTTGCTAATGACTTCATTGCTTGAGTTGATTATGCCTTCCACGTCGGTCATGAATACCAATGAATCTGATCCAAGCTCCTTTGCTATTTCACCAGCAGCAGTATCTCCATTTATATTCAATAGCTTACCTGCTTCATCCGATGCATCCATTACATGAGTTGCCATTGGTGCTATTACGGGGATAAATCCACTATTAATGGTTTGCTCTATCAATGTTGTATCAACGGACGAGATTTTGCCTACGTAACCCAGGTCAGTGTCCAGAATTGTGCCCTGTAACATGCTCCCATCAATACCACTGAGGCCAACTGCACGTCCTCCTAACTTCTGTAGTGTGGAGACCAGAGTCTTATTTACCAATCCTCCCAGAGTAGCAGCTACAATATCCATGCTTTCTGCATCAGTGATTCTTAGCCCCCGCACAAACCTTGGTTCACTTCCTAATTTATGCATCCAGGCCGATATTGTTGGCCCGCCGCCATGAATGACTACTGTACTGATTCCCCTCTCCTGCAGAGTCACAAGATCCTGCAATGTAGTGTCATCATTACTTAGAATACTGCCACCTATTTTGACAACTATAGTTGAATCAATAGTCATGAGTTTCAAAGCCTCTCAGTCATTTCGGATTAGTAGGCCAGGAACATTAAGTGTGGTATTCACTATTGAAATTGACGTATTCCTCACTAAGGTCACAACCCCAGGCCGTCGCGTCGTGTGGCCCCATGTTGAGGTTTAAGCGTAACCTGATATCGGTGCCACGCATGGTGTTCTGGACAGACTCTAGGAAAAACGGTATGGGGTGGCCACCTTCCATAATGCATACGTCATTTATGTAAAGAGATATCAGATTTTCCTCCAAGGATGCGCCACTATAACCGAGGGCTACTATGATGCGCCCCCAATTTGGGTCACCTCCGTGTATTGCGGATTTAACTAAAGTAGAAGACGCTATGGCTAAAGATGCTGCCCTAGCATCCCTAGCCGATTCAGCCCCTTCTATGGTGACCTCTATCAGTTTTGAGGCTCCTTCTCCATCTCTGGCTATCTCCATGGCCAGTCTTATACAGACATCGTTGAGAGCTTGTTCAAATAGTGCAGCGTCAGGTGTGTCAGACGACACCATATCCCCACCTGCTGCCCCATTAGACATTAGTATTACAGAATCATTTGTGCTAGTGTCCCCGTCAACGCTTATCATATTAAACGAGGTATTCACCGCATTGAGTAGGGCTTTTCTTAGGAAACTCCCCTCCACTGGAGCGTCTGTGGTTAGAAATGCCAGCATTGTTGCCATATTTGGGTGTATCATGCCGGACCCCTTTGCTATACCGCCAATGGTGTAAGTTACACCGCCAATTTGGAATGACATTGCGCATTCCTTATGACGTGTATCTGTGGTACAAATCGCCCTCGCTAAGGGATGTCCCCCGTCCCTCGAAAGTTTAACGTTGTCTGTACCGGAACGTATCAGAGCCATTGGTAATTCCACGCCAATTAATCCAGTGCTACATGCCAATACAAGTTCTGGATCTATTTGTAGGTGTTGTGCCGCAATTGCAGACATTTCTATAGCATCTGACATTCCCTGATCCCCTACACATGCATTGGCTATACCGCTGTTGATAATGATGGCCTGGGCTGTTCCCTTGGCAACACGTTCTTGGTCAAGTACGACAGACGGTGATTTGATTTGGTTGGTAGTGAAAGTTCCGGCTACGGAGCAAGGTTTTTCTGAATATAATATACCTAAATCCAGTTTGTCTGGTGTATAAGTTCTTATACCACAGTAAGTTGCACCCGCTAAGAATCCCATCGGGGAAGTCACGGTTCCTTCTTCTAACCACTCGGTATCTGTTTTCATATTCTAATAAACCTCGAATGACTGATAATGTACAATTGTTATTCGAAACACCTCAGTATAACATTACACACTGCATGGAATCAAAAGGCTGTATCATTTGAACCAAAACACTATATTCCATGTTGTCTCCTGGCGGATTGCTGTAGCAGTTTTAGTTTATTGCTTAAACTTACAGGGTACTTAGTGGGTCGATTCAGGGCCTTGTGTTTTGGAGCCAGCTTGGAGAAATCCGTTTGCAAATTCTTGCGCAGTTCGTATATGTCTGGAAAAGACTTGGTTAACTTCCCGGATTCCATGTAGGTTTCAAGGAGTCCATATGCTTGATTCGAAGGGCCCGGTTCGTTTGCCAAACCGATAACATCGTTAAGCAATTGTCCGTCTGAGTTGGCAACTCTAAAGACCTGTTTTTCTCCGGCCAAAGTACTTTTGCCTGAGCTCAACTTTAACACAGGTTTGTCTCCATATTTCACCAGTTTATATGCCATATCTAGCCATGGGGCATCTCCAGACACTCCCATTCGAGTGCCCACGCCAAACCCGTCGATTGGCGCACCTGATTTTACCAACTTGTCGATTGTATATTCATCCAAGCCCCCACTAACTATAATTTGCACGTATCCTAGATTGGCTTCCAGCAGTATTTTTTTGACATTCATGCTTAAATGTTTTAAATCCCCACTATCTATCCTGACGCCTTGTAATTTATAGCCAAAAGACTCCATTTCTTTGGCTATCGTTACTGCCTTGTGAGCTGCCTTGATAGTGTCGTAGGTATCCAATAGCAGTACCGTGCTAGTGGGAAAGTTTTTCGCAAATGTCCTGAAGGCTTCTAATTCATTATCAAAACTAGTGATGTAGGAGTGGCCCATAGTTCCACCTACGGGTATCCCATAGGATTTACTGGCCAAGACATTGCTAGTCGAGTGGAAGCCTGCCAGGAAGCTACATCTGGCCGCCTTCATACCGGCATCTATTCCATGAGCACGTCGCAGTGAGAAGTCTGACAAGGACCTATTCCCAGCGGCATAGACACATCTGGCTGCCTTAGTTGCAATAGTGCTTTGTAGATTAATTTGGTTGATGATAAATGTCTCGACTATTTGCGCCTCTGGCAAAGGTGCAGTAATTTCCAATATAGGCTCGTTGTAAAAGTACAAACGGCCCTCTGGAATGGCTCTCACATTGCCTGTGAAACGCATGTTTTGGAGGTATTCCAATAGATCGTCATTAAATATTTCTGTAGAACGAAGATATTCGATCGCCTCTTGAGATACTGAAAAATTGGCTAGATAATTTAATACATCTCCTAATCCAGCGGTGACTAGATACGGCCTATTAAAACTGGAAGGCCGCACGAATAAGCTGAAGGTAGCCGGAGAAAACATACCTTGGTTCAAATAACTTTGCACCATAGTAAGTTGATAGAGGTCTGTGAAAAGAGATGTATCATTATGGGAAAAAGAACCAGGTGATTCCATATCTATTGCCCCTACTGTGTCGATTGGGTTGCTTTCCATATTTAGGTTAATAATAATTATAAGCGCATATTGGTTAGTGTAAACAAGTTTCACCATTTCGATCCATTTGTTGATTGTCGCTAACCAATGACTTTAATGCTCTTGTGTTATATGCATTGGATTCTTAAAATGTATGTGTATTGAACCTATTTTGATTGCCTGGACTCCTCTTGCTAAACTGACCACACTGGACTATTTGGGAGTGTGGTAATTGTAGCGAGAAAGTCTCTTGAGCGCTATCTGAAGACTTGAAGATTCGTACTATGTATCAGGAGTATTCAATATATTGATACCACTGAAGCTGAATATGGTCAACTTTTTGTCCTATCGAGGTGTTGCTCCTACATTGGATCTGGAAGGGGTTCACGTTGCCTGTTTGACTGGAAATAATGGACATGGCAAGTCTGCCATATTGGACGCGATCACCTGGGTTTTATGGGGTACGGCGAGGGCCAGTTCACAAGAGGAACTGATATGCCATGACGAGCCTGAGATGATGGTGGAGCTGGAGTTCCTTGCAAGGGACGGGCGATATCGTGTATCCAGAAAATTCTCACGTGCTAAAGGGGGCCGTCAAGGAGCCACACTTTTGGAACTTCTTGAGATTACATCTTCTGGCATCATTCCGTTAACAGGGAATTCTATCCATGAAACCAGAAATAGGATTCGGTCATTATTGCATATGGACTACGATACCTTCATTAATAGCTCCTTTATTATGCAGGGCAAGGCTGATATGTTTACGACAAGTACACCGTCTAAGCGAAAGGAAATACTCGGAGAGATTTTAAATCTCTCTTGGTACGAACGATTAGCGGAGAAAGCCAGAACGGAAAGTAGAGAAAGGGATTCGTCGTTGAAATTGCTTGAAATAATGATTGGCAATATTGATGAGGATTTATCCCATAAACATGATTTGGAAGATCGGTATGCGACTATAGATTCTGACATGTCTTCTTTGATTGAGTATATAACCGGCAGTGAATCTAAATTGGAAGCACTCCAATTGCAGGTGCGGAGATTTGAAACCCAGAGTCAGGAATTGGAGAATCTCAAAAAAGAAGAAAAACATGTTGGCAAAGATGTTTTAGGTAGGGAATCTAGGGTTGAAAAACAGATTGTGCGTATCAGTGACTTGGACTCCCAAGTGGAGGGTTTACCGGCACTAGAATTGGAATTGGAATCAGTTCAGAACAGACTGGGACAATTCACTGAATCAGAGGATGTGTTGTTGCAGATGAGATTGAAAATGCATGATCTCGATTCTTACGCCTCTGCCTTGGAGAACAGCAACATGAAATTGAAGGCTGAGATGGAGGAATTAAGGGTCAAGGTGGATTTATTGGATGAGTCTGACTCCTACGGAACCGCTAAGGTGACCTGCCCGCTGTGCGGTCAAGAACTGGGCGAACAAGGTTGTTCGGACCTTGCGATTATGTATGAGGGAGAGGGTAAACAGAAGGCCGACCTTCACAGGAACAACGAAAAGGATATTCGTGCTTATCATGCTGAAATCATTGACATAAAAATGGAAATGGAACGAGCGGAGGGTACATTTGCATTGGAGAAGCAGTCGCATGAGCACAAAAGAGATTCTTTGATAAAGTCAATAGAATCAGTGAAGGCTTCCCATAAATTGATAGGTGAGCTGAGGTTGGTATTGGATGGAGAACAAGCAACGTTGACTGCAAGTTTAAACCGTCTAAGTGATTTGAGGAGCTCTATTGAACAATTGAGCTCTGACTTGCCTTCTGTAGAGCGTATCACCGATGATAGAGATAAGGAAACGGATAGATTGGCGAACTTGCGTTCGAAACAAAATGGACTCTTAGAAGAACGTGGCATAGTACAGGGACAGCTAACCAGGATGGATTTATTGGAGCAGGAGCGTAAAGACAAAGTAATAGCTTTTAACGATTTGTCCAGAGATAAAGGTCTATTTGACCAACTTTCTGTGGCGTTTGGGAAAGGCGGTATACAGGCATTGTTGATAGAAAGTGCAATTCCAGAGCTAGAAAAGCAATCCAACGACATACTTGGCCGCATAACTGATCATAGGATGCGCATGGAATTGGAGACCCAGCGTGAAAGGCGTGGAGGTGGCGATCCTATGGAAACCCTAGACATCAAAATAGCTGATGAGTTGGGCTTAAGGGCTTACGAAACATATAGTGGAGGAGAAGCGTTTCGTGTTAATTTTGCTTTGCGTATAGCGCTATCGAAACTATTGGCTCATCGCTCTGGATCCCCACTACCAACTTTATTCATCGACGAAGGATTTGGTACTCAAGACTCCTATGGTCTGGAGCGTCTGATAGAGGCCATCAGTGTTATAAAGAACGAATTTCGGAAGATTATTGTTATCACACACATAGATGATTTAAAGGATGCGTTTGATGTACGCATAGAGGTCACCAAATCTATAGATGGATCCACCTTCGTTGTGAATTAACAACAGGCCAACAGGCTATGTTTATATTATGGTCAATATATTTGTTCATCAACAATGTGGAGGCTCTAAATTGCAAACAGACGGCTGTTTGTTATAGATGTATGGGCCTAGATTAGCGTAAGTTACTTGATAGCTGGAATGCTGTAATAATAATAACTTTGTACTGAGGTGCACATATTGACTAACTATAAGAGTCTTATAAGAGAGATCCCAGATTTTCCCAAGGCTGGTATATCGTTTAAAGATATCACTCCACTGCTTGCCAACCCTGCTGCTGTCACTCAAGTAATTAAAGATATGGTTGAACCATTTAAAGACGACAGAGTGGACTGCGTAGCGGCTATAGAGGCACGTGGATATATATTTGGAGCTTCAGTGGCATACGAACTTGGAGTGGGTTTTGTACCGATTAGAAAAGCCGGCAAACTCCCTGCGGAAACGGTGAGAGTTGATTATTCCTTGGAATATGGTACCGCCTCATTGGAAGCTCATGTTGATGCAATTGGCATCGGGCAACGGATTTTGGTAGTGGATGATATTCTTGCTACTGGGGGCACGATTGTTGCTACCATTAAACTGTTAGAACAATTGGGGGCAGTTATCGCTGGTGTTGTTGTACTAGGTAATCTCACGGAATTGGAGGGATATAAGAATTTGGAGGGATATAAATTAATATCTTTGCTGAATATGTAGGGATATATTTTACTTTTGTTGGTATTGGACTTGATCAAGATTATTCATGGACAACTTAAACTGATAGTAACCCGCATGTCCCTCTGTTAGAACACTATACCACGAAAGTGATCTGGCTCCATCAACCTGAAATCTGAATATGAGCTGGCTATATATTATTGATCAATGATACTATTGTAGGGATATTGAAGTTATGCGTAACATTCAGGCAGTAACATTTGATCTTTGGCAAACTCTTGTAATGGATGACAGAGAGTTAGGCCGATCTCGAACCAGGCTGCGGCTTGAGGGCACGTCCAACGCTCTGTCTGATGTTGGTTACTCCTTCACAATGGACCATTTACAGGATGCATATAGGGCATGCTATCGAATCTGCAGGTCGAGGCATAAAGAAGGTAAGGATTATTCCTTCCACGATCAGGTCGCTATTTTTGTTGATGGTATAAAACCTGGCCTTGGAAAACTTTTGCCCACAGACGTTATGGACATCATAAGTCATTGTTATGCTGAGGCATTTTTTGATTTCCCTCCGGTTATCGCTGTGGGTGCTCGCGAGGCATTACAATCGGTAAAGAACAGGGGATATTTGATAGGTCTTATTTCAAACACTGGTATGACACCCGGTATATTGTTCCGTCGTTTCCTTTGTAGTGAGGATTTGCTACAGTTCTTCCACGTTTTGACCTTTTCAGATGAGGTTGAACTTTGCAAACCATCTACACAGATATTCGACTTGACATTGAAATCATTGGGTGCTTCAGCTGAGAATACTGTCCATGTCGGTGATCACATCAAGAACGACATTCTGGGTGCTAATCAGGCAGGAATGATCAGTATTCTGGTTGGTAGTGCAGAAGGTCAAGAAAAACTAGCTGAGCCACACCTTAATATTGGTGACCTGCATGGTTTACCGCAAGCTTTAGATAAATTAGCAGAAATGACTGATTAGGTAGAGTTTGAATCCAGATAAACTATGAGATGGATTTTAGTTTGATTAAAGTAATAGAATGTTATAAGGGGGTCCTCAGACTACTAGATCAAACCGAACTGCCTAATAGGGAAATATTCTTGGAATTTACTACCCCTATCGAGGTTGCTGGAGCGATAACTGAAATGCGGATAAGAGGGGCTCCAGCCATAGGGGTTGCTGCTGCTTACGGATTTGCACTAACTGGCAGTTCCCGTAAGCGTAATGTTCTGGAGTCTAACTTCCTTGAGGCCTACCAGGCTTTGATTAGTTCTAGGCCTACGGCTTTCAATCTCAAATGGTCCCTAGATAGAATGTGGATGGTTCTCACAAAATTTTCCGGATGTGACAATTTGTCTGAAGTGCTGTTAGATGAGGCTAGGGCTATACATAATGAAACTCTGGAATCCGACATCAAATTGAGTAGTAATGGGGTTCATCTGATCGAGCACCATTCTTCTGTACTAACCCATTGCAACACTGGTGCGCTAGCTACCGCTGGTTACGGAACTGCACTTGGGGTTATTAGAATGGCCCATGAAATGGGCCGACTGAAAGAGGTGATTGTTACCGAAACGAGGCCGTGGTTACAGGGAGCTAGGTTAACCATGTGGGAATTGGACAAGCTTGGCATACCCAGTACATTAATTGTTGATTCTGCTGCAGCCCAGATCATGAAAACCGGTAGAGTCGGAGTTGTCATGGTTGGAGCGGATAGGATCACATCTAATGGTGACGTTGCTAATAAGATAGGCACGTATGCCCTATCTATAATCTCCAAGGAGCATGGAATTCCTTTTTATGTGGCAGCCCCTTTCAGCACAATAGATATGTCAATGGCTAAAGGTCAAGACATAGTTATAGAAACAAGACCTGCTATAGAAATAACTCACATGGGTGGCCTGAGTACCAGCCTCAAAACCGAATCAGTGATTAACTTGGCTTTCGATGTTACACCAAACCAATATATCACTGGTATAATCACTGAGAGAGGTATTGCTAGGCCGCCTTACAGTCAATCTCTTGAGGCGTTATCACGAATTGAATGATATTGTTGTAGGAATTATTGGTGGTACGGGTATTTACCAAATGGACTCCTTGAGTGACGTCAAGGAAATAGATATTGATACTCCTTTTGGTAAGCCTAGTGCTCCAATCATAACTGGCAAGCTAAGCGATATCGGAGTAGCTTTCATACCTAGGCATGGTAGAGGTCATATATATTCACCATCAGAAATACCAGCATTAGCCAATATATATGCTTTGAAAACTATAGGGGTAAGGAAAATCCTGTCAATTAGTGCCGTAGGTAGCTTAAAGGAAGAAATAAAACCCCTGGATCTAGTGATTCCAGACCAGATCATTGATAGGACTAGATACAGAACTAGTACTTTCTTTGGCAATGGCGTGGTAGCTCACGTTGGAATGGCTAATCCGTTTTGTCCTGAAATGAGCGCAGTGTTGAAATATTCGTCTGAGAATGTCGGCGCCACTGTACATCTTGGGGGCACTTATGTGGTTATGGAAGGTCCTCAATTTTCCACCAAAGCAGAATCTGAGCTTTACAGAAGCTGGGGGGCAGACGTAATTGGTATGACGGCGATGCCAGAAGCAAAACTGGCTAGGGAAGCCGAGATATGCTATTGTGTCTTGGCTTGTGCTACGGACTATGACTGTTGGTTGGATAGCGAGACCCCCGTAACTGTGGATATGGTCGTTAATAATTTACGAAAGAACGTGGCATTATCCAAGAGCATCCTTTCGGTAGTTGTACCACATATGGCCAAAGTCAGTAATTGTGTTTGTGGCTCTGCTCTTGAAAATTCTATCATAACGGATCCCGGGATGATTCCGGACGAAGCAAGGATGAAGCTATCGTTGTTTCTTGATAAATATTTACATTGATTTAATAAAGGCAACCGGAGGTGAGCAAAATGGCAAGACAAGAGCCAGGGGAACCATATTGGAGAATAAGTGTGGATGAGGCGAAGAACATGCTAGAAGATGGAGAGTCGATAGTCATAGACGTTCGCCAGCCTGATGAATGGGCGTCAGGACATGTTCAAGGGGCTGTACATATACCAGTAGATGATGTATTGGTACGTATAGATGAATTGCCTGTTGATAAAAACCTGTTGTTTATATGTGCTATGGGTGCAAGGAGTGGCTTGGCCTGCGAGATGGCGGCTGCAATGAATTTGTCGACGGATAGGTTATACAACATTGAAGATGGGACTCCAGCGTGGATAGAAAAGAATTACCCCATTGATATGGGGTAAGGGCGGTTTTAAAGCTTCTGATAATTTCAGTACCATTTTTCATATACAAGAATCACTACGTCAAATTGTATCTGGGGTGGAGATATGTTCCCTTGGGTAATTGATGCCAGGGTTGTCTCAATTGGCTGATGTTTGTCGGGTTCTGTAAACTAGATTAATGCAGTGTATCCGTTTTGGGAAATTAGTTATACGAAAACATTGGTCTGCTACGAGGGCAGTAATAAATAGTAATGTATGAACTTCGATTTAAAGAATATCTGTGCATTCTGATGGTGTAGATTTATGAGAGATGTTATTGGTATTGGTAATGCCATGGTGGATGTGATTACTGAGACAGACGATGATTTTTTGTTAAAGAATGGCTTAGTTAAGGGCGGAATGGTGCTTATTGACATTGAAGCATCCGATAGAATTTGCAAGGATATAACTTATTCAAAGGAAATGTCTGGTGGTTCGGTTGGTAATACCATGGTCGGGTTGGCCTCATTGGGAGGGACTGGTTCTTACGTAGGTAAGATATCTGACGACTCTTTGGGCCGTGCATTCCTTAGAGATATGGACAACATGGACATAATGTTTGATACCCCCATATCAGACACCGGCCTGCCCACAGCCAGATGTTTGGTGTTTGTGACCAAAGATGGACAACGTTCCATGGCTACATATCTTGGCTCCTGTGTCGAGCTGAGTCCAGCTGATATATACCCGAAGACTATAGAAGATCACGCTATTACCTACATTGAGGGTTATCTATGGGATGCCCCGGGGGCTAAGGAGGCAATCATAAAATGTGCATCAGTAGCTAATAACAGCAACCGGAAAGTTGCGTTGAGTCTATCCGACTCATTTTGTGTGAATAGGCATAGGGATTCTTTCAAGGAACTTATATCTGACCATGTCGATGTACTGTTTGCCAACGAATCCGAAATCCAATCTCTGTATGAGGAATCAGACCTTTCCAAATCCATACAATATGCCAGTAATGATGCCAAGTTGGTTGTGATTACACTTGGAGCTCGAGGATCAATAGTGATATCCGGGAATTCCGAATATTTTATAGAGGCTGTCAGAGTTCCGGCAGTGATTGATACCACTGGGGCCGGTGATCTGTTTGCGGCCGGCTTCTTATTTGGTATAAGTCATGGCTATGACCCCGGCACAAGCGGAAAGATTGGGGCGGCTTGTTCTGGGGAGATTATTGGTCATTTTGGGGCAAGACCTGAATGTAATTTATCAGAAATAGTCGGACATTTATTGTGATGGTGTCATGTTTATAGTGGACAGGTTAGTCTTTAATCAGATACTATTTGTTGTCGACAGGATGTGTCGGATTCATAACGATTGAATTGTGTGAGAATTTAACGGTGTGTGATCTAATGAATCACCATTAATTAGTTGCTAAGGAGTCATCTAGACATGGTAAGTGAGGCTATTGGGGATGTAAGCGATCCTGGTTTATCCGGTCAAGGCGTTTTGCGTATTGAGTGGGCTGCCAGGGAGATGAGTGTTTTGAACATGATAAGGCAGCGGTTCTCGAAAGACAAACCGTTGGATGGTATAAAACTATCGGCTTGTTTACATGTCACTACAGAAACAGCCAATTTGGCGATCACGCTCAAGGAAGGTGGGGCTGAGATTGCGTTGTGCGCCAGCAATCCCCTCAGTACCCAGGACGACGTTGCTGCGGCCCTGGTTTACGAATACGGAATTCCCACATTTGCTATACATGGAGAGGACAACCAAACTTATTACGAACATATACATTCAGCGTTGAAACATGGTCCCAATTATACAATGGATGACGGTGCCGATCTGGTTACAGTTTTGCATAAAGATCGGAGGGACATAATTGGAAATGTCAGGGGTGGAACCGAAGAGACTACTACCGGTGTAATTCGTTTGACAAGTATGGCCCAAGCTGGCAAATTGGAATACCCAATAATAGCTATTAACGACGCAGACACCAAGCATCTTTTCGATAATCGTTATGGCACAGGCCAAAGCACCCTTGATGGTATCACAAGGGCTACTAACCTATTGTGGGCTGGGAAACAGTTTGTGGTTTGCGGATATGGTTGGTGTGGTAAAGGTATCGCTATGAGAGCCAAGGGTATGGGATCCCATGTCATAGTGACTGAAGTTGATCCGGTCAGAGCATTGGAGGCGGTGATGGATGGTTATAGGGTTATGCCTATAGAGCAGGCATCTGTAATTGGGGATATATTTGTCACAGCTACAGGTGATGTGAATGTGATAGACGGTGTGAGTTTGGATAGAATGAAAGATGGGGCTGTGTTAGCAAATAGTGGGCATTTTAATGCTGAGATCAACCTTCCATACTTGGAGTCTATAACTGTACACAAACGGATTGTTAGATCTGATGTAGAAGAGCTGACTATCAAGGACGGAAGGAAATTATTTCTTCTTGGAGAAGGCAGATTGGTGAATTTAGCTGCCGCAGAAGGTCATCCGTCTAGTGTGATGGATATGAGTTTCGCCAACCAGGCGCTATGCTTGGAATATTTGGCCTGCCTGCCTGATCATCTAGATATTGCGGTACATTCGGTTCCTAAGCAGATTGATATGGTTGTCGCTCAACTCAAACTGAATTCACTTGGTGTGAACATTGATGAATTGAGTGATGAGCAAAAGAAGTATTTGGAAAGTTGGGAAGAAGGCACTTAATTCCTGATAGGAGGGGCGTTTATGGGATTCGCTTTTACAGAATCACTGTCATATCTTTACACATCTGAATCAGTGACTGAAGGTCATCCGGATAAGTTATGCGATCAAGTTTCTGATGCTATTTTGGATGCCATATTGGAAAAAGACCCTACGGCTAGGGTTGCTTGTGAAACGGCTGTGACAAATGGCCTGGTGGTAGTAATGGGGGAAATCACAACCAGCAGTTATGTAGACGTATCTAGGGTTATAAGAGAGCCCATTCGTGGTGTTGGGTATGACAATCCAGACTTTGGCTTTGATTCCAAAAGTTGTGGTGTGGCAGTTTCTTTGCAAGAACAGTCTAAGGATATAGCTCTCGGAGTGGATTCATCACAGGAAAATAAAAGTAAAGCTGGCAGTCAATCTGATGGTGATCTGGACCAAATAGGTGCTGGTGATCAGGGCATGGTTGTAGGTTTTGCATGTGATGAAACCGAGGAATTAATGCCACTATCTATCTCTCTGTCCCACAAGTTGTGCCAGCGGTTGGCATATGTGCGTAAGGAAGGCATTATTCCCTACCTCAGACCTGACGGTAAAGCACAGGTGACAGTGGAGTATTCATACGGAATACCTAAGCGTATTGAAGCTGTTGTTGTGAGTAGCCAACATTCTCCGGAGGTATCTCAGGAGATTATAGAGCGCGATATCAAGTCCCTTGTATTGAACGAGGTTGTTCCAAATGAATTGATGGATAGTGATACGAAAATATACATAAACCCTACTGGTAGATTCGTTGTTGGGGGACCCGTAGCAGATACTGGCTTGACTGGCCGCAAAATATTGGTTGATACATATGGTGGCGTGGCGCGTCATGGTGGTGGTGCATTTTCCGGCAAGGATCCTACGAAAATAGATAGATCTGCCGCTTATATGGCTCGCTATGCTGCTAAAAATATTGTTGCTGCCGGGTTGGCTAGCAGGTTAGAGATACAGGTGTCCTATGCCATAGGCAAGGCACAACCTTTGTCAATCGCAGTTGAAACCTTTGATACTGGCAAAGTGGATGACGAGGTGATAGTTGCGTTATTACATAAACATTTCGATTTTAGGCCAGCAGCAATAATAAACAACTTGGATTTGAGACGTCCCATCTATAAATTATCGGCATCTTATGGTCATTTTGGAAGAGGTGATGTTGGTTTTCCATGGGAACGTACAGATAAAGCAGATGTTATCCGGACAGAAGCAGGCATACACTTGATCAGAGGCAGTGAAGAGGCGTCGGCCTGATTAAGGGGTTCGCAATATGAAGGCTGTCATATTGGTTGGTGGCGAAGGTACTAGACTTCGTCCATTGACATGCAATATGCCAAAACCGATGGTGCCCATTGTTAATCAACCTTTTCTGCAGCATATGCTTAGGTATCTCAAATTACATAATGTGGATGAGGTTGTTCTGGCAATATGTTATTTACCTGAAGTGATCGAGTCTTTTTTTGGGGATGGGTCTAATTATGATATTACGGTTTCGTACTCGGTTGAAGAGGAACCTCTTGGTACCGCAGGTGCAGTTAAGAATCTTGAAGACCGCCTCATAGATACATTTTTAGTTTTCAACGGAGACATTTACACTGATCTGGATTTGGGAGCTATGTTGGCATTCCACAAGTCCAAGGGATCTAAGGCCACCTTGTTTCTAACTCCGGTGGATGATCCATCCGCATTCGGGGTTGTGGAAACAGATGCTGACGGACGTGTTCTGAGATTTTTGGAAAAACCCGCCCCAGGAATCTCAAATAGCAAATGGATCAATGGGGGTGTATATCTCTTGGAGCCTGAGGTGCTTGAGCAAGCCCCATACGGTGAGCATTACATGTTCGAAAGAGGTTTGTTCCCTAGGCTATTGGATATGGGATTTCCGGTTTATGGCTATCAGTCTAACCCGTATTGGTTAGACTTAGGGACACCTCACAGCTATATGCAGGTTCACAAATATCTGCTCGAATCGCAAGTCAATGATAATTTGTGGACCAATAATTTAACGGATGCTAATACATTTATTCACCCATCATCCCAAATTCAGGGGAATGTGGTGTTTGGATACGGCTGTTCTGTTGGGGCCGGAGCGATTTTGAGGGGACCATTGGTTTTGGGCGATGGCTGTTCTATCGGACAAGATACTGTGGTGACAGGATCTGTATTGTGGAAAGATGTGTCAGTAGGTATGGCGGTTGAATTAAATGGTTGCATAGTTGGAGATGGAGTGTACATAGGAGACTACTCTTCTATTGGTGACAAATGTATTCTTGGGGACAACTCCATAGTTGGGGAGGGTAACCACTTGGGTGATGGGGTGATCTTATGGCCAGAAAAATCATTACAATCCCATTCCTTATCATCTAGGTGAATTCAGAGGTTCATATGACAATCAAGTTTGGAACAGATGGGTGGCGTGGAGTTATAGCAGAGGATTTTACATTTGAAAATGTACGGTTATGTGCTCGAGGTGTGGCGGAATATTTAATAGACAACAAACTGGATCATAGGGGCCTAATAGTCGGATATGATACAAGATTTTTGTCTGAACAATTTGCTATGGCTGTCGCTGAGGTGGCAGTCGGTGCAGGTGTGAGAACTTACTTGTGTGAAACTGCTGCACCTACACCAGTCATAAGTTTCAACGTTTTACATACGGATGCTGGGGCTGGTGCGATAATTACTGCCAGTCATAACCCTAGCATCTGGAACGGTTTTAAATTTAAGCCAGAATATGCTGGGAGTGCAACACCAGAGATAGTCTTATCCCTAGAAGACAAAATCAATGCTGTATCCGGTCGGGGTCATGTTATTGAATCTGAGCCGTGGTCAAGAGCTTTGCAAAGTGGATCTGGAAAATTGATAGATCCGGTATCTCCCTATATGGAGCAAATTGCCAGTTTAGTTGATCTAGACTGTATCAAGGATTCTGGAATGAAGGTGGCAGTAGATCCAATGTACGGCGCTGGCATAGGGTATATTCCGGCTTTACTTGCGAATGGGAAAATAGATGTATGTGAGATACACGGACTACGTAATCCATCATTCCCTGGAATGGTCCAACCGGAGCCAATCGCTCATAATCTCTCAGAACTTTCAGAATGTGTATTATCCACAGGGGCAGATGTTGGCCTAGCCTTGGATGCAGACGCTGATAGGTTCGGATTAATTGATGAGAAGGGTAATTTCATTAACCCTCTGCAGGTATATGGCTTGCTGGCTCTTTATTTGTTGGAAATCAGAAATGAACGTGGCCCACTAGTAAAATCACTGACCGCGACCAGCATGGCGTTTCGTTTGGGGGAGATTTTCGATGTCCCAGTATATGAAACCCCCGTGGGGTTCAAGTATATTTGCCCAATATTGATTCAGCAAAATGCCCTTATGGGAGGGGAAGAGAGTGGGGGGTTTGGTTTCAAAGGACATATACCTGAACGTGACGGTATCTTGAGCGCGTTGTTCTTGTTGGATTTAATCGTAAAAACTGGCAAAAGGCCCTCAGAATTAGTGGAATATCTCTTCTCTAGGGTTGGTGAGCATTACTATCGTAGGGATGATGTGGAGTTCCAACCTGATCAGCGTTCTGTATTGGAAGCATCTTTGAATGGGACCAAAATAGATAGCTTTTGTGGAACTACAGTAGTTACTAGAGATAACATAGATGGAACTCGTCTGGTTATGGAAGATGGTTCTTGGGTGGTGGTTAGGTTTTCTGGGACAGAACCTTTGCTTCGTATTTATTGCGAAGCCAGTTCTCCTGGTATTGTTGACGCCTCAATTGATGAGATTAGGGGATTACTCGGAGTATAATATGCATGAAATGAAATCCTTTTTGGATGATACGGACGCATGCAAGAAAATAGATATAAGCGGATTTATTGATCGTATAAGTCATCTGCCACAACAATGTGCTGAAGCCTGGCAGCTTGGACTAGAGTTCCAAGTTCCAATGGAATACCGCAATGTGACTGACGTGGTTCTTACAGGGGTTGGGGGTTCGGCGATTGGTGGTGAATTGTTGGCGGATTTGGTATTGCAGCACGGCGGCCCCACCATCAGGATTTGTCGTGATTACAACTTGCCAAGATCTGTCGGCACAAATTCTCTGGTCATCGTATCGAGTTATTCTGGTAATACAGAGGAAACGGTAACCACTTTCGATAGGGCACTTGAGCAAAAAGCAAAGATTATAGTGGTTACCACAGGAGGCATACTTCTTGATAGGGCTTTAGAGAACAAGATTCCTACTTTCACGGTCAAGTACGTTGGTGAACCAAGGACAGCCTTGGGATTCAGCCTTCTGGTCCCCCTGGCTATTCTACAAAATCTTGGATTAGTGGGTCCCATTGACCAAGAAGTACACGAAGCGATAAGCGTTTTGACTAACCTAGAGTGTAGACTTAGTCCGGATATTACTGTGGATCATAACCCTGCTAAGGAATTAGCGATTAGTATGAAGGATAAGCTGATAGTTGTTTATGGAGCAGGCATACTGTCAGGCGTGGCTCGTAGATGGAAAACTCAGCTTAATGAAAATGCCAAAGTTTGGGCATTTATGGAACTTCTTCCAGAGGCCGGACACAATGCTGTTGCCGCTTTCCAAAGACGTTGGCGCCACGATAAAGATTCTTGCGTGATTCTCTTGAATGCCGTTGGTTTGGATTCGCGGTTGAGGATTAGATACAACGTCATCAAGGAAATACTGAACCATACCAAAATAGAATCTCATACTGTTGATGGAATAGGAACAGGGGTATTGGCTCAGATGTTGAGTTCTGTGATGTTTGGAGATTACACTAGCTATTACTTGGCACTCATAAATAATGAAGATCCATCACCTGTGTCAGCAATTGATTATATGAAATCTAGGCTAAACGGCACAAGTTAAGTGGACTAGGCGCATTGTCTGTTAGGAATTACTCGTGGTTGTAACAAATTCTGCCCCAGGTATGAGACTGGTTGATTGGTCAGGAGATGTAATTGTTCGATAATCTAGCTAACAAGCTCAATATTGTGTTCAATAAGCTGTCCGGTAAAGGACGTATTACCGAACAAGATACAGATGATGCCTTGAAGGATGTGCGACTGGCTCTACTAGAGGCGGATGTGAATTTTCGGGTGGCTAGGGACTTCGTGAATAAGGTCAAAGAAAAAACAGTAGGCATTGAACTTATGCAGAGTTTGAGCCCTGGTCAACAAATAGTGAAAATAGTACATGAACAATTGATTGAAACCCTTGGGGGAGAATCACCAAAATTAACTGATTCTGACGAACGTCCGACGGTATTGATGGTAGCTGGATTACAAGGTTCAGGGAAAACCACAACGACTGCCAAATTGGCACTTCACCTTAAGCAATCTGGGCAAACCGTATTGCTTGTAGCTGGTGACCTCAAAAGACTTGCGGCCGTAGAGCAATTGGAGACACTAGGAAAGCAACTAGATGTAGCTGTTTATAGCGAGAATGACTCAGAGGACGTGATTCAAGTTTGTCGCAATGGTGTGGCAAGGGGCAAAGCTATTGGAGCTTCTTGGGTTATATTGGACACTGGCGGAAGACTTCATATCGATGAGGAAATGATGGATGAACTTCAGTCCATCAAAAATGCTACATCACCATCAGAATTACTTTTAGTTGTGGATGCAATGACTGGACAGGACGCAGTAAATTCAGCACAGGCTTTTGATGAAAATATTGGTCTGACTGGTTTGATAATGACCAAGCTGGACGGGGATGTCCGTGGAGGAGCGGCGCTTTCCATAACTCAGGTGACTGGAGTTCCAGTGAAATTTATTGGTACTGGGGAAAGACTAGATCAGCTTGAGGCCTTTCATCCCGATAGGTTGGCCTCGAGGATACTAGGTATGGGTGACGTCCTTACTCTGGTAGAGAAGGCTCAGAGGACCATGGACATGGACAAAGCCAAGGAAATGGAACGGAAGATACTTAAGTCCACATTCGATTTGGAAGATTTTCTGGAGCAACTACAACAGGTGAAACGCATGGGCCCAATTGGGCAGGTATTGGAAATGATACCAGGATTCTCCGCTCTTTCCAAAAAGGTTTCCCCAGAGGATTTGGACGGCCAACGCATGCATTCCTTTGAGGCCATAGTTCAGTCTATGACTATCAAGGAACGTCGTAATCCTGGTTTGCTGGATGGTAGTCGTAGGAGGAGGATAGCTCGTGGTAGTGGTACTACACCCCAACAAGTCAACCAATTGCTTAACCAGTTTCGCCAGATGCAGAAAATGATGAAGCAAATTTCGAGCGGTAAAATGCCTAGAAACATGCGGGGTATGTTGGGCTGAATGTATAGAGGACGTTGGTATCTATCTAGTAATGTAAATGGATCAGAAGAATGCCAATAAAACCAGAATCAGTTTTGGCTGAATTGCTCCCCTAGTTGATCTAAGAAATCTAGTACATTTGGCGAAAGTTCAGGGTCCTCGTCTGGTCTGCCTTCACTCATGCGCTTCAGGCGCTCGTCGTATTGTTTCTCCAACTGCTCAACCAGAGTTATCACTTCGGGACTGCGATTCATTGCTGCGGATATTTCATCGTGTTGTTGTCTAGCTCGCGTTTGGACTCTTTCCAGATTCATATCTAATCCATAGAGCGAACACAGAATTTCTAGTATACGAAGTCGTCCCACATGATCCACATCCATTTGGGCATATTGAGGCAGATGTGCCATTAATCCCATGGTCTCTACGCCTACACTTGCTATTTTTTGTGATATTAAAGATGTAATGCTGGTAGGTCCTTCATAGCTGCTAGCGAATATACCTAGATCTCTCACTGTTTGTAGAGTTTCCTGGCCTGTCGCTGAGCCTGTGACCAATATTGGTTTGGTATGAGGCACCATATCTGACATCGCTCCGATCAAGCAATATCGTACTATTCCAAGGTGTTCGAGCAGCTTTACTACCGATTGAACGAATCCTTCACCATGCAAATGAGGCTCCAGTAGGTGAAGGAATACAAAATCATTTTCGTCCGGGCCGTATGCATAACGCACTTGAACGTTGGGAGTAGTTACTTGGCGTTCGCCATTTATGTTGTATATGGTTGGTCTATATCTAGTGAAGTCAAAGAATACACCTGGTTTGGTTAGTGTGGCTAAATCCTGAGCCTGGAAGTGTCTTTCAAGGCTCCTGAATGTGAGACGTCCAACACTTCCCACGTCTACCCACGGCCTTAGAGTCGCGAAGGCATGGGGGTTCCTGAGTTTGGGGAGGGGCTCGTTTATTTCAAAAGCACCTAACTTCATTACTAAATCCTACCTCGCCAATTATCTGTCGCAATGTGATCACCTATATTGCGGTAGATCTGCCTGCGAACTCCAGTAGCCTAGGCCCAATGTTGCAACTATTGAAAGTACAGATCCTACTTGTACCCACCACCCTTCAGTTACAGAGACCGGTCACCTTCCATCTCCAACGCTGAGGAGTGGTTTAGTACAAGGAGATGAGTTGAAATTCTATGCCCCGAATCTAACGTCGGATACTTTGTCTTCCCATTCGGTGTTCTTTGTGGCCCAAAATATCTTAGCAATGCTGTCAACTGTTGCAACCAATTCTTTGGCCGAGTCGAGGTCTGCTTTCTGCTTGTTAGCTCCACACAATTTGGCGGCTTTCCAAAAGTTATCGTGCAGATCAGGATATGCCTCTAGGTGATCTGGGCGGAAATAGTCGCCCCACAAAATAGAAAGTTCTTTTTTGCATAGTTGAGCGTGTTCTTCTTTTACAGCTATGTATCTGCTCATGGTGTTGGCATAAGCCGTAGTTGCGCCGCTGTCATCACCTGCAGGCCTTTCCAGTGCCTGCATACGGAGCACCATTTTCTGTACTGTCTGAGCTGCTATTTTAGCTATTATAGGATCGTATATGCCGCACGGTATGTCACAGTGTGCGTACGCTTTTTCTCCCGGGAGCACTCTATTTATTGCACCTATGGCAAGGCTAAGAATAGACATGAAAATACCTCCTCAAGATTTACATTAGGGCCGTCTAACTACAGTCTAAAGCAAGACACTTGTATTGCCAAGAGGGAAATTGGTAACCTAAAAAGTAAAGACGATAAAGTCACATTGATGCGGCACTTACGGCGGAGGAATATTCACGTTATGCTCACAGGTCTATTACAAGATGTAATCATGATGATAACATCGGTGCGCGTTGTTGTTTCGGGATGGAGCATGTATCCGGAATTATTCTCAGGTGACCGTGTACTTTTCGAGAGATTATCTTATAGGAAATCATCCCCTAAGAGGGGGGATGTGGTATTGACTAGAGGGCATACGCTGCCCCTGATTAAGAGAATTGTTGGTGTGCCCAAGGATACGATACGATCATCTGGAGGGGTGTTATCGGTCAATGATATTGATGTGGATGGTAGAGCATCCAGGTATATGGAATATGATCAAGAATGGATTTTGGGTAAAGACGAATATTTCTTGATAGGGGATTATCTTGAGCGGAGTTTGGATAGCAGGTCATTCGGCCCAATTCATTTTAGGGATATACGTGGCAAGGCGTGGTTAGTGTTTTGGCCATTGGACAGGTGGAGAAAACTCGGCTTATGATTCGTTTCAAAATTTGCCATTGATGACTATAATGCTGTTTTGGAATCTTATATATAGTATCGTATATCGATAGTATGGCATTTGTTTATGGGCGAGTGCTAAGGCCACATTAAATTGAATGGTTTGCGAGTGATGTTGCCAATAACAATCAAAACGTCAGGGCAATGGAAATTGTACTACGATGGAAGCTGTGGTTTGTGCATAGACGTGAGCAGGGTGCTCTCAGTACTAGATATTTTCAATAAGATAGTCTGGATTCCATACCAGTCACTAATTGTTGCCCCACATAATTTATCTATGAGCGATCTTCAGGGGTCTGCTTATCTGGAAACGGATTCAAGGAATTTTTACCAGGGGTTTTATGCCTTTAGGATGATATCTCTTTGTGTGCCTGCCCTGATGCCTCTTTCGTTGTTTATGTGGATCCCATGGGTTAATGTCATTGGGGAACATATTTATTCATACATTAGCAGAAATCGGCGGTGTGGATTTTGAAGGCGATTGATGTATTCTATTAAGTGGATTACTGAATATGCATATGAGTAAAATATCTATAATCGTTCCTACTTATAACGAAAGGGCTAACATAGAGGCCCTTTGTAGTGGAATCCAATCGTATCTAGCAGAAAACTGGGATTACGAGATAATCGTGGTTGATGACAATAGTCCTGACGGTACCTACGATGTGGTTGTGGAACTAGGTCTTAATGACGACCGCATTAAACTCATAAAACGGTCTGGTAAATTGGGATTGGGCAGCGCGGTTAAGGCTGGCTTTGAATTGGCATCAGGTGATTATTGGATAATGATGGATGCAGATTTATCCCATAGGCCTATGGACCTCCCCGGTTTGATTCAGGGACTCTCTGATGCTGATATTGTAGTTGGTTCTCGGTACGTCGATGGTGGATCTGTGGTTAATTGGCCATTTTGGAGAAAGGTGGTCAGTATAGGTGCATCTACTGTGGGTAGGATGATAATAGGTCTGTCCGTTAAAGATCTTACATCTGGCTTTGGAGCTTTCCGCAAAGATTCAATGGAAAAAATTCTAGTTGATCTTAATCCTAAGGGATTTAAGTTGCTCATGGAGATTCTTGTTAAGAGCTCAGGAGCTAGGATTAAGGAAGTCCCTATAACATTTGTTGATAGGACTCGTGGCAAATCCAAGGCATCGTTTTGGGAGGCAATGTTGTTCCTGAGGCTGTGTTTTAGCTTGAGGAACTGGAAATCACCGCGCGAAGCAGAGTAGTATTGAGTGCGGTACAATTTTGGATTCCTATGGATGTGCCATTAAGGTTTATCGGTTAAAGGGATAGCTGGATTTGGATTGTTGGGTTATCACCAAGTATTGAACTACTAAGTTGAGCTATGATAAACTCCCTCCGATTAAGTTGAACATTAGCCAGTCCCAGTGTATTGTGCTGGCATAGGCTTTGCTTTGTTTTAATAGGAGGAAAAGTGAATAAAACCATGTTCCTGCCCGTGTTGCTTTTAACTCTATGCTTGGCTGTTGCTGGGTGCGGGGGAGGCTCTGCAGAACCTACAGCTAAACCTACAGCTAAACCTGCTGCCACTAAAGCGGCCCCTACCCCAACCACTAAGGTTGAGGCGAGCCCGACAGAAGCAGAAGCACCGGCGGCTGAAACTGAAGCGCCTGCAGGAGATGCTCTGCCAGGAGACCAACTATACGTCAATTTGGG
>CAZOCC010000024.1:0-10752 GCA_964578255.1 uncultured Dehalococcoidia bacterium | reverse complement strand
ATAGGGCAGAATATTGAGCGTCGGAACGCTAGATTTGTGATTGTAACGGATCGTGCGGTTCGATTTGCTAATGCTAATGGAAGGGGGGCTTTTCGAATTGAAAAGGTTCTTATCGGTTCAGGGTGTTATACTAGTCATGGTTCTCATGGTTATGACTTTGGGTTCAGGTACTGTCTTCGCTGGAGGTCAGTCCGCAGTTCAGCCACAAGAGTCCATACATAGGATGGATGGTGCTGAGCTAGTTACTAGTCAGATATGTGTTGCTAATGAACAGACTATGGCAGCGTATATGTCTGGATTTGGTTCTGGGGAAATGGTTCTCCTGTCCATTGTTCGTGATGGCATAGACTTCCGTATCTGGTATTCTGGTCAGGTCAACGTAGCAGGAGCTCTTGCACTTGAGTATGTTATGAAAGATATCAAGAAGCCTGGAGGAACCCAAGACGGTTACTTCATAGTGAAGTATCCAACTGCAGGTCTTTACACTTTGGAAGCATACGGATCCTCAGGTCGATTGGCGACAGCTCCGATCATAATAGCTGACGCAAAGTGTGATGGTGAGGTATCTTACGCAGACGTTCATGCCGCGGGTTACTATTAACCAACGGTAGTTGTAGATATCTTGTCTTAACAGTTGGGGCCGATCCAACGGTTTAAATTTGGGCCCCCGTTATAGCATTGGAAATTAGAAGAGGAGTACGTAGTGATACGTACTCCTCTTCTGTGTTTAAGAATGTTTCATTGATCTACGAGCACATGCAACTCTAGTGCCGTGGTCCTCACAGTTGAGTGAGTGCAATCTGTTGGTAATACGGATGATGGGATATAGTGCCTTTAGGCAATTGGGCTAATGCCAGTTATAGTGCAAGCACAGCCATAGGATAGTATCTAATTCTGGATGGACACTTTGGTCAAATGGACCTGCTTTATACGTCTTCCCAGGGTAGTTATTACTTTGATGTCTACACCGTAGACGTGGACTTGATCGCCGGGAACCGCCATTTTACCTAACTGTTGATACAGTAGTCCTCCCAAAGTGTCAAAGCCATCGCCTTGAAAGTCTGTATAGAATGCCTCATTTAAATCGTCCAATGGGATGCGGGCATCTACCATGGCCTCGGTTTCGTTTATAATTTCAATTGCCGGCTGACCGACGTCGAATTCATCCTCTATTTCACCCACAATTTCTTCTAGCAGATCCTCTATTGTTACCAAACCAGAAGTGCCGCCGTACTCATCCACCACAATGGCTATCTGTATGTGATTTTCTTGGAAGTCCCGTAGAAGGTCGTCGAGTTTCTTGGCGTCAGGTATGAACAATGGAGTTCTGACCAAATCGGCCAAGTGTGTATCGAGGTTATTGTTTTTCAGATTGTTCAGCAAGTCTCTAGAGTGCACTACCCCAATTATATTATCTATGGAATCTTCAAATATTGGTATTCGGCTGTGGCCGGTTTCCCACATTGCATCCGCTACTTGCGCCAATGACGCGTCTATGTCCAATGCTACGATATCCATTCTTGGTACCATTATCTCCCTAGATGATGTATGGTCCAATTCCAATATGGATGTGATCATTCGACGTTCGTCGGAGTCTATCTCTTCAGGACTGTCTTCATTTAGAGCAGTTCCGATGTCAACGGAATCCCCAACAGTTATCCGGTTATCCTTGTTTTCTGAAGGAATCAGTCGTTGAAAGGCTTCGCTAAATTTGTGTTTCCAGTAATTCATATCTTTCTTTTGGACACTACCTTGGCCGGCATCCCTACTACCTTGGCCCCAGCTGGTACGTCTTTTGTTACTACCGCACCTGCCCCAGTGCTGGCACCGGCCCCTATATGTAGGGGGGCTATTAGCATTGAGTCACTGCCTATGAAAACGTGATTTTCAATTACAGTTTCGTGTTTAGTCTCACCGTCAAAGTTGCATGTTACGGCACCCGCACCAATATTGACTGAATTACCTACTATTGAATCCCCTATGTAACTAAAATGCCCAATCTTCGTTCCTGAACCTATGGTACTGTTCTTCACTTCTACGAAGTTACCCAGATGAACGTTGTCGGATATACGTGAATCCGGTCTTACGTGACTATAAGGGCCTATATCCACTTTTTCGTCTATAGAAGCCTTTTCAATCACGGATTGTAAGATGCGGCAGTCATCGGCAACAGTGGAGTCCATTATCATGGTGCCTGGTCCGATGGAGCACCTGTCACCTATCTGTGTTTGGCCTTGTAGGAATGTGTTGGGGTATACAGTGGTATCTAGGCCAAGTGATACATTTAAATCTATAAATACAGGTTCTATGATCTTGACCCCGTTCATAAGCCATTTTTGATTGATTCGTTCTTGTATTATTGACCTGGCCTTGGATAATTCCACGCCGTTATTCACCCCAAGCCCCTCATCTATATCATCTATCACTACGGTTTCAATTCTATTCATTGTGTTCGCTGCCAGATATACCAGATCGGTAATATATACCTCACCAGTGTTCCTAGCGGCCAATAGTTCTATATGGGACCAAATCCAGGGTGATTTAAAACAATAAACACCTACGTTCCTCTCCTCTGAATATATAGTATCGGCATTTAAATCTGCATCTTCTATAACTTCCTGTACGTCTCCATTATTATTTCTCAGTATTCTTCCCATACCAGCTGAAGGTGGTCGCCCTACGCATGTCAGCAATGTGATCGATGCATCACTTTCGGAATGATGGCTTGTCAATGCATGTAGGGTAGTCGGTGTGATTAGCGGTACATCGCCGTTAATGACCAAAATGTTGCCATCGTAGTCATTCAAGACAAGGGATGTTTTTGAGAAAGCGTCTCCAGTGCCTAAAGGCGCAGGTTGTTCTATTACAACTGGGGCGCTAGAAGCTATAGCATCAGGTATTGATGAGGAATCCGGAGGTATGACTAATATGTGCTCACTGAATCCAGCTTTATCTAAGGAGTCAGCCACAAACCATATCATTTCTCGGCCACATATGTGGTTCAGTACCTTAGGCGTCAGAGACTTCATTCTTGTCCCCATGCCGCCAGCCAGTATAACTGCACGCCATTTATCCAACATCTCTATAACAAAAAAAAGCCGATCTCAAGAACATGTGAAAGCACGTTTCAAGATCAGCTCTACAAAAAAGCTCCAGATAAAAATTCATCTTTCAAGGATGTTACCACGGCCAGTTTTACAGTGTCAAGAAAGGTAAGTGCAATCCAGATATAGTCCATGTTCAAAAGAATTACATTTTAGAATACACATAGATTTGCCTGTTGCCTGGTACAGCTTATGCAGTGCTAATAATATCTGATTACATTTCTGTCCTTGCATTATTGGTGTGTTAAATGGCAAAATTGGTATCTAAGAATGTTCATTGACTAGGAGGTGAAGAATGCCTGAACGAATTGTGACTAAGGCTGTAGATTTTAAAGCTAACGGTAATAGCTGTAATGGATATTTAGCTCATCCCGACGGCGATGGCAAATATCCAGTAGTAGTGGTGATTCAAGAATGGTGGGGTTTAGATAATCATATTAAGGATATAACTGAGCGTTTGGCAAGACTAGGATTTGCAGCAATAGCCCCGGATCTGTACCATGGTCAGGTTACAGCAGAACCGGATGAGGCTCGCAAATTGGCTATGGCACTTGAGTACGAGACTGCATCCAAGGAAATAGATGCTGCAGCTGATTGGCTCTTGGCTCAAGATGTGAGTTCGGGATCCAAGTTCGGATGTATTGGTTTTTGTATGGGAGGTGGTTTGGTGTTGACTACCGCTATCAGAAATGCACGGATTGGAGCAGCAGTGGTTTATTATGGAGGTTTACCAAACCCACCAGAGAACCTTAAAGGCATACAATCGCCTGTGTTGGGTTTTTTCGGTGAAGATGAATCAGAAAGAGCTACACAATTGGAGCAGATTATTTCGAGTAGCGATAAACCAGTAGAAGTTCACATTTACGAAGGAGCTTCTCACGGATTTTATAATGATTCAAATCCAAGGGGATTCAATTTAACAGCGTCCTATGACGCGTGGCCACGAACAGTTAGATTCCTAAGTGACAACTTGAGTTGTTAATTCAACGCCGACGTAAGTCGTCGTTTCCTCTTGAGCCTGTTTCCGGGAGGAAGTATCCTGCTACCAACAGACTAACCGATAGTACTGAAAACACTGTAAGTCCTACTGAGTAGTTACCCAGTATATCTACCGTTAATCCCACAATCAGTGGTGATATGAAACCAAAGAAACTGCCTACACTCATCAGTGCCCCAACTACGAGGGAAACCTTAAGGGTATCCGATCCTGGTAGTTCCATTGGGATTGTGAACAGTATTGGGGTGTAAAACCAGCAGGCAAATCCCAATAGTACTAATGATGGTATGAGGAGTATCGTATCTACCAATAAGAAGCTACCAATGCCGGCAAAACCAATAATCAATCCTGGGATAATCAAGAACGGGCGCCTCAAAGGTATTTTGATTACAAGGATGCTGGATGCAACGAGGGATACGGTACCAGCGATGGACATTATACCCATAAGAGAACCGCCGTCAGATAATGGAATATTATGTTTCTCATAGTATAGAGTTGGGAGCCATGCTATGGATGCCATCATTAGTGCGAATGGCCCAGCATCCCCCATTGCTAAAAGGATAGTGGTTTTGGATTTTAGAGTGTTAAATATTCCCATTAAGTTGATAACAGGCGCAGTTTCTAGTTTGGAACGCTGTCTGTATCCTAACGCCATCCACATGGCAAGACCAATTATGGGTGCCAGGCCGATTAATGATATGGCATTTTTCCATCCGAAAATGTCCGACATTGGTGAGACAATTACTGTTGAAGCAGCTATAGCCAAACTGAATCCTGTTACCAGTGCTCCGTTGAATACGGGTAATTCCTTATGATTTAACCATTGGGTTGCTATTGATAACAACGCAGGGAATGCTAGCGATAAGCCAATGGCGTAGCACAACCTAATTACCAAAAGCATCCAGAATTGTTGGGCGAAAATTGTTAGACATGGAGCTGATGTTAGTATCAGTGCAAGTACCAAACCGTTTTTCAGACGTATTTTGTTAACGATTACAGCGCTCGGAATGGCGACGAAAATATGGATGAATGGAATCAGACTGACAAGCAAACTCGCATTGGTTCTATTTATGGTGTAATCGTCAATTATTATAGGGGTGATTGGGGTTACAGCGAACATGCTGAGGCCGGTGAGAAAGTTAAGCATCACTAACATCGAGGCCATTACTAGTCTATAGGGACTGAAATAGTGATCATTGGTGGTGTTGTATGTCAGATGTTCTGTATTCATGGATGTGAATGAATATTCTATAGTGGTAGGCCATATACTAGCATAAGGTGGCGTCACATAATGTAGACTACCCTAGTCTAAGATGCACCCAATGTATATTTAGAACACAGGATGTGATCGATGCTGTATAATGATTGCGGTATGTCTGGAAAAGGCGACGGCTATATTCGTGTTGACATACGACTGTTCAATATATAACAGAAAGAGGTAAATATATTATGGCTAAGTATCAATGTTCGGACGACAATTGCGACATGGAAGTTATGGCGATAAACTGTGGTAAATGCGGTACAGAATTGGAATTTGCCGCTCTTAACAGGCCAGATGGAACTAGCGTAAATGTTTTGGAATGCCCCAAGGGCTGCGGTCGTATCAAATCACCTACATGCCATGGGCAGGATATGGCTGTAGTGTAGCCAAGACTAGTGCTGGCGAAAATCGTTGTCTTATTATTGCATTAAGTTTGCAGTGCCATAATAAGATGGGAACCTGGACTTAATAATACTAGCAATGATCTTTGGAAACTGCCCGTTGTTTGATAGTGATATGTGGCTCTGGCAGTGGTATTTCTTGTTGTCGTCGGTGATTACAGGAAAACGTAAATAAAAGCAGGATCAGGGCTGTTTTGTAGGGTGCTAAACTGCCTTTCTCAAGGTAGTTGGGCTGGTCGATTTGTTAGTGAATCTGGGAATGTCCTAGGGCTATCGCTAACTCCACGAAGAATAAAGTATGAAATTATCACCAACACTAGCAGTGCTAGCACGGCCAGCGGCCTGCCTAAACCAAGTATGTCAGCGACAAATACCCATATTAGTGGTCCAGCGATAGTAGCAAACCTACCTACCATGCTGTATACACCGAAGAATTCACCAGCGTATTCTTTGGGCACTAACCTCAATAGATAAGGTCTGTCTGCACACCAGGTCCCACCCATAGCTATACCTGCCATTGCTGCCACTACCCAGATAAGGCTACCTGGCAAATTCAAGAGGGGGATCAATGATACGCCGGTCAATACTATCATCCATATATAAAGAACGAGATTCAGGCATCGTTTGGGACCAATATTATCTACAATAAGGCCCCAAACGATAGTCCCCATTATAGAAAATAGTATAGCAACCATAAGAATTAACTGGGCTTCTTCATCAGTGAAACCTAGTTCGTTGGTTACGTATATGCTCATAAGAATTATCAATGTGTTGACTGCATCAGTGTAAAATATTCTTCCTATGAAGAACCTGGATAAGCCTGGAAATTGCCTGGTTTTGACAATTGTACGTTTCATCTGCCCGAATGAGCCCAATATTGCTTTAGGGTCTATAAGTAACTTGCCAGGATTGGCGTCCTTAACCCATATAAAGCACGGGATAGCAAATATGAGGAATAAAACCGCAGTGATTTTAAACATCCCCACACGCCCTACTACGCTCAATAGGATTAGGCCACTAGACGCTGCGATTAAAGACCCAATATATCCAAGCCCTACGCCAAAGCTGCCGACCTTTCCCCTGTTTGATTCATTGGAAACTGATGGCAGTAACGAGTCATAGAATATAAGCCCGGATTGAAACATATAGTTTGCTGCAATGAACATTGCAAGAGAGACAACTAAGCCTCCTAGCCCCAGCAGGAAAGTGAACAATACACACAATATCGTACTGACCACTAAAAACGGCATACGTCTTTTGGCTTGGTCTGACATCACGCCAAGCATTGGAGCAGTGATTACCACTAGTATCATTGATGCTACGTTAGCATAGACATAGTGTTGATCCTTGCCTCCCATGTCATTTACTACCCACAGAGCGAAATGCAAAGATACGATATTTAATGAAAATGTGGTATTCGCTAGGTCATACAGTGCCCAGGACAAGACAGCAATTTTCGGTGTGGTTTTTGTGTTGGCGTTCATGGTTATTCCGTCTTTAGTATATCTCAATATGATAACTTCTGTGTATAGGATAATGTTGTTAATTGATATTTAATATGGCATATGCTGATACATTCGGATACTTGACTGAAGTTCACAATAGCACTCGTAGGCATTGTTGTGCCAATATAATCAATCTATTGGATCTTTTCACTCCAAAAGATTTGTGAAGCACATAGATATCTGAAATCCCGAGCTGTTTGGTTATCGTATGACTCTATGCTTAATAGTAGCCAGAATATGTTTTGAATTGCTAATGCTGCCTAGTATGTATAATGTGTATAGACCATGACTCTCGTAAAATTACTGATTAGCAGATGTACATCTGCTGGTGTATATTGATATGCAGTGCACTATACTTAGTCTAGTCACGATTTACGAACTCAGATATAATGAGTGACTCATGGAGAGGTGGCCGAGAGGCTGATGGCGCCGCTCTCGAAAAGCGGTTCTCGATAATATCGAGACGTGGGTTCAAATCCCACCCTCTCCTCGGTCTATAATAACGTAATAAATGTTTTGTTAATTGTTTAGTTGCTGGAGTGGCCGAACAGGCGCGACTGTAAATCGCGTAGTGTAGCAATCTTCTCGTGGGTTCGAATCCCACACTCTCCGCCATTTAGATGAAATCTTCCACAATTTACTAATGATTAATACGAAGCACAGATTTGTTGTTCGGGCAACAATTATGATAGTGCTATTGATATCTTCTGTTGCCATTCTATATTCTTTCCAGCATCAATTTCATCAGCAATCGAGAGAAGACCATCATCCCCTATTGAGACTTGGAACTACCACGAGCCTATTCGAGACGGGTATTTGGGACATCCTTGAGCCACTTTTTGAGGATTACTATTCAGTAGAATTGGATATTGTTGTTGGTGGTACCGGGCAAACCTTGGAATATGGTCTATCAGGCAACGTCGATGTGATAATAGTGCATGATCAGCCTCGTGAAAGGAAATTCGTGTCGGATGGTTACGGTATAAAGCGTAATACATTTGCATACAATAACTACGTCATCATTGGTCCCGCACATGATCCATCTGATGTTGCCAGCATGACTGTCAAAGGCGCTATGGCAAAAATAATGGACATGGGTATGCAGAAACCGGATGCCGTCAGGTTTGTTTCTCGAGGAGACAACTCTGGAACTCATTCCAGCGAACAAGCTTTTTGGAAAGATCAGGGACATGATTACGAAACGGTTAGAAATTCGGGTCCTTGGTACATTGAGTCCGGCAGTGGCATGGGCACTACATTGGTTATAGCTGACCAGAAGTCAGCTTATACATTGGTACCGGATAGTACTTACTTGGCATATGGAGCCACACTGGAGTTAGTAATATTGGCTGGCGAGGAGACCCCGATAGTTAATCCATACTCGGCGATAATTATAGATCCAAACAGATACCCTCATATTAACGAAACCTCTGCTACTGATTTTATAGAATTCTTATATTCAACAGAAGTTCAAAAGATCATAGATGCCTATGGAGTCGACCTGTACGGAGCACCTATTTTCCGATCGTTTATGGCGCACCAAAATCTTAAATGATATGCTAGCTGCACAAACCATGGTTGATCATACCAATTAGAGCCATTGTTGGAGGTATATTGGATCTTATAATTGACAGCTTTATAGTGGCTGTGGGTCTGATTATTTCTGGGGACAGAGATGTCTTGACGATCACTATACGCACATTGCTAATTGCAATTTGTTCTACATCAATCGCAGCGATTATTTTTGTACCTATTGGTGGTTTTATACATATTCAGGACTTCCCAGGAAAAGATTGGCTCATATATATCATCAACACGCTTTTCAGTGTGCCCACGGTTTTTGTTGGCTTAGTGGTATTCATGACATTTTCTAAAACTGGACCTCTCGGCATTTTCGATATACTTTTCACTCCATCTGCAATAATAATTGGACATGTTCTTTTGATATGGCCAATCATAACAGGTCTCACGATCTCAGCCTTAGCCGGTGTGCATTCAGATATTCGTGACACCGCTGTTTCTCTTGGAGCCAACAAATGGCAGACCATGCTGATTACATTGGAGGAGGCGAGGAGTGGCATTTCTACTGCGCTGCTCTTGGGTTTTGGAAGGGCAATATCTGAGATTGGTCTTGCCATAATTGTGGGCGGGAATATAAGGGGTCATACCAGGACCCTAACCACTGCTATGTCGATAGAAACAACTACTGGTAATTTTGAATTAGCTTTGGCTCTAGGCATGGTATTGGTATGTTTAGCTCTAGGGATAAACATCCTGGCAGGCAAATTCCAAGGGAGGTAGGTATTTTGATAACATTAAAAGATTTATCCATGGAATACGATGGTCGTAAAGTGTTGAGCGAAGTTAACCTGGATATACCAAGATCTACTATTACAGCAATTGTTGGGCCTAGCGGAAGTGGTAAAACAACATTGCTAAGGTTGATTGACCTATTGGAAGAACCGACTTTTGGCATGGTTCTGCATAATGGGTTTGATATTAACCGTAATGAGAATAGAAGAAGTATTGAAATCCGTAGGAGAATAGGGATGGTACTTCAACGACCGGTTTTATTCAATGGAGATGTTGGACACAATGTCGCATATGGTTTGAAACTTAGAGGTCAAAAGGGAAATGACGTGGATACTAAAGTGCTGAAAGCCTTGCACTCCGTGGGTCTTGAAGGTTATGAGAAAAAGAATTCCAATACCCTGTCTGGTGGTGAGATACAAAGAGTTGCGATAGCCCGCGCTTTGGTGACTGAACCTGAATTACTGTTGTTGGACGAACCTACATCTACTTTGGATCCGATTGCGACTAAGCAGATTGAAAATTTAATCGGGGCATACACAAGTAATTCAGAAACTACTGTGATTATGACAACTCACGATATGAATCAAGGTCGTAGATTAGCTGATACGATAGCGATAATTATGGACGGTAACGTGATTCAGGCAGATACCCCAAATAATGTGTTTAATATGCCGAATAGCATGGAGGTAGCAAATTTTGTAGGTACTGAGAACGTTTTGGAAGGGACAATAATTTCCTCTGATGATGGTATTGCTACTGTTCAAGTTGAGGAACGAGTGGTAGAGGTTATCTCGGACAGGGAAATTGGGTCGAATGTTTATGTATGTATAAGGCCGGAAGAAATAACCATATCTCTGGCTCAGAGTACTACTAGTAGTGCCAGGAATACCTATGCCGCTCAGATAGAAGGCATTATTTACAACCATCCATTGGCGCACGTAGTAGTCAATTGTGGTTTCGACCTAACTGTATTTGTCACAGCTAGGTCGGCCAATGAACTTGGTTTTGCGAAAGGGAATCAAGTGATGGTCTCATTCAAGGCAACTGGAGTCCATATAATAGCCCGTTAGACGGCATTTATCTTGTTCAAATAATTAGCCTAGATAATTCTGTTGAGGTATGCGTTTCTAGGTAATACGTTGTAGGCTCATACGCCGTTAATTAGGTTTTC
>CAZOCC010000023.1:0-13611 GCA_964578255.1 uncultured Dehalococcoidia bacterium | reverse complement strand
GCATTCTAGTTCACCTAGTGAGTACTTAGCTCCCTGACGCACAAGTTTATTGACCAGCCAGGAAGGTACCCCCAATCCGGATTGAAGTTGCTGATATGATGCATTTCTAGATTTTAGGTCTTTCATGATCAAGATCAATCTAACCTGCCTAGCAACAGGCTGTACCAACTGAGGTCCTGTGGATCCTGTGCGTATCAAATTCGCAGTAATCTCCATAACTTCCGAATACCTGTTTTCCAACAAGGCATCAACCATAGCGAATACATTTGATTCTCTAACATAAGAAACCAATAAGGTGACGTCCGTTTCTTCGATTTGCTTGCCTTCGGAATACAGTGCCAACTTCTCTATCTCACTACTAAGTATCCACATATTGCCACCTATCATCTCTGCCATGAGTTTCACTGCTGGGTCAGACACTTCACAATGAAGGTTAATGAACCGAGACTTTATCCAATCAGTCAATTTATTACCTGACATGGGTGCACATTCCACTATTTTAGCCATATCAGACAGTCGTTTAAAAAGAACATTATCCTTGCTCACTTTGCCATCAACCAACACTAAATCAGTTGTACGTGGCATAACAGGCACAAAATCCACGATATTTAACCAGTCGTTGTCTGTTATCTTGGCATTCTGTCTTTTAGTATTTGCTCTATCGGATTCGAACAATTTCAAGAGTCCATCTAAAATTACAATACGCCTGTCTGCCAAAAATGGAATAGTGCTACACATAGCGATTACTTCATTAGGTGAGTATGTATAGACATCTCCCCTGCTAATATTACCATCCAAAACGTCTGGCGGGCCGACGCTATTCTTAAGGTTAACCAGACTCTCATTTACCGAGAAATCATCTTCACCATGGAATATATAAAGCATCTCTTAATAACTCAAATAAGTATTTGCAATATTGCAGGCAACGGATATAATGTAGCATCCTAGTTCGGTTTATGAAAGATGTCCCATCTAGAGAATGGAGCTAATATCGGGATGAGGTATTGGTCACTTATACGAATGTTGATACCAATACTGCTGGTTATGTCATCCGCTACTGCTTTTTTCAGAGGATTAATCCTCCTAGCGGTAGTAGGCTTTCTGACAAGTCTATTCACTCTCGTGTACCGATTAACCAGTAGTAATGTACGCGGGAACTACTCTGCCAAGACTAAATCTAAAGATGAATTCATAGACGGCAAATATAGAATCATAGAAGACGAAGATCGTTGATTAATACCTGAATTTATGCAACTATTGTCGAAGAGAACTGAATGCAACAAAGAGTAATAAATGAACACGTTTTGCTGGAACAGTTGGGAAGCAATGCGCTATGGACAGTATATAAGGCACAGCAAACCAATACCAATAAAACCGTAGCACTGAAACTACTGAGGCCGTATATATCCTCTGATGAAGCTTTTTTGCAAAAATTGTCGTCTGCTGTAACAACAGCTACCACCCTGGATCACCCCAATATACTGAGTACTATTTCCTTAGAATTTAATTCTGAGAATGTTTGGATATCCTCAGAATACAGCGCATGGCCCACACTTAGACATTGGATACAACACCCCATTCCGATATCCCAAACAATACTCATATTGCAACAGATATCTTCCGCCATAGAGTATGCCAAAACTAAAGGTGTATCGCATGGGGACATCAAACCAGGTAACATATTCATAGATTCTGAATCGGGCATTGTTAAGCTCAGCGACTTTGGTCTAACTCAAGCATCCCAGGGTGTTCCTGAGTCCATGAGAACCGCTACAAAGATTCCGCTACCGACATACACTGCACCTGAGAGGGGTTACGGGAACTCAGACCCAAGCTTCCTGTCGGATATTTATTCTCTAGGTGTACTGGCCTATGATATGTTGACGGGATCTGTACCATTTAATGCTATAGACAGATCAACAGTTCTAGCCAGACAAATGACATCAGTGCCAGTCACACCTAGTATAATCAACCCGAATATACCTCCGCAAATAGATCGGATAATTCTAAAGGCACTATCTCCACACCCAGAGATCCGTTTTCAAACTGCCTCCGAATTCTTAGATGCCTTGGTTTTGGCTAATCCAAATCATGATGACCAAACATCTACCTCCACTGCTACCGCTATTCCATCCACAGAGGAATCACTGGTATCCGAAACAACTTCGGCTAACCAGTCAGGGTTAACAGGAACAGAGTCGTTATGTACGGTTTGCGGGCATAGCAATGCTCATACGTCCAAATGGTGCTCTAATTGTTGGGGTAGATTGATAAGGGTAGCAGCTATACCCGGGCAAGACACAATGCCAGAATTGGAGCGGAACATACGATGGCATAAATCAAACAGGCTACGCAGGAGCACTATAGCCTCCACGGTAGCTGCCGTGTTGGTAATTACCTCTATACAATTTCTAAACATCACAGTACCAATTGGGGATCCTTTATCAAATATTGACTCCACATCTGGTCCCGGAGAATGGGGTATGGTAAATAGATATTTTGAAGGACCCGGCCCCATAGATACAGAGACCCTTACAGACCAATCAGGGAATATCTCAATACAAGGCTCTACTAAGTGGACCTTCAAAACCTCTGACAGAATAATGTCCACACCTGCAGTAAAATATGGCAACATATACGTTGGCACTAGAGATAACAGAATACTGGCCTTGGACAAGAACACAGGTTCTCTAGTATGGCAATATGAATCTCCTGTCCAAATTGATTCATCCCCAGCAGTTGGCGGAGGTATGGTTTTTATTGGCACACATGAAAGCAATTTGTTGGCTCTCGATGCCCAAAATGGTGAGATACAATGGAGATTCACTACATCGGGCAACCCAACGATAGGTTCGCCCATAGTCAAAAACGGCGTAGTATACTTTGGGTCTGGGGATAGTAATTTATACGCCATAGATGCTCTAACAGGAACCAAGATCTGGTCACAGAAAACAGAGGACTGGATAACCAATACCCCGGCAATTTCCGGACACACACTTGCGTTAGCATCCCTAGATGGTAGGGTAACCACATATGACATTAATACCGGCAAAAAGCGCTTCACTTTCATGGGGTTTAATAATATGGTGATGGCGTCCCCAATAATCGCTGATAACTCTATTTATGTGCCCTACAGACACGGCATACTGACATCCATAAACCTTGACGAAGAAGAGGTACTGTTCCAGAGCAGATTGTACAGATTACAAATACAATTATGGATATGGGCTATGGGCAAGCACCCAGGATACCCTAAGGGTGTGAACTGGGTTAAGAGACTGGGCACTACCGTGGACACGACCCCTGCAGCAGACAGTAAGAATATTTACCTGCCTACCCTAAGCGGTGCCTTGATGTCCGTAGATAGAGAGACAGGGAACAATCGCTGGGTATTCCGTACCCTTACTGAAAGCGTGTCCACGCCCACAATAGTAGGCGATTCAATATTGATAACAGACAGCACTGGCAAACTATATATCATTGATAAAAATAACGGTAACAAACAATGGGAACAGCAAATAGCTGAAGCCTCTACGACTACACCAGTAATATCAGATGGAATCATATACTTGGCTTCCGAAGACGGCACAATATATGCAATTGAGTGAATAGTTGAGATGGAAGTCGGCATAATAGGTCTATCCCAATCCGGGAAAACCACAATATTTAACGCCCTAAGCAAAGGCTCATCAAGCACCAACTTATCCCCTGCCCTTGCGAACAAGATCAATTTTGGCGTGGCAAAAGTACCTGACATCAGGATGAAGCCGTTACAGGAGATGTTCAAACCCCAAAAAACAACTTACGCTGAGGTCAGATACACCGACCTACCTACATCTTCAGACAGGACTTCCAGAGATCAAGGCATCACAGGTGAATCCCTCAACCTACTGCAAAGAACAGATGCGATAGTCAATGTGGTTAGAGCATTTGATAACCCAGTAGTGCCACATATAGAAGGCAGCATCGACCCCAAAAGGGACCTTCAGAACATGACCATGGAACTTGTGTTATCCGATCTACTCATTATAGAACGGAGATTGACTAAACTTAGCGGGGAACTCAAAAACACAAAGGCTGCAGACAAGGACAATAAGTCTAGAGAATACTCCACCCTGCAAAGGATACAAGAACAATTGGAACTAGAAATACCCATAAGGGATCAGGAAATATCTACTGACGAAGCCAAGCTCTTGGAAAACTACCAGTTCTTGACTGCGAAACCAATGCTCATAATATGGAATATTGCCGATACAGATTCTGAACAGGCGGATTCATTAGAGAAAGAATTGAAGCTAACTTATGCTAAAGTCAAGATAGATGTGGTTACCATGTGCGGCAGCTTGGAAATGGAACTATCAGAAATAGAGGACGAAGAAGCTGAGGAATTCAGGAATAACATGCACCTACAAGAACCCGGGCTATACAGGGCCATTAGATCTTCATATCAATTATTAGGTCTGACTTCTTTCTTTACTGTGGGACCAGACGAAGTAAAAGCATGGACAATAGATAAGAACCTGGCAGCATCTAAAGCTGCAGGCAAAATACACTCGGACATTGAAAGGGGGTTCATAAGGGCAGAGGTAATTTCATATGACCACCTAATGGAGTGTGGTGGCATCCCAGAAGCAAAAAAGAAAGGCTTGTTAAGACTTGAAGGGAAAACATATCCAGTTCAAGACGGAGATGTCATAAATTTCTTGTTCAATGTCTAGGCAAAATGCACAGACAATTTATGGAGAATGATAAAACATCTGATACAACCTCTCAATTTTCTCTATACATACACGTCCCATTTTGCCAAACCAAGTGCCCATATTGTGATTTCAATACATACTCAGGCATAGAATATCTGACCAAAAATTATTTGGACGCACTGGTGACCGAAATAAGACAATGGGGTCCCTTGCTCACAGGCATGGACACTCGTAGCATTTTCTTCGGCGGCGGTACACCATCCTATATATCCGTTGACCATATAGAACAAATTCTGTACGCAAGTCAATCATCGTTCGACGTAAACGATTCCGCGGAAATAACAATTGAAACCAATCCAGGCGATCTGTCAATCAGTTACGCCAGCTCACTCAGGCGTATCGGCGTAAATCGTCTCAGTTTAGGAACTCAAAGTTTAGATGATAGTTTATTACAAGTCATAGGCAGGAGGCATTCCGCTAAAGGGGCTATGTTGGCATATGATGCAGCTCGCACAGCGGGTTTCGATAACATAAACTTGGATTTCATGTACGGTCTGCCATATCAAAGCATGGACCAATGGAATCAAACATTGCGCGCCATGATAGATATGTCCCCAGAACACCTTTCTCTATATTGCCTGACATTGGAAGACGGTACTCCCCTTAAGAAAAACGTCGATGCCGGACACATCCCGGAACCGGATGCAGATCTGGCAGCAGAAATGTATTTAGTAGCAGACAGCACCCTTAAATCGGCGGGGTATGTACAATATGAAATATCAAATTGGTGCCGTCCCGGTAGAGAAAGCCAACACAACTTAAATTACTGGTACAACAACCGTTATCTGGGCCTTGGGCCAGGAGCACATTCCTTTTTGGGAAATTATAGATTCAAAAACATCAATGCCCCTGTAAAATATATAAAATCTTTGGATCAAAAGTTTAGCACTACTGGAGAACATGTACCCGGGGCACTTACCGAAACAGTCTTGCAACAGATCCCAAGTGTAGATGACATAGAATATATCAATCCTCAACTGGAAATGGCAGAAACAATGATGTTGTCACTTAGATTGATGCACGGAATATCATCCACGGCATTTCGGAACAGATTCGGTGTAGGTTTGCTAAGCACATATGGCAAACAAATTCGGGAATGTGAGGACCTGGATCTTTTAGTGTTTGACGAAGACATACTGCGCCTGTCGGAAAATGGAAGGCTGTTATCAAATGAGGTCTTTGTCAAATTTTTCTAGCACATACCGTCTATCTGAAATTGCCCTAATATTGCCTATATGCTATCCTGCTAACACTCCACATCAAGGTATAGGCCTATGTATGTTATAGGCACCGCTGGTCACGTAGATCACGGCAAATCTACTCTTGTTCAAGCCCTAACTGGTATAGATCCTGACCGCCTAAAAGCAGAGAAGGAACGGGGCATGACTATAGACCTAGGGTTTGCTTGGACCACCACGCCCAACGGACGCGAAATAAGCATTATAGACGTACCTGGACATGAGAATTTCATCAAGAATATGCTAGCTGGTGTCGGGAATATTGATCTAGCATTGCTGGTAGTAGCAGCGGATGATTCCGTTATGCCTCAAACCATGGAACATCTATCTATTCTGGATATGATGCAAGTAAAAAATGGTCTCACAGTTATATCCAAAAAAGATTTGGTTGGAGAGGAAATCCTAGAATTGGTTGAGTCAGAAGTCCAAGATCTGCTCAAAGGGACTATGATGGAGCATTCACCTATTGCCCACGTCTCCTCAGTAACAGGTGATGGCATGGACAGACTTCTTCAAACCATAGATCAATTGTTGCAAAACACAGATACTAGGCAAGATTTCGGACGACCCAGGCTTTCCATTGATCGTGCTTTTACTCTCACCGGATTCGGCACAGTGATAACTGGCACACTTATAGATGGAAGCATAGAAATTGGCATGGATTTAGAAATACTGCCATCCGGCAAGACTGCACGTATCCGAAGCATCCAGACGCACAAACGTAAAGTTGACAAAGTAGGACCGGGCAGACGCGTGGCAGTCAACCTTGCCGGCATCGAACACGAATCCATTAGCAGGGGTGAAGTTGCGACCACACCAGGATGGTTAAAACCTTCTATAGCCCTAGATGTAAATCTACAAATCCTTGAGGATTCGTGGCCATTAAAGCACAATAATACCGTGTCATTCTATACCGGTAGCAAGGAAACCACTGCACGGGTGAGAATGCTAGATGCCAACGAGGCTCAACCAGGACATCACACATGGGCCCAAATGAAGTTACAAGAACAAATAGCCTTAGTCAGGGGGGACAAATTCGTTATTAGACACATGAATAGGACTGTTGGTGGCGGAACTATTGTAGATACGCATCCCGTTAGGCATAGGCGCAATCACCCACCTGTTATAAGGAAACTGGAAATAATGAACCGAGGTGATCAGAAAGATATACTTGTTGAATTGCTTGAAACCTCAGGGCCATGCAACGCTATCGCCTTATCCGATATAGCCAATTCAAGCCTTGAGGAAACCAAATCACTTATAGAAGGTTTGAAGGAAGCCCGGCGAATTATTCAAGTCGGGAGCGATTTATCTGATACCAGCGTATTACTATATTCCACAAGCCGATGGCAAGTCATGGTATCTAAGACTCAATCAATTGTTGGTCATTACCACGAAGAAAATAAACTACGCAAAGGTATACCGAAAGAAGAGTTGAGAAGCAAACTTGGCATCCCGCCTCGAGAATTTTCCTCTGCCTTACAACGTATGCAAGACGACTGCTTGTTGGCAGAGGAAATGAACTTAGTGTGTTTGCCAGGGCATCAAGTGTGTCTCAGTGCATCACAAAGAGCCACGGCAGACACATATATCAGGGATCTGCATCGTGCAGGGTATTCACCACCAACAGACTCACATATGGATAGTGAAATATTAACAATGCTTCTAGAAAGCGGCGACGTTATACGTGTCGGTGAAAAATTAATCTATGACAAACATCACTACGAAGCAATGGTAGACATTACAATAAAAACCATACAGACTGCGGGTAGTATCAACGTTGCCAAATTACGGGATCAATTTAAGACTAGCCGAAAATATGCAGTATCATTCCTAGAACATCTAGACCAAATACACGTAACCCGTCGCGTCGGTGACGATCGGGTTCTCAGGTAAACGTTCCGGCCCGACAAACCAAATGCATATAGATAATAATGACCTGTTACGCACAGGTATATGCTAAAACCAATTTAATGCAAATAAATTGACCATAAAGCCCTACAAATGTATAGATTCATAGATTGCCAATGTTTATAATTCATTCTGAGTTCAAAACTGTACAATAGTTTGATTTAGATTGTACTGACAGAATGGGTTTTGTATTCCAACCTATACATTTGGCAGAAGAATCATACCAAAAGAAAGAAAGAAAATATGAATGTTCTCATCGTAGGTAATGGAGCGAGAGAACACGCTCTAGCATGGAAAATACAAGGCAGTCCTTTGGTGAAAAAGATCTTCGTCGCTCCAGGCAACGGGGGAACATCAACAATAGCCGAAAACATACCAATCAAAGCGGACGACCTGCCGGGTCTCCTACAATGCGCAATAGATCATAGTATAGACATCACGATTGTAGGTCCTGAAACTCCTTTATCCATGGGAATAGTGGATTTATTCCAACAGCACAACTTGTCTATTTTCGGACCTTCCAAAGAAGCCTCTAAAATAGAATCCAGTAAGGTTTTTTCTAAAAACCTTATGCGTAAATACAACATCCCAACAGGCTACACTGAGGTTTTTGAATCATATCAAGAAGCATTAGATTACGCTAAAGCGGCAAGTTACCCGGTCGTGATAAAGGCTGACGGACTCGCGTCCGGCAAAGGTGTAACCATAGCTGACAATTTGGAACAAGCCATCAAAGCAATACAAGAATGCCTTGTAGACAAGGTATTCGGAGATTCCGGAAACAAGATTCTCATAGAGGAGTACCTAGTTGGTCAAGAGGTTAGCGTATTCACATTCTCAGATGGTACCCATATATCAAGTTTGATATCTGCCTGTGATTACAAGCGAGCACACGACGGAGATCAAGGCCCTAACACCGGAGGGATGGGTAGCTACACTCCTCCTATTTTCTGGACAGATGAACTAGAACGCCAGATCAATCAAGCCATAATGGAACCCACCATTGAAGCCATGTCAAAAGAAGGAACTCCTTTCAAAGGAATTCTCTACGCAGGATTGATGCTCACAAATGAAGGGCCCAAAGTACTGGAATTCAACTGCAGGCTTGGGGACCCAGAAACACAAGTGATTCTACCACGGCTAGATACAGACTTGATTGAGATCATTATGTCTATCATTAACGGCCAGCTAACCGAAACCGCAATTACCTGGAATGCTGATGCATATGTTGGCATAGTGATAGCCTCTCAGGGTTATCCTGGCCATTACACAACAGGTACAAAGATAAATGCCATTGGAGCGTTAACCGATGAAGAATTGATATTCCACTCAGGAACCACAGCAGAACAAGGTAATATATATACAGACGGGGGCAGAGTATTGACTGTTGTTGGCCGGGGCAATAGTGTACAGTCAGCAAGGGACAAGGCATATGAACATGTTAGAACTGTTGATTTTCCAGGAGCATTTTACAGGACAGACATAGGAATACCAAAACAAAATTAGAATCAGGAGCACAAAATGCCATTGGTAGGAATAGTAATAGGTAGTAAGTCAGATGAATCTTTCACGCAGGATACCATATCAGTCTTGGATAGTCTGGAAGTCCCTTACGAACTGTCGATCCTATCCGCCCACAGGACCCCAAAGAAGGCTATGGAATATGCGATTGGGGCATCTGAAAGAGGCATAGAAGTCATAATAGCTGGTGCTGGCGGATCAGCTGCCCTGCCAGGCGTAATGGCATCATGGACCAACATACCTGTTATAGGAATACCCATACCGTCTAGTGAGTTAAAGGGTATTGACGCTCTTTATTCCATAGTACAAATGCCACCCGGAATACCAGTGGCTTGCGTTGCTGTGGGATCCTGGGGAGCTAGAAACGCCGCGTATCTCGCGGCATCTATACTAGCGTTGAAACACGAAGATATCAAAAAGAACTACTCGGATTACAGGCACAATCTCTCTTCACCGTGAATACTCCAAGACCAACAACTACCTAGGTATAGCATAGGAAACACCTTGTTACCAGTAAACTTACAGGGTATCATTCTGTTGATATCTCATAACTACCAGAGAGGACAACTTGATAGATAGATATGCAAGGCCTGCAATGAAGGCTATTTGGTCTGAAGACAACAAAAACGACAAATGGCTGAATGTTGAATTGGCCGTATGTGAAGCTTGGACCGCAGACGGAGCTATTCCTGCTTCAGATATGGAAAAGCTCAGGAAGGCCAAGTATGACTCCGCATTAATGGAATCAATATTTAAGCGTACCAGGCACGACATGACAGCTTTCCTGCAATCCGTTACGGCTGGACTTGGAGATGAGGGTAGGTGGTTACATATGGGTCTAACATCCCATGATGTTCAAGATACAGCCCAAAATCTCCAATTATTAGAGGCGTCAGATATCATTTTATCAGATATAGATGACCTTATGAAAGCCTTGGCAGACCAGGCAAAGCAACATAAAAATACCCAAATGATGGGAAGAACGCATGGAGTGCACGCAGAGCCAACGACTTTCGGGCTAAAGATGGCTCTATGGTGGGACGAAATGAGACGACAGCGTCACAGAATGGAAGAAGCTAAGGAATCCATAAGTGTAGGCAAGATATCTGGAGCTGTTGGTACTTATGCAACCGTGCCACCATCAATAGAGGAGCGGGTGTGCAGTTATTTTGATATATCACCTGCCCCTGTTTCTAATCAAGTGGTTCAACGAGACCGTCACGCTCATTTTGTTACAACTTTGGCACTCATAGCCGCGTCGTTGGAAAAATTTGCAACTGAAATCAGGGGATTACAACGCACGGAGGTTAGGGAAGTCGAAGAACCCTTCGGTCAAGGACAAACGGGTTCTTCTGCGATGCCACACAAGAAGAACCCGGAATTGTCCGAAAGAGTTTGTGGATTAGCACGACTTATAAGAGGTCATTCTGTGACAGCTCTGGAAAACGTAGCCCTATGGCATGAACGTGACATTAGTCACTCATCTGCTGAAAGATTGATATTGCCAGACTCTTGTATGGCTTTGGATTACATTCTCCATATATTTACAGAAGTCATATCTGGCCTAAGGGTATATCCAGATAGAATGTTACAGAATATTGAAATGACGAATGGGTTAGTGTTTTCGCAAAAAGTCCTTATAGCTTTACTGGGTAGTGGATTAAGCCGGGAGAGATCATACGAGATAGTCCAAAATTGCGCGATGAAGTCGTGGGACGATGGTTCAGATTTCCGACAACTTCTGCGAGAAGAACCAGACGTCCGTAGTCATATAAATGAAGTTGACCTGGAATCAATATTCGACTACAAAGATTATATGCGCTACGTTGACAACTCTTTTGATAGATTAGGATTGTGAGGAGAACAAGCCGTTGCTAAATGATCCATATAATACAATCTCAGTAACTGACCTGCCAAATGCATTTCACAAGGGCAAAGTCAGAGATACTTATGAATTAGGGAAAGACCACCTTTTGATGATCGCTACAGACAGAATATCTGCTTTTGATGTCGTATTGCCCTCAGCTATACCACAAAAGGGTGCAGTACTGTCACGCATATCGGATTATTGGTTTCAAGCTACAAGTCACATCGTACCAAATCATATGGTGAGTCTGGTAGACAGGCTAGGTAAAGACCAGGCTTTATGGCCAACAGTGCCATTTGAACAGATATCCGATGGACTTGCATCCAGAAGCATGATAGTCCGTAAGGCTAGCAGAATAGATATCGAATGTGTGGTGAGAGGATATATAACTGGTTCTGCCCTATCTGAATATAGGGATGCCGGAACCGTAGCTGGCCGAGAAATGCCAACTGGCCTTAGGGACGGAGATGCATTACCTGAAATCCTATTTACCCCAACAACTAAGGCAGAAACCGGACACGACCTACCAATGACCATTGAAGAAGTTCAAGAGATGGTGGGTATGGATATGGCTACACGCCTAGAAAGTATCAGCAAGGAAATATATAGATTCGCTCACGATACACTTAAGAACAATGGGATCATCATAGCTGATACCAAGATGGAGTTTGGTATTATAGATTCCGAGCTGACATTAATAGATGAACTACTAACCCCTGATTCAAGCCGTTTTTGGGATGCTGAACTTTACGAACCAGGTAAATCTCAACCTAACTTTGATAAGCAATACGTCCGTGACTGGCTGTCAGCAAGCGGTTGGGATAGAGAACCGCCCGCACCTGAACTTCCAGATTCTGTGATATCTAACACAGAGGCCAGATATATACAAGCCTATGAAATAATCACTGGGCGCAATTGGAAAAACGTTACAGGAAACAAAACATAATGGTATCTAGAGAGAGAACCCGTCGAAAAAGAGCTAGTGAAAGGGCACATGCCAGACAAGCCAGACGAGACAAGAACAGGTCCAAGCATAGAATTAGGAAAATTATCCTGTGGAGTTTCGGCGGAGCTGTAATGCTAATGATAGTGTTATCCTTAGTACTGCCTAGCTCACTGGGCAATGTTAGCAGCAGTTCTGCTTCTTACTCAAATGGCCAAGAAGTGGTAATACAAGAGAATGAGGTTGTGGTAGCAGGCCAGGAACATCCAGACTATAATACACAGCCACCAACTTCAGGTTGGCATTATGCTATTGACTCCTCTGATTTACATTGGGGAAAACACGAAGAACAATTAGAAGACGAAGTGCAGGTAGCCTACCTGGAACTTGGGGCCGTTTTGGTTCAGTATAACTGTGTTGACCCATGCCCAGTATTAGAAGAGGCTCTGGAAAATGTCACCAACAGATATCCTGAAGGTGTAGTACTGGCTCCATTCTCAGGAATGGAATCTACCATAGCGGTAACATCCTGGGGTTGGATATATGAGCTGGAGAATTTCGATGATTCTAGAATAGATGATTTCATCCAGTCACACATCAATAAAGGGCCAGCACGATTCAACTAGGAGGCCAACCGTGATTTTGGTAAGAATCAATGTTACCCTGAAACCAACAGTTAACGATCCTCAAGGAAAAACAATCCTAGATGGACTAAGAGGATTGGGATTCACTCTGCCTTCGGATGTTCGTGCAGGCAAGTACCTAGAAATGACACTATCAACAGATGACTTTACAATCGCGGAGCAACAAACAATCTCAATGTGTGACCAACTATTGGCCAACACAGTTATAGAGAAATACGAATTCGACTTGACCTCCATAGACTAGAAACATTCTTAACGATATTTTTCTAAAATCTGCCTGTGTCAGTAACAAAGAACCACGAGTAGTTTTATCAGATCTCTCAAACCCCAGATCTCATTCACTGGGTTATTGTACCCTTTGTGCTCGGCACTTGATCACCAGCCCTGCTGTCAACCTGTAGCGCTTTCCTAAGGGCCCGAGCTAAGGCTTTAAAGATAGCTTCAGCCTTATGATGGTCATTACCGCCAGCAAGTATTTGGGCATGAAGATTCATTCGGCCTTCCAGTGCCATAACTTCCAGAAAATGCCTAACTAAGTCTGATGGCATGTCCCCTATCATACTGTCATCAAACTTAACTTTTACTACCGCGTAAGGTCTACCGCCAACGTCCACAGCTACCATGGCCAGAGTCTCATCAAGAGGCACAGTGACATCCCCCATTCTGAGTATGCCTCTGCCATCACCCAGGGCCTTGTGTAAAGTCTGCCCCAACACTATTCCAACAT
>CAZOCC010000022.1:0-15691 GCA_964578255.1 uncultured Dehalococcoidia bacterium | reverse complement strand
CTAATAACTGATTAACTGGTATTCCTGTCCATTGGGCTACCAGATTTCCTATGTCGACTTCATTCACTGTCATATCAAAACGATGATCCTGTAGCCATTCCTCCCTAGCACCATTGTATTTAATCTCAATAGCCAGCCTTTCAGTTCTAAAGTCCATCGCTGCTTGATAGTCGGATTTTCCTGAAGCTTCTTCTTCTTGATATTGCAATTGCCTTATGCGATTCTCTTGTTTCTTGAGATGGCTTGGGAAACTTTCTGAATCGATACGTAATTTGCTGGCTGCTTCATCTATCAAGTCAACAGCCTTATCAGGCAAGTGTCTTTCAGATATATATCTATTGCTTAGTTTTACAGCAGCTTCCAACGCTGATTTAGTTATTGTAACTTTATGATGGGCCTCGTATTTAGCAGATAATCCACTCAACATTTGAATTGCAGTATCCACGTCTGGTTCCTCAACATATATGGGTTGGAAACGGCGTTCCAGAGCCGCATCTTTTTCTATGTTGGTGCGATATTCGTTCAAAGTCGTGGCTCCTATGCATTGCAACTCACCTCTGGCTAGGGCGGGTTTTAGTATATTACTTGCATCTAGCGAGCCGTCAGCGGCACCAGCTCCCACAACTGTATGTATTTCGTCTATGAATATAACTATTTCACCTCGAGATTCCTTGATTTCATCTATTACTCCCTTCAATCTTTCTTCAAATTCACCTCTAAACTTGCTGCCTGCAACTAATGATCCCATATCCAATGTCAAAAGCCTTTTGTTCTTTAGAGAATCAGGTACATCTCCAGATACAATTCTTTGTGCTAGTCCTTCGGCTATCGCTGTTTTCCCCACCCCGGCTTCTCCTATGATCACGGGATTATTCTTAGTGCGTCGACTAATGGTTTGCATAACTCTCTTTACTTCATTATCCCTGCCTATAATTGGATCAAGTTTACCGGCTCTAGCCAACGCCGTGAGGTCTATGCTGTATTTATTTAGAGATCTGTATCGATTCTCAGCTGTTTGACCATCAACGCGATGGCCCTTCCGAATGGTAGCCAGAGCCCTATAAACCTCTTCTTGCCCTATGTTGAATTCCTTAAGGATGGATGGGATTGCCCCTTGGTTTTCTCGAGTCATAGCGATTAGTAAATGTTCGGCACCTATGAAATCGTCCATAAAATGTTTAGCTTCGGCCTTGGCATTGGCCAGTAATCTGGTTACACTAGCATCTACGTAAATTTGATTTGTTTGATATGTGGTATTGGGGATCAGTTCCAAAATCTCGTGTGCTCTGTTCCTGAGCAGGTCTATTGGAACATCCAATTGCTGCAGTATCGTCACTGGCACCCCATCCTCTATTTCTAGCAGAGCCAGCAATACATGCTCTGCGCTCCATTCGGTGTGGTGATATCTGTGGACAATCTCTTGACTTGATTCCAGAATGAGCTTTCCTTGTACCGTAAAATCGTCTGGTTTAAGCATTAAATGCCTCCATGTAAAGTGATAACGTGCTTTTCATAGCAAATAATATGTTCAATGCTTATGAATAACATTCAATTGCGTTTTTGATGTTGAGATAGTTTGCCCTTGAGTTGTCTTATATCGCGTTCTAAGTGTTCTATACGATCCATCATCTGAAGGACTACCTGTACACCAGCTAAATTAATGCCCAGGTCTTCGGTGAGAGTTTTTATGCGTTGGAGCCTTTCAATATCACGCTGGGAATAAAGCCGTATGTTGCCTCTAGATCGTGCAGGCTCTAACAGACCCTCCTTTTCGTAATATCTCAAAGTCTGTGAATGAACTCTAAGTATTCGTGCTGCTACGCTAATGACGAAAATCGGGTCATCATCATCCCACGTTCTCTTTCTGAATGTGACCATATTGGCAGCTCCTTAATTAGTGGGGATTCCTATTAGTATTCGCATTGAGTCATTCTGATTGTATAAAACGTATCTTTTTGTTAATTGTGCTTCTCAGTAATATCGAATTTATATTGTACTCGCGGCAACTAGATTGCTGCTATGGAATATAAAATACTGCAGGAAACTTGTCAAGTAGCATATGCTATATAAATAGGAAAGTTAATAAATAAGTGTTAAGTTATATCAATGCTCTGAGGCAATCAATGGATGCATTTCTGGCTTTGCTATTAGGCTTGTGGAGCTATGTGTTTTTGAATTATGCGCACGTATACCAGCTCATATGTGCAATAACTTATCGTCACATTGCCAATCCAATAAATGATTGTGTTTAAGATTAGACATATCATAAAGTTCAATGTTGCGCATCAAACCAAGTTTTATGCATTACATTAGACAGGCATAGATATTAGGATTAGAGAAACCAAAATGTAAATGCCGTGATTAACATTGACACCCATATGGCCTTAACCTAAAATCCTAGCTAATGGACAACTAGACAGTCGTGACTTGAGAGAGAAATGTTGAGTGGTGACGATATAAGAGAGGCCTTCCTTAGCTTTTTTGAAGGCAAAGGTCATTCACGCATACCGAGTTCGTCGTTAATACCAGCGGAGGACCCGACTTTGTTACTGACAAACGCGGGCATGGTCCAATTGAAACCGTATTTCACTGGTGAATTGTCTGCCCCTAACCCTCGTCTTGTATCCGTTCAAAAATGCTTTCGAACTACAGATATAGAGTCTGTGGGGGACACGACACATCTCACATTCTTCGAGATGTTGGGTAATTTCAGTGTTGGCGATTATTTCAAAGAACAAGCCATTGGCTATGCCTGGGCTTTCCTTACAGATACTTTATCGATCCCTGGGGATAAAATTTGGATTACTATATATCATGATGACGACGAGGCACATAAATATTGGGTTAAATTGTGCTTGAGTATCGACCGTATAAGGCGATTTGGGGATGAAGACAACTTCTGGGGTCCAGCTGGTAGTGAGGGACCATGTGGACCATGCAGTGAACTCCATTATGACTTTGGTGCAGAATATGGTTGTCAAGAAAACAATTGTGGCCCGAATTGTGGGAATATTTATTCTGATAATCAGATTCAATGCGACCGATTCGTTGAAATATGGAATCTGGTTTTCATGCAATACTATCAGTTTCCTGATGGTAAACGTGAACTGTTGCCAAGGCCAAACATAGACACTGGGATGGGCTTGGAACGCTGTGCGGTTATTATGCAGGGCAAACGCAACATATACGAGACAGATATTTTTAGTGATGTGATTCAATTTGTTTCAAAGTTATCCGGAAAGAGCTATGGGCAGGACCATGATACAGATTATGCAATTCGCGTAATATCTGAACACGTTAGGAGCGCAACATTTTTAATAGGTGATGGTGTGGTTCCTGGTAACTATGGCCGTGATTATGTACTCCGGCGTCTCATTAGAAGGGCCATACGTTATGGTAAGTGGCTTGGGATGACAGGCTCATTCTTGCCAAAAGTCAGCGAAAAGGTTGTTGAGAAAATGGGTATTCAATACCCAGACTTGATTGGTGGAAACAGCTTTGATATTGATAATGTTGCATCCACTGATAAGCTCGAATATATATTGAGTGTACTGGATTTGGAGCAACAACGGTTTGACCAAGTATTCGAACAAGGTAACGAGATATTGGGGGAAATTATAGGTTACCGTGATATTATCAGATCTCAAATTGGTGAGATCACAGAAAATATCGACTTGAATCTTCCTAGGAACCGGGATCAAGGAGGATATATAGCTCGAGAGGCCTTGCTAAAAGAGTTATCTAATCCTAATGCAACAAAAGAGACAATTGTTCGTGTTTGGCTCGATAGAGTGTCTGGTCCAGAGGCTTTTGTTATGTATGACACATATGGCTTCCCTGTGGAACTCACTGAAGAAATATCTAAGGAAAACGGTATGGGAGGGATAGATCGGGCTGGTTTCGATGAACAAATGGATGTACAAAGAGATCGTGCCAGAGTAGCTGGTAAGAAATTCGATCTGGATTTTCAAGGCGACAGAGTATATCAGGAATTGAGGCTTGATCCCACGGAATTCGTTGGATATCAAGTACTCGAGCATTCTTCGGTGATCTTGGCGTTGATATTGGATGGTGTCTCTGTAGACCAAGTTTCAATTGGCGACGAGGTGCAGATTATTCTAAATGAAACCCCTTTCTATCCAGAAATGGGGGGGCAAGTTGGTGATACTGGGACGATCACTAGTCAAGGATCCGGGGCTATGTACATTGAAGACACACAAAATGCTGTTACTGGGCTCACTGTCCACTATGGAAAGGTAATGGAAGGAAGGTTCCAAGTAGGAGATCAGGTGCGTGCTCAAGTTGATCACCAGCGTCGGGAAGATACGGCCAGAAACCACACTGCTACTCACATGTTGCATGCTGCCTTGCGAGAGATATTAGGGGATCACGTCAGGCAACATGGGTCATTGGTGTCTCCAGATAGACTAAGATTTGACTTTACACACGTTAAGGCTTTAGATAGGGATGAGCTTATTAAGATCCAGTTACTTACTAATCAGAAGATAAGAGACAACATTATTGTCGAATCTACTATATCGAGCTATAAAGATGCCGTATCACACGGAGCTCTGGCATTTTTTGGTGATAGATATGGAGATGTAGTGAGAGTTGTGCATATTGGCAATGATAACGCGTTCAGCCAGGAGATGTGCGGAGGCACTCATGTAAGACGTACGGGGGATATTGGGTATTGCCACGTATTGTCAGAATCTGGCATAGGATCGGGTATCAGGCGTATTGAGGCATTAACTGGGAGATCTGCAGAAACTGTGATGTTGAATCATTCGAGTATGATATCTGATATATCTAAGAAGATTCACGCAGTCCCAGACGATATTCTGCCTAGAATAGGCAATATCATTGCCGAAACTGAACAGGCCATAAAAAGAAATGATGCTATGGAGAGAGAACTCCTGAAACACCAATTAACGGGATTGCCTAAGACACAAATGGCCGATATCACGGTTATGATAGGAGAGGTCAAAATCTCCAAGATGGAATTGATGCGGGAAGCTGCGGACTGGTTTAGATCATCCGTGGATCAAGGAGTTTTAATAGTGGGATCAGTTATATTAGATCGTCCCGCGATGATTATCATTGCCACCCCTGGACCAGTTGATAACGGTTTCAATGCTGGGGATATAGTAAATAGGGCTGCCAAAATCATGGGAGGTGGGGGCGGCGGTAGACCTGACTTAGGGCAGGCTGGGGGTAAAGATGCCAACAAGCTTTTAGCGGCATTGGCAGAAGCAGAAGAAGAGGTTAGGATCTGGCAGAAGAGTACATAAGATTCCTAGGTATAGATGTTGGAGAAAGTCGCATAGGAGTCGCCGTTAGTGACCCAATGGGTTTTTCGGCTACGCCCTTAGAAGCAATCAAGAGGAACAACATCGAGGCAGATATAAAGCGTATCAACGAAATATCTAAAGATTTTGCTGTTCAGGCTATAGTTGTTGGTTTGCCAATATCTTTGAATGGCACATTGCAAAGGCAAGCTCGTTCAGTATTGAGTTTTACCAAGACTTTAATGGATCACATTAATATACCTGTTTACTCTCAAGACGAAAGATTTTCCACTGCTCAAGCCGACAGATTATTGAGACAGGCAGGCCACAAATCATCAAGAGAAAAAGGTCTTCTAGACTCTGCTTCTGCCGCAGTAATACTCATGGCATATTTGGATAAATTACGACTCCAACGCACTGACCTTGCCACTTAGCCATTGTGACTGATATACTCAGCGATACCTTGAATTAGTGACATCCTCTGTATTTGTTTAATGACTAAGCACATTTTTCTGATAGGTCATCCAGTGGGGCATTCGATATCCCCTGCGTTCCAGCAGCGAGCCATCGATTATTGGGATATGGATGCTAAGTATGAAGCTCTAGATGTGGACGAGTCAGATTTGCCCTCAATAATAGATAATCTTAGGGAATCTCATGTATTAGGTGCTAACGTTACTGTGCCTTATAAGGAAGCAGTCATGCCGTTACTGGATAAAATTGGGGACGAGGTGTTGCGAATAGGCGCCGTTAATACGATCCAAAACATAGAAGGAACATTGGTTGGATTCAACACTGATGTTGTAGGATTCTCGCGCGCTCTAAAAGAAGACGGCAAATTTGATGCCGTCGGGAAAACAGCTTTAATATTAGGTTCTGGTGGGTCAGCCCGTGCAGTGACAGTAGCTCTAATGAATTCAGGCTGTAAGCACATAATAGTGGCAAATCGCACAATAGGCAGGGCTAGGAATCTCATGGATAGCTTAGGTCAAGATCAGGGCATCATGTCAGTCATAGGATTGGATTCCGACTCCCTGTCGTCAATTATCGGTAGCATAGACATATTGGTTAATTGCACACCAATAGGCATGACAGGAAGCTCTCAACAAGGTAGATGTCCAATAACATTTGGAAATATACCTGACAATGTTTTTGTATATGACTTAATTTACAATCCACAGGAGACACCATTGTTGAGACTAGCCAATTCTTCTGGAGCTAGAGTTCTTGGTGGTTTGCCAATGCTTATTTATCAAGGTGCTGAGGCTTTCGAAATTTGGACTGGCAAGCGCGCACCAGTTACGCATATGTTCCAAGTTGCTTACAGAAGTCTGTATGTTTAACGAGATATGTGATAACGGGGAGATGGCCTATTCTCAATAATAAGAATATAGTTGTAGACTAATAATTTCGTTTGTTAATCATTAATATCGAGGAGTTGATAAATGTTGCGTTTTCTCACAGCTGGTGAATCACATGGTAAGAACTTGACGGTGATTGTTGAGGGTGTTCCAGCTAACCTTCCGATTACAGAGGGGTTCATAGAGAAACATATGGCCCGTAGGCAGGTTGGTTATGGTAGAGGTGGCAGAATGCTGATTGAAAAGGATAGAGCAGAGATATTGTCTGGTGTTAGACATGGTCTCACTATAGGTTCGCCGATATCAATGCTCATAGTCAATAGAGATTTCAGTACTGGTAAAGGTCCAGATGGAGTGCCATGGGTTGATGAAATGAATGTTTCTCCATCCGAAATACCATTTGAGCCTATAACAAATATAAGACCTGGTCACGCTGACATGCCTGGCATTGCGAAATATATGCAGACGGACGCCAGAAACATATTGGAACGTTCAAGTGCCAGGGAAAGCGCTGCTCGTGTTGCGGCAGGTGCCCTTGCCCAAAGATTCCTAGAGGAATTTGGCATTGAAGTTCATGGGCATGTCCTATGTATAGGAGGAATCCATGCTACCAGGAGTGATAATGTTGATTGGGGCAGCCTGGAGGCTAATCCGTTCCACAGAGAAAATCTGGATGGTTCCAAAACAGCAGCAGTACGTTGTGCGGATCCGATAGCAGCGGAAAAAATGATTGAGGAGATTGACGCTGCTAGGGAATCTGGGGATAGTGTGGGAGGCATCATTGAGATAGTTGCGACAGGGGCACCGATAGGACTTGGCAGTCACATACAATGGGACCGCAAGCTCACAACAAAATTGGCCGCAGCAGTTATGAGCATTAATGCCGTCAAGGGGGTGGAATTTGGAGCGGGATTTGCTCAAGCAGACATGAGAGGTTCACAGGTTCATGATGTTGTTAAGCCGTTTGAAGAGTGGGAAATGGGTACTGATGAAAGCTGGATCCGGGCTTGGCCTAGGCGATCCAATAATTCTGGGGGATTAGAGGGTGGTATGACTACAGGAGAACCAGTAATAGTTAGAGCAATAGTGAAACCAATAGCCACCATTATTAATGGTCTAGAAACTGTTGATCTTACTACCGGAAAATTCGTAGAGCGAGCTCATTTTGAAAGAAGTGATATTACTTTTGTTCCGACGTGTGCTGTCATAGGTGAAGCGATGGTCGCGCTGACTTTGGCGGAGGCTATGTTGGAAAAATTTGGAGGTGATCACTTGGATGAAACCAGAAGAAATTGGAAATCTTATTTGACATCTACTGGTCCCAGGTCGTAGCAATAGATCTATACCCTAGCATGTGCATTCTATTTGCACCACACTATGAAATATAGCCTCAAGCAATGTTTCTTTGGTGTCGATCCTATTTAGGGCTTCCCCATGCCATATGTAGTTATAGATACATACCTGGGATGATGTGGTATCCCATGTTTAGCACATTAGGAATAGTGTAGTTACCATGTGATAGATGAACAATCCTGATATAATCACTCACAGATTAGGAGCCAGCTCAATGTTATGTATAAATTGTTAGGTAATGGAATCACAGCTAAGCGTTTGGTGATTAAGGCAGGTACGAATGTCCTGACTGGCAATTCAGACAATTTGGACATTCGTGTTATAGCTATGATTGTTAAGCAGATAGCTGACTTGCGGGTTCGAGGGCTGGATATTTTATTGGTCACATCTGGAGCAATTGCTGTGGGTGGTCAGTTAATTGGTCATCGCAGTGTTAACCACAGCATATCATATAGGCAGGTTCTCGCAGCCATCGGACAGAGTCGCCTGATGCATGTGTACGAGGAGTTATTTTCGAAACATGATATAACTGTAGCACAGGCCTTACTTTCAAGGAGTAATATCACCGATAGGGAAGGCTATCTTAATGTAAGGAATACTCTGATATCCCTGTTAGACTTAGGAGTTGTGCCAATAATAAATGAGAATGATGTGGTAGCCGTTGAAGAGATAGGGGTTGAAGTGTTTGGAGACAATGATAGGCTGTCTGCCATGGTGGCGAATCTAATAGACGCAGATTTATTGATAATGCTGAGTGATATAGATGGCTTGCACACTTCTGATCCTCATGAAAACCCTGACGCTAAACTCATACAGTATGTAGGGAAAATAGATGACTCAATAGAGGCTATGGCTGGTGACCATCATAGTGATAGAAGCAGGGGTGGAATGCAAGGTAAACTTGAGGCCATAAAGCTCGCTACAGCTTCAGGGGTGTCCGTATGTTTGTTGAATGGCAGGGAAGATTTCATTATTGATCGTCTGTTTAACGGAGAAAGCATCGGGACTTTATTTGATGCCTCAGGCACCAAAATGGAAAGCCGCAAGCGTTGGATGGTTAGCAAGATATCATCCTCTGGCCGAATAATTGTTGACCAGGGTGCGGTAGATGCTCTCAATAATCGCAGTAGCAGCCTATTGCCAGCGGGTATCAATGGTGTTGAAGGACATTTTTCCAGAGGTGACATCATACTTGTGTTAGGACCCAATAACACTGATGTTGCTTGCGGAATATCCAATTATGGGTCTCAGGATGTGGATCTAATAAAAGGTACTAAATCTGATAAGATTATTGACATTTTAGGATATCAATATGGCGAGGAAATACTTCACCGGGATAACATTGTGTTGCTGTAGATTTATGGCATAGAATGCTTATTTATCAATTGAATGCGGTATACAAGGAACTTAACATGACTGAATCCATTAAGGAACTGGCGGATCAATGCTCAAAAGCCCGATTTGCTTCTAGACTGCTATCCAAATTGTCAACTGAGGACAAGAACAAAACTCTACGTGCACTTGCAAATAACTTGAAGTTGTATCAAGACGACATCTTAACGGCGAATGCCTTGGATATAGCAATTGGTCGTGACAGGAAACTTAGTGATGTATTGCTAGATCGTTTGTTGCTGGATAATTCCAGATTAGAAGGGATAATCTCAGACATTTATTCTGTGGAATCACTTTCTGACCCCATTGGAGAGAATTTTGATGCACGTACACTTCCTAATGGGCTAAAAGTTAGCAGGCGTAGAGTACCATTAGGCGTCATTGGATCCATTTACGAAAGCCGACCAAACGTAACTGTGGATATTGCCGTATTGTGCATAAAATCTGGTAATGCCGTTGTACTTAGAGGAGGCAGTGAGTCCATAAACTCTAATAGGGTACTATCTAAAGTGATACGTCAATCCATGAAAGAATCAGGGGTAACCGAGGAAGGAGTTCAATTTATTGACTCCATAGATCGTGATTTAGTGGATGCAATGTTAGGCATGAGAGGTTCAATAGATCTGATGATACCTAGAGGAGGCTCGGATTTCATACGATATGTTGGGGAGACGGCCCAAATGCCAGTTGTTACTGGTGGTATTGGTGTGTGTCATTTATATGTTGATAGATCTGCTGATTTGTCCAAAGCTTGCAATATAGCGTTTAACGCCAAAGTACAGCGTCCTACTGTTTGCAATGCCCTTGACTCCATATTGGTTCATTCTGAAGTTGCATCCGATTATTTGCCCAACATAGTGCGTGATTTGTCTAATGCTGGAGTTGAGGTACGTTGCGATGACGCATCATTGCTCGCATTGAAGGATTTGAGTTCAATAAATGTTAAACCTGCAACTGAAAAAGATTGGGGGAAAGAATTCCTCTCACTCGTGATTTCTATTAGAGTGGTTGACTCAATGGATGAAGCATTGGAACACATAGAGTCACATGGTTCAGGACACACCGAAGCTATAATTACTGAGGATCATTCGAATGCTGTGAGATTCTTGGATGAGGTGGATGCGGCGGTTGTGATGGTCAATGCAAGTACCAGGTTTACAGATGGAAGTGAACTTGGCCTTGGCTCAGAAGTCGCGATTAGTACAAATAAGATGCATGCCAGAGGTCCAATGGGATTACGTGAATTGACTTCATACAAGTGGACAGTTTTAGGGGATGGCCACGTCCGGCAGTAGATGGGTCAGGTGTGATCTGTTTGTAGGAGTTTTCAGCATATTTGAAATGGTTTGATCAATTACCCTTGCGCTATGGCGGGACTAGGCATTGTATATGATGTTCAGTCAAGATGACCTATAAACCCCGAGGTTGTTCTTCCAGCTTCACGGTATATATCTTGGTATCGTTACCTGTAACTACAGTTATGTCTGCTGTCTCTCCTATTTCATAAGCTCGTACTGATTTCTGTAATTGTTTAACGTTACTTACTTGTGTTCCACCAAAAGCAGTAACTATGTCCCCGTGTTTTAGGCCGGCTAGCCCTGCTGGACCGTTTGGATCTACACTCGATATCAATACACCTCGGTTAACGGACAGGTTTGCTTGAGCTGCTAGTATTGGAGTTACATCTCTGACTCCCACTCCCAGCCATGCGAACATTACTCTACCATTATCAATTATGGATTCCACTACTGGGGCTACAGTGAATGTGCTTACGGCGAACCCTATTCCCTCTCCAATTTGGTTTCTAGCAGTATTTATGCCCACAACTTCTCCGTGTAGATTGACTAGGGGACCTCCGCTGTTGCCTGGGTTTATGGCTGCGTCTGTTTGTATCATGTCGAAAAGGCGTGACTCTTCCGTATCAATTGCTCGATCAAGAGCTCCAACTATGCCAACGGTGACTGTTGGCCCACCTTGCAGAGCCAAGGCATTTCCTATAGCTATGACCCATTCACCAAGCTGGATGTTCTCCGGATCAGCAAAACTGACAGATGGATAAATGTCCTCCGGTATCTTGATTACGGCGAGATCTGATGCTGGATCTCGCCCAACTAACTCAGCAGAGAATGTCCTTTCATCTACCAGAATGACCTTGATTGAATTAGCTTCATGTATGACATGGTTATTGGTTACTATAAGACCACGTTTGTCGAATATCACCCCTGTTCCCGCCCCATCTTGTTCCACAGTCCTACAACCGAAAAACACTGCACACTGCTCCGATGTGGTTTTGACAGCTATAGCGACAACAGATGGCCTGACTTTGCTGACTACATCGGATATTGGCGGCATGATGTAGCGAATGTCACTAGTTACATGTTCATGTTGGGATTTGCCCCCGGTCGTATCCCCATTGACAGGAGAGTCAGTTTGCATGTTGGTGTCTGTGGGTTCAGCTTGGGTATCTGCAATGCTGCATCCTGACGATATCGTGCACATTATGGTTACCAACAAGACTATTGGCAATACATTTGTAAACTGATTTAGGTCACGCATAGTTGTACAAGAATCCACTCATTCTAATTATGCTTTGCATGAGATAATCCATTTTTCTTGCAGGGTTTTCATGCTATATAAGTTTAAGTCAGTTGTCTATATCTAGCACGCCGTGCTGTGTGCCTATACGTTATTAAAGAGCCGAATAGCAGTATAAGTGCTGATAGATACACCCATGCCAGGAGAGCTACTATGCCACCAACTGAACCATACACGGTTGAGTAGACAGAATAGTTACCCACATACCAAACGAAGACATTTTTCATAACTTCGAAGGCTATTGTTGCGAAGATTGCCCCAGGCAGAACATGAGAGAATCTAACTGGAGCGTTTGGTAGTAACCAGTATATGCCAGTGAATACGACAAATGACAATGCAGGAGGAATAGCTGACGCTACTTTGTTCCATACGAAATCTCCATTTAAGGTTGAGTCTGTAGTTACGAAATCCATTATCTCTCTTAGATAAGCCAATACCGCTGTGGAGAATATGGATACCAGCATCAATATTGCTGCAGCTAGCATAAGAGATATATCTATCAATCGCTCTTGTATGAAAGGTCGTGGTTTAGTTATACCCCAAGTAGCATTGACTCCTTTTCTTATTGCCGCAAATACTGCTGTGCCGGCGCCGAGTAGACCTAATATGCCAGCTGAACCAGCCAAGTTTCTGCTTTGCAAAGTTCCTGAGAGTACATCACTCACAGTTCGTTTTGATATAGGTGCTTGGTCAGCTACCTTTTGGGCCAAATCTTCAATGGACTCTGGTCCCAGGAAAAAGCTCAGCCCAAAGATCACTGCCAGAGTCAGGGGGAACAATGAAAAAAGGGCATAAAACGACACAGCAGCGGCTAGCTGAGGGCCGTTCTTCCCCAGGAAGTCGTTAACGGACCTGAATAAGAATCCTAAAAGTTCAATAATATGGGTTACCAATTTGCAAATTCCGTGGCCAATTTCGACCAAAGAGAATGCTAGTAAATGTGTATGTAAATGTCAATACACTGTTATATTGGGTGGTTCGACGTTAGCGAGGACTTGAAATATCTTGGATAATGTCACAGTTTAGGTGTAATAGTGATAACTATTGTCCTTGATTTTGCCTGTTATTGGCTCGTATAATCCGATATAAATCGTGAAGCAATATTTGTAATTACATGGAAAAAGATCCACATATTACTGATTTTAATGTGGGATACGATTTCGTGCCCATAAGCTTCCGCTTGTCCAAATCAGAAGTTGACCTTTACTTAAAATCTGTTGCAGGCCATCAAGGATTGTATGAGGAACACGGATATGTTCCACCAACGGCTATGGCCGCCTTTGCATTGAGAGGAATATTGCTTGAAATTAACCTTCCTGGAGGAGCTATACATTCAGCTCAAGAATTGACTGTACACAGACCTATTTCGTCCACGGAAACTATAGAATTTATTGCCAAACTTATCCAGAATGCTGTTTGGAAAGGTTGGAGGTTTGTTTCTGTCCAATACTACGGCCTTGATGCGCATGGTGATACGGTGATTAATGGACGAAGCACAGTAGTTATACCTGAGGTTGATTTATGAAGTCAGGATACGAGCTCACATCACTCACAAAAATAGTTGTTCAGGATGATATAAACACTTATGCTGAAGCTAGTGGGGATTACAATCCGCTTCATAGAATCCCCGAATTTGCCGCCGGCACTCATTTTGGGAGAGTTGTGGCTCATGGAATGATGATATTGGCGTATGTAAATGAAATGCTGACTGATTCCTTTGGGATCTACTGGATTAGTAGCGGTCATCTCAAGATTAGATTCAGGGCTCCAGTTTATCCTGGAGATAAAGTCAGAACTTTTGGCCGAGTTATCAAATCTGTAGAAGCTGATGATACAATCACGGTAATTTGCAATGTTGGGTGTTTAAACGAAGACGATGAAGAGGTTATCAGGGGCGATGCAAGTATTACAGTTCCAAGAGATTTCGAATTTGTTAGATGAGACCAGATAGGTGTTTTCTTATGCGTAAGTACAATATCGCGATAGATGCCATGGGTGGGGATAATGCCCCGGAGCAGGTGATAATTGGAGCAATTCAATCTGCCAAACAGAATGATGTCAATGTTTTATTGGTTGGGGATCTAGATGAAATCAGGAATATTATTCCTGATCCAATGCCGGATGGGATACATCTTGTTCCTTCGCATGGTGTCATTACAGAAAACGAACATCCATTGGAGGCATTTCGTGCAAAACCTAAGGCATCAATAATTACAGCTACTGGTTTGATTAAAGAGGGTATGGCAGATGCGCTTGTGACAATGGGCTCGACTGGTGCTGCTATGGCAGCTGGGGTCATGATATTGGGAACAATGGAAGGAATTGAAAGACCTGCTTTAGGGGGGCCATTTTTGGGACTCGCTCCCAAAACCACTCTAGTGGATTTGGGCACTAGCATGGACAATCGCCCATCGCAACTGTTGAATTATGGGGTATTAGGGTCGGTCTTTGCTAAGGTTTTCCATGGTATCGATAATCCTAGCGTTGCTTTGTTGAGCGTTGGTGCTGAGGAAGGTAAGGGCAACAGACAGGTTAGGGAAGCCTACAGTCTTTTTTCTAAGAGCAATTTGAATTTTGTCGGTAATGTAGAGGGTATGGACATACCGTATAGTAAAGCTGATGTTGTGGTGTGTGATGGATTCGTTGGTAATATATTGATGAAGTTTACTGAGGGTCTGGGCTTGGCCGTGGTAGACTATTTGCGGAGTGATGTAGATCAATTGAATGTCAGTGATCAAACTTTAGTGGATCTGGCTAATCTAACTAATTATGTAGAATATAAGGGTGGAGGTCCATTGCTTGGTCTAAATGGTATTGCAATTGTGGGTCATGGCCGCTCTAAATCAGATTCCGTGATAGCCGCAGTGGAAATGGCGTGTGTTGCGATTGAAAAGAATTTTGTAGAGATGATTAGGGACAGTTTGGCTGAGATAAGATCAACAGTTCCTGAGGTTGAGGAGAATTAGTTTGAGTATTAGTGGTAAGGTAGCACTAATAACCGGGGGTTCAAGAGGCATTGGCAGGGCAATAGCCCTTAGATTAGCCAAAGACGGTGTCAAGATTGTGGTTAACTATAAGGCAAACGAAGATGCTGCACAGTGGGTAGTGAATGCTGTAGAACAGATGGGTGGTGAGGCCATGACAGTGATCGCTGATGTGTCTGATAACTCCTCCGTGGATGATATGGTTAAGAAAATTGATGAACAATGGGGTGGAGTGGATATACTGGTTAATAATGCTGGAATAATACATGACAGTTTGCTTATGCGGATGACTGAGGATGTTTGGGATGAAGTGCTTAATACTAATCTTAAAGGCACCTATAACTGCACCAAAGCAGTCTTAAGATTTATGGTCAGAAAGCGATGGGGTAGGATAATCAATGTGGTGTCTGTCGTGGGCATAGAAGGTAATCCAGGGCAATCCAATTATGCCGCTTCCAAGGCAGGTGTTATAGCCTTCTCTAGGAGTATCGCCAAAGAGGTGGCCTCTCGCAATATTACCGTTAATTCTGTTGCACCGGGTTATATTGCCACTGAAATCGTGGAGGATTTAACACCAGAATTTCGAGACATCATTTTTTCGCGAATACCTCAAAACAGATTTGGGACAGTGGACGACGTGGCCAACATGGTGGGCTATTAGGCTAGTGCAGAGGCCAACAATATTACTGGAGAAGTTATAAGGGTTGCTGGAGGGAAT
>CAZOCC010000021.1:0-17208 GCA_964578255.1 uncultured Dehalococcoidia bacterium | reverse complement strand
TCAATTTGGGCTGCGCCGGCTGCCATACACTTGATGGTTCTGTTTTGGTAGGTCCGAGCTGGCAAGGTATATTCGGGTCTACAGAGGAGTTAGAGGACGGCAGTTCGGTTACAGTGGATGCCGCGTATATTATTGAGTCTATCAAGGACCCTAATGCAAAAATAGTTAAGGGATACATGGCGGGTCTCATGCCGATTCTTCCGGTCACAGACGCGGAGATAGCTAACCTTATTGAGTTCATAAAAGCACAATAACTGAGGTTGGGCTTGCTAGTGGGGGATCTCTGCTTGCCGGTAACGTCTGTGTTTTGTTGTCATACCCTGAGGTACGGGCCTACATTTATGGTTAGTTAATACATTCACTCTAGCATGGCCTGTTAGGTTAGGCGGATGTTTTCAGGATCCAATCTGCAAAGTCAGACAGGTTGTTTTTAACCTGCGTGATAGTTGTTTCATCTGAGAGCTTACCGTTTTCGTCAAAATTACTAATCCCTCCTGATATGCCTACGTCTCCGGACGGCATAGTAACAGCCTTGGGGTATACCAAAACTTGACGAATCTGTGCGCGGACAAGTGCGCCAGTACCCCGTCCAGCTGCGATAGACATAATGGAAACGGGTTTGTTCATCAAAACGTTTGCCGGTTCACTTACTCTTCTTGAGCACCAGTCAATTATGTTTTTGGTAACTGCTGGAATTCCCCAGTTATACTCTGGGCTGATTACTAGGAGCCCGTCTGCCGTTTCTATAGCCCTTTTCAATAATAAAACGGATTCTGGTGTGCTGTCTTCTTCCAGATCAGCGTTAAATAGGGGGATATCTTGGATATCTAGTTCCTCTATTGTCATCCCAGGGGGTGCCAGGTCAATCGCGGACCTTAATAGTAGCCTGTTTAAGGAATTTTTGCGTAGACTCCCTGCGAATCCCACTACTTTTAAATCACTCAATATATTGTACCCTCCTTCGGATGTAGAAACGGCGCTGTGTCATGAAGAAACACCCAGACTAGGAATAGTTGCAGTCAGTATGATTCAGTAGGATCATAGCCAGGCTATCTATTCGTCACAGAGAGTCTGCGACGATTTTCAAAGCGTTGGCTGACGCTGCTCTTACCATACCTACATCGCTACCTAATTGACACATTTTAAACCCTTCCTTGAAACGGCGGGCCGCCTCCTCTGCTGTGGTCCCACCGTGGTGGCACGGCACCAATCCTGCCGCGTTGGCCACATCCACTACTTTTTGACAGGCTGCCACATGAATGGGGTCTTGTTGAGTATCAGGGCCTATTGGTATTCCAAATGATACTGCAAGATCGCTTGGCCCAATGTAGAATCCATCTATACCTGGTGCTTTGGCTATCTCCTCTAAATTGTCTATTGCCTCTTTAGTTTCAATCATTACTAGCACTATGATTTCTTCGTTGGCATGTTGGGCATAGTCTGGCCCGCCATATAGCGTAGCTCGGTTTGGTCCGAGGCTTCTGTATCCTAGTGGCGGGTATCTGCAGGCTCCAGCTGCTTGAACAGCCTCCTCATAGGTGTTTACCAGAGGTATGATGATTCCATATGCACCGGCATCTAAAACGTACTGAATTTGCATAGGATCGTTCCACGGAACCCTCACTATAGGGACTGTATCGGTGGTGGATATGGCCTGCATACAGGAGATAGCTTTATCAGCGGTTATGCCCATGCCGTGCTGCATATCTATGACTATCCCATCATAACCTGAATTTGCCATGGCCTCTGCTATAAATGTATTTCCTGATGAGAGCCAGCCGGCAGTAGCAGGTTTGCCCTGAGACCATAAAGCCTTAATTTTATTGCTTCGCATTTTTCTACTCCTTGGTGTATGTCGTATTAGTACTGCCGTACCTGACGTGAACGACCTCCCATGTTGCCATAAGAGACATCAGGATCAATCACAACGTCCAGTAGTGCTGCCGTACCAGAATTGAAAGCTCTCTCTATTGCAGGTCTTATTTGTGAAGGATCGGTAACTCGTTCACCGTATCCGCCTAGGCCCTGCATTACCAGGTCATACCTGGTATCTTGGGATAACCAGGTGCCTATGGCTCGGCCATATCTACGGATTACCCCTTGGGTTGTTTGGTTCCATGCACCATTGTTACCCAGGATACTCACCACCGGCAATTTGTGTCTTACCATTGACTCCATGTCCATGCCGTTCAGACCAAATGCCCCGTCTCCATATATTATCGCAACCTGTTTACCGGGTCTTGCTATCTGGGCTGCAGCTGCGAAACCGGTTCCTGGGCCCAAACAACCGAACTGCCCTGGATCCAGCCAATGGCCTGGATTATTTATGCCAAGTACCCTGGCTGCGAATGTTACTATATCGCCCCCATCACCCACTACTGTAGCATCACGGTCGAGGAAGTCTCGTAATTCCTTCATAAGGCGCATAGGATGGATCGGGGTCTGGTCGCTATTAAGCATTGCCTCATCAGGTTCTTTGAGGGCCCTGTCCTCGGTCATGACCTCCTCTAGCCATTCCCGACCTGGAGACCTATAACCGATACTTTTTAGATCGTCCATGGTTTGTTGAAGAGTTGCCTTCATATCACCGACTACACCTATATCGATGTGTCTGTTTTTGCCGACTTCCTCTCCCTCCATCATCATTTGTATAACTGTTGCGTTCTTATTGAATAGTGCTTCACTACCGAAGCTCAATCTGAAATCCACGGGTGTCCCCACAAGCAGGATAGCATCTGAGTTGACCAATGCATATCTCCTGCCCGTAGTACCCAAATTCGGGTGGTCTGAAGGAAGAGCACCCCTGCCCATGGAATTTAAGAATACCGGGGCATCTATCATTTCAGCAAAATCCCTGAGCTCATCCCAGGCTTTAGACCACCATATGTCACTCCCTGCTACCACAACCGGATGCTTCGCGGTAGCCAGCGTCTCGGCTATCCTGCGGATATATTCCGGATCTGGATATGCACGTGCCATAGTTCTGTAACCTGTGGGTAATATAATGTTGTCCTCGTCAATCTTGCCGTTGACTATGTCGCTAGGTATTTCGAGATAAACAGGACCGGGCTTACCGCTTGTTGCATGCCTGAATGCGGTAGCAACGAAATCAGGTATGCGTCTCACTTCCTGGACCTGGTGAGACCACTTAGTTATGGATTGCATGAGGGCCACACCATCAAATTCCTGGAGGGCACTCATAAGTCTCTGATTAACGGCGGAATTACCGCCTATTACCACCATCGGGCTGTTTGCCTGATATGCATTGGCGACGGCAGTGATGGTACCAGTTACGCCAGGACCTGCTGTGACTATGGCAACACCGGGTTGTCCGGTGACCTTGGCCCATCCCTCAGCAGCGTGTGCGGCTACTTGTTCGTGTCGAAAGTCTACGACGTTAATTCCGTTGTCTACGCATCCCTCATATAACTCGTATATGTGTCCACCATTGAGGGTAAAAACGTGTTCCACTCCCTCCTGTTTCAAAGCTCTACCGAAAGCCTGGCCCCCGTTAACTTCTGCCATGATTGCCTCCTTTGTTTGTTACCAGGATATGCAAGGACAGGGATAGTCATGTTGCAGTTGACAACACGGTGAAGAAAATCCCTAGCTCAGGAATCAGCTAAGGTTTTGATGTGTTCAGACTACAAATCGCGTACTGATGTGTCAAGAGTTGTTTCCTGTTTAATAGTTGGGTTTGGATATCATAATATCCGGTCAGGGTTGCTAGAGCTCAATATGCAGTTCATAATACCAACTGAAGGCGAGTTCTCATTAATCACAGCACAGAGGTCATCAGCAATGCGAGTAGCTCTTATAGGACAGGCGGCTTTTGGAGAAGCAGTTTATAGACAGCTGCTGGACAGTGGTGAATCGGTTGCAGCTGTGTTCTACGAAAGAGAAGGAGATCCACTGCACACATTGGCAGTACAGACTGGGGTAGACTCATATCCTACTAAGAATCTTCGCAGTAATGATTTCTTTCAGGTATACAGCGATCTTGAGATAGACTTAAATGTCATGGCATTTGTGACGGTAATAATACCCGAGAGGGTCATTGACCTGCCATCCAAAGGCACAATCCAGTATCATCCTTCGCTGCTCCCAGTGCACAGGGGTCGCAGCGCTATCAACTGGGCCATAGTCAATGGCGAAGTTGAAACTGGCATAACCATATTTTGGCCTGACAAAGGGATCGATACCGGCCCGGTTTTACTTCAAAAGACATCCCCTGTAACTGAGGATGACACTGTAAGTTCATTGTATCGAAATTCCCTATTCCCTCTTGGTGTAGAAGGATTGGCAGAGGCCGTATCACTTATTAGGCAAGGAATCGCTCCTTCTATAATTCAGGACGAAAGTTTATCCACGTACGAACCGCCAATGGAGGGTAATTTTGCGAGCATACAGTGGATGAGACCCGCAAAACAAATTTATGACCTGGTACGGGGATGTGATTCTCAACCAGGAGCCTCTGCAAACCTAAACGGTGAACTTGTTCGTCTCCTGGATGCGAGTCTTGAAAGGCGTGTCGGTCCAGGTAATTACGGTGAATTGATTGGAATAGACGAGGATGGGATAAGGATTGCGTTAAATGGTGGTACCCTTTTAATTCGCAGGATCAGGCCTGAGGGTTCCAGGGCGATCTCATCTGTTGAATATGCTGCATCTGTTGGATTGGCAGTCGGGCATAGGTTTTCAGTCTAACCAAACTACTACTAAGATGTAGCCCGCTTAGATGTCTTTCTCATGGTCTATAGTATTGTAGCAAGCAACGTAATGTTGTGGTTCTATTTCCATCAGCATTGGTATAGGGTCTGTACGGCACTGGTTGATTGCTTTAGGACATCTGTTTAGATATGGACATTCGTTTGGCATGTTCAATGGATCTGGAGGCAATCCTCTTATAGGCTTCAACGGGCGATCGGGCCGGTCCAATCTGGGTGTGGATTGTAATAACCCCCATGTGTATGGGTGAAGCGGTTTAGTAAATATTGTATTGGTGGCACCGTATTCTACAATCATGCCTGCATACATCACGGCTACCTCATGGGTCATCTGAGCCACAATTCCCAAGTTGTGTGTAATGAGAATCATCGCTGAATGTTCATCAGCTTGGATTCTTCTTAATCTTGCCAATACGTCTGCCTGTACGGTTGTGTCGAGGTTGGACGTTGGTTCATCTGCTATAAGTATTGGTGGATGCCATGCTGTGGCCATTGCGATCATAGCCCTTTGGGCTTGGCCTCCGCTTAACTGAAAAGGATATTGATTGAAGACATGGTCTGACAGATCTAGCTCTGCGAGTAATTCTATGGTGCGCATAGACGCCTCCCTTATGGACATGGAGCTGTGTGCCAGCAGTATTTCGGATATCTGTTTTCCTATAGTTTCTATAGGGTTGAGAGAACCTTTTGGATCTTGAAATACCATGGCTATTGAACCACCTCTGATCCTCAGTAATTCTTCCTCGTCCACCGTTAGTAGATCAACGCCCTGAAAATATATTGAGCCTTTTACAATCTGACCTGGGTACGGCACTAGTCTCAAGATCGACAAGGCAGTAACGGATTTACCAGATCCGCTTTCCCCTACAATGCCCATTGTAGTGTCAGCTTTTATGGAAAGATTAACTCCATTTACTGCCTTAACCAGGCCGTCTTTAGAGTGGAAATGGGTGTGCAGATTCTCTATACGTAATAGTTCTGTTCCACTACCAACATCTGAATTTGTTTGGCTATTATCAATCATCATTTCGTGTGCAAAGGCTGTTAGGTTGCCCACTCTATACCGTTCAATAATATTCTTTGAAATTCAGGCGTTTCGAAACTGAGCCCGTTATGTCCCAGTAGAGTTACAAATACCTTGCCATTGCCGTAATATCTTGTCCATCCTAACGGGAAAGTCCCGGATGGCATGTGTTTGGGCTTCCCTCCCCATTCGTGAGTGCCTCCTGGGTCATAAGCCGTCATAAAGATGTCATTGTCGTCACTGTATTCAAGTCCCATGTATAGCTCGTCATTAGTAACAAAGTCCGACAAACCCAGGACTGCTGGATGATCAGGCTGGCTTACTGTAACGGTGAATTGTCCGTATGGTGGATGAAAACTCTTACCCATGGCCCATCCTCCGCCTGTGATATTGCTGTATTCCGGCCAGCTTTCAGGAGCACAACCAGAAATATGTATGCAAATAAAGCTTTTACCGTTAAATATGAAGTTGCTCACGTTATCTTGCTGTAGCTTGGTAAGTGCAGTTTCCCCGTATCTCAGGGTATTAAATACTAGGGCATCATAAGCAGCTAAACTGTTGAGTTCATCCAGTGCGTCCGTATCCCATCGTACTTCAACACTGTGACCAGCCTCTCTTAGGAAATTCTCCAGTATCGGTGTGGATTCTTCGTAGGGATGTCTGCCACCTGATATAAGCAAAAGGTTCATGGATTACCTCACATATAGGTTAATTGCTGTTAGGATAAAGTAGGTTTATTTCCATACATTATAATACTTAACTGCAGTTGAATGCATTGGAATATCGGATTATTCCGGGTATCGCATTGACCTAGTGATATTGAGTAGTAAACTGTTCGTTGATGAATAATGATCCAATAGCGAATGTGGTACTGTTCACCCCAGAGATACCTCAGAATACCGGTAACATAATAAGGTTGTGCGCGAATGTGGGAGCTACGTTACATCTGATCAAGCCCCTGGGTTTCAATTTGGAAGATTCTGGTTTAAAAAGGGCGGCTTTAGATTATAGGGACTTGGCAGATGTAGTGTTACACGAGAGCATAGAGGCATTTTTTTCGTCTACCAATGCTGGCAAGATATATGCGGCTGTCACTGGTGGTGACTTGGACTATACAGAACCTCACTACCAGATTGGGGATACAATAATATTTGGTCCCGAGAGTAGTAGATTGTCAAATGAGATAATTTCTCAACTCGGACCAGATTCTTTGATTCGCATTCCCATGATGCCAGCGAATCGCAGCCTGAATTTATCTAACGCTGTGGCTGTCGTCGTGTATGAAATGTGGAGGCAATCAAATTTTTTGGGATCTGTATGATGTGCCATGAACCTAAACGTACGGTTCGGAAGATTATTTTTGCACCTAACTCTTCCGATTGAAAAATAGCGACCATATCCAAAACGGAATGGACCAAATCGTTCCGCCTATCAATCCCAGAACACCGAATGCCCACACTGGTTCTGAACCAGTTCCTCCGAACATCGGACCAAGTAATGGTATTAACACCGTTAGGTATGCCACTACAGTCACTATAAGTATCCTGGTTCCTGTTATCCTGGCAATGAGCACGGCGATTACACCAGGCAGAATCATGGAGATGCTGAATTCCCAAAGCTCGAATAAGTTATCAACCGACAGCAGTTTGATTAGAAGGTATAACAGTGGGCCGACTAATAGGCCTGTTAAACCTCCTACTAACAGTATTTTGATCCTATTCATGCAAGATTTCCTAAATGAGACATCACTGACTGACCGCTATTTATCATATTACACCTTGTTCTGATAGAATGGGTGTATGGCGAAACTGGAAAGATCTCTGGAGCGATTGACTCAGGGCTATTATGGTCAGGAAGTAACCTATGATATACCTATGTCGATATACCCCACAAATTCTGAGATTATAATTATTAACTCACCTGGTGCAGGTGGAGCTGCTAATGACGATCGTAAGAGCCGATGGGATATATTAGGTGAGTATATTCAGCAGCAGGGTATTGGCACTTTCATTAAATACAATCACCCGGCTCCGGACGCCCATTTCAAATTCCCAGAGGAACCTTATTCGCATAAAGATACCAGTTGGAATCAGTTGGTAGTCGAGAGCTTGATACACGTTATAGACTATGCCCTCGAGAATTCGGATGAACTTTGCGGATCTCCAATCCCGACTCTTTATTTATCCGGTTTTTCCGCTGGGGGATCGGCTTGTGGAGCCGTTGCCCATATGTATCCTGAGATCCGGCAGATCTTATTGTTGTCTGCTTATGATAGCGTTGGAGACTATTTCTATACAGGTATAAGGGAATTTACGGGTGAGATTTATATGGCATATGGCGCGGATGACATGATGGCGGGATTCTTGGCGTATACGATGAGGTTTATAGCTAAGAAAGCCAGTATGGTTCATGTTCAGGAAATACCCGACTGTGACCATGGTTTCAGGGGCGATACTAATAACATGATACTTAGTAAAGCATACGGTTGGGCCTTTGCAGGAGATTCTTCATTCCCGTCTCCTGAAGGTGGGATCTTGCTTTATGAACAATAGATGGACGATTCGCTTTGAATATCAATGATATTACTAAGCAGTATAGTCAATTATAGACCTACCAAGTATCTCCCCGCCTTTTAAGGCATCACATGCTTCGTTGATTTGGTCTAATTTATAAGTTCTTGTCACCAGTTTATCCAGAGGGAACTTTCCTTCACTGTACAGTTTTAAATACATGGGGAAATCCTTTTCGGTGTATGTGGCACCTAGGCTACCCCTGTATTGTCTTTGTCCTCCGACGAATAGGCGTGAGTTTACGGTTATGTTGCCCCCTGGTAGTCCTACCAAAACCGCCATTCCGCCTTGATTGTCAGCTCCAGATCCGCCTGCCCTGGTGGAAGGCAGAATCTGTTCGTTGGTTGCCTGTACACCGATTGTATCGAATGCGTAATCGGCCCCTACTTTTGTGATCTCGTGAATTGCCTCTATGGGATCAGTGTCGGATGCATTAACTAAATGTGTGGCTCCGAATTGTCTGGCTAATTCCAGTTTATCTTGTTTAAGATCCACGGCAATAATGGGGTAGGCTTCCAGGATTGCTGCCATGCGTATTGAGCACAGACCGACACCGCCAACTCCGAACACCGCAACCGACTCTCCAGGGCGTACCTTGGCGGTATGGAGTACGGCGCCAGCCCCAGTCAGCACGGCACATCCTACGATACAACTCGAGGCCGAGGCGTATTCCGCTGGTATCCCTACAACAAATGTTGAGTCTACCAATACATCTTCTGCCCATGTGTACTGATTGCCGTTTAATGGTGTCCCCATATATGACACACCGGTTGGTCTTTGGAATTGTGGTCCGTCGTAAGGTATTCGTGGTACCCATGTCACTATAGCGTGGTCACCTTCCTTCAAATGACTTACCCTTCGACCTACCTTGGTTACTATCCCGGTTCCCTCATGTCCAAGCAAAAGCGGACAGCGTGCGTTTTCATTTTCCATTTGGTGTAGTTGGGAATGACAAATGCCACTTGAGAGAAGTTTTACCAATACCTGATCCTCCCCTGTCTCAGGTATATCAACTTCATCCACGATTAGCTTTGTTCTAGGTTCTGTTAGAATAGCGGCTCTCGTTTTCATGCAGGTCCTCCCTGAAATCTAATTGGTGACTGTATATTTAACTATATCGCATTGAACGTGTTAGGGAAACAGGATAACAGGCTTTGATCTATCTCGTGGAAGTTATTCCGGAACTTCCATTTCGACGTGTCTCATACTTGGAACTACGATGATTATCATGAGTATTAGAGCTAGGGCGATTAACCCTGCTATTGCTACTGCTGCACCAGGGCCTACCGACTCTGCACCTGTTCCTAGAAGAATCATGCCAAATGGACTTAACCCAAACGCTATCATCCTGATACTGACCACCCTTCCACGGACATGATCTGGTGCAATCAATTGAACAAAAGTGAAATTACTTGTCATGAATATTTGGAAAAGGAATCCCAGGCAGAAGATCGTTACCAGGGAGAATATGTAATTTGTAGAAACTGCAAACAGCACAAGGAATAAGCCTAAACCTATACTGCCAACGATCATCAGGAATTTCATGAACCTCGTGTTACTTGAGGATGCCACAGTTACGGAACCTATAATTGCTCCAACGCCCGCTAATCCTCCTAGCCACCCAAGTCCACTGGCTCCAACATCAAGTATGTCTCTTGCGAATACTGGTAGTAAAGTTTGGTAAGGCATGGCGAAGACAGTAGTAGCAACTCCCATTAGAATAAGTCCGGTGATTACGCGGTGTTCCAACACGTATTGAAGACCCTGGATGATGCTTTGCATCACAGACGGCTGATCCTTGGACTTGTTACTATTTTCTGCTCCAGGGATCTTAAGTCTTAGCAGAAGAATAACTGCTGGCATCAACATGATGCCCGAAATGAGAAACGGGCTGGACATGCCCTGAGAGTTTATTAGGTAACCTGCCATTGCCGGTCCTACCATTTGACTGACACTAAATGCAGATGTGAATAACGCTATGGCACTCGCCATATCCTTATGGTTCACCAGGTTTGACACTAGGGTTGCTCTGGCAGGCATACTAATTGCAAACACAGTGCCGTGTATCATGGTGAGGGCGAATAGATTCCAAAGTTGTATTGTGTCTGTATAGACCAGAATCATTAGGAGAATAACTATTATAGAACTAGACCCATCACACGTTATGAGTACCAGTTTCCGGTTTACTCTATCTGCTATAACTCCCCCGAACAGAGAAAAAACCAAAGTTGGCAACATTCCAATGGCGTTGATTGCTGTAACTAAAAAGGCTGAATCGGTCATGTCTAATATCAACCATCCACGGGATACAGTGGATATCATGAACGACACTATGCCTAAGAGTGATGCTGCCCAGAATATACGGAATTGTGATGATGCAAGCGCCCTGAGGGGACCACTTCTTGTGGAAGCTGGAATCCCAGCTACTGCATTTGGATCATTAGAAACGGTTGACACGGTTCGATTATAGCAGGATTAAATTAATATAATGCCGTTGCACGATAACGGGAGTTGTGAGGCTTTGGCGTTATAGAAGTAAAGAAAATATGATCCTACCCGTGCCTGAATGTGCCAATTGTGTCAATGATGGAATAAGTGGTGTACAATTGCCGAGAATAGTAGGGTTTTCTACAGGAACCCTATCAAAGGAGGTAGGTGATGACTTCACGTACATTGATCGGAAGGTTGTTGATTATTGGTCCTGTTGGAATGTTGGTCGCCTGGTTTGCTTGGGGCTTCTCTATCGGAAACCCAGATTCAGGTGATCATGCAGCAATGCTAACTGCAATTTCGACAAATGCAGGGATTACAAAATGGCTAATGGGTGTTGTGGCATTTTTTATGTTCTTGTTTGTCGCAGGTATGGTCGGACTTACAAAGTCCATGAGTGGTGGATCTGGCTCGGACTATGCATATATTGGTGTCATTATTTTTGTTATGTCTGCTGCATTCGGCCTTGGAGAGATAGCACTGAGGATAACTGCAGCTGATTTGGGTGCGGCCAACCAACCAACCACTGCCTTTCCTATATATATGGCTAGCTACGGCATTGGTGCTATTTCAACTGCCGGTATATTCCTGGGTCTTGCTGCAATAGGACTTGGGGTTATTGTGCAGAAAAATTTCAACCCAATCATCGGCTATGTGTTGACTGCAGGATCCATTGTTTGCGTAGGACTGGCTTTGTATGACTATGGAAGCCAGTTGCTCACGATAGGAATCTTGGCGATCTTCAGCGTTGTAGCAATGGGTGTTTCAACACTCAGATCATCTGACTAAGTACTCTTGTATACAAGATAGATAGTCTCTAATAGGAAACGCTAAAACGAGCCAGTTATGCTCGTGTGGCCCGTGTAGTGTTAGCCGTTTGGTTTATCTGGGGTTTACTGAGATTCAAATCAGGGAAGCCCAGGTCAGGTTTCTTTGGCCTTTGATTGAACGGTTGGTCTTTACATATAAGGTGACGTATGCCGTCTGAAGTTACTGAAACACCTATAATCCATAGACTGACTCTGTAGATATATATACTTTGTGATCAGGAGGTGAGGTCATAGCAACACTCGATGACATGATATCTGAAATCAATTCTTGTGTGCCAGAGATAATAGAGTTGGAACAGAGTTTAATTAGGATACCTTCTGTGAATACTGGTTTCATGCCTACAGGGGATGAAACCAGTGTGTGCGAGCAGGCAAAAGAATTCTTGGCCAGGCATGGTATAGATTCCGAGATCTTGGAGTCTGCACCAAACAGGGGAAATCTCGTTGCAAAGATTGAAGGATCTTCCGGCAAAGCAGGCCTGTTGTTTATGTCTCACACAGATGTTGTTCCAGTTGAGGAAGACAGTAAATGGACATATCCTCCTTTTGCAGCCGAAATATCTGGCAATCGCATACATGGCAGAGGATCTTCAGATTGCAAAGGCTTATTAACTGCCCAGTTGATGGCCATGAGTATTTTAAAACGCAACGGTATTAATCTGAGAGATGGTCTTATTCTTGCATCTGGGGCTGATGAGGAACATGGTGGTCGATATGGCTTTGGCTGGCTGGCTGAACATCATCCGGATATGATTATGGCCCCGTATGCAGTCAATGAAGGTGGCGGATTTACTATGGATGCTGCCGCGGGATTCACGTACGTACTTGGTACAGGCGAAAAAGGCAGACTGCAGGTAGAAATTGATATAAAGGGGGAGAGTTCTCATGCCTCAGTCCCTTGGCAGGGTATCAATGCTACTTTCCGTTTAGGGCAAGTTATAAAGGGGATAGAAGACTATGAGGCAACTAGAGATACTTCGGTTGAATTCTTTAGATACCTCTCTACGTTTGCGTTGGAATATGTTGCTACTTCTGAAAACATAGATGGGATTATTGCGGAGGTGGAACCAAAAAATAAGAGACTTGCCTCCGTTATGAGAGCACTGTCCAGAATGACTGTTACACCTACTATGGTTCAGGGCGGTATAAAGTCCAATAGTGTGCCAGAGCAAATAAGATTAACTTGTGACGTTCGGACTTTACCTCATCAGGACGAGGATTATCTTAGGGACGAACTTAACCGGATTTTTCAGGATATACCTGGAGTGGAATATCAAGTTGATTACATGTCAGTACCTAATTCTTCTCCGTTTGATACTGAATTGGCCAACGCTATCAAAAAGGCAGCATCGAGGGCCCTTGAAATGGACGATATACAAATGATCCCGGCCATTAGCACAGGCTTTACTGATTCAAGATTTACAAGAAATCTTGGTATAGTTACATACGGATTCAACGGGATGCATCCTGATGACGATCCGGCACTATCTAATATACATGGTACGGATGAATCCATTGGAATTAAGAGTTTGGTCAATAGCACCAAGGTTATGCTGATTCTGGCGTACAATATGTTGGTGGAATAACTAATAGTAGTTGCTATTTCGGACTTTGTACTGGTTTTGTCTGTGAATAACAAAACGGAAAAGGACACCCGGCTTTACGCCAGGTGCCCTTTTCCGTTTAGCTTTTATAAGGACCTGTGTTACTGTGCACAACTCTCAGTAGTTTAACCTTAGAGTTGTAGATCTTTATGCCCTTAAGTAGTAGCTTTTCTAATTAAGAGGATTCCTGAGACTAAGGATACAAGCATCCAGCCCATAAAGACAAAAGGCCCAATTCCTGTGGAACCGAAGCCGATATACAGTCCGGAGAACATCAGCACTCCAAATATGGCCAGAATCCAACCCATGGCTGCCGGTAAAGGACCGTTCTCGCGGGTTATTCCTAGTCCTAATAGTAACAAACCAAGGCCGACTATCATTGGAAATGCGCCAAACATACCGTTGCTCGCAACTTCTAGATTAGCCGCATGCTCTGGGTAACCTTCAGCAAGATGGCTTTGTGCTTCTACAGACAGGCCAAAACCGACACAAGCAATGGCAAGCATTATTGGGAACAGTAGGGAGCACAGTGTACCAAAAGTAGCACCTGCGCCCTGTAGAGACCTTGATAACAGAGTATATCCGGCAAATATTCCCAAGAACGCAAAGCCACCTACAAGGTTCAGGGTATTGCTCAGGACTTCGTTGTCGAGACTAAGTTGCAATCCTGCTAGTGCCTCTTCTGTTGGGCTTAGCCCATCTGCAACTTCCCCGATGATGATTGGATCAAGAATGAACCATATCAAGAACATACCTATGGGTCCCAGCATCAATAACCATCCGGTCAACCTATTAGTATTCATGTTTACTTACCTCCATGAACCTTTTGTCAGTCCAAGGCTAGGCTTAACCTTTGACTGCGGCGACATTATGCACCAATTCTATGGATTCGTAAATCCCGATCGTAGTCAGGCTGCATGCACTAGTAGCTTTCTATGGTGCATGCCGAAGATACAATGGTTCAGTTCCTCACTGTTTCGGGCATATGGTTAGGTTATGGTAATACAGTGACCTTGATTGATTCACTACTCTTATCATCTGCGCATTGAAACGCCTCTGATACGGATTGCAGATCAAATTGATGTGTTTGGATTAATCCTATTTCCTTCAGGTATTTTGGTACTAATGCGACCGATGTGCCAAAGTCTGTCCCATATAGAAATGATCCAATCATTTCTATCTCTCGGGTAACAAGGCGCGTGGCATTTATCGGCGGGGTTTCATGGAAGACACCGGTTACAATAATTTTGCCTGAAGGACTGCAATATCGGACTGCTTGTGTCAGAGCAGATCCAGCTCCTCCTACTGTCTCGATTATGACATCCGGGTTGCTATCACCAGCCCAATCTTGAAGGTTTGTTTCCTCTACTGGTTCCAAGCCTATGGACTGAGCCACACTCTTTTGGTGGGGATACCTGACGGTTATAGCAACATGATTGGTTGCTTCTTTTGATAGCATGCCGGAGAGTAGTCCTATAGTGCCACCTCCTAGAATGAGGACACGGCTGTCCTTAGTAAGGCTACTTAGATCAACTGCCCTAAAACTAACCGCCAAAGGCTCTGATATAGATGCTACTAGGGGGGAAATATCTTTATCAACCGGGTGTAATGACACTGGCGGAACGTCCACGAACTCGGAAAGGCCCCCTCTAAGCTGCCCGCCAAGCATGTTTTTGTCTGAGCATAACTGTGGCTTTCCTGACGTGCACATTAAACATTTCCCGCAATATACAAAAGGTTCTATGGCATACATGCGGTCGTCTAATCCTGCCGGACCGTCGATTATGGTACCTACAAATTCATGACCTGGCGTGCCTGTTATATTGACTGGCTGATGTCTTCTGTATGTGTGTAGGTCAGAGCCGCAGATACCACATGCACTTACTTTTATCCGAACCCAACCTGGCTGGAGTTTGCCTGGTATAGAATCAACTAGAGCTATTCCGTCCTCGGTCCATTGAGATTGGATCATTATAAAACTCCTGAGTTTTTGAGTGTGTTTTCAGTTGCTTGTGGTCAACCCATCAGTTCATACCGCCAGTATTTTGATCATAACTGTTCCAAATTTTTTCGGCAATCAAAATGTATCAATTCCTAGTGATGGAGATTAGTATGTCGTGTGAGGGCAAAAGAATGGCTTGGTTAACTATTACATTGATAGGTTCAGCATTTCTGGGCTTAATCCATATTTCGGATAAGGTTGTTCTCCGCAGATATATAAGAACTCCCCTGACATTAATTTTATTAATTGGCGTAGTTGATGGGATAGTTGGAGTTTTTCTGCTGGGTTTCTCCCGCATTCCAAGCGAGGCTACTTTGTTTAATAACTTGGCAGCCATATCCTCGGGAGCCTTTATTGGGTTTGCCATAATACTGTTGCAAAGAGTCCTGTACACAGAGGAAGTATCTCGTGTAGTACCCATAACTCAATCCGCGCCTATTTTTACTGCATTGCTTGCGTTACTTATACTTGGTGAATCTATATCCCTAATCCAATGGCTAGGTATAGTCACTGCAGTGACGGGAAGTGTTCTAATATCACTTAAAATAGACAGTTACACCAGAAAAATATTCTTAAGAAAATCTTTCTATTCTCTTATGTTTTCAGCAATGCTGTTCGGCGCAGCAGGTGTAGCCGGCAAGATAGCAGTTGAAGAAATGCCTGTGGTGTATACACAGGGTTTGAGAAATATTGCTTTTGGATTGGTTCTGGTGTTTTTTGCTTTCAGGACAGAAGTAATTACTGATGTGAAGAATATGATCCGAGAACGTAGCCCTGGGCTGACATTGGTCATTATAAATCAAGGTATAACCGCACAAATAGGAAGCATAATGCTCCTATGGGGATTGTCGTTAGGGCCTGCCTCATTGGTTACGACCGTTGGTGGCTCCAGGGTCTTATTTGCATTGATATACAGTATAGGTCTATCAAAGGTATGGGATGGCTTATTGGGAGAAGACACATCTAGTCAGTCTATTTTGCTCAAAGTATCATCAACTGTTCTAGTAGTTGCCGGCATCGCCGTCATATCTATATGAGGCTGGACATAGCCTGGGGTTCCCCTGCATTTCATCAGCTACTGCAGTAACTACTGTGTCGCTCTTTATATCGATCGTAGACTATGGTATCTTTGGCTCTCGTGCTTTTTATCCAGTATTGTGAAGGTCTCATTCATAAATGGAAAAACCCTATAAAAGTTTAGGTACTGGCAATTTTTACTACGGCTGGGTAATAGTGTCAGTGGTCGTATTAAGTGGCCTGGCATCTGGCGCTCTCATAAATCCCACAATAGGTGTTTTCCTGAAACCAATTACTGAAGAATTCGGTTGGACGCGTTCTGTTGTGGCCGGAGCCGTCGCTGTAGGCACATTCGTTGGCGGCTTTGTCGCAATAGGAGTGGGTAGGTTAATCGATCGTTACGGACCAAAATGGATATTGACTACAGCATTTGTATTCGCAGGTTCGGCGATGATATACATTGGGCAAATCGGAAGTTTAGTCGAACTTTACTTGGCCATATTTGTTTTGAGAGTTGCCTTACAGGGTGCTATTAATATCAGCAATCAGGCGGTCGTGCCAAAATGGTTTGTGAGGCAGAGGGGCAGAGCTTTAGCACTCTCCAACTTGGGGATGAGAGTTGGTAGTGGAGTAATACCATTTGTTACTCAACAGTTGATACTTTTTTCTACTTGGCGTTCCGCAGCTTTAGTGGTTGGTATAGTGATTTGGGCTCTAACTATAGTCCCGATTACCATTTGGATGAGAAGAAGGCCTCAGGATCATGGACTCCTTCCAGATGGAGATAAACCAGATTCTTCTGATGATCCACATTCCAGTTCGGAAACCAGTAAAGTAGTTAATACCCCTGAGCGGCATTATACATTGAGTGAAGCATTGAGAAGCCGGCCGTTTTTGGTTTTAACAGCTGCATTTTTGTTAAAGAATATTGTTTCAACAGGGGT
>CAZOCC010000020.1:0-17535 GCA_964578255.1 uncultured Dehalococcoidia bacterium | reverse complement strand
TGACGTCATCGCTGCTATGAGGGAAAGAACTATTTTTGACAAGGATGTGCTCAAGAAACTCGAGAATTTGAAATTACTGGTTACCACGGGCATGCGTAATGCATCCATAAACATGGACGCTGCACGTGAATGTGGCATATTGGTATGTGGAACCAGCGGATCCAGTAATTCTACTGCGGAGCTTGCTTGGGCCTTGATACTTTCTCTTGCTAAGAATATACCGTTGGAAGATAGATCGATCAGATCAGGTCTATGGCAAACCTCATTAGGAACAGGATTAGAGGGCAAAGTCTTAGGTGTACTAGGTCTGGGTAGACTGGGATCCAAAGTAGCTGCTATTGGTTCAGCATTTGGCATGTCTGTCATAGCGTGGAGCCAAAATCTAACACATGATAGAGCTTCGATGTTTGGAACTACATTGGTAAATAAGAACACTTTGTTCTCTGAGTCAGATTTCCTGACGGTGCACTTGCAACTCAGTGATAGGACAATTGGTTTAGTTGGCAGGCCGGAATTCGAAATGATGAAGCCTACTGCTTATATAATTAATACCTCTAGAGGGCCGATAATTGATGACAGTAGCCTATATGATGCGTTGAAGACTGGAACTATACGAGGTGCAGGTTTGGACGTGTTTGATATGGAACCTATTACAGCAGGAAACAGGTACGTATCACTTGCAAATACGGTCTTAACTCCTCATATTGGCTATGTTACTGATGAGTCCTACAAAGTTTTTTATTCAGAAACTGTAGAGGATATACAGCATTGGTTAGACGGCAAACCAATTAGGGTTCTTAATTAATTGATGTGTGATGAGGTTATAGATGGTTAGGTTGGTTGCTAGTGTCTTTGTCATAGTATGCGTTTTTGTATTGCCCATGTTGTGGATAACCAAGTTGAGAAAAGAAAAGAATGGGCGCAAGTGGTTATGGGCATTTTGGGTTTGGATTTTCTTTATAACGGCGTCTTTTTACTTGTTCTTGTGGTTAATAGGATGGGTTTAATATCAGATAACTTTAGGTGGAATTTTCCTTGATGTGTTTTCCTGAAGTGTGTGTTGGTAGTTTTCGATTTTTCATCAACCTATTTTGTTAGGCATCTGTATTAAAAATGTTGTATTAAGGATTGAGACCAAGTTCCTTTGATATGGGCTTCAAGGCACCTATGACAAACTTGACCAGCTCATCAAGCTCCACGCCCAGTTCGTCTGCGCCCTGAATAATGTCTTCCCTGTTAACGTTTCTTGCGAATCCTTTGTCCTTCATTTTTTTCCGAACTGACTTGACACTAGTATCTGAAAGACTCTTTGATGGTCTGACTAGGGCTACTGCCGTCACAAATCCTGATAGTTCGTCCAGGGCGAACAGAGCCTTCTCCATGCGAGTGTCTCTCGATACTCCGGTGTGGTTTCCGTGGGACATTATGGCCCTGATGATCTCAGCAGGGTATCCTCTTTCCTGCAGGATAGCAGCACCATATTCAGGGTGTTGCTCCGGGGATGGGCAAGCCTCCCAATCAAAATCGTGTAGCAATCCAGCTATACCCCATGTATTTGGATCCTCACCTAGGCTGACTGCGTACGCCATCATGGACTTTTCTACGGCCATTAAGTGTTTTTTGAGACTGTCGGAGCTCGCAAATTCCTCAACGAGTGACCACGCCTTGTCTCTTTCCATCCCGATCCCCCTTTAATTACTTGGTACAAGTGCTAATCCACTACCACTTTATGTCATTTGATATAATTATGTTTTTTGCGTAACCGCAATGGTTTCTAGAACACTGCTATCGGATTGACAGGTGAACCTGTACCGTAACGAATGCGCAATGGTGCTATCGTGAGGAGGAATTCCCAACGGCCCCGTTGGGCACATGCTTCAGCTAATTCTTCAAGGTTGCAGTTGTCAAGAAGCCATAGGCCCATATGCGGCATCGCTATTTGGTGAAAAGGCTGTGATAGATTTGGATATCCGCAAGGAACAACGTCGCTAACAGAATCTCCTCCGAGAACGGCCACTTGCTTTTCATGTATCCATGGCATGCATGAGGCGTGGACACCTGGCCATCCTTCAGATATTTGTCGAGGACCTACGTCAGTTCTGCGTTTATAGTGTCCGGTTCTAATCAACAATATATCTCCAGGCTCCACGGCAACCCCTTGTTCTTTCTGCATAGCTTCAAGTTCATGTGGCATGACACCCTGGCCGGGTTCCATCCAATCAATACCACGATGCCTCGGAGCATCAAGTAAAACTCCCCTACTGACGACTCCATCTTTCAGGAGCTCAATGGATTCTGCAAGTGCACCTTCCCTTGTAGTGACCATAGAGGATGGACGACCGTTATACATCTGTCCATTCCAGAACATATGGCATAACGAGTCTAGGTGGGTAATCCAAAATCCATGGAATGCCATTCCTATGAAATCCCCGCTCCCAGTCGTTTGCGCCGTATTGCTTTCGTTGTTAGGGGTATAACCTTCCCCTGATCCAGTCATATAGTGCAGGAAAGGCGACCTAATATCAGGTGCAGTCTCCGTAGTTATTGTTCGGGCGCACGATATTGAAGCTCCATCTTTAACTAAAGCAGCTGCCTTTAATCGGTGTTCTTGGCTTATATAATTCATTGTTCCAAATTGATCATCATCTCCCCATCTACCCCAATTACTGAGGGATTTGACATATCCCAAGATTTCAGCCTCGCTAGGAGTATCGTTATTAGCCATAGTGGCTCCTTTCTGGTATTGATTATGGGGACATAAGTCAGTATTGAAAACTATAGTTACAAACGAGCCACATTATTAGTATTAATGGTGACCATCAATAACCTTAGTCTCCGAATTGTAACCCAGCAGTAATTATCAGTCCAGTTAATATTCGTGTACAGCACGTATATACGTACAATTATAAGCAAGAATAAAATAGAAAAGGATCACACTTGGATGACGGTTAGGTATAATTTTAGTGGCTTGAGTAGCCTTGGTGTTGTGGTTGGGTTGAATTAGTGCCTGTGTGTTGTTTGGTACGACGTGAATGCCCAAGGATCATGTGGGACTATGTTGAATCTGACAAGTATTATTTGTATAGTTTATTCATGGTTGATAAATTCATATTAGGAGTGGTGGATCAGTCTCCGGTACGAGAAGGAGGCAGTGGCCCAGAGGCTCTGGAAGAATCTGTTAAGCTGGCTCAATTTGCCGAGAGATTAGGATTCCACAGGTATTGGGTTGCTGAACACCACAACACAGGTGGATATGCCGGGACATCTCCTGAGATATTGATGGGTCAGATTGCCTCCAAGACTAAAACCATAATTGTGGGCAGTGGTGGTGTCATGCTGTCTCATTACTCAGCATTTAAGGTCGCCGAGACGTTCAATGTTTTGAGATCTTTCTATCCAGATCGTATAGAACTTGGTATTGGCCGGGCACCAGGTAGTGACCAATTGACTGCTAGGGCCCTGGCATACCCAAGGCCCATGACTGATATAAACGAGTTTCCTCAGCAAGTGACAGATCTCATAGGATATCTTTCCAACACATTACCAGAGGAACATGTTTTCTCAGGTGTAAGATCTCAACCCATTGGACCTGAACAATCAATGCCAGGTATCTGGCTACTTGGGTCAAGTGATTATAGTGCAAGATTAGCCGCGATGCTGGGTCTGCCGTTTTCCTTTGCAGATTTCTTTGGCACTACTGCAGAGCACGGTCCTTTGATCGCTGAATTATATCGACAGAACTTCAGGCCTTCAGGTTACCTGGATGCACCAAGATTCAATGTGGCACTACAAGTCATTTGTGCAGATACAAATGAACGAGCCCAATACATAGCGTCAAGCAGAGATGTATCCAGGATTAACTCTTTGAAGGGCATCCGAGGCCCTTTGATATCTCCTGAAACTGCATCATTGGTTGCTTTCAGTGATTTGGAACGACAACATTTGGACAACGTGAATAAGTATCTTATTCAAGGAACTCCAGATGTCGTGAAGGCAAGAATTCAGGAGGCTGCGAATATATATCGAACTGACGACATCAGTGTAGCGACAAATTGCTACCATTTCAGTGATAGAGTAAGATCTTTTCAGTTGATTGCAGAGGCATTTGGACTAAGTGATGGATCCGTTTTTATCTAGTAAATTGGCATTCATCGGAGTCTCAACAACCGTTCCGTTGGAGAGTTCCACGTAGTAAGCAGTGGCACCTGGTCTTGATGTCACAACTTGCCGAGGGTTGCTGCCTGAGAAGTAAACTGCGGCGTCATCATCTATTGCGTATCCACCTGGAAATCCTTGCGATATAAGTTCGTGATAAAGTGGTCTGCGTTGATCCTCTCCATCGTAATGTGGGCAGTGGGAGCCACTTATGAAGCCTAGCCCATCGTATAGTGGTTCAAGTTTGTTTAGATTGAAGGAATCTGTGGTTCCGCACTCGAACCAGCATAACGAACCGGCACTACCTCCGCATAGTACGGTCCCATTTTCCCAGGCTAACTTCAATGCCAAGTCAACTCCATGTATGCGCCATATTGATAGCATGTTGGCAGTATTGCCTCCACCAACCAAAATCACATCCTGATCAAGCAGGTATTTTTCAATGTCTGATATCGTTCTACCAAATAACGACAGATGTGACCGTATAGAATTAGATGCAGGGAACCTTTCGTAAAAATTCACCAATGAAGTCGGGGAATCTCCAGTTGCTGTGGGAATAAAAGCCACTTTTGGTCGCACTTTCTTAGTCAATGAAATTATATAGTTTATGATCGGATGAACTCCAGTTCTGGTAGGTCGTAGTCCGCCGAAGGCGACAATGTGTTTGTTTTCCATTCGATTCACTCCAATGTAAATTACGGATTAGATTTTAACGGGATTGTAATGGTGTAACAACCCGATGATCAAAATAGCTCGATCATTAACTTCAATCAATTTCGTTAATGTTGACCATAATCTTATGTGCTGGTAATGTCACATCTGTATTCTATTGTTTTGTTATTGGAGGCTCCTCTTGAAATCTCTAAGGGGCAAGAATGTTGTTGTAACGGGCGGCAGCCGTGGCATTGGCTATGAAATCTGCAAGATACTATTAGAGAACGAGATGAATGTTTTAGCTGTTTCTAGGGATATGACTAAATTGCAGTCTGCGAAATCCCAATTACCTGACCTTCACATCCTGCAAGCCGATGTTTCTTGTAGCGACCAGGTGCGCAATATTGCACAGTGGGTTGAAACACAGTGGGGTGACTTGGACATATTGGTGAATAATGCCGGAATATCACCTTCCAGTTTAGAGGACTACACTACAAGTTCACTTTTGGATTTAACGGAAGAGGCGTTTGGGCAGACCATCAAGGTTAATGTTTTAGCGCCATATATATGCACCAAGATACTGCTACCTATGTTGATCAAGACTGAGGAACCCAAGGTGATTAATGTTGGATCCACTTCAGGTCTTATGACACCTGTTTTGAGGGGGGCTTACGGAGTATCTAAGGCTGCACTGCATGCCTTAACCATTGCTTCTGCCAATGAATTGGCTGGAGTTGTTGCTGTTAATGCACTGTCTCCAGGTTGGGTGCTAACTGATATGGCCCCGGATGCTCCAGATCACCCTAGAACATCTGCTGAGTCAGCATTATGGCTGATTCGGCAAGATAACAATGTCACGGGAAAGTTGTTTCACGATAAAGCTTTGTTAGGTTGGAGTGGATAGGTTTCTTTTGGTAATAGTTTCCAATAAGGATGAGCCATTTAACGTGGAAAAGCCTCTCGAACACCACCGTCCACTGGTATCATCGCCCCAGTGGTTTTGATTGATCTGTCTCCAGCTAGGTAAAGAGCAGCCTCAGCTACATCTCGAGATGTAACGGATGTCTTTAATAAGTTGCGTTGACTGTAAAAAGCTTCTATGTCTTTGACCTCAATCCCATGAGCATGTGCTCTTTCTTCACGTATTTTGGTTGACCATAAACCTGAATCCTGAAATATGGCGTCTGGGTTAATCATATTTGACCTTATGCCATACTGACCATTTTCAATGGCAATAACTCGCGCCAATTGCGCCTCGGCCGCTTTGGACGCGCTATAGGCGCCGAAATCCTGCCCTGGTGCCGGAACGTTCTTTGTACCGATAAAAATCAAACTGCCACCAATGCCCTGCTCCCTTAATATTCCGAGGGCTTCTTTTGCGACTAGGAAATGACCTGTGGTGTTGATAGATAAGCTTCTCTCCCAATCCGCCAGATGCAGATTTTCTATTGCGCCGGTTTGGGCGATACCGGCATTAGAAACCAATATGTCAAGTCCGCCGAATGCCAAAACTGTATTCTGAAAAACTCTCTGAACGTCAAATTCTTTGGTCACATCCATCTTAGATTGTCTAACGGTATCTTCACCGCACAAAGTCTGTATTTCTGTGGCAACGCTATTGAGTTTACCCATGTCTATATCTGTGATCATAACGTGGGCTCCCTCAAGGGCGAATTTGATTGCTATTTCCTTGCCAATGCCACTAGCGGCCCCTGTAATTAATACTACTTTTCTAGATAATTCTCTTTCTTTGGGGGCTAGGGATTGCTTATACAACTCCAGTGGCCAATATTCAGCCCTAAAGACCTCCTCGCTTGTTAGTGAGGAATACTGTCCAAGTACTGATGCCCCGGACATTATACTTATGGTATGTTTATAGATATCGGAGGCTATCCTAGCGGACTTTGAATTCTTGCCTGTGGTCCACATGCCGATACTAGGCATCAGGATAACCCTTGGGAATGGATTAGCCATATTGTCGAGATCCGGGTCGTGGTTTTTGAACCAATTCGCATAATTCTCAGCGTATTCATGCAAAGATTGTTTAGTCATCTTTTTTGCCTCGGATAGCTCTAGGACTGAAGGATTTCCGAGCACTGCAGGGATATTCTTTGTGTTTAGTAAATGATCTGGAGTGGCGGCACCAATGCTCGTAAGGTATCCCATTGCCGAGGAATTAACGAATCTCATCACATCCTTACTATCCTCGAACCTTAACAGCATTCGCTCTTTTTCTGATAAAGTGCCTCTAATTATTGGTGATATAGCCGACGCTATTTGCTTTCTTATCCTGGGATCTACATATTTGTCTAATTGTTGAGAGGACATTGAGGCCGCTTTTCTGCGGATTGATATAGCTTTTTCCGCCTTAGAAACTAATCTTATATGGTTGTTATAAGCTTGTTTAGGGGTATCACCCCAGGTAACTAGCCCGTGGTTTATCAAGATCACCCCTTCCGCAGCGGGTTTCTTCTGGACTTCAGTAGCGACCTCTTTAGATAGCTTGAACCCAGGTCTATGATACGATACCGGGATCACAGATCCATCAAAAATAGAATTTATAAGTGCTACTGGATCATTGTTATTAGTGATCGACAGAATAGCATCTGGGTGGCTGTGAACCACGCTAGTGTAAGGCAAAAAAGCGTGCAATAATGTCTCTATTGAAGGGCGCGGAGCATCGGATTTAACCATACAATGGTTTATATAATCCACCATCGACTCATCTGACATATCGTCCCTATCCATTAGTTCCACAATTTCATCCATCAACAGAGAAGAAAAGCCAGATTTATCAATATACTTCAAATCTGTGCCGCTACCTTTAACTAGAAGTATTCTTCGCGTTAAGCTTCTGAAATCCTGTCCTGTTGTTTTTATGGAAGTGTTGCCCCCGCCCCATAAAACAAGCGATCCGTTGGATCCTATTAGCCGGCTTTGATATACCAGGAGACTCAAGTGGTCTAAACCTACGGTCTCATTGTCAACCCAGAGATTTTTCATACTTTAACCACCTCAATGTCATACTGGAATCTTAGTGTTATAGATTGGGTGCGTCAACATCTTAGCGGTATATATACACTTCACTAAAGCTCTTTGATGGATATTGGGTATGGTGAGTTGTATCATGATGGGCTTAATTGTATAAACACTGGTTCAGTGGTACTCTCTCTCAACAATATGCTTCCAAATATCTGACTATCAAAAGGCCATTCGTAGTCAATATTGCCAGCTTTTGCCGCCCATCTCAAGTCTAGATTTTAGTGGCAATAGCTGCGTGTTTGATAATCTGGTTCTAAACAATATGCGTTTATCTTCAGAATACATAACTCCAGCAAGAACATTGCTTAACAATCTCCTTTCTGCTTTTTCCGTGAAGCAATTCAGGAAGTTGTGGGTTAGCGTTCTTTTTGGATCCATGTCAATGAGTGTGAGAATGTTGGCCCAGGGATGGCTGGTATTGGAGATTACAGACTCACCATTTTGGGTTGGATCTGTCGCTGGATTGCAAGGTCTGGGGTTGCTAGTATTCGGAGTTTTCGGAGGCACTATAGTAGACAGATATGATAAACGAAAAGTTCTGATTCTTGTGCATTGTCTTTCTGGTGTGTTGGCTGTATTCACAGGAGTTCTGGTGATTACTGGCATGGTAGAGGTCTGGCACTTATGCCTTATTGTGATTCTTCAGGGAGCATTAATGGGGACACAATTGCCCGCCACCAACTCTTTGGCATATAACTTGGTTGGGCCAGGATTGCTGTTAAATTCGATGGCAACTCGGCTACTTGCTATGAATATTAGTAGATTCATTGGATCTCTGATTGCAGGTGTCTTGCTTTCCTCATTTGGTGTAGGCTCTGCCTACATTTTTGCCGGCCTTAGTTCAATTATTGCTTTGGTTATTCTCTTGTTTATCACTGGCCAATTCAAAGATGTATCGGAGAGGGAAAATTTCTTTTATTCAACACAACAGGGCCTCAGATATATATTAAATAACCGAAGAATCCTTGGTCTGCTACTGCTGAGTCTATTGATGGAAATGTTTGGTTTTTCTCATCTGATAATGTTACCTATAATTGCTAGAGATGTACTGGGTGTAGGCGCTATAGGATTGGGATTGCTCTCGGCGTCTAGTGGACTTGGGTCCATAATCAGCACATTATTTGTCGCTGGGCTCGGCGATTTCGATAAGAAGGGAATGTTGCTTGCTTGTACTGCTCTGTGTGCCGGTTTATCTCTTATTATGTTTGCATTCTCCCCTTGGTTTGCCGCCTCGATATTACTAGCGGCTATAGTTGGTGGGGCATTGATGTCTTATGATGTGACAATCGGCACAATAATACAACTGCTGGTGACAGATAGTATGAGGGGTAGAGTACTCGGGGTCTACGGATTAACATTTGGATTTACTCCGATTGGCGGATTTGTTGCTGGTACCATTGCTTCGTTAATGTCTGTGCAAATTGCTTTAGGCCTAGGAGGAATGATTCTCTCATTGTTTATTGCTGCTCGGTTCCGTTTTATATCCAGTATCCAGCAACCAGAGAACGAATAAGCCAGGGAAACCTCACTTTGTGATCCGTTATCAACCTGATCAATATTGGCTACATACTACTATTTTGTTGTTTATGTTAGCATTGCATTGCCAGTACGCAGGTTGCATGTTTAGGGACTTTGGAGATTAGAGTGTATAAATAGTCTGACGGATCTATGGACACACCAGTACAATTTGAGATAGGTTATAATGTGTGGCAATTCATTAATGTGGAGGTCGTTGAATGGCGTCATTCGACATAGTTTGTAGAACGGACCTGATGGAAGTGGACAATGTGATAAATGGAATACTCAGGGAAGTAAAACAACGTTTTGATCTTGCTGGAACTAAGTGTGATGTACTACGTGAAGGCAATGAGGTCACAATAACGGCTGATGATACCATGAAAATGGATCAGATGGCTGAGTTGCTTAGAAAATATGCAGCTCGGAGGGACATTAATCAAAAGGCATTACAGTTTGGCTCCAAGGAAACCGGCTCTGGTGGTTCCATCAGGCAATCTGTGGAGGTCAAGCAAGGTATTGACGGTGACATTGGACGGAGAATATCTAAAGCTATCAAGAATAATAAATTTAAAGTACAGGTGGCAATTCAGGGTAGTGAACTGCGTGTTAGTGGGAAAAAGCTCGATGAACTCCAGTCTGTTATAGCTTTTGTCAAAGCTATGGAGATAGACTTACCCCTTGAGTACGTTAACATGAGAGATTGACTGTCTCCTGATCAATAGTAAAATGCCAAATACATTTCCTCGGATGCGATGGAATCTTGGATCAATTAAGACAACACCTTTTCAATCAACAGAATAGAGAAATATGCGCAGATCAGTGCGGGGCTATGTGTTGCCGAGGAGCTCTTATATTGGCTTTGTCTGAGGCTGAACTACAAGATTTTTTGAACCATTCTTCAGAGATCGGTGTGAGTGTCGCCATAAACAAATCAACAGATGGTGGCTGGATACGTTTTTCAGATCAGAAAAATAGTTGTTGCCCTATGCTAGATATCAAAACCAACCTGTGCCGAATTTATGACAGTCGGCCTTCAACATGTCGTTCATTTCCCCAAAAACTTACACCAGGATGTCTGCTTTCTGGTTGGAGTAGCACAAGTTAAACGCTCATATACTGGACTCGGTCCAAACCCTGAAGAAACTACCAGTAAACCCTGTGCCGGCAAAGACACAGACAACCGCAAAGAGCGACCATAAATGTAATAACCTGTGGTTATAGTGGTTTGAGAATCAGCCCTTAGGCTTCAGTTGGTCTACCTTAGCTCTGGTGCCAGATTCATCGGTGAAGAAATCGTAGTTCACGGCGATCCAGGCCTTCCATTTGTCAGGAGTATCCTCTTCCGTGAAGATTGCGTTTACCGGACACACTGGCTCGCACGCAGCGCAATCTATGCATTCGTCTGGCGATATGTACAGCATCCTATCTGTGTCACTGTCTAGTCCGTAAATGCAGTCTACAGGGCAAACATCCACACATGCTCCATCTTTTAGATCCACACAGGGCTCAGCAATTATGTATGTCACAGGCAAATACCTCCTTAGGAATGCTATCTGTTTCTTGAGTTTGGTTACGAATTCACTATTAGTGGCCACACCTCTGGTCGCTGCAATCACATCCCCGTCCTTCACATGAGCAGACGTATTGTTCGCTAGATGTGTCTTGGGAAGTTTGGTTCCCCTCAACTATACGGCGCTCCTGCGCAGCGACAAGGATGTCAACATCGACGGTGGTCATTGGCCTATCTATGGTTTCTAATTTGGTTACAGTCTGGTTTGCCATATATCTCCTGGAAACATATGTCAGTTGTTTAATGACCGCCACATCCGCATCCACCACCACCAGCACCACATCCGCATCCACCACCACCAGCACCACATCCACAACCGCCACTGCCACAACCGCCACCAGCCTCTATGTTAGGATTGTTTATCACAAACCCACTTCTCATTAGACCGTCTACGTAGTCTATATCCGCCCCGTCCATCAGGGGGGCACTCTCGGAATCTATCAGTATGTTTATGCCTTCGGCTTCAACAACAGTGTCATCTGCCTTTGGTTCCTTTTCCAGAGCCATGGCATATTGAGCCCCGCCGTGAGGACCAGGCATTAGGATTACTCGTAAAGACGAGTCCTCATCCCCTTGTTCCAAAAGAATCTCACGAAATTTCTCGGCAGCTAATGAGCTAATATTAATCAAATCCACCCCTTTAATTCAGCGTCCTTTTGGACTGTCTGGGCGTTAGCCACATCATAGTGCTGGTTAACGCGCCAAAATGCTAGCATAGTATGAATAGAGCGTCAAGGTTTACTGGGGGAATGTATGGCCCCTATTTACGCTAAGAAGTATGTTATATATTGTCTATATGCGTAATACACATATGTGAATGAAATGAAATAAGGAGACAGACATGGATTTATGCCTGCAAGATAAAACGGCCATTGTCACAGGTGGAAGCCGAGGTATTGGAAAAGCTATTGCTCGAGAATTGGCTGGAGAGGGTGTTGATGTGGTAATAGCATCACGTACTATTGCTGACTTGGAAATTACTGCATCCGATATCGCTCATGAAACAGGTAGGCAAGTTATACCTATAGTTGTGGATACTGGAGATGATGAATCCGTCAAGCACATGGTATCGGAAACGATTGGTGTAATGGGCAGAATAGACATATTGGTGAATTGTGCAGCTAAACCTGCTTCATCAGCATTGCCACCCAAACTGAGTGAGGTGACTGATCAATATTTTTGGGATGATGTTAACATTAAAGTTCTGGGTTACTTGAGATGTGCTAGGGAGGTAGCTCCCTATATGGTGGAACAGGGTTGGGGCCGCATAATAAATGTCAGTGGACTACTAGCTCGACAAGCAAATAGCATAGTGGGTAGTATTCGCAATGTGTCTCTTGTAGCGATGACAAAGAATCTGGCCGATGAATTGGGTCCTAGAGGTGTTAACGTGACAGTGGTTCATCCTGGTATGACTTGGACCGAGAAAACTCCCAGTATATTGGAAACACGTGCGGAATCTTTGAATGTACCTTTAGCCCATCTGCAACAACAAATGTCCGACAGCAATAGTATTCGAAAATTCGTAGACGCCAGAGATATTGCTTATGTCGCATGTTTTTTGGCATCACCAAAGTCTGTGTCTATCAATGGTGATGTCATAGCAGCTGGTGGTGGAATAATCGGGCAAATATACTACTAACGATATCTAATTCATGCTGGATTACCGTATTGTATAAGCGTATATAGCATACTATAACAATTGCTTGCTAGGCTGGACATGATAGATTAAGATCGCTATCATTGGATAAACGCATCGAACTAAGGTGTGATAGTCGCGATTGTGGTGTCTCTTGCGGTATGTGTGTGCTTTATTTGTGGTGACACCGTGTGTGTAAATATTATCTGGAGCGAGACGTTATGAAAATTCATGAATATCAAGCAAAGGCCATATTATCAAGTTTTGGCATACCGGTACCTGAGTCCGGCGTTGTTACTACACCAGAGGAAGCTGGCAAAGTTGCTGCGGACATTGGTGGCAACGTTGTAGTCTAAGCTCAAATACATGCCGGTGGAAGGGGTTTGGCCGGAGGTGTAAAGGTTGTGCAGTCTGCAGATGAGGCTCGTTCAGCTGCCAGTGAATTATTGGGCAAGAAATTGATTACACATCAAACAGGACCTGACGGCGCACAGGTGAACAATCTATTGATTGAAGCTCCTGTTGATATTACAGGTGAATATTATTTGGCCATTGTGATAGATACCCAAACTAGAGGACCAGTTATTATGGCCAGTGAATCCGGAGGAATGGATATAGAGGAAGTCGCATCCAACACTCCTGAGAAAATTTTGAGGGCGAGTATTGATCCAATTATAGGAATTCAACCATTCCAATGCCGGAACCTTGCATATGGGCTTAACTTGCCTGGAGAATTAATTAGGCCTGCAGCTACACTCATAACCAATCTGTACAGGGTTTTCGAAAGTAAGGATTGCTCTTTGGCGGAAATTAATCCCCTTGCGGTCACTGCAGATGGCAAGTTGATTGCTTTGGATGCAAAAATAAACGTTGAGGACGATGCCTTGAGTCGTCATCCTGATATAGCTGAGCTGAAAGATGACACCCAAGAGGATCCACTGGAACTGGAGGCCAGCCAATTCGGAATATCATACGTCAAATTAGACGGTGATGTGGGATGCATGGTTAATGGAGCAGGATTGGCTATGGCCACAATGGATGTTATATCAATGGCCGACGCAATGCCAGCAAACTTTCTGGATGTAGGCGGTGGTGCTACCGAGGAACAGGTTGCGCAAGCTTTCAAGCTGCTTCTATCTGATCCCCAGGTGAAGCGCATTTTAGTAAATGTATTCGGAGGCATTCTCAGGTGCGATGTTGCTGCACGGGGAATAGTGAATGCATGTCAGGAAATTGATGCAAATGTACCAATCGTGGTTAGAATGCTGGGTACGAATTCCGATGAAGGAAAAGAAATACTGAGTCAGTCTGGGTTGGCAATAAACTTAGCCAATGACCTTAATGAGGCTGCGACTATGATAAAAAAATCTTGACCGCAATTTAGCAGCGGTTTTTATAGGAGGAACTTGTGAGCATTCTAGTAAATCGAGATACGCGATTGATGGTTCAAGGGCTAACCGGCAGGGAAGGTAGTTTTCACGCACAAAGATGCGCAGAGTACGGTACTAACTTGGTCGCTGGAGTTACTCCTGGTCGTGGTGACACAATGTGGGAAGACAAAGTCCCGGTCTTCAACACAGTTAATCAGGCAGTATCCGAAACCGGTGCAAATGCCGCTCTAATTTTTGTGCCAGCAGCTTTTGCTGCCGATGCGATATTGGAGTCTGCTGATGCAGGTATTCCTCTAATAGCTTGTATCACTGAAGGTATACCCGTGATGGAAATGGTACGTGTGTCTAAATATCTACAAGATAAAAAGACCACTGTTATTGGTCCGAATTGCCCAGGACTTATTTCCCCCATGGATAATTGTAAGATTGGCATAATGCCCGGGAATATACATTCCCCTGGCAGAGTAGGAGTGATATCTCGTAGTGGTACCTTGACTTATGAGGCAGTTAACCAATTAACAGGACTAGGAATTGGCCAATCCACATGTATTGGCATTGGTGGAGATCCCATTGTTGGCACGTCGTTTGTGGATTTACTGAAACTATTCGAAGAAGATTCTGAGACAGACGCGGTGGTATTGATAGGTGAAATAGGTGGAACGAAGGAACAGGAAGCTGCAGAATATATTGGGCAACATTTCAGCAAGCCCGTGGTTGGATTGGTTGTTGGAACCACTGCCCCTCCAGGCAAAAGGATGGGCCATGCTGGTGCCATAATAACTGGCAGTGCTGCCAGAGCCGAGGAAAAAGTTAAAGCCTTGGAATCTGCCGGGGTTCATGTTGCACCTTCACCAGCCGATATAGGCTCGACCATGCAAAAGGTTTTGTCTTAATATCCAGGCTATTTTGTCTTATCTAAGAGGATAATATTATTATACCGAACCTTAGAGGCCAGTCTTGTAAGGTTTGTAATATTTGAAGATGCGAAAGTTTAGCGAGTGCAATCCGGTTGGGGTTAATCGTCGGAACTTTTCTTCCTTATAGCATTCCTTAATAGTTCAGCAAGCCGTTTTCCGTGCAACTTCATGCCGAAGCGTTGCTTACGGCGTTTGACCTCACGAGCCTCACCCTTTGTGTTATGTGTCTGGTTATCCATATTCTATACTGCTAACTTGCCCACGTAATATGTAAAACAATCTCCGCTGGTACGGGCATCACCATTTTGATTTATTTGCAGGGTTATTGTCAGAATATCTCCTCGCTCAAAACAGAACGCACACCCCCGTTGTGAGAGTGCGCGTTCTGCCATTGATGAGAAAATTAATTCATGCCGATGTTATATCAGGTCTTATTGTGGGCCTATCGGCTCGTTATACTTCTCTCTGAGTTCCCTCTTCAAAACCTTGCCCATTGGATTCCTGGGCAATTCGTCTATGAAGACAACGTCTTCCGGTCTCTTGAACCCTGCCATTTTAGGTCGGCAATGTTCTACGACTTCGTCGGAGGTTAACTCGGATCCGGGCTTTATGACTACAATAGCTCGAACGCGCTCTCCCCATTCTATATCCGGAACTCCTATGATAGCGGCCTCATCCACCGCAGGGTGAGACATTATGATTTGCTCTACTTCCTCAGGTGCTATCATTTCACCTCCTCTTTTGAGGAAGTCTTTTGCCCTGCCAGACAAGAATATGAATCCTCCATCGTCCCAATACCCCAAATCGCCAGTGTATAACCAACCTCCTCGTAGGGTTTCCTTGGTTGCTTCTTCCCTATTCCAATAGCCCTTCATTAGGCGATCACCTCTGGCAACAATTTCACCGTTTTCTCCTACAGGGACGTCATTACCGTCCTCATCAACTATGCGGACCTCTACGTCAGGTAGTGGTTTGCCTATAGATCCAAGTCGCTTCATTTTGATCTCATAATCGGCATCGCCTTCACGTATTTCATGTGCGTCTGGTGGTAACATGGTTATTGTGGATGCGGTTTCTGTCTGGCCGAAAGCATTGATAAACCTGGTGTTTGGAAACTCCAGTATGGCCTTTTTGATAACCTCCAATGGCATGGGTGCTGCCCCATAAGTAATTACTTGTAGGCTAGATAAGTCATAGTCTTTGAAAGTAGGCTGATCCATAAGTCGTTTGAGCATTGTTGGTACCATCATTGCCCTGTTGACTTTTTCTTCCTGCACTAGCTTCATCCAACCTTCTTCATCAAATTGACGCTGAAGTACCAGTGTCCTGCCTCCATATATTGCTGCCATCACTGCCTGCATTCCTGCTATGTGATGTAACGGAACGCTAAGGACATTCCTCTCTGCCATTTCCATGTCTACTGGCTCAACATTGGCCAAGATATAGGAACTAAAGCTGTTGTGGCTTAACATCACACCTTTTGGTGTTCCGGTAGTGCCGGCTGTAAACATCACAATAGTTGTGTCATCTTCATCTGCTGAGGGATATCTTTCATCTGCTGACGAATTTGCTATTATGTCGTCGTAGAATACGAACCCTTCGCCAGGTTTCTCCATTGTAATCATATGTTCCACTGTAGTTAATTCGGATTTTATGGAGTTCAACATCTCTTGGTACCTTTGACCTAATATCACAACCTTTACTCCGGAGTCGTTCAACATGAAAACCAACTCCTCTGCCCTGGCCCTGAAGTTAATAGGCACAAATATGGCATCCAATTTGGATGTAGCAAAGTAACTCTCAATGTGTTCATTGCAGTTTACTTGCATTACTGCAACCCTGTCGCCAGCACCTACACCAAGCCCTGAGAGACCATTAGAAAGACGATTTACTCGTTCCGCAAGTTCTCCGAATGTGAACCTGTTTTCGTCAAATATAATAGCTTCTCTCTCTGGCACAATCATCGAGGTTATTGCCAATAATTCTGTTGTATTCACGCTATACCTCCCTATAACAATATAAATAAACCGTTTGCAATTCTTGCAACCTAACTATCGACATACATATTAACTATGTATCTTTCCTGTCTAGCGACATTGTTAATGAAGCTATATTCATCTCTAATTCTAGTGCTTTACCTATGGATAGGTCCATACCCCTGTTGATTGATCTCTTTATTGATCCTACTATCTTGGGGTCGTATGAACTCAAGACCTCGGCCAATTTCGTAGTTTCCTGTACTAGATTATTTCTTTCCACCACACGGTGTACTAGTCCTATTTCTAAAGCCCTCGATGCATTATATCGTTGGTTGCTCAGCAACATTTCCATTGTTTTTCCTATACCAATGTTGCGGGGCATAGTTTGCGTGCCACTGGCCACTGGAGTCATTCCTAGTGCGGCTTCTGGCATTCCGAAAATGGCGTCATCGGAAGCAATTCTCAAATCGCACAACAAGCTCATTTCTAATCCTGAGCCTAACACATAACCGTGTAATGCTGCAATCGTGGGCTTTGGAATAGATTGTAACATACCCCAAAGATCTCTCTCCCAGCGAACCTGTCTAGCGATAACTCTGGAAGGTGCTGTGCCGAATTCTGAGAGATCAGCACCAGTACAAAATGCTCTTTCTCCCATGCCTCTGAGAAT
>CAZOCC010000019.1:0-13803 GCA_964578255.1 uncultured Dehalococcoidia bacterium | reverse complement strand
CGTGAGCCAGGTCAGACGGGTTCTGAGTGTGGTAAAAGATGCTGTGGTTGAATTTGTTCAGGGTCATGCCGAACAATTATCTCAGGTAGTCAGAGAAAAAGTAGATGCGGTGGTGTTCTGCAACGCTATCCATCTCGTTGGTGACAAATATGCTTTGTCGAGCGAGGTATTTTCTACCTTGAACCGCGGGGGGGTATTCGCATTCAACACATCTTTCTACGAGGGAGGGCATACACCAGGAACAGAGCAATGGTACCGAAAATGGATGTTCAGGTCTCTTCGGATTCTCAGGGCAGAATATGGATTGAGTCCTAGTAAAGCTCAAAAGGTCGAGGCTAGGAGACATATTTCTGTGGAACAATATTCCGATATTCTCAAATCTCAGGGGTTTGAAACCAAGGAAACACGGGTTAACACTATAGAGGTTCCATTAGAGGGTTGGGTATTGATAAGCCAATTCGAAGATTGGATACATGGAGTTATGCCAGGTGTACCTCTTAAGGAGGCCCGAGAGTCCCTTCAAAAAGCCGCCGCCGAGGTTTTCGAAGAAATGAACGTTAATTTTATCCCTAGGGATTGGCTGGAAATAGTAGCGGTACGACCCTGAGTGATCTCTAGGTACTTCAGCGGAATATTCCCGGTTTTAATTTTTGGATATAGGTTATTTCTTGACCCATCAGATAAAGCACCCTAAAATATTGTCGCGGAGCATCCTTCAGAGGTATGTCAATGATAATGTTGGGAATAGATCCCGGTTTATTGCGTATGGGATACGGTCTCATAGAGACAACCGCGTCTAGAGTAAAGCTTGTGGAAGGTGGAGTTATAAGGGGTGGTACATCTTCCAAGCCAATTGCAGACAGATTGGTAGCCTTATATGATGGGGTTTTGGAAATACTCAAAGAGTATTATCCTTCTGTCGTTGTCTTAGAGGAAATCTATTCTCATTATGCTTATCCAAATACTGCTGTCCAAATGGGCCATGGTAGGGGAGTGGTGTGTCTTGCAGCAGGACAGATGGGAGTCCCAGTAGTAAATTACGCTGCTACAAAGGTAAAGAATTCTTTAGTAGGGACAGGCAGGGCAAGTAAACTGCAAATTCAAAAAGCCGTCGCATCTAGACTGCAGTTGTCACGTATTCCTGAACCTAACGATGTCGCCGATGCCTTGGCACTGGCGCTGTGCCACTCGCAAATTGCAGGACACGACTATGATGTTCGTTGAATGGAAGCTCTCACAGAGAACCGAAATATGATTAACTACCTTAAAGGCACAATAAGAAGGCTTTATAGAGAGGAGTCGCGTCTCATACTAGATGTTAACGGTATTGGATATGAACTCCTTTTGCCATATTTTGTGATGAGGTCAATAGAGGACGACGGTGTCTTAGAAGGTGAGATTATAGAATTAGAGGTTTTTTTCCATGCATCTGAGAGGCAACCTAAGCCTGTATTGGTCGGCTTTAGAGAAGAATTCGAGAGAAGTTTTTTTGAGAAACTTATACAGGTCGAAGATGTGGGAGTAAATACAGCTGCCAAAGCCCTTGTGTTTTCCGTATCCACGATCGCACGAGCCATTGAAGATGGTGATGTTGCTGTTTTGGTACGTATGCCTGGTATTGGTAAACGGACAGCTGAAAAAATGGTAGCCACATTGAGGGGTAAACTGGCCGAATGGACCTTATTGTTGGACAAAGGATATAACGCCTTACCAGATACCCGAATAAACAGAGACATACAGGAAGACGTTCTTAGTGTATTAATCAATCTTGGCCATCGTATACCTGATGCCAAACAAAAAATTGAATTGGCTCTTGAAGCTATTACGGATCCTAAGGACACACAGGAGCTTCTACGAGAGATATTCAGACTGGACCGAGGTATGAATAATTAGATGTCTAGAGAACGAATAATAGATGAGTCAGATTCTGATCCATCCGGGGACTTCACTGATCTTCAAGGGTCTTCAAATGACGGGTTGATATGGAATTTACGTCCGAGAGTCCTGGGTGAATACGTTGGACAAACCGATGTCGTTGAGAGCGTGCAAATAGCTATCACCGCGGCACAAGATAGATCAGAGCCACTGGATCATATATTGTTTCACGGCCCCCCTGGCCTAGGAAAAACAACATTGGCACACATAATATCCAGAGAGATGGGTTCTGAGCTTATTCATACATCAGGTCCTGCCTTGGAAAAACCACTGGACATTGTAGGTATATTATCCAATTTAAGGCAACATCAGGCCCTTTTTATAGATGAAATACACAGATTGCCCCATACAGTTGAGGAATATCTGTATTCTGCCATGGAGGATTTTAAGGTAGATTTCGTTCAGGGCAAAGGAGCTTTTGCCAGGACTATCCCATACCCACTCAGTAGATTCACATTAATAGGAGCGACTACTAGGGCAGGATTATTAACGCCACCTTTGAGAGATAGATTTGGCATGATATACCATCTGGACTTCTACTCGGACGACGAACTTGCTGAGGTAGTCAAACGATCATCTGTAATCTTGGAAATTGAAATAGACAACGATGGTGCTTATGAAATTGCAGGCAGATCCAGGGGCACCCCAAGAATAGCGAACAGATTACTTCACAGGGTCCGTGACTATGCCCAGGTAAAAGCTGACGGCACAATAGATAAGGAAACAGCCAACTCTGCTCTCACCAAGGAAGGCGTAGATGAGTTTGGCCTTGACAGACTAGATAGATTATACCTTTCAACAATATCACAGAATTACAATGGCGGCCCAGTAGGGATTGATGCCTTAGCGGCAACAGTCAATGAAGAAGTACAAACCCTAGTCGATGTAGTGGAACCATTCTTATTGAAAATGGGCTTTGTGCTGAGAACTCCAGGAGGTCGCAAGATAGGTGATCAGGCTATATCAAAATTAGGCCTAAAACAACCCGGAAAGCTATTTTAATTCAACTGGGATATTATAATAACTAATGAATACCCGGCTTGGTGCCACTTTTATAGCATTGAAATAACAGATATTGTTAGGAGACTACTAGTTGATTTATGAACTGAGGACATATGAATGTATGCCTGGGAAAATGAGAGCACTTAATGACAGATTTGCTAACGTGACACTACATTATTTCGAAAAATACGGCATTACCCCTATAGGATTTTGGACTGAGGACATAGGTAGTAATAACAATTTAGTTTACATATTGGCATTTGAAGACATGAATCACAGGGATTTGGCCTGGGAGGGGTTCAGGTCTGATGCTGAGCGACAGAGTATTTTCGCCGAATCCGAGAAGAATGGCCCATTGGTAGCCAAAATTACAAACCAAATATTGAGACCCACCAGCTATTCTGTCATGTCATAAAGTCATGACCCTGTTAGTCGTATGACTTCATTGACAGAAAGGTTCATTGAGGATAGAATTCCGGAACTTAACTGGTCATACGTGATCACAAGAGATATATACAATATAGAAATACCTGCTTTGCTAGGCTTATCTCATTTATTTACTATTTTATCTTCTCTATTATTACCCAACTAACAACCATCCATGAATATTGCACCTCATTAGAGCAAGAACGTAATTTATATAAGTATCTCAAAGATTTAGTGCTGAATCAGTGAATAACCCTATCAACCCACCACGACCTCACGTAGGCCATAGAGCAGAAGAACACAAGCCTTTTCACATTCAAGCTCCTGCGACTCGGGTTCCGCCTAAAAATTATGGATCTCCTTATATTCTTTTCGGAGGATTTGGAGCATTGATAATCATAGGTACACTAATCCTGCTCCTTCCAATAACAAACAATACCGGCACGGTCACTCCTTTCTTAGATGCCTTCTTTACTGCAACTTCTGCGGTCACGGTCACAGGATTGATAGTTGTTGACACACCAACATATTGGAGTTCTACTGGTCAATTCGTGATCATGCTATTGATTTTTACAGGTGGACTTGGAATCATGACTAGCGCAACCTTCCTATTGGTAATAATAGGTCAGCGTATAACTTTAGCTAATAGACTATTAATGAGAGAAAGTCTGGGTGTGAATCAATTGAGTGGCCTGATTGGCCTTACCCTTAAAATAGTATTTGTTGTAGTATCTATTCAGGTCATCGGATTCCTATTGTTGTTCATCAACCTGATTCAGGAATTTCCGGCTTGGACTGCAGTCCGGCAATCACTATTTCATGCGGTATCTGGATTCAATAATGCCGGCTTCGTGATATTTCCTGGGTCGGAAAGCCTAGATTCATTCCAACACGATTATACTTTTTTGGTTCCTATGGGTATCTTAATCCTACTCGGCACCTTGAGTTACAGTGTCATGCTAGAGGTATCTCAGAGTAGAAAATTCAACAGATATACCCTCGACACCAAATTGGTTCTTACTGTAACTTCTTTGTTATTGATTTTAGGAACTATCGTAATCCTAATTGGGGAATATGCGAATCCCTCAACACTTGGCAATATGTCGGTATCTGGTAAAATTGGTAGTGCACTATTTCATTCAGTTAGCGGCAGAACCGCAGGATTTAGCACGATAGATTTTGGAGACATGGGTCAACACAGCAATTTTTTCATAACTGGCTTGATGTTCATCGGGGGAGCATCTGCCTCTACTGCCGGAGGTATTAAGGTAAATACTATTGCGGTTCTTCTAGTTGCGGTTTACTCATCTGTCGCTGGTAGGACCCACGCCACTACTTTTGGTAGAGAAATTCCACAACCGCAGGTATACCGGGCCCTGACAGTGTTGATATTGGGAATAGCTATGGTATTCTTAGTCGCTTTCTATTTAACTGTGACGGAGGATTTTACTTTTATACAAATACTTTTTGAAACAGTATCGGCTTTTTCAACCGTAGGTTTATCGACTGGAATAACTGACCAATTGTCAGGTATGGGTCAACTGATAATTATTTTTACTATGTATATAGGCAGAATTGGACCTTTGACGTTAGCACTTGTCTTGGCTCAACGAGAAGAACCGGCACACTATAGATATGCAGAAGAAAGAGTTAAAATAGGGTGATTTGATATGGCAAGATCCGTGATTGTTATAGGGTTAGGCCGATTTGGAACCAGCGTAGCACATACTTTGTTCCAATTGGGCTATGATGTTCTAGGTATAGATACAGACGAAAAGGTTGTTCAAGCCAACCTAGGACAGATTACATATAGTGTACAAGGTGACTCTACCGATGAAACTACATTGAGAGAGTTGGGGGTTGCAAACTTTGACGCTGCCATCGTTGCAGTAGGTTCTGACATGCAGGCTAGCCTAATGACTTCAGTATTATTAACAACACTAGACGTTCCATTGATCATAGGCCGGGCAGAAGACCAACTACACGGCAACACATTAGAAAGAATAGGTGTACACAAAATAATATATCCCGAGCAAGAAATGGGAGAGCAAGTAGCACATGGATTGTTCAATCCAGATGTATTGGAGTATATGGACCTAACTGCCGATTTTGGCATAAGCAAGATAAGAATTCCTGACTACCTTGTTGAACATAGCTTAAAAGAGGTTGGTCTGGGTGAAGAGGAAAGAGATAAACACGGGATCTCTGTTATAGCAATTAAGAGTGGTAAGGACGTGACATTGGCCACTGTCGAAGATTCCAAACTTATAAAGGGAGACATATTGATAATAGCTGCTAAAGACGGGCAACTAGATAAACTGCACGATCTAACTAATGGACCACTAATAAGGTAACTTATGACTATTATTATATATAATCACACCCATTCGTCTAAGTGCACTTGCGGACGTATAAAGATTTCGGATACTTATAATAAACTAGCATAAATCCGCTATATCAATTACCAAGTATTAAAAAATTCAGGATAGATATCGGAGTAAATTATCGACATGCCCAAACAAAGTATAGGCTATTTGGGTCCTAAAGGGACCTACACCGAGGCAGCAGCTCTGCAATATAATTATCAGGCCAAACTGGTGCCTTATCCGTCAATTAGCCTGGTAGCCTCTGCAGTTGACTCCAAAGATGTGGATATAGGAATTGTTCCCATCGAAAATAGCTTGCAGGGACCTGTCACGGAGACGCTAGATTTATTGATACACGACTCACACCTATCCATTGTGAATGAGATAGTCTTGCCTATACATCATTCTTTAATGGTCAAACCTGGTTCATATATCGAAGACATTCAACTAATATACTCACATACACAAGCTCTAGCTCAATGTAGACACTTCATTGAACAAAACATGGGGGGCGTCCAGGCCGTCGCATCACTAAGCACAGCTGCAGCCGTAGAGGACATGCTGGCGAGCGAGGTTCCTGCCGCTGCTATTGCTACGGAAAGAGCCGCTATACTATACGGGGCGGAAATCATATTCAGTGGTATACAAGACAATATGGCCAACCACACCCGGTTCGTAGTATTAGCCACTCATGACCACGATATCACAGGTGATGACAAAACATCTATATGCTTTTCTTTCGACGAGGACCGTTCTGGCATGCTTTACCATGTACTGGGTCAATTCGCACAACGGAACATCAATTTAGCTAAAGTTGAATCTCGTCCCAATAAAGAAAGTCTTGGCAGATACATATTTCTGATGGATTTAATTGGTCACAAAAAAGACCCTATTGTCAGTGAGGCTCTTTCGGCCATTGCTAAGGACGTCTCAATGTTAAAGGTGTTTGGATCATACCCGCGGTTCCACGGTGCGTAGTGGTTTCTTCTAGAAATCGTTCCTGTGAGTTGCCTGTCTTGCCTCACGCATGCGCCCGGCCACTATCTTCCCTTCCTCAATTGCTTCCTTCAGCAATTCCTTGGCTTCAACTGTAATCTCTTCGGCTTTACGTCGTATTCCGGCAGTCTTTTCCATAACTTCTGCACGGCTTTCCTCTCCAGTTTGAGGCGCACAGACAATTCCAATCAGGGAACCTATTATTCCCCCCAATATTAGCCCTGCACCAAATCCCGGTCCTCCTTCATTTGCCATCATCGCCTCCTCTCTTGCGACTGGATAATCCCAATAGTAAACTAAATATACGTCCAGCGGTTACGGTCAATGTTGATGTTCCAATTATAGGAGCCACGAACTTTAGTGGCTTGACTACATTTTCAGATATTTGGGAAGTGGCTTCTTGAGTATTACGTATAGTTCTTTTGGTATCTTCCAATATTGGAGATATCTTCCTGTATACCAAAAACATTGTAACAGAGCCAATTATCATAACCAATATCGTCACCAACGAGAATACAATTAAAGCAAAGTCACGCATTATCGCTATGAAATCCTCTGCGCCCAACTCTCATCTCCATATAATGAATTCTCGTCTCGTGTACATAACCCAAAAGTCACGTCAAACGAATAGTATCACATCTTCTATCGTCTCTTAAAGAACCATTGTATCATCCCCTATGATAACTCGAAAATACTTACCGAAGGATTACTGTATACAAGGGATATTCCAAAGTCCGAGAGTCCCTCAAATTTATTAAGGCCTTGGGACGCATAATAATGGCGCTCAATATCTCCGATATAAATGTATTTGACGTCATATTTACGTAACAATCTCAATGCCTCACCTGTATCTGTAGTAGAGTATATGGTATTAATATCCGAGATCCTTTGGGATATTTCGCTGGTATATCCTCTTTGCTGGCCTTGGTGATTATCCCATCCCAATACGGTAGGTAGGCCGGTGTATACAGAAATTCTACTGTGCAGAGTTCTGTATAATTGCCCTTGGCCTTCCAGCACTACCGGTGATCCCTGAATATTTTCTGAACGCATCCATTTTATAGCTTGATAATCGTCATGAAGAGTATCTACAGCCAAATTATTGTCAAAGGAATAACTAGAGGCAGTCATGAATTGCAAGCCATTTAGGCTCATAGGTAATATTGCCATTCTGTCTCTCAATCGGTCTTTCGTTCCGCCGTACATGTATATTGAGTGGGATAACAGCAACAGTAAAAGAATCATTAACCAAATTATCCCAAGAGTGTTTTTCTTATATAACCACCCATTTTGCGGCCTGTTCGTGATGAGCAAAACTAGGCCAAACAGCATCTCCCATAGCATATAAGCGCTGGCTATTGCCAATAATATCCAAGCCTTGTTGTAAAATTTGAAAACGGTGTTCATCCTGCCTATGTCTCCCTGTATTGTCACCAAGTCAACTCCTATGCCTATTCCAAAACCCATGATCAATATGGTCATTACAAAAACAGTTGGTAGTCTGTCAGTGCTACTGGTCAGTGCTTTTATGCCAACACCAATAGTTAATGCAATGAGCACAGTCAGGAAAATTGCAGTGACATATCCGTTAGCTATAAGTGTTAAAGAAAGAGACAATACAGCCGCTATAAACAAAAATGATCTAGTGGAACCAATTCGATGTTCTTTACTATCATTCAATAAGTATCTTGACCTATTAAACAGTTGTTTTAATTTGCCTAACCCTGTATTGATTAACCTTGAGTGTATTATAAGGGATGTACCTATCAAGAATAAAAACACTCCGTGTATACCCAAATAAGCAGTTAGAGGTGTTTGCCATGAACTTGAAGTTAAACCAGTATAAAAGGAATGATAGTTTCCAATAAACGGACCGAATAGAGTCGTAGAGAGCCAATAGATACCCAGCCATTGTAAAAGTACCTTGCCAATCATCACAGAAGAGACTTTTTGCTGGACAGAATACTCTCCTATTAATATTCCTGATCCTGCCAATATCAGATAACATGGAAAATCCCAACTATTTATGGCCAAAATAGATCCAAGGGTCAACGCCAAAAATGATATCAACACCATACGCGTAAACCACAGCACGCCGTTCCTGATTCTTAACACTAAATTGAATGTCATCAATAAAGACAGAATTGTAAACGGCATGGAAATCAAGTGTGCGTGTAAATCGCCGAACAAAAAAGTGAAAAACGGGAATTCAGTTATTTCATGTCCACTCGGGATCCCCGGTGGTATAGCTCTACTACTCCGCCAGAAATCGAACTCACCAAAAGGTTGATTGTTAAGTATAACCCCTAATATTCCAGATATTGTCTGAACCAAGCCATCCAGATTACCAATTAGTGCAACCAAGTACACAGCAATGAATCCTGCAATGATTGGCTTAAATGTGGCCTCTGCAGTTCTCAAGGCAGTCAGGTTATAAACTAAACAAAAGGTGGTAGTGGTGGTAAATGCGAAGAATAACGGTATAGCTAAATTGAAGGCTATTTCCGGCAGTATTCCTGTGACCTTAATCAATGTAGCTACTATAAAAAACCCGTAATAATAATAGTTCAAGAAACCGCCAGAAAACCACGGATCATAGGGAGGCATATAAGAAGATCTGACTGTGGCATTTAAATAGGCCATTTCCATGGGTTTTTCCCCACCCTGGAAAGGATGCCATAGGTCAGGATTGGCAGCGCGAATAAGAAGAAATACCAAGAACGATGATATAAATAGGACCTCTCCCAGAACGACCAAACCCGCTTTCTTTTTTAGAAAACCTAAGACATCCAACTGCCCCGTATACAGAACACACATAGAGCAAACGCCCAATAGGATAGAGCACAATAATACTGAATCCCTTGAGAATGACATCCATTGAAGACTAGATAATAGCCAAACACAAAATGCGACCACTAATATACTCAGTGGTTTGCTAAGCAGATATCCCATATCTGGGAGAGATTTGAATAATAACAAGGTCAATGGTAAGCCGAGCCATGATATAGAGTAAATAAATGCCAACCACAAGAAAACAGACATTGGTTGAGATACATTGCCAGTATATATGCTGGCCCATGAACCGTGACTTTGCTGAAGGGCCTCAATGTGTCTTGACATGGTTAGCGGCTCAGAGTCTATCGCTGTTTGGCCATAGGATATTCTTTCAGATATAGTATCAGCGGTAAATCTAGCACGATTTTCAAATATAAGGATCTTTGGATGGTCGTAAACACTGAAACTTTCATCTGCATATCCAAGATCAACAACTAATCCATCAGGTATGCTGAGTGCATGGTGAATAGGGGTTCCTACATTAGGACGAACAAAGGTGTTATCTGCAAAACTCACACCTGCTATATTAGGATATGACATCTCCACATGTGTCAATTTATAACCTAGGTGTTCCTGGAAAAGCTCCCGGTAATATTTTCCAGATTCAGGATATTTTTGTGGAAGCCTGGGAATGGTCCCATAAAGCCTGTTGCTAAACAACACAAGGTAATCCCCATTGGCAAGTTGATCAACTACCTTCTCCATCTTATCTCTACCATCTGGATAGACAGTTTCGTCTGCATCATACATTCTCATACAAGTCAGGTCGTCCCATTGGTTACCACAACCAGTTCTATACCCATGTAAATTTGGTATTTGTTCTTCCCAGTGTTCCATCAATATGGTTGAATCTTTATCCACATTGTTTTGGATCCACTGAGAAGCCTTAACCGCAGTATGCTTATCGCTATATATACCGAGATATGCAATAGCATAAACACCGGTGATTAAAACGACGGCAATTAAACCCCAATTGACTAAAGAAACATATTCCGGTTTATGACGCATCATCCATGCCCTGAATAGTAGTAGCATTCGAGAACACATTATGATTATGAACGGTGTCATAGGTAGCATATATCGTAGGAATTTGACTTCCAAATATCCTGTGAGTAAGAAATACGGTATAACCCAGGATAGAATCAACAGGTCATATCTGTTAGGCCGAACAAGGTAGTATATCGATGTAAACACTACAGACGTCCAGGCAAGTATACCCAATGGTAGTCCTAGACCAAACGTAGAGAGTTGTGTTATTTGATACCAAAACGCTGTGGTCCCCACGTATTGTTGGGTGAATGGCAAACCAGATTGACCTCGAACCATGTCATATTGGGCACCAATGTCACACACGAAGTAATTCGAATTCAGGAAATTCAGAAAGTCGAATGGCATATGGCACGGTATCTCTTTATACCAATCCAATATGGCATACGGCGTGGTGACAAAAAAGGTCAACATGCAGCTGACTAGAACCACCGCAGCGCTCGACAAAATAGTATTTGGATTTTGATATACTGAACCTTCATGGAGCGCTCGGTTGCTACTCTTGAATATAACCACATACACTAGCAACAGAGATGCGAATATTGGCAAAACGCTAATCTTGGATGCTAATGCCAGAGCAATGAACACACCGGTAAAGAAGGAGTATTTGAGTCCTCCATCCTGCAGCATCCTAACCATGAAATATATGGCACTTATGAGAAAAAATGTCAGGTATGTGTCTACAGCATAAAAATGACTTAACTGTACATGCAATACTGTTACACTTGTTAAGAGCGAAGCTAGTAATCCAACTTTATGTCCGTATAGCCTCCTGCCTAGAAGGAAAACCATCAATACAGTCCCCGTATCAGACAATGCCGATATTGTTCTACCTAATATTCGGAGTTGCCAAAAATCAAGTTGTACAATTGGACTGATTAACGTTTGTGTAACTTTGACCGCATACAAGGGCAGGCTACCATAGGGAAACCATCTTGGATTCATGGGGCTGTTTTCAGCATCGAACAACACACCGACATCCGATAGTGATGGCCATTCCATGTCATTGACATGGAAAAGTATGGCCCGCTCATCCGGATGGAATAGTCCTTGTTGATCCCAATTAATGCCGTAAAATCTCAGGCATATAGCCAACAGCAAAATAGGGAGGATACCATATTTCAGTAACATGGTCCGCCATTTTACGTCAGTCCAAAACGACTTGCCTCTTGGCTCTTTATACAAAACTTCAGGTTGCAAGGTCTAAATATTTTATCAATTACAGCAACATATCACATGTGACGCCGGGATACCCGTAGCAAATTAAATGCCCTTTCCAGCTAAGAACGCACATAGATCAGCGGTACGGCAGGAGTAACCCCATTCATTATCGTACCAACCAAGTACCTTAATCATATTATTACCCATAGTCATGGTAGAAAGTCCATCAACTATGCAACTATGGGAGTCCTGTTTGTAGTCTGTGCTAACCAATGGCTCTTCATTATATCCAAGTATCCCTTTCAGTTTCCCTTCAGACGCTTCTTTCAACACAGAATTCACGGCTTCCACTGTCACATCACGTTCGACATTGCAAACAAAATCAGTCACAGACACCGTGGCTGTAGGAATACGCAAGGAAATACCGTGCACCTTACCCTGAAGTTCTGGCATAACTATTCCGCATGCCCGGGCAGCACCAGTTGTGGTTGGTATAATGTTCTCTGCAGCGGCACGTGCTCTACGAAGGTCTCCGTGGGCTTGATCCAAGATTCTTTGGTCGTTGGTATATGAGTGAACAGTAGTCATCAATCCGTTTGTAATTTGAAAATTATCATGGATCACCTTTACCATTGTTGCTACACAGTTAGTGGTGCAAGATGCATTGGACATCACATGGTGAATAGCAGGATCGTATTGATCTTCATTAACTCCCAAAACAATGGTCATATCCTCACCACTAGCTGGAGCTGATATGATCACCTTCTTAGCTCCAGCTTTGATATGCTCTGCTGCCTTGGAAGCATCCGTGAACACCCCTGTAGATTCTATTACGATGTCAACACCCATATCACCCCAGGGTATCTTAGCCGGATCGCGCTCAGCCGTTATAGTGATTTCCCGACCATCTACACTGATAGATTTTTCTGCAGCCTGTACGGTACCTGGGTATCGCCCATATGTGCTATCGTATTTGAACAAATGTGCGTTAGTTTTAGCATCCGTTAAATCGTTAACTGCTACAACTTCCAAAATGTCTGGATGTCTCTCCATAGTAGCCCTTAACACCTGCCTGCCTATTCTACCAAATCCATTGATGCCGATACGTGTAGCCATCTATTCATCTCCTTACAATATGTTTTATGTTTCCAGCCAGCATATAGTCTCTTTTTAATCAAAGCGCTTAATGTGTTTGTCAGTTATATTTCAGATACATATTAAAATGGTAGGGCATTCATACCTGCATACGAGGCAGTGTCACCAAGCAGTTCCTCTATCCTGAGTAGACGATTGTATTTGGCCAGCCGTTCGCTTCTAGCCGGTGCTCCAGCCTTTATCTGTCCGGCACCAGTCGCTACAGCCAGGTCGGAGATAGTGGTATCTTCAGTTTCACCAGATCTATGACTTATAACATTACTCCAACCTGCAGATTTGGCTAATGCCATGGCGTTCAATGTCTCGGTTAATGTACCTATCTGATTGAGTTTCACAAGGACAGAGTTACTGGATCTTTCATTAATGCCCCTTTGAATACGTTCAACGTTTGTAGTGTATAAATCATCTCCAACTAATTGAACATGGCCACCCAATCTGGTCATCAGCATATTCCATCCACTCCAGTCATCTTCAGCCATCCCATCTTCAATGCTTATTATAGGATATTTCGAAACCCAGTCTGCAAAAAATTCCACCATTTCATTGGTATCCATGCTTGTGCCTTCCTTTGGTAGAATATATTTACCATCCTCCCACAATTCAGATGCAGCCACATCAAGAGCTATGAAACAATCAGATCCAGGTTTGTAGCCAGCAGATTCTATAGCCACTAGTATCAATTCCACGGCGTCTTTATTGGATTTTAGCGACGGTGCAAATCCGCCTTCATCTCCCACATTTATGGAATATCCATATTTGGAGAGAACACCTTTCAATGACTGATATACCTCCGCACCACAGCGCAACGCTTCACTAAAACTCTGCAATCCCATAGGAACAATCATAAATTCCTGAAAATCCGTGGAATCCTGTGCATGCC